>NZ_JABEQC010000009.1 GCF_013041605.1 Vibrio plantisponsor | reverse complement strand
TGTTAGGCCTGCCGCCAGCGTTCAATCTGAGCCATGATCAAACTCTTCAATTTAAGATTTTGTCGGCTCAATGAATACTGAATACATTACATAGTAATGTTGAATTGACTGTGCTGAATCTTACGATTCAATTGGTCACTCAGTTCATTGAAACCTAAGTTGCTTTGTTACGAGAACAAAGACTTAACTTTGATTTTCATCAACGAGTGCCCACACAGATTGATAGGTTTAAATTGTTAAAGAGCTTTGCTTGTCGAAGGTTTCTTCTCGAAGCGGAGGTGCATTCTAGCGAGATAACTGTCAGTGTCAAACACTTTTTCAATTTTTCTTTTTTAGAAGTCTTATCCTCTACTAACACCTGCTGAAGCCTTGCGACGTCTGCCGTGTCAGTGAGGCGGCATTATAGGGAGATGGATAAACTTAGCAAGCGAAAAAGGTGAAATTATTTAAAAAAAACGTTCGTTTGTTTAAATAAACAACGAACGTCATTTTATGTACTCTTCACCCTCAAGAAAGGAACAGGTTACTCACAAAATGCTGTGGATAACTATTCTTCGCTATCAAAGAAGTAAGAGATCCTTGAGCGTGGGTTTAAGTACTCCCTCACTTTATCTGGAAGTTTATGAGGCAGAATAGCATTAACGATTTTTATATCTTTATCAGCTAAGTCGATAATAGGAGCCTGAGTTCTAGGCACAGATGGATCGTAAATAAGGACATTGGGATATAAAAGGCTGTTCGCATTCACCGAAATTACCAGACCAACCATATCATTAGACAACTGCACAACTGTCCCCGGCGGAAACACCCCCATGAACTTAACTAAAATGTTCAAGTTTTCATTGTTATAAATGTGCTTACAGTTCTTATATAGATGAGAAAGAGCGACGTAAGGGATTTTTTGCTCACTTGGAACGTTCGGGTGACATAAATTATCAAATGCATTTGCCACTGCGATAACTTGAGCCAACTCGTCAATTTCATCACCTTTCAAACCTTGAGGGTAACCGGAACCATCAAGCAGCTCGTGATGTTGTTCAATTACTCTTCTCGCACTATCAGGAAACTCTTTAATGTTCTGCGAGATTTCCAATCCGTACTTGGTGTGCATTTTTAGGTAATTTCTCTCTGGTTCCGTTAAAGGCGTCTGCTTACGCACGATAGCTGTAGGAATTCGGATTTTACCGATGTCGTGAAAGAGAGAAGCAAAAGCGATCTCTTTTATTGTCTCGGCTGGATAACCTTTTGCTCGACCTATCATCATAGCTATGACTGATACGTTTAACGAATGGAAGTAAATGTCTTCAAACTCACTTTTACCATTCATCAGATGCAGAGTGACGCTATCATCACTAAGTAGCTTATCAACAATATCATCGACCAACTGAGCGGCCTCATCGACGGCGTCCATTGGTCGACTACGAATCTTGTTCATTACCGCACGCATACGAGCAAGAGAACGCTCGAATTCTTTTTCGCAACTGATCACCCGACGACGATAGGCACTAAGTTTTTCAATTCTGTTTTGTTTTTCCTGCCATAACTTATCCGCTTCATTGTTGATATCGCTTTCCACTTCATTTTCTTGCTCATCAACGGGATTAGTATTCGTTACAGGTGGAAGGGGTTGAGTGTCACTTTGACCTGGATTGAGAAACACATGCTGTATACCCAAGTGTTTAATCAAACGGATTTGTTCTTGGTCTTTAATCTTAAAACTATTAAATAAGAATGGATGCTCGTTCCACTTTACTGGCAAGCGTATATGTAACCCCGGTTGTAATCTATCGACAGTAATTTTTATACTCGCCACAATTTACTAAAACCTCTGATCCTATCTTTAGTTATCATTCTAGAAGATGAAGGTGACATTATCACCTGCTCTATCCAAAGTTAAAAGCAAGCCGCATAGTAACAAAAGTTGATTATCTCGACATATATTCAACGAATTACATTGAGTAATGTCATAACATAAATGAGAGTTGAGACGTAAAAATAGAAGAAGTTAAGCGAACAGCCACATCGTTAGCCACTCGCCTTATATAGCCGTCTGATTATCTAACACTAAACCGTTGCTTCTTTTTCTTCTTCACGTCGGTAAGAATATGTATCTTCGAAACGAGAAAGAATCCAATCACCTGCTGTAATTAATGGGTAGCCACCTTTACCTTGTTTCTCTTCAAGACACGAAGCTAGGGTCTCTACAGGAGTATCAAAATCCGGTTCAACAAAGAAAGGCATAGAAAAACGAGATTTACCCGATGTTGGGCTTGCCACTCTGTGTTTGGTTGAGCGATAGATGTCATTTGTCCAGCGCTGCATTAAATCTCCGATGTTCACGACAAACGCCCCATCAATTGGAGTGGCATCCATCCACTCATCTTGTTTATTCAGAACCTGCAATCCGCCACTCTGATCTTGGTATAGCAGAGTAATACAACCGTAATCAGTATGAGCACCCGCACCATTTGTCTCTTTAGATTGACTTGGATAGCTCAACATACGCAGAACAGAAATCGGCAGAGTAAAGCTTTTGGCAAAGAAGTTCTCATCTTCCCCCAAAGCTATTGCCATTGCTTTTAGGATTCTCAAACCAACATCGAGAGTCAAAGAATAATGTTGACTAACCGCCTGAGAGAATCCATCAATGTTAGGGTATTGGTTCGGTCCATATAAATTAGGGCAACGCTGGACTTGGGAATGATAAGGAGATAGGTCTAGCGCCATATCAAATGACTCTTTGCAATCCAGCTCACCTAAGGGATCAAGCTTTTCAGCACTCAACCTCCCCCACCCACGATGGTTATTGCTCTTCTCGATCGAAATCTTCTGCTTCTCTTCCTCTGGCAAGCTAAACAATAAATTGGCCATCGATTGAATATGGTCAAACTGCTGCTGAGGGATACCATGACCAACAACATAGAAGAAGCCAAGTTCACGACAAGCGCTATCTATCTGTTGGATAACTGGTTGCCAATCTTTTCTATTTTCAGAATTAAGCGGGGAAATATCGATAATCGGTAGCGTCATACTTTCTCCTTGTAGACAACTTTCTTATGTGAGCGACTTTTTATTTTGTAGCCCAAATAAGCAAAAAGCTGACCAAGTAGGCAAGTAACACAAATCCAGAACCAATAAGGCCTAGAGTAAGTACTGAATATTAGGAAGGAGAATTGTGCACTATATTGACGCATACCAATAAGAAGATGCACCAACACCTAGCCTGTTGCGGATAATTTTCTAGGAAAGCCATTTCCCTTGACGCAGATACAACAAAGCCCCGACTTTCGTCGAGGCTTTATCGTTTAAATATGGTACCGGTAGGCGGACTTGAACCGCCACGCCCGAAGGCAACGGATTTTGAATCCGTCGTGTATACCAATTTCACCATACCGGCATCTAGGCTATTGCCTTTGATGGTTGGCATTATACGGAAGAAACTATCGGGTGCAATAACAATATATTGAAAACAAAATCGTTTGCTGAATATTTCGCCATAAAAACTGAACCTGTGCACTGGCTCTCTTTTCAGCTAAGGTTGCAACCTATATTCTTGCGGCCATCTAATAAGGAATACTCGTTCGTTATGAATACTACTACTTTGCCACCCGCTGGCTTTTTTCGCCGTTTAGGCGCTTTAATTTATGATTCGTTGATCGTACTGGCCATTCTGATGATAGCTGGTGGCGTTGTCGTGGCATTAATGGAAGCTTTGGTTGCTGCTGGTTTAGTCAGCTACGCCCCCTATCAAGACGCCAGTGACCTATTAACAGGCCACCCTATTTGGAGCCCTGTTTACACGCTCTACCTTGCGCTAGCTTGGGTATCTTTCTTTGTTTATTTTTGGACACGAGCAGGACAAACACTCGGAATGAGAGCTTGGAAAATTGTTGTTCGCAATACCGACGGCAATAGAATCACAGTTACACAGGCGCTAATTAGACTGGCGACTGCATGTTTTGGCTTAGGCAATCTAACAGTTTTAATTGATCCTCAGAAACGCAGTTTTCAAGATATGTGGGCAAAAACTGAAGTGGTCGTGCTGCCAAAGGTTCGCTAATACCAATTCACGATATACAGACAATAAAAAAGGAAGGCTAAGTCTTCCTTTTTTATTTAGAGTTTTCTTCTTAACAACAACAGAGCAATGGTTAAGAAAACCAAACTTGGAGCTATAGCGCCAAACACAGGCGGTATGTGGTAAACCAAGCTCAGAGGTCCAAAGAATTCGCTGGAAATATAGAAGGTGAAACCTGCAATTACGCCAGACAAAATTCGAGCCCCCATTGTCACACTTCGTAATGGACCAAAAATAAATGAGAGCGCCATCAGCATCATTACTGCAATAGAAAACGGCTGAGAAATCTTACGCCAGAACGCCAGCTCATAACGGGATGAGTCTTGTTCTGATGCTTTAAGGTAGTGAACATAATCATAAAGCCCACTTAACGCTAACTCTTCTGGTTTTACCGTCACCACAGCCAACTTATCCGGTGCTAAAGCTGTTTTCCAGCGGTATTCTGGCAATGAATGTTTTGAAATTACGATGTCGTCATTCATATCTGTCACTACAACATCTTTCATTAACCAGTTATTTTCACCAATATAGTCCACTTGCTTTGCGTTATATACCTGACGCAATTGCTTGTTCTCATCAAAACGCCAAATGTTCATAGCGTAAAGTCGGTTGTCATTGATCTTACCGATAAAGATAAAATCGTTGGCATCTCTGGCCCAAACCCCCGTGCGAACAGATAAAATCTGTCCACCTGACGTTGCAAAAGAGCGCAAATCACGAGCCATTTTCTGCGCTTGTGGAGCTCCCCACTCCCCTAAAAGAGTAATAATGATCATCAGAGGGACAGCAGTCTTAAGCACTGATAAACCGATATCCAGTTTCGAGAAACCCGCCGCTTGCATAACCACAAGCTCCGAACTTGCAGCTAAAGCGCCTAAACCAATCAAAGCACCGAGTAACGCAGCCATCGGGAAGAACATTTCAATATCACGAGGCACACTAAGCACGACGAAAATCAGCGCCTGAAGTAAGTCATACGTCCCTTCGCCAACTTTACGCAGCTGTTCAACGTATTTGATAATTCCAGACAAACCGACAAAAGTAATCAGTACCAAGGTGCTCGTGGCTATGATTGTTCGTCCGATATACCAATCTAAAATCTTAAACACGACCTAAGCTACCCTTTTCTTTTGTTTGAATTTGTCTTTCAATTTTCTCACTGCAACACTGTCCATCAAGTTGGCCGTAATCGCCGCTATTAACAGAGCTGCATTTATCGGCCACATACCAACAATGGTAGGAATACTGCCATCTTCAATCGCCGATTTGGTCGCACTGATTGCCAAGAAGTAAGTGAGATAAATCAATATTGCCGGTCCCATTTTGGCAAACCGCCCTTGGCGCGGGTTAACGGCAGACAAAGGAACAACCAACATAGTTAACAATGGAATACAGACAACCAGAGAGATACGCCACTGAAGTTCAGCTTGTGCTTGTCTGCTCGAATTCTTCACCAACTCTAGCGTTGGAATTGCTTCCCAGTCACGACCACGTTCTTTTACTGCTCGCTGCCCTATCAAGCCTTCGTATTCATCAAACTTGGTGACCATATAATCAACACGAGTTGGTACGCCTTCGTAGCGAGTCCCTTCATACATGGTGATCACTTGTCGACCATCGCTTAACTCTTTGACGTTTCCATAGTTTGAAAACATCACGCTTGGAAGAATCGACTCACGCGGTGCCAGCTGTGCGACAAACACATTTGAAAGTTTGCGGTTTTCAATATTATCGATGAAAACTACTGAAGAACCGTCAGGAGAACGTTGAAACTGTCCTTTTTGCAATAAATCGACGCTATTTTCTGAAGCAAGTTGCTCCATCAAATGGGCTTCTTTGTCTTGGCTCCAAGGAGACAACCACATCGAGTTAAAAGCCGCCACACTTGCGGTAATAACAGCAAGATACAAGGCTGCGCGCACCAAGAATTTATTCCCGATACCCGTAGCATTCATGACTGTAATTTCACTTTCAGCGTATAAACGGCCAAAAGTAAGCAGAATCCCGATATAGAGACTCAAAGGCAGCATTAATAAACCCATTGCAGGCATGTTTAGACCAACAATGGATAAAATCATTCGAGCTGGAATTTCACCGTCGGAAGCATCAGCCAAAACGCGAATAAACTTTTGGCTTAAAAACACTAAAAAAAGTACGAAAAATATCGCAAATTGGCTCTTTAGTGTCTCGCGGATCAAATATCTAACAATAATCACGCTGAAATTACCTATACAAAACTTGTTTTTTTGATGGAATCACTATAATTTCTCGTTGAATCTTTTATTTTTTTAATTTTTGACTAACTGTTAGTACACTTAACAAAGATGTAATCCTGATAAGGATTCAACAAGTGTAGATGCATTATCTAACATTTAGTTCTATTTGTCTTCAAGATGTAGGAGTACGCATGGAGTTCAGTGTTAAAAGTGGTAGCCCTGAAAAACAACGCAGTGCATGTATTGTTGTTGGGGTATTCGAACCACGTCGCCTTTCTCCAGTCGCAGAACAGCTCGATAAAATCAGCGACGGCTATATTAGTTCACTACTTCGTCGTGGTGACCTAGAAGGTAAACCAGGTCAGATGCTTCTTCTGCATCAAGTACCAGGTGTTCTTTCTGAGCGCGTATTACTAGTTGGTTGCGGTAAAGAGCGCGAACTAGGTGAGCGACAATACAAAGAAATCATCCAAAAAACCATCAGTACTTTGAACGAAACAGGTTCAATGGAAGCGGTGTGCTTTTTGACTGAGTTACACGTAAAAGGTCGCGATACTTACTGGAAAGTTCGTCAAGCTGTAGAAGCAACCAAAGACGGTCTATACACCTTCGATCAGTTCAAAACAATCAAACCTGAAACTCGCCGTCCACTGCGTAAATTGGTATTTAACGTACCAACTCGTCGTGAATTAAGCCTAGGTGAGCGCGCAATTTCTCACGGTTTGGCTATTTCATCGGGTGTGAAAGCTTGTAAAGACTTGGGTAACATGCCACCAAACGTAGCAAACCCAGCTTACTTAGCTTCTCAAGCACGTCGTCTTGCTGATGATTACGAAACCGTAACGACTAAAATCATCGGTGAAGAAGAGATGGAAAAACTGGGTATGAGTTCATACCTCGCGGTTGGTCGTGGTTCTAAAAACGAATCCATGATGTCCATCATTGAGTACAAGGGTAACCCTGACTCAGAAGCAAAACCGATCGTTCTTGTGGGTAAAGGTCTGACTTTCGATTCAGGCGGTATTTCTCTTAAACCAGGCGAAGGCATGGATGAGATGAAGTACGACATGTGTGGCGCAGCTTCGGTATTTGGCACAATGAAAGCATTGGCAAAACTGAACCTACCGCTAAACGTTATCGGTGTACTGGCTGGCTGTGAAAACATGCCGGGTAGCAATGCTTACCGTCCTGGTGACATCTTAACGACTATGTCGGGTCAAACCGTTGAAGTACTGAACACAGATGCTGAAGGCCGTTTGGTTCTTTGTGATGCACTGACTTATGTTGAGCGCTTCGAACCTGACTGTGTTGTTGACGTAGCAACCCTAACTGGTGCATGTGTTATTGCCTTGGGTCACCACATCAGTGGCGTGGTATCAAACCACAACCCTCTAGCTCATGAACTTGTGAATGCTTCTGAGCAAGCAAGTGACCGTGCATGGCGTCTACCAATGGCTGACGAATACCATGAACAGCTAAAGAGCCCATTTGCTGATATGGCTAACATCGGTGGTCGTCCTGGTGGCGCAATTACCGCGGGTTGTTTCCTGTCTAAATTCGCTAAGAAATATAACTGGGCGCACCTAGATATCGCAGGTACCGCTTGGAAATCTGGTGCAGCGAAAGGTTCAACGGGACGTCCGGTCTCAATGCTTGTCCAATTCTTGCTAAACCGCAGTGGCCAAGAGACCGAGGAATAATCCTCATTGATAAAAAGGGCCGTAAGGCCCTTTTTTAGTAATACGGTTCTATACACAGAAACACTATGTCTACAGCAACGTTCTACATCGTCAAAGAAGATAGCTCACAAAACTCTGTACAAGGGTTCAATGATTACGTGGTTTATCTCTGCCAGCACTTTTCCCGTCAAGGCGCAAAAGTGTACCTACAATGTGGCGATAAAGCGCATGCTGAAAGAATTGCGGAATGCCTTTGGCAAGTGGAAGCGAATGATTTTGTTGCGCATAATCTAGTGGGAGAAGGTCCGAAATACGGCACTCATATTGAAATTGGGCATGTAGGCGTGAAACCTTCTTGGAATCGCCAACTGGTAATAAATTTGGCCGATAATCATACAACCTTTGCGAACGCCTTCACAGAGGTGGTAGACTTCGTCCCCTGCGAAGAAAAAGCAAAACAATTGGCGCGTGAACGTTACAAAATGTACCGCCAAGCCGGTTATCAGTTGCAGACAATTGAAATCCAGTATCCGTAACACCAACTGGATAAGAATACATGTTCATCCTTATAGTTAAGCTCTCTTGAAAAAGAGAACTCACTTATAGCGATAGACTTAAATTAACCATCAAAGTATCCATTTAAGAGCACTATGGAAAAGACATACAACCCAACATCAATCGAACAAGATCTGTATAAGACTTGGGAAGAAAAAGGCTACTTTAAGCCTCACGGTGACACATCAAAAGACGCATACAGCATCATGATCCCGCCACCGAACGTCACTGGTAGCCTTCACATGGGTCACGCATTCCAAGATACCATTATGGATACCTTGATTCGTTGCCAGCGCATGAAGGGCAAAAACACCCTTTGGCAAGTGGGTACAGACCACGCCGGTATCGCAACTCAAATGGTTGTTGAGCGTAAGATCGCTGCAGAAGAAGGCAAAACTAAGCACGATTACGGCCGTGATGCATTCATCGATAAAATTTGGGAATGGAAAAACGAGTCTGGTGGCACCATCACTAAGCAGCTTCGTCGCTTAGGTGCATCGGTTGACTGGGATCGTGAACGTTTCACTATGGATGACGGCTTCTACAAAGCGGTTCAGGAAGTGTTCGTTCGTCTATACAAAGATGATCTTATCTATCGTGGTAAACGTCTGGTTAACTGGGATCCAAAGCTGCACACAGCAATTTCTGATCTTGAAGTTGAAAACAAAGACGTTAAAGGCAACATGTGGCACTTCCGCTACCCTCTAGCTGATGGTGTTAAGACTGCTGACGGTAAAGACTACATTGTTGTTGCAACCACTCGTCCAGAAACCATGCTTGGTGATACGGGTGTTGCGGTAAACCCAGAAGATCCTCGTTACAAAGATCTTATCGGTAAAGAAATTATCCTTCCTATCGTTGGTCGTCGCATCCCTATCGTGGGTGACGAGCACGCCGATATGGAAAAAGGTACGGGTTGTGTGAAAATCACACCTGCGCACGACTTCAACGACTATGAAGTCGGTAAGCGCCACCAGCTACCAATGATCAACATCTTCACTTTTGATGCTAACGTGCGTAATGCTGCGGAAGTATTCAACTCAAACGGTGAAGCGAGCGAAGCATACAGCACTGAACTTCCAGCTAAATACCAAGGTATGGAGCGTTTTGCTGCACGTAAAGCTATCGTTGCTGAATTTGAAGAGCTTGGCTTACTAGACGAAATTAAAGATCACGATCTAACCGTTCCTTACGGTGACCGTGGTGGTGTAGTTATCGAACCAATGCTAACTGACCAATGGTACGTGCGCGCAGGTATTCTTGCCAAGCCAGCTGTTGAAGCGGTTGAAAACGGCGACATTCAGTTCGTACCTAAGCAATACGAAAACATGTACTTCTCTTGGATGCGTGATATTCAAGACTGGTGTATCTCTCGCCAACTATGGTGGGGTCACCGCATCCCAGCTTGGTATGACGCTGAAGGCAACGTATACGTAGGTCGTACTGAAGAAGAAGTTCGTGCAGACAACAATATCCCAGCGGATGTTGCACTAAACCAAGACGAAGACGTTCTGGACACTTGGTTCTCTTCTGCGCTTTGGACGTTCGGCACTCTTGGCTGGCCAGAGAAAACTGACGCACTGAAAGTATTCCACCCATCAGAAGTATTGGTGACAGGTTTTGACATCATCTTCTTCTGGGTTGCTCGTATGATCATGATGACTATGCACTTCATCAAAGATGAAGACGGCAAACCACAAGTACCATTTAAGACAGTTTACGTTACTGGCCTAATTCGTGACGAAAACGGCGACAAGATGTCGAAATCGAAAGGTAACGTGCTGGATCCTATCGATATGATCGATGGTATTGATCTTGAGTCACTAGTAACTAAGCGTACTGGTAACATGATGCAACCGCAACTTGCTGCGAAGATCGAGAAAAACACACGCAAAACATTCGAAAACGGTATCGAACCATACGGTACTGACGCACTACGCTTTACTCTAGCAGCAATGGCTTCAACAGGTCGCGATATCAACTGGGATATGAAGCGTCTTGAAGGTTACCGCAACTTCTGTAACAAACTATGGAACGCAAGCCGTTACGTAATGATGAATACAGAAGAGCAAGATTGTGGTTTCGCAGCAGGTGCAGAGCTTGAATACTCTCTAGCGGATAAGTGGATCGAGTCTCAATTTGAACTAGCAGCAAAAGCGTTCAACGAGCACATCGACAACTACCGTCTGGATATGGCAGCAAACACGCTGTACGAATTCATCTGGAACCAATTCTGTGACTGGTACCTAGAGCTGACTAAACCAGTATTGTGGAAAGGCACCGAAGCGCAGCAACGCGCAACACGTCGCACGCTAATCACAGTACTTGAGAAAACTCTGCGTCTGGCTCATCCAGTATTGCCATACATCACTGAAACTATCTGGCAAAGCATCAAGCCGCTAGTAGACGGTGTTGAAGGCGACACTATCATGCTACAGGCTCTACCTCAGTACGATGCTGCGAACTTCAACCAAGAAGCGCTAGATGACATCGAATGGGTGAAAACCTTTATTACTGCGATTCGTAACCTACGTGCAGAGTACGACATCAACCCAGGTAAACCGCTTGAAGTGATGTTGAAAGTTGCCAACGAGCAAGATGCTGCGCGTCTTGACGCGAACAAACAAGTACTGGTTTCTCTAGCGAAACTGGAAAGCGTTCGCGTGCTTGCAGCGGGTGAAACCACACCTGCATGTGCAACGGCACTGGTAGCGAAATCTGAGCTGATGATCCCAATGGCTGGTCTAATCGATAAAGATGCAGAATTGGCTCGTCTAGCGAAAGAAGTGGCGAAAACCGAAGGCGAAATCAAACGCATCGAAGGTAAGCTAGGTAACGAAGGTTTCGTTGCTAAAGCACCTGAGCAAGTTATTGCGAAAGAGCGTGAAAAGCTTGAAGGTTACAAAGATACTCTAGCGAAGCTAGAAGAGCAGAAAGCAACTATTGCTGCACTTTAATCTAAGCTAACAACCAAACTAAAAAGGCAGCCTAGGCTGCCTTTTGTTTATCTATTAGCTCTAAGCCACTCGTATTAATTCTAAACCACTCGGTTTTGCTCTGTTCCTGCAACGAATGCTTCAATGTTATTCATCAGAATCTTTGCTAACTGACTGATGGCAGAATCACTGCCCCACGCGACATGAGGTGTCAGTAGTAAGTTTGGCAGATCCATATTTGCTAACAGCGGATTATCAATATCAGCCGGCTCTTGAGTAAATACGTCCACACCTGCCCCTGCAATTTGACGCTTCTTCAGCGCATCCACCAACGCGAGTTCATCAACCAATCCACCGCGACCGGTGTTAATCAGAATCGCATTAGGCTTCATCTGGGCAAACTCTTGCTGCGAAATAGTATTTCGAGTGGCTTCGCTCAGAGGGCAATGCAGCGAAATCACATCTGACTGCTGCAATACTTTTTCAAATGACAGGTATCCTTCGCGGCAATCAGAAGCCCCTTTACGTTCAGCGTAAACAACATTCATACCTAGCGCTTTCGCCAGCTCAGCCGTTGCCTTACCTAAGGCTCCACCGCCAATAATGCCCATTGTTGAGCCCGCGATATCACCAATAGGATGGGTGAAGAAACAGAACTGCTTATTACGCTGCCATTCTCCAGCAGCGATATCATGGTGATAGCCCATCAGATTACGGCGAAGGGCAAACATCATTCCAATAACATGCTCTGGTACAGAACGAGTGGCATACCCTTGAACATTACTAACCGCGATGCTGTTGGCTCGGCAATACTCAATATCTACGTTATTCACACCAGTGGCTGAAACCGCAATCAGCTTAAGATTTGGTAGCTGCGCCAATACATCACCAGTGAGGACGACTTTGTTAGTTATGACGATATCTGCGTTGTAAATGCGCTCAAATACCTGTTCTGGGCTGGTAAAGTCGTATTCTTGCCACTCATGTTCTACGGTAAGGCGAGGTAACTCGATATGCTTGGGAATGGTTGCACGATCTAGGAAGACAATTTTTGGGGCTGACATAGTTTCTCCTTTATTACCCTTTCTCGTTGAACTTGCAGCGATCTAGCCTGCAAGACCAACGAGTTAGGGTAGCTACCTAGATTTAAGTTTTAGGTAGCGTTTTATAATCCGGCAATTTTCTCTCAGGATCGAAGTGCTGCAAAATTTCTTCCTGTGCTTCGGGATAAAAATCACAAGGTACAAAAATACTTCGTAGCCAGTGGCTGCGAGGGTGATAGAAACTCAACTCAGCAGCGTGTAGCTCCAAGCGGTCGGTATAATCAATGGCTTCTTGAGGCGCATAAAACTCGTCGCCAACAATAGGGTGGCCTAATGCCATCATATGAACGCGCAATTGATGAGAACGACCAGTGATAGGAAGCAAACGCACAACTGTGGTTTTTTCTTCACGCTTAACCACATGGAACATAGTTTGTGACGGTTTACCGTTTTCAAAGCAAACCATCTGTTTAGGACGATTTGGCCAGTCGCAAATCAATGGAAGGTCAATCATGCCTTCGTCCTGCTCAACAATACCCCACACGCGGGCGTAATAGATTTTATGCGTCAGGCGATATTGGAACTGCTTTTTCAATGCCGATTCCATATAGGTGTTTTTGCCAAACAGCATCAAACCGGATGTCGACATATCTAAACGATGCACGACTTTCACGTCTGGGTATTGTTCAACGAGGCGACTCCACATGCTGTCATAGTGCTCTTCCAGTCTCCCCGGAACAGACAGCAATCCAGACGGTTTATTAACCGCAATAATGTAGTCATCCTCATATACCACATCAATCCACGGATCCGTTGGTGGGTGGTATTCAGTCATCGCCATGAAAGTCATCTCAAATAAAAAAATCGCCGCATTATAACAGCTAAACAGCCCACTGTTAGCTGCAAAATGGCGTAACTATTTGCACACCAAATGTTTCAACCATACGGAATACGAAAAAATATGCTAATGGTTTGTAAATATAAATTGACACAAAAAGCAGCTGTGATATTGATGTGTAGTATTGACATTAAAGTCATCCTGACCAGTTCAACTGGCGGGCTATAAAAATATATTGAACACAACATCATAATTCTAAGGAATAACAAGAATGGAAAACGCCGTATCATATCCATCAGAACAACGGCTATCTTTATCTCAATTACTACGCTCTTTAGGGCCAGGGATAATGATGGCTGCCGCGGCTGTTGGTGGCTCACATCTCGTTGCATCAACCAAAGCTGGCGCTATTTATGGCTGGCAATTAGCGATACTGATTCTGCTGGTAAACTTATTTAAATACCCATTTTTTAAAGCAGGTGTTCAGTACACCATGGGCACAGGTGAAAGCCTTGTCGAAGGTTATGCCAAGCTCGGAAAACCTTACCTATGGGTATTCACAATCCTTGCTGTATTCTCCGCAGTAGTAAACACAGCGGCGCTTCTGATGTTCAGCGCGAGTTTACTTGGCTACTTCGTTCCGTTTGATCTTTCGCTTCCTGTGTTATGCGGCATTGTATTAGTCACCTGCTTAGTGATTCTTTTTGCTGGTCATTACAAGGCATTGGACACGCTTTCTAAAGTGATCATGGCAGTGCTGACCATTGCAACATTGCTGGCTGTTGTCATTGCAGCGGCAAACGCTGCGCCGGTTAGCGCTGTCGCTGCTGAAACACCTTCTCCATGGACGATCGCTGCGATTGGTTTCCTAGTGGTAACAATGGGCTGGATGCCAGCACCAATTGAAATTTCAAGCCTGACTTCTGTATGGCTGAAATCTCAATGCCGCCATCAAAAAGTAACAGCCCAATCTGCACTGTTTGACTTCAACGTTGGTTACATCGGTACTGCTATTCTAGCGGTTGTGTTCCTAGCACTCGGTGCATTGGTATTGAACGGTACTGGTGTGGAACTATCAAAATCAGGCATTGGTTTCTCGCATCAGCTTGTGGGTCTCTACGCGTCAACCATCGGTGAATGGTCTCGCTACCTAATCGCGGTTATCGCTTTCTTCTGTATCTTCGGTAGTACGATTACGGTTATTGATGGCTACTCACGTGTAATCGCAGAATCACAACGCTTGATCAAAGAAGACAAAGAGCAAAGCCCGAAAGTTCTACAAACATGGATGATTGTGGTTTCTGCAGCTTCGTTAGCAATTATTGTGTTCTACGCGTCAGCGTTACTACCAATGCTGGACTTCGCAATGGTCATGGCGTTTATGACGACACCAATATTCGCTCTACTGAACTACATCCTAGTCACTAAAACTGTACTGCCAAAAGAGCTAGCGGTTGGCCCGAAACTGAAAGCACTGTCTATCTTGGGTCTGGTGTACCTGTTTGGATTCCTAGCACTGTTCATCTGGTGGAAGTGGATTATGTAATTTAGCCAGCGCCTTAAATTTCAAGTCGTATGGATAAAGTACCCATAGATAAACAAAAGGCCTTCAGATGAAGGCCTTTTTACTATTTAGTGTTTATTGCTCAGCTTATTACTACTGAAAAGTGCTGCTTAGTTGTGTGCAACCACAATCAGACGAAGCGAATCTAGCTGATATTGCGCTTGAGTGATGTAGCCAGACAGCTCATTAATTTGCTGCTCTATGACTTCAATCTCTTCATCACGAATGTTCGGGTTGACCGCTTTCAGCGCCTGTAAACGTTCCAGTTCAGAGTTTAAGCTGTGCTCCATCTCTTTCTGTGCTTGTTCACGAATCGCTTTCACCTCTTCAACGGCAAAGGCTTCACTTGCCGTGATCAGGCGATGTACATCATTTTGTACACTGCTAACCAGTTTGCTCGCCAAATGACGATTCACAGGGCTTAACTGACGGTTAAAGCCTTCAAACTCAACTTGGCTTGAAAGGTTATTACCGCGAGCATCCAACAGAATACGAATCGGTGTTTGCGGTAAGAAACGAGAAATGCCGCTGCGCTTAGGTGCCTGAGCATCCACTAGGTACACCAGCTCCAACAAAATTGTACCCACAGGCAAAGATTTGTTCTTCAGCAGAGATACCGCAGACGTACCCACACCTTCACTCATCAGCAGATCAATACCACCTTGGATCATTGGGTGTTCCCAACTGATAAAGTGCATATCTTCACGCGACAAAGCAGTATCGCGATCAAAAGTGATCGTCGCACCCTCGTAAGGCAAACCTGGGTAGCTTGGCACCATCATATGTTCGGATGGCGTTACCACAAGCGCATTTTCACCGTGGTCATCTTGATTCAAACCAATAGTATCAAACAGGCTTAGAGCAAAAGTCACTAGGTTAGTATCACCGTCTGTCGCAGCAATCTTCTCTGCGATTTCCAACGATTTTTCACCGCCATTCGAATGCATTTCTAGCAGACGATCGCGACCATGCTCTAACTGAGATTTCAGCGTTTTGTTCATTTTCGCTGACTCTTCAATGATCTCATCCAGATCATCACCGCCACCAGCAGCCAATACAGGAACTAAGCGTGATACAAATGCATCATAAACCGCTCGACCCGTCGGACACGTTTCAGCAAAAGCATTTAAACCTTCATCGTACCAACGAGCCAAAATACCTTGCGATGTACCTTCTAGGTAAGGAACAAAAATATCAATGTCACGCTGCTGACCGATACGATCCAAACGACCGATACGCTGCTCAAGCAAGTCAGGGTTAAACGGCAGGTCAAACATCACCAACTGACTAGCAAACTGGAAGTTACGACCTTCTGAACCGATTTCACTACAGATAAGAACCTGCGCACCACCCTCTTCTTGGGCGAAATACGCAGCCGCTTTATCACGCTCGATGATCGACATTCCTTCATGGAATACCGTTGCACGAATACCTTCACGCTCGCGAAGCGCTTGCTCAAGTTGCAATGCAGTGCTGGCACGCGACGCAATGACAAGGATTTTATCGCTGCGTTTTGCTTTTACTTTTTCAATCAGCCAGTTAACACGTGAATCAAACTGCCACCAACTTGAGTTTTCGCCTTCAAACTCTTGGAAGATCTCTTCTGGATAGAGCATCTTCATCGCGCGAGCTTCAGGAGTGATCTTGCCACCAATCAATCCTGACACGCGCATAGACGTCTCATACTGAGATGGAATTGGCATCGGCATCAAATGCACATTACGTGTTGGGAAACCTTTCACCGCTGCACGTGTATTTCTAAACAGAACACGACCAGTTCCGTGACGATCCATTAAGTTATCAACCAACTCTTGGCTAGCAGAAGCTTTCTCTTCATCACTTGCCTGACTTTCCAGCACACGGAATAGCGGCTCAACGTCTTGCTCAGAGAGCAGTTCAGTTATTTGGTTTTTCGCATCATCAGTCAACTTCTGACCAGAAAGCAGTGCGCTTACCGCATCGGCAACTGGCGCATACTGTTCTTCTTCCTGAACAAAGGCTTCGTAATCATAGAAACGATCTGAATCCAGCAGACGTAGACGTGCAAAGTGACTCTCGCGGCCAAGCTGCTCAGGTGTTGCAGTTAGAAGAAGCACACCCGGTGTACGTTCAGCTAAACCTTCAATCACTTGGTATTCACGGCTCGGATTGTCCTGAGACCACTCAAGGTGGTGCGCTTCATCGACAACCAACAAGTCCCATTCAGCTTCTAATGCTTGTTCAAAACGCTGACGACTCTTGCGTAAAAAGCCCAGCGAACATAATACGTATTGTTGAGTTTCAAATGGGTTGTCGGCTTCAGCAAACGCCTCAACACAGCGTTCTTCATCAAAGATAGAGAAATGCAGGTTAAAGCGGCGCATCATCTCCACCAGCCATTGGTGTTGCAGTGTTTCAGGAACCACAATCAGAATGCGTTCTGCACGACCAGAAAGTACCTGTTGGTGGATGATCATGCCTGCTTCAATGGTTTTACCCAAACCCACTTCATCAGCCAGCAAAACACGCGGCGCATAGCGGCGACCCACTTCATGAGCAATGTAGAGCTGGTGAGGAATCAAACCTGCTCGCATACCACACAAGCCGCGCATTGGGCTCTTGTGTTGCTGAAACTGGTTAGTCAAAGAGCGGTAGCGCAACACGAAGTTATCCATGCGATCAATTTGACCTGCGAATAACTTGTCTTGTGGCTTGTTGAATCGAATTTGGTTGCTCAGGAAGATTTCACGTAGAGCCACACCTGACTCTTGCGAATCTTCACGAGTTCCGAGGTAGGTAAGCAAGCCCTGATCTTCAACCACTTGCTCAACTTTGAGTGACCAGCCTTCTTGGCTATCAATAACGTCGCCGACATTAAATGTCACTCGTGTTACCGGAGCGTCATTGCGAGCATACACTCGGTTTTCTTCTGACGCTGCAAACATAAGAGTAACAGTTCGCGCATCCATTGCTACGACGGTACCTAAACCTAAATCGCTTTCCGTATCGCTAATCCAGCGTTGCCCCAAAGCAAAAGTCATTAATCGACTACCTCATCAATTTGGATTGGATAATTATAAGTAGAAATCTGCCACATAGAGAATTCAGCTCCTAATTATGATCGCTTTAGGAGGGTGCAGCAGAAAAAGGTCGCTAATCTTACTTGATGGCGTGATACAGGTCACGTTGATTCCCAGCATTTTTTCTTCAAATGTCAGATGACATCAAACTGTAAGAAACCAGTGGCATTTCTTAGATAAGACGTTGCTATACTCAACTCAGATAAACAGATAAAACCGAGTGAAAATTTGGCACAAAGTCTGCTTATCAAAACAGTGAGTATCAACTCGGGTTTGCAGTAAGTCGCAATAGATCGAAAGCCTACCCAAAGCGTACGATTCGTTGCGACCTATGGCTGCAGACATCCTCTGATAGCAAGCTATGCGATAGCAAGGAGACGCTTATGGGCGATACCGATCGGAAACTGTTTGTACTGGATACCAATATCCTACTTCATGAACCTCTAGCCATTTACTCCTTCCAAGAACATGATGTGGTCATCCCCATGACCGTCCTCGAAGAACTCGACCGAATCAAAGACAGCAAACGCGACGTTGCGCGTGATGCTCGTGTGGCGATTCGTGCGTTAGAGAATTTGTTTCACGATGCAACACCAGATGAGATATCAGAAGGGATCCCTTTTACCAAACAAAGCAGTGCGACCGGCACCATTTCAATCTTAGCCGACTATGATGTCCACGAGAGCGTAAAAGCTTTCACCGACAAAGAAGGCGACAACCGTATACTTAACGCTGTGCTCCACTTGCAGAACAAACGTGCTCCTCGCTCGGTTGTCCTGATTACCAAAGACATCAACATGCGTCTGCGTGCCAAAGGCGCTGGCGTACGTTATGTTGAAGACTATCGTACTGACCAACTGATTGATGACGTCCAGTACCTCACCAAAGGTTTCCAAACTCGACCGGGAAATTTCTGGGGTGATATTGAGAATGTAGATAGTTATGCACTTGAAGGTAAAACCTACCACAAACTCGACCGTGAACCGTTTGAACCCACTTACATCAACCAATATGTGATTGACGAAGAGAGTGATTTTGCTGCGCGAGTCGAAACCATCTCCGAAGACAAAATTACTCTGCTAGACAAAAGCCGAGAGCGCATGATGCACCGCAAAGCCTGGGATATCACACCAAAGAATATCTATCAGGCCATGGCGTTAGATGCTCTGCTCGATCCTGAAATTGATTTGGTAATTCTGACGGGTGCTGCCGGTAGTGGTAAAACACTGCTTGCGATGGCAGCAGCACTAGAGCAAACCGTTGAGAAGAAGATGTTTGATAAGATCATCGTCACTCGTAACACACCGGATATCGGTGAATCTATTGGCTTCCTTCCGGGTACGGAAGAAGAAAAAATGATGCCTTGGCTGGCAGCCGTTACCGATACACTGGAAGCTCTACATAAGAACGACCACTGTACTGAAGGCTCTTTGAAATACATTGTCGATAAGGCCAATATTCAGTTCAAATCGATTAACTTTATGCGCGGACGCTCAATACAAGACGCCTTTGTGTTGCTTGATGAGTGTCAGAACCTTACGGCTTCACAAATCAAAACCATCATTACTCGCTGTGGTGAAGGCACAAAGATTGTGTGTTCAGGTAACCTTGCACAGATCGATTCACCATACCTAACCCCTGTTACCTCTGGTTTAACCTATATGGTTGAGCGCTTCAAAAACTTTGAAGGCAGCGCCAACATCCATCTCAACGGTGTGGTTCGCAGCCGCTTGGCTGAATTCGCCGAAGAGAATTTATAAGCACATCTGGCGAGATGTTAAGCACATCTCGCCTTTTATTTAAAATAATTATTCACTTTTATAGCATTTCCATGTTTAACTAGCCCTACTCGTTATTTGTATTTAAGGACTGAGTCATGGCTTTCAATTTACGTCACCGCAATTATCTAAAACTGCTTGATTTTACGCAGAAAGAAATCCAATTCTTACTGGATCTCTCTGCTGATTTGAAACGAGCAAAAAAAGCGGGCACTGAGCAAAAAAAACTAATCGGTAAAAACATCGCGCTCATTTTTGAAAAAGCCTCTACTCGTACCCGCTGTGCCTTTGAAGTAGCCGCTTTTGATCAAGGCGCACAGGTCAGCTACCTTGGCCCTTCAGGCTCGCAAATTGGCGACAAAGAATCAATGAAAGATACCGCTCGCGTATTGGGCCGTATGTACGATGGTATTCAATATCGTGGCTTTGGTCAGGACATTGTAGAAGAACTCGGTAAATATGCTGGCGTACCAGTCTGGAACGGCTTAACCGATGAATTTCACCCAACTCAGATTCTGGCTGACTTCTTAACCATGCAAGAATACTCTCGCGGCAAACCACTCAGCGAAGTTAAGTTCGCTTACCTCGGTGATGCCCGTAACAACATGGGCAATTCACTGATGGTTGGCGCGGCAAAAATGGGGATGGATATCCGCTTGGTTGCACCAAAAGCGTACTGGCCGGATGCCGAGTTGGTGCAAACCTGCCAAGAATTAGCCAAAGAGAGCGGTGCAAAAATCACCCTCACGGAAAATGTTGCGGAGGGCGTCACAGGTTGTGATTTTCTTTACACCGACGTTTGGGTCTCTATGGGTGAAGCACCTGAAGCATGGGATGAACGTGTCGCTCTAATGAAACCTTATCAGGTCAACATGGATGTGATTAAAGCCACAGGTAACCCACATGTGAAGTTCATGCACTGCTTACCAGCGTTCCATAACGATGAAACCACTATTGGTAAGCAAGTGGCTGAAAAGTTTGGTATGAAAGGCTTGGAAGTGACCGAAGATGTGTTTGAATCCGACTATTCAATTGTGTTTGATGAAGCAGAAAACCGCATGCACACCATTAAAGCGGTGATGGTTGCAACGCTGGGCGATTAGCGAGGCGATAAATTACGTAATCGCTTGCGTCACTAAAAACAAAGCGTATAATTCCCAGCAATTTGTCTAGGGGGGCCCAATGAAATTGATGCATATTGACTATCGTGCAGCTAAAAATTTCGGTAAGCAATTACGCTTACAGGGTAAACTGTTTTCCCCCGTTGTTGAATTTTAAAGCCTCCCTTATTGGGGGGCTTTTTTATGACTTTAAGAAAATGATAGGGAAGAAGATCATGGCTAACTCGCTTTATAAAAAGCACATCATCTCCATTTCTGAGCTTTCAAGACAAGAATTGGAATTGATTGTTCAAACTGCTGGCCAGCTTAAAGCTGAACCAAAACCTGAGCTGATAAAGAACAAAGTCGTTGCAAGCTGTTTCTTTGAGCCGTCGACTCGTACGCGCTTATCATTTGAGACGGCGATTCAACGTATCGGTGGCAGCGTCATCGGTTTTGATAATGGCGGTAACACTTCGTTAGCAAACAAAGGGGAAACACTGGCGGATTCTGTTCAGATTATTACCTCTTATGTGGATGCGTTTGTTATGCGTCACCCACAAGAAGGTGCAGCACGTCTAGCTTCTGAGTTTTCGAATGGCGTTCCTGTCATCAATGCGGGCGACGGTTCAAACCAACACCCGACTCAAACTCTTCTCGATTTGTTTACTCTGTATGAAACTCAAGGTCGACTGGACAACCTGAACGTGGCTTTTGTCGGTGACTTAAAATACGGACGCACCGTGCATTCACTTGCTCAAGCTTTGGCAAAGTTTGATAACAACCGTTTCTTCTTTGTGGCACCAGACGCATTAGCAATGCCTGATTACATCTGTGAAGAACTGGATGAAGCGGGAGTGGAATACAGCTTACACAGTGATATGGAAAGCGTGATCCCAGAACTCGATATCCTGTACATGACTCGCGTACAGAAAGAACGTTTTGACCCATCTGAATACTTACATATTAAGTCAGCTTTCGTTCTAACCGCTTCAATGCTTGAAAATGCCCGTGAGAATATGAAAGTTCTTCACCCGCTTCCTCGTGTTGACGAAATCACTACCGACGTCGATAAAACACCTCACGCTTATTTCTTCCAGCAAGCGAACAACGGTGTTTATGCACGTGAAGCACTGTTAGCCCTAGTTTTGAACGAATCACTGTAATCGGAGACTGTCATGAGTAAAGAAACCAAACTACAAGTCGAAGCCATCAAAAACGGCACAGTGATTGACCATATTCCGGCACAAGTGGGCATCAAAGTTCTCAAACTGTTTGATATGCATAACACCCAGCAACGAGTGACTATTGGTTTGAACTTACCGTCTTCTGCGCTTGGACATAAAGATCTATTGAAGATTGAAAACGTGTTCATCAACGAAGAACAAGCGAACAAACTAGCGCTTTACGCTCCACACGCAACAGTAAACCAAATCGAAAACTACGAAGTGGTGAAAAAACTGGCTCTGGAGCTGCCTGAGAAGATCAACAGCGTGTTTGCCTGTCCAAATAGCAACTGTATTTCTCACAATGAACCGGTAGAAAGCAGCTTCCGTATTATCGAAAAAAATAACGATATTCGCCTGAAGTGTAAGTACTGTGAGAAAGTGTTCTCGCGCGAAATCGTGACTGAGCGCGAAGGCTAATCAAACCTTTACCTATCAAGGTATAAAAGGCAAACTGCTAGGGTCTGTTATTTGATTGGTGTTTACACCGCAAGTAAACAGGCCTTTTTAATTCGAATAATGAATGGAATAAGAACCATGACAAAAGTTTTGCACACAGAATCTGCTCCAGCGGCAATTGGTCCATACATTCAAGGTGTTGACCTTGGCAATATGGTTTTAACTTCTGGCCAAATCCCAGTAAACCCAGTAACTGGTGAAGTTTCTGACGATATCGCAGTCCAAGCGCGTCAATCTCTAGACAACGTAAAAGCTGTGGTTGAAGCTTCTGGCTTAACTGTTGGCGATATCGTAAAAATGACTGTATTCGTAAAAGATCTCAACGACTTCGGCACAGTGAACGAAGTTTACGGTAAGTTTTTTGACGAGCACAACGTCGCTCACTATCCAGCACGTTCATGTGTGGAAGTGGCTCGCCTACCAAAAGATGTAGGTATCGAAATCGAAGCGATTGCCGTTCGAAAATAATTTTAGTTGAGCAGCCAGTACCGCTCTGTGTGGTGCGACTGAACAAACAAAAAGGGTTGCCGAAGCAACCCTTTTTATTCACCAATAAAAACGCTATTTTTTCGCGTTAAGCTGAGCGACTTCTTTATCAAGCTCTTCCAGCTTCACTTTCATTGCTTCATAGCACTGATTTGAAAGATCGCGCACCGACTTGTCTTTGTATTCTTCGACCGTCACAGGTGGCAGCATTTCTACAATCACATGGCCGTTATTCCAACGATTTAATTTCAAATGACGAGTTGAGCTACAAACAATTGGAATCACTGGCACTTCAGCACCCATTGCTGCGTGGAACGCGCCGGTTTTAAATGGCAATAAACCACGCCCACGAGAGCGAGTACCCTCAGGGAACATCCACACTGATACGTCACTGCTTTTAATGCTATCAACCACTTGGTTGATTGTACCTTTCGCTTTTGTTTTGTTTGCTCGGTCAATCAGAATGTTACCCGTCAACCAGTACAACTGACCAAACAGTGGCATCCACGCTAGGCTTTTCTTACCCACAGTAACCACTTTCGGTGTTACCGCTGATGAAACAGTGAAAAGGTCCCAGTTATTTTGGTGGTTGGCAATGTAAATCGCCTGCCCACGCTTGTAAGCATCTTCTGGAATACGAAGTTCCAACTTAATGCCAAACACTTTCGACATCGCTGCAAACATGCGACCAAAAGTGAATACATGCTTCGGGTTACGTGGGCTTAACAAGCAGTAACCACATCCGAATACAAACATCACCATTGCAAAGATGGCGACAGCAATGATACGAAGTAATGCAATCATCAGTTTTCTCCAAAGGAGCTTTACCAACCTAGTTCAGAGAAAATCCAAACTCAGGTCAAAATAAAAAGCCGAAATCAAGAGACTTCGGCCTATATACCAAATTAAAAATTAACTCGCTGCATGCACGCGCTGAATATTTGCGCCAAGTGCAGAAAGCTTATCTTCAATACGCTCGTAACCACGATCAATATGGTAAATACGGTCAACAATGGTTTCGCCGTGAGCAATACAGCCAGCAATCACTAAGCTTGCAGACGCGCGAAGGTCCGTTGCCATCACTTGTGCACCACTTAATGATTCCACATCACCGCAAATTACTGTGTTACCTTCGATTTCCGCCTTCGCGCCCATACGCATAAGTTCTGGGACGTGCATAAAACGGTTTTCAAAAATGGTTTCAGTAATCACACCGCCACCTTTTGCCATCATATTCAGCAAAGTGAACTGAGCTTGCATGTCGGTTGGGAAACCCGGATGCGGAGCGGTACGAATGGATACAGCTTTCAACTGACGACCAGTCATATCTAAGCTAATCCAATCTTCACCCGTTTCGATATCTGCCCCCGCTTCTTCAAGCTTAGCAATAACCGCTTCCAGTAATTTGGCATTGGTTTTACGACAAACGATTTTGCCTTTAGACACCGCAGCCGCCACTAGGAAAGTACCGGTTTCAATACGGTCTGCCACAACAGTGTGTTTACCACCACCAAGAGACTCGACGCCTTCGATGGTAATAGTGTCAGTACCTGCACCCGAAATTTTCGCGCCAAGCTGGTTTAGGAACTTAGCGGTATCGACGATTTCAGGTTCACGCGCTGCGTTATCCAGAATAGTTTTGCCTTCAGCTAATGTTGCCGCACACATGATAGTGATTGTTGCACCAACACTCACTTTGTCCATCACAATGTGCGCACCTTTCAGGCGACCATCAACGCTGGCTTTTACGTAACCATCTTCTAAAACAATCGTTGCGCCTAACTGCTCTAAACCGTGAATATGAAGATCCACAGGACGAGCACCGATAGCACAACCGCCAGGTAGCGATACCTGACCTTCACCAAAACGAGCAACCAGTGGACCTAAAGCCCAGATAGAAGCACGCATGGTTTTTACTAAATCGTATGGAGCACAGAATTGATTAATCTGGCTTGGATCAACGTGAACTGAACCATTACGTTCTACTTTTGCACCTAAGCGCTTAAGCAGTTCCATTGTGGTATCAATATCACGCAGGTGAGGTACATTGCTCACCTCTACTGGCTCAGTTGCCAGAATAGACGCAAATAAAATTGGCAGTGCTGCGTTTTTAGCACCAGAAATGGTCACTTCACCTTGTAGCGGCTTATCTGACCCAATTACTCGAAACTTATCCATTCACTAACCTTAAAGTGACATCAATTTTTTATCGCGAGCCCACTCTGCTGGCGTGAACGCTTTAATAGAAACGGCATGAACATCGTTGCGCTTAATATATTCCATTAATGGACCGTATATCAGCTGTTGTTTCTTCACACGGCTCATTGATTCAAAGCATTCATCCACAGCAATAACTTCGTAGTGGCTACCTTCACCTTTACAATGGATCTCTTGAAGGTTGAGTGCTTGATCTAAGATTTCTTTAAGTTGTGTGCTATCCACAATTCACCCCGTTGGAAATTTGTATATGTTGAGACATCAACTCTTCAATATTGCTCAACTGAATTAGTGTGCGCAGCTCTTCTGGCACAAAACTGAGCATTATATGGCAATTTCGTTTTTTTGCATGCTCTATTAGGTGAATCAACATCACCATACCAGCAGAATCAATACGTTCGACGTTCTGTAAAGAGACTTCAAACTGTTCTGTTTCCGGCTGCCATTGCTGCAACGTTTGCCATAAGAGCGGCACCTTATCACGATCCAGCGCTCCGGTCAGCTTCGCTATCTCTGAATTAACCGTCTGCCATTGCGGATGCATCATTGGGTTTTGCTCTCAAATCGAATCGGTTGTTTCGACAAATCCTGCAGCTCTTTGGCAACAGCCAAAATGCCTTCTTGGCGAATTTTGCCATTCCATTCAGATTGTTTGCTCGTCAGGAAACTGATGCCTTCGGCTATCATGTCGAACGCTTTCCAATCACCGGATTTTTCTTTGCGTAACTTAAATTCCAACTTAATGTTTGGACGCGGTGAATCAATAATATCCACCTTGATACTCGAAATTCGGCGGTCATCCTCAAGCTGAGGTTCTGGACCAAACTCGATTTCTTGGTTGGTATACTGAGTCAAAACCTGCGCGTAGTTTGTTACCAAATAAGCTCTGAATGCTGTAACAAACTCACCCACATCTTCTCTTTTTGCGCCTTTCAAGTTTGAGCCAAGGAGTTTTAACGCCGCATATTGATCATTGATATAAGGCATCAGCTCTTCTTCAACGATCACTTTTAAATACTCAGGATTCTCTTGAATCTTTGGTTGCTCTGCTTTCAAACGCTTAAATGATTGCTCAGCGACTTGTTTCATCATTTTGTAAGGATCAGTACGGTCAATTTCTTGTGCGTTCACTGTCCACGATAAGAGCAATATCCACAATGTGGTGACATAACGTTTCAACATGGTTTACTCCTTACTCGCCTTACTTTCCGAACCGCCTACGCTATACAGCACCTGACCAATCAAATCTTCTAGAATGAGTGCAGATTTCGTATCTTCAATAAGATCGCCATCTTTCAACATCTCTTCATCTTCAAATACAAAGCCAGGAATAAGGCTGATGTACTGTTCGCCAATCAGTCCTGCCGTTAAAATGTGTAGACTCGAATTGTCAGGAAACTGATTGTATTGGCTATCAATAGCCATAGTCACAACAGGAAGTAAGCTGCTCTTGTTCAAAACGATGGATGAGACACGTCCCACCACAACACCACCCACTTTGACTGGCGCTCGGACTTTTAAGCTACCAATGTTGTCAAACTCTGCTCGGAGTGAGTAAGTATCGTTTGTTCCCAGACCTTTCACGTCAGCGACTTGAAAAATCATTACCAGAATTGCGCAAATCCCCGCTAGCACAAAACTGCCTACCCAAAATTCTAGTTTACGTGTCTGTTGCATGATTAGTTCCCAAACATCAATGCAGTCAATACAAAGTCTAGCCCTAATACAGCTAGAGACGAATGCACAACAGTTCTTGTCGTTGCTCGACTGATCCCTTCAGAAGTAGGAACCGCGTCATAACCATTAAACAGCGAGATCCAAGTGACTGTGATGGCAAACACCACGCACTTAATCAAACTGTTACCAATATCTTCACCCAATTCCACTGATGCCTGCATCGTGGACCAGAAACTACCGTGATCGATGCCTTTCCAATCAACACCAACCAACTGACCACCCCATATGCCGACTGCCATAAAAATCATGGCGAGAAGTGGCATAGAAATCAAACCAGCCCATAACCTTGGCGCAATTACACGTTTTAGAGGATCGACAGCCATCATTTCCAAGCTGGAAATTTGTTCAGTAGCTTTCATCAATCCGATTTCAGCAGTCAGCGCTGAGCCCGCTCGACCAGCAAACAATAGTGCGGTTACCACTGGCCCAAGTTCACGTAATAGTGAAAGAGCAACCATTTGCCCTAAGCTGGTTTCAGCTCCGTAATCAACAAGTATCACATAGCCTTGCAGACTGAGAACCATACCGATAAACAGCCCTGATACGATAATGATCGCTAAAGATTGGACACCAATGCTATAGAGCTGTTTAACAAGAAGTGGGAAATTTTTAATCGGATGAGGTCGACCAAACAGTGCCCCTGAAACCATTAAGCTTGCGCGGCCAAATGATTCACAAATGGCAAAAAAGCGACGCCCTAATTGGCTAACTCGTTGTAATAAATCAGCCAACATGGAAAAGATCCTTTTCAATTGGTTGAACAGGATAACGAAATGGCACAGGACCATCCGCTTCACCTTTTAAGAATTGCTGAACACGAGGGTCTTCCGTTTTGTACAAATCTTCCGGAGTACCCTGAGCGATTACTTTACCTTCCGCTAACAGGTACACCCAGTCTGCAATGCTCATGACTTCCGGTACATCATGGGAGACAACAACAGAAGTAACACCGAGTGCTTGGTTTAAATTTCGAATCAATTCAACCAATACGCCCATGGTAATAGGATCCTGACCAACAAAAGGTTCGTCATACATAATAAGCTCAGGATCGAGAGCAATAGCGCGAGCCAGTGCTGCTCGTCTTGCCATACCGCCGGAAAGTTCGCTAGGCATCAAATAAGCGGCGCCACGAAGTCCTACCGCTTCAAGCTTTAGCAGTACCAAAGTTCGAATTAAAGACTCATCAAGATCGGTGTGTTCTCGGATAGGAAAAGCGACGTTATCGAATACGTTAAGATCAGTAAACAGAGCACCTGACTGAAAAAGCATGCTCATTTTCTTACGCGCTTTATATAACTTGTTTCGACTTAAGGTTGGAATATTGCTGCCGTCAAACCAGATTTCACCTGTTTCAGGATACAGTTGACCACCGATAAGTCGTAAAAGCGTTGTTTTACCAATTCCTGACGGACCCATGATGGCGGTAATTTTACCTTTAGGGACTTGAAGACTGATGTCATCAAAAATGATTCGGTTAGATCGGGAAAAGGTTAGATTTTTTATAGTGACTAAGTCAGTGTCAGACATACTGGCTATTCGCTGCTGTAAGATTCTCATCCATGTGATAGGCCATAATAAGCATATTCATCCCAAATTAAAAGCACTGTTCAATTGCAGCCACATTGAAACCAAAATTAGACTTCAGTTCCAGTTTTATCAGTCAATTTATTGATAAAAGGCCCATCTTTAAGTTTTACATCAAGCGTAGGTGCATTTTTTCATTACCTCTACATTTGTATACAAATTTGCCCAGAACTGAGAACAATAAATTGGAACTTCGGCTTCCCTTTTCCCCATCAAAGCGTCAAAATCGGCGGTTAAACATTTTAGTCGCTGATTAAGTATAGGAATCACCATGATCGAAGCTGTTGCGTTTCTAATTGTAGGTCTAATCATTTTAGTTTGGAGTGCCGATAAACTCGTCTTCGGTTCTGCAGCTTTAGCACGCAACTTCGGAATCTCACCACTTGTTATCGGTATGACAATTCTGGCCATGGGCTCTTCTGCTCCAGAAATGATGGTTTCAGCAACGGCAGCACTTGATGGTAAAACAGATACAGCCGTGGGTAACGTACTCGGCTCCAATATAGCGAACATCGCCCTGATTCTGGGTATTACAGCCTTAATTAAACCACTTGCTATCAGCTCTCCAGTGCTTCGCAGAGAATTCCCTCTGATGATCGCCGTGACTCTGTTAGCGGGTGTAATTATGTGGAACAACCACCTAGGCTTTTATGAAGGCGTATTGCTGTTTGTTTTGTTCGGCGTATTCATTCTCGCAATGCTAAAAATCAGCCGCAACGAACAAAAGAATGGTGATCTTCTATTGGAAGAACAGGAATCTGAAATTCCTGACGGCGTGAGTAATCCTAAAGCAGCCATGTGGATCGCGATTGGTTTGGTTCTGCTTCCGATCTCTGCGGGTTTACTGGTCGACAATGCTGTAATTATCGCCAAATACTTTGGAATGAGTGATCTTGTGATCGGCTTGACCATTATCGCAGTCGGTACCAGCCTTCCAGAACTTGCCGCTTCTGTTGCAGGTGTTCTAAAAGGTGAAGACGACATGGCAGTTGGCAACATTGTCGGTTCAAACGTATTTAACATTTTAGCCGTGATGGGTATTCCGGGCATTTTGAACCCTTCACTCCTGAGTGAACACGCGATGGGACGAGACTTTTGGGTCATGCTTGGCGTTTCTCTTCTACTCGTGGTGATGGCGTTGGGTAAATCACGCAGCATAAATCGTATTGAAGGCGCGATTCTGTGTGTCACCTTTCTGGCGTACCAAACTTATCTATTTATGAATATGGCAGCGTAATTGGAGCGTAATATGTCTAATAACTTTGACTACCGCAGTGTTGCTCAGCAAGTTCTGACAACGGAAATCGAAGCATTACAGCAGCTAGATCAATACATCAATGACAACTTTGTCCGCGCCTGTGAAATGATGCTGGACAACAAAAATGGCAAAGTTGTGGTGATGGGTATTGGTAAATCCGGCCATATTGGTAAAAAAATAGCGGCAACACTAGCCAGTACTGGCACTTCAGCATTTTTTGTTCATCCCGGAGAAGCATCTCACGGCGATTTGGGTATGATCGAACACGGTGACATCGTTTTAGCGATATCAAACTCAGGGGAGTCAGCTGAAATTCTCTCTCTGTTTCCGGTACTAAAACGATTAAACAACCGCATTATCAGTATGACTGGTAACCCTCAGTCAAACATGGCAAAACTGTCTGATATTCATCTACAAATAACGGTTCCAAAAGAAGCTTGCCCTCTTGGTTTAGCTCCAACATCCAGCACCACAGCAACTTTGGTGATGGGCGATGCATTAGCTGTCGCATTATTGCAGGCTCGCGGATTTACTGCAGAAGACTTTGCACTTTCTCACCCTGGCGGTGCCTTAGGCCGTAAACTGCTGATGAAACTGGCCGACATCATGCATTTCGGTGAAGCTCTGCCAAAAGTAAAACCGACAGCATTAGTCAGAGAAGCACTGTTAGAAATTAGCCAGAAAGGCTTAGGTATGACAGCGGTAACCGATGAAGACGATCATTTGATCGGCATCTTTACTGATGGCGATTTACGTCGAATTCTTGATAAACGGATTGATATCCATACCGCAACCATCAGTGAAGTAATGACGAAGAACCCGACTGTCGCTTCACCAAACTTACTGGCTGTTGAAGGTCTAAACCTGATGCAGGAAAAACGCATTAACGGCTTAATGCTGGTGGAAGATGGTAAAGTGGTGGGCGCATTAAACATGCACGACTTGCTTAAAGCAGGAGTTATGTAATGGCTCAGACAGTTGAAACGCTTTATGGTGAGGTTGACGCTTCTATTCTTGCTATCGCAAAAGAGATAAAACTGCTAATTTGCGATGTCGATGGTGTGTTTTCCGATGGCTTAGTCTACATGGGCAATCATGGCGAAGAACTGAAGACATTCCACACTCGTGATGGGTATGGCGTAAAATCACTGATGAATGCGGGAATTGAAGTCGCCATCATCACTGGTCGCCAATCAAAAATCGTTGAAAACCGCATGAATGCGCTTGGTATAAAACTTATTTACCAAGGCCAAGACGATAAAGTGAAAGCGTACAACGATATTTGCCAAAAGTTAGCGATAGAACCGCAACATACAGGCTATATTGGTGATGACTTGATCGATTGGGCAGTAATGGAAAAAGTAGCGCTTAAAGTCTGTGTTGCTGACGGGCATCCACTGCTTGCTAAACGCGCTAACTATGTAACAACAATTAACGGTGGACGTGGCGCAGTACGTGAAGTGTGTGATTTGATTCTACAAGCACGTAACGAGTTGGACGTTCATAAAGGCTTAAGTATATGAGTTTGTCTCGTATTCTTTATACGATACTTCTGTTTGTCGCTTCATGGTCTGCTTATTACCTATTCGACAAAGAACAAACGGCTGACATCCAAGTAGCTCCTAATTTGGAACTACCAATGTTTAGCGGAATCAATTTAGATAACGTCTCTTACAACGAGAGTGGCGTGAGAAGTTATGTGATCACGTCTACACATTTGGATCACTATGCCAAGAGTGGCAATACCATTTTTGATACTCCGATATTAAAAATCTATCGCGAAGGAACCAATCAAGAGTGGGAGATCACAGCAAAGCGCGGTATTTTAGCTAAAGATAACGTCTTAACGCTGTATGATGATGTTATCGTGAAGAATTTACTCGACGATTCTGGTTTTGATAAGCTCACGACCACAAGAATGAGCATTCATCTCAAGAACCGTGATTTTTGGGCTGATAATCCAGTAGATTTAAACGGTCCGCAATTTGAAACAAATGGACAGGCGATGAAAGGTAACTTTGGTGACCATTCGGCTGTTCTTTATAACCATGTACAAGGTAGATATGAAACTCTCACACCTTAGTCTTATTGCTTGCTTACTGACTTCTGGTCAGGCTCTGGCTCTATCAACCGATAGCCAGCAACCTGTGTACATTGACTCTGACAGCCAACAGTTAGATATGAAAAGTAACCGAGTTACTTTCCTTGGTGATGTAAAGCTGAAACAGGGCAGTATTAATATCAACGCTGATAAGTTGATCGTCATTCGTGATGCAAAAACCGGACAAATTGAAGAAATAGAAGGCTATGGTGATGTAGCCACTTTTTCTCAGCTCACTGACGATGGAAAAACACTGTACGGTGAAGCAAAAGAACTGTATTACAAAATGGCTGCCGATGAGTTGACCATGGTAGATAAAGCCTTACTGTCTCAAGACGACAGTGAAATTCGCGGTAACAAAATTCGCTACCAAATTTCATCGCAAAAACTTATTGCTGACGGCAATGGCGGTGGTCGAGTATCCACTGTTCTTCAGCCACAAGCAGCACCAAAAGAATAACTATGGCGATCCTAAAAGCAGAACATTTAGCGAAAAGCTACAAAAAAAGAAAAGTCGTCTCTGACGTAAGCCTAAAAGTAGAATCTGGCCAAATTGTTGGATTACTTGGGCCAAACGGCGCAGGAAAAACCACCTCCTTCTACATGATTGTAGGCTTGGTAGCTCGTGACGAAGGCACCATCAGTATTGATGACAAAGACATCAGCATTTTGCCAATGCATAGCCGCTCTCGTATGGGGATTGGCTATTTGCCACAAGAAGCGTCCATCTTCCGCAAACTTTCAGTGGAAGATAACATCATGGCCGTATTGCAAACACGTGAAGAATTAAGCCGAGAAGAACGTCAAGACAAGCTTGAAGATCTGCTCGACGAATTCCACATTCAGCATATCCGTAGCAGTGCCGGTATGGCATTGTCTGGTGGTGAGCGTCGTCGTGTTGAAATTGCCCGCGCTTTGGCAGCGAATCCACAATTTATTTTACTGGATGAACCCTTCGCCGGTGTTGACCCAATTTCCGTTATCGACATTAAAAAAATCATTGAACACTTAAGAGATCGTGGACTGGGAGTCCTGATCACTGACCACAACGTGCGGGAAACTCTCGACGTATGTGAAAAGGCTTATATTGTAAGTCAAGGGCAGCTCATCGCTGAAGGAACGCCGCAGGAAGTGCTCAACAACGAACAAGTTAAGCAGGTATATCTCGGTGAACAATTCCGTCTATGATTAATATCATGGGCAATTCTAACAACAAGGTAGTCGTTACTGAATGAAACCCTCATTACAGCTTAAGTTAGGCCAACAGTTAGCTATGACACCACAGTTGCAGCAAGCTATTCGCTTATTGCAACTGTCAACACTCGATCTGCAACAAGAGATCCAAGAAGCGTTGGATTCTAATCCTCTATTGGATGTTGAAGAGCCTGGAGATGAGCAGACATCAGTTGAAAGCTTGACGAACAGTCATGAGGAAAAAGATAACAGTGCCGATATCTTAGAGATTGAACCTCAAGACAGTTCTGAACTGATTGAAAAATCCGAAATCAGCGCAGAACTGGAAATCGACACCACGTGGGATGATGTTTACAGCGCCAATACTGGTAGCACAGGTATCGCATTAGATGACGATATGCCTGTGTATCAAGGGGAAACAACACAAACGCTGCAAGACTATCTTTTGTGGCAACTTGATCTTACCCCTTTCAGCGAAAACGACCGTTCTATTGCTCTTGCGTTAATCGATGCGATTGACGATTACGGTTATCTAACCGTTTCTTTAGAAGATATCCAAGAGAACTTCCACAGCGAAGAAATTGAACTGGACGAAATTGAAGCGGTACGAAAGCGTATTCAACAGTTTGATCCCCTCGGCGTTGCTTCTCTAAACCTCCAAGATTGCCTACTGTTACAGTTGGCAACCTACCCTGCAGATACACCTTGGTTAGACAGTGCTAAACAAATATTGGCTAATCATATCGATCAACTTGGTAATCGCGATTACAAAGTCATATTGAAAGAGACTAAACTCAAAGAAGAAGACTTACGCGAAGTGCTTCAACTGATTCAGCAGTTGGATCCACGACCAGGTAGCCGCATTGCCTCAGAGCATGCAGAGTACGTCATTCCGGATGTTTCTGTGTACAAAGAGCACGGCAAATGGATTGTTACTATCAATCCAGACAGCGTTCCAAAATTGAAAGTGAACCAGCAGTACGCAAACCTTGGTCGCGGCAACAGTGCAGACAGCAACTATATCCGTACCAATTTGCAAGAGGCAAAATGGTTAATCAAAAGCTTAGAAAGTCGAAACGAGACTTTGCTCAAAGTTGCCAAATGCATAGTTGAACACCAGCGTGATTTCTTTGAATATGGCGAAGAAGCCATGAAGCCGATGGTCCTAAATGACGTCGCTTTAGCCGTGGAGATGCATGAATCAACCATTTCTCGTGTTACGACACAGAAATACATGCATACCCCACGAGGTATATTTGAACTGAAGTACTTTTTCTCTAGTCACGTCAGCACTGACAATGGTGGAGAATGTTCATCTACCGCGATTCGTGCACTGATCAAAAAACTGGTTGCTGCGGAAACCCCAGCAAAACCGTTGAGTGACAGTAAAATCGCGGCTCTACTTGCTGATCAGGGGATTCAGGTCGCAAGACGAACGATTGCGAAATACCGTGAATCTTTGGGAATAGCCCCCTCTAGTCAGCGTAAACGCCTGCTTTAAGGCCAAACAGAGAAGGAAAGTCTATGCAAATCAATATCCAAGGCCATCACATTGATCTTACCGATTCAATGCAAGACTATGTTCACTCCAAATTCGAAAAACTAGAACGCTTTTTTGATCATATAAACAGCATTCAAGTGATTTTACGTGTTGAAAAATTGCACCAGATCGCCGAAGCTACGCTCCACGTAAATCAAGGGGAAATCCACGCCACTGCGGACAACGAAAATATGTACGCAGCGATAGATGGCCTAGTGGATAAACTCGTTAGACAACTCAACAAGCATAAAGAAAAGCTAAGTAGCCATTAATCATGCAATTAAGCGAAGTACTTTCATTGAGCTGCACAAAAAGTGCAGTTCAATGCTCTAGTAAAAAAAGAGCCCTCGAAATCATCAGCGAAATCGCTGCAGAATACACCGGACAAAATGCAACTGAACTATTCGAATGCATGCTCAGTCGTGAAAAGATGGGCAGTACCGGTATTGGTAATGGCATAGCCATCCCACACGCCCGAATGGCATCAAGTGATAACGCTGTTGCGGTATTACTTCAATGTGAAGAACCTATCGAATTTGATTCTATCGATAACCGTCCTGTTGACCTTCTATTTGCACTGCTTGTTCCTGAAGAACAATGCAAAGAGCATTTGAAAACCCTTTCTTGCATGGCGGAGCGCTTGAACGACAAACAAACGTTAAAACAGCTTCGCAACGCTCAAAGCGACGAAGAGCTGTACAACATAATGGTTCAGCCACCAATGGTTCAATAACCACCCTAAGGTATGCCTTATGCGTTTAATCGTTGTTAGTGGTCAATCCGGCGCAGGCAAAAGCGTTGCGCTGAGAGTTCTGGAAGATTTGGGTTATTACTGCGTTGATAACCTGCCTGTGGTGCTATTGGATTCATTTATCCAATCAGTACAAGGCAGTAAGCAAAACGTTGCTGTCAGTATCGACATTCGAAACCTGCCAAAAGAACCGACATTGGTTGAAGATATCCTTCAGCAACTCAAGCAAAACAACGATGTGAGCGTATTGTTTCTCGATGCAAGCAAAGAGACGCTACTCAAACGCTACAGCGAAACTCGCCGTATCCATCCCCTTTCACTCAGTGACAAAAAGCCAACATTAGAACAAGCCATTGAGCTTGAAAAACGCTTGTTGGAGCCTCTGAAAGAACAAGCAGACTTACTGTTAGACAGCACAGGACAATCACTTCACGATTTGAGTGAAACGGTCAGAATGCGTATCGAAGGGCGAGAGCGTAAAGACCTTGTGATGGTTTTTGAATCTTTCGGGTTTAAATATGGTTTGCCAAGCGATGCTGACTATGTGTTTGATGTTCGCTTTTTACCGAACCCTCATTGGCAGCCAGAGCTTCGCCCATTGACAGGGTTAGATGCTCCGATTAAATCTTTTTTAGAGAGCCACAATGAAGTGCTTGAACTAAAGCAACAGATCCAACACTTTTTTGAACAATGGTTGCCTCTGCTTGAGAAAAACAATCGAAGCTATTTAACGATTGCGATTGGTTGTACAGGCGGCAAGCACCGTTCAGTCTATTTGACCCAGCAACTAGGGGAATACTTCTCTTTGTTAGGGCACCAAGTACAAATTCGCCATACTTCACTGGAAAAAAATCACTCATAGAGGATTCCCTATGCCACAAGCAAGCCGCACCGTTCTTATCCAAAATCGCCTTGGTTTACACGCTCGAGCGGCAGTCAAGCTAGTGGAGTTAGCTCAATCCTTTGATGCTGTGTTAACGATCCAAAGCCAAGAAGGTAAAGAAGCTACAGCCGATAGCGTCATGGGACTATTAATGCTTGAATCAGCCCAAGGTCAGAACGTGACTATTTCGGCAGAAGGTTCTCAAGCAGAGCAAGCTTTAGATGCAGTTTGCCATCTGATTGAAGATAAGTTCGACGAAGACGAATAGCACGCCACAATGGATATTACCTGCACATGCTCAGGAATATTTGGTCAAAAAATCAATAAGTGAAAACATCTCTATGAACACGATGAATAAAATTACCCTATCCAATGTCAGCGTTCAGTTATAGAGAGACAAATAATTAATCTTTGCCAGCAAGTTACTATTAAATAAGGCATAGAATTAAGTTACTATGCTGCGCATTGTAAGTATTCATTCACGAGGAGGAAGCCATGGCCGAGCAAATCGAGTTTGACCAAGCACATAACACCCTCCAAGAAATCACAGAAGCATTAGATAATGGTCGCTTCGTCCATGTCCGTAGACAGCTACAAGACATGGAACCAGAAGACATTGCACATTTACTTGAAGCCTCGCCTCGCAAAGCACGTAACGTACTGTGGCAACTGACCGATCCTGAAGATTACGGTGAAATTCTTGATGAACTAAACGAAGACGTCAAAGATGCCCTCGTATCGAAAATGGCGCCAGAGAAACTGGCAGAAGCTACCGAAGGCATGGACACAGATGATGTGGCCTACGTTCTTCGTAGCTTACCTGACGATCTCTCTCGTGAAGTTCTCGATCAAATGGACTCCGCTGACCGTCTGCGTGTAGAAACGGCGCTATCCTATCCTGAAGATACCGCTGGCGGCTTGATGAACACCGACGTTATCACCATCCGTGGTGATGTTGATGTCGATGTTGTATTGCGTTACCTGAGAATGAAAGGTGAGCTACCAGAAGCCACCGATGCTCTTTATGTTATCGACGCGGAAAGTCGTCTAATTGGCCATCTATCGTTAACAGCGCTGATCACCGCTCAGGTGGATGTTTCTGTTAGCGACATCATGGAAGACGCAGACGAAGCAATTAAAGTCGATACCAAAGACTCAGACGTTGCTAGCTTGTTCGAGCGTCGTAACTGGATCTCAGCCCCTGTCGTTGACGAAAACCAGCATCTTGTTGGCCGTATCACTATCGATGACGTGGTTGACGTTATCCGTGAAGATGCAGAGCACTCGATGATGAGTATGGCAGGTATGGATGATGACGAAGATACCTTCGCTCCTGTTGTTCAATCCGCTCGTAAACGCAGTATATGGCTTGGTGCGAACGTGTTAGCGGCATTAGCGGCAGCTTCTGTCTCAAACATGTTTGAAGCCACTCTGGACCAAATGGCGGCAATTGCCGTGTTGATGACCATAGTACCGTCGATGGGCGGTGTAGCTGGTAACCAGACTGTAGCACTGGTCATTCGTGGCTTAGCTTTAGGTCATATCGGTGACAGTAACAAACGCGAGTTGTTACTCAAAGAAGCCTCTATCGGATTTCTAAATGGTATTTTGTGGGCTCTGATTATTGGTGCCATTGTCGTGGCTTGGAAAGGTGAATGGATGTTGGGTGGCATTATCTCAGCAGCCATGATGACCAATCTCTTCGTGGCAGGTGTCGCAGGTGTAATGATTCCAGTCATACTGAAGAAAATGAACATCGACCCCGCACTGGCTGGCGGTATGGCACTGACTACCATTACCGATGTGGTTGGCTTATCGGTATTTTTAGGTTTAGCTACCCTTTTTATCTGAAAAATCTGTTTATCAGAAAAACAAGCATAAAAAAGCGCTGACATTTCATCAGCGCTTTTTTGTTCTCTAATTTTACTCGCCTGCGACTTTCATCGACTCAAGCAAAATAGAACCTGTTTGGATTTGCGAACGAGTCTCTACATCGCTACCCACAGCCACAATCTGATTGAACATATCTTTCAGATTGCCAGCAATAGTAATTTCAGAAACAGGGTATTGAATCACACCGTTTTCAACCCAGAAACCTGCAGCTCCACGGGAATAGTCACCAGTAACAACGTTAACGCCTTGCCCCATCACTTCTGTAACTAGCAAACCAGTACCTAGCTCTTTCAGCATTTGCTCAAAATTCTGACCAGTCGATTTCACAAAGCAGTTGTGAATGCCACCAGCATGACCTGTCGGTGTCATACCCATTTTTCTTGCTGCATAGCTAGTCAGAAGGTAAGTAGACAACACACCATCAGTGATGATTTCTGTATCAACCGTTCTCACCCCTTCACTATCGAACGGGCTTGAAGCAAGGCCTCGCAGAATATGAGGGCGTTCTGAAACGTTAAACCAGCTAGGAAGAATTTGTTTACCTAAGTGATCCAGTAAGAATGATGACTTACGGTATAGATTGCCGCCGCTGATGGCCATCACTAAGTGACCAAGCAGTCCCGTAGCCACATCGGCTGCAAACATCACAGGGAACTTACCTGTTTTCAATTTCTGCGCATCTAGTCTGCTTACGGTTTTCTCAGCCGCGTCTTTACCTACGACTTCTGGAGACCACAAATCATCGCAATGACGAGCCACGGTGTAGCTGTAATCGCGTTCCATCTCGCCATTTTTGCCTTCACCAATCACACAACAACTAATACTGTGACGACTGGACGCATAGCTACCCAGCAGGCCATGACTGTTTCCGTACACTTTAACGCCGTAATGGCTGTCATAACTTGCACCATCACTTTGTTTGATTCTGTCGCTAACATTCAGTGCAGCTTGCTCAGCGGCTATTGCAATCTTCGCCGCGCTGTCTGGATCAATCGCATTGGGGTGAAACAGATCTAAATCAGGGATCTCTTTTACCATCAGCTCTTTAGGCGCTGGTCCAGCGAATGGATCTTCTGACGTGTATTTCGCGATATCTAAAGCAGCCATTACCGTCTGCTGAATCGCTTTTTCACTCAAGTCAGAAGTTGAGGCGCTGCCTTTACGTTGCCCACGATATACAGTGATACCTAAAGCACCATCACTATTAAATTCAACATTCTCTACTTCGCACATGCGAGTAGAAACACTTAAACCAGTGCTCTTGGTAATGGCAACTTCAGCTGCATCTGCACTGGCTGATGCCATATCTAGCGCTTTCGCAACTGCGGCTTCAAGTTCGGTGCGCTGCATAGCGACTTGCTGTTTTACATCCATATCTCATCCAACTATTGAGCTTTCGAAATAATTACTTAGCTATAGAGTAACAAGAATTTCGCTTTCTCCCCACGATTCTTGCTAAAATAGCTGACATATACACCTCAATAGTTGAAGAAAATGGCACGTAAAAACCAAAAAGCTCCTTGGGAAGAAGAAGAGGAGATCATTTGGGTTAGTAAAACCGAAATGAAAAATGACATGACTGCGCTGCAAAAGCTCGGTGAAGAACTGGTTGGTTTGAAATCATCACAGTTATCAAAAATACCGATGCCTGAAGATTTGCTACTGGCAATCAAAGATGCGCAACGTTTCAACATGGAAGCTAGACGTCGTCAACTGCAATACATCGGTAAAATGATGCGTACTATCGATCCTGAGCCAATCCAAGCGGCGCTGGACAAATTACGCAACAAACACTCACAAAATACAGCGGTATTACACAAGCTTGAACAAATGCGTGATCGTATCGTTGAGCAAGGTGATGATGCTATTAACGACGCAATGGTTTTATATCCAGAAATGGATCGCCAACGCTTACGTCAACTTGCTCGCCAAGCGAAGAAAGAGAAAGAAGCGAATAAACCACCAAAAGCGTCTCGTGAAATCTTCCAAGTGTTGAAAGAACATAACGACGCATCAATTTTGTAACGCAATTTCTTGCATTAAAAAAGCCTCTCCAATGTGAGGCTTTTTATTATTCTCCCGCTCTAACGAAGTCACTGAGCAATGGATGCGAATGCGAAGATGACAACGCATCAACCTCATCAAACACTTGTACCTGTCCCTCAGCCAGAAACGCAAAATGTGAAGCTATCGCTTTCGCATCACTCAGATGGTGAGTCACCATCACCACGGTAATGTTGCGCTCTGTTGCTAAGCGTTTGACTAAGCTGAGCATCTCCTCTCGTAACAGAGGATCCAACGCTGAAAACGGTTCATCAAGCAACCAAATGGGATGCGACTGAACAAAACATCGAGCGAGAGCCACTCTCTGACGCTGACCACCAGAAAGACTTTGAGGCAGACGATTCATGAACTCCTCTACCCCTACCTGTTTTGCCGCAATATCAACTTGTTCTTTTTGCTGCGCGGTTAACTTCAGGCTTGGATTCAAACCCAACGCGATGTTTTCTCGTACCGTCAAATGGGCAAACAAGTTGTGCTCTTGGAACAACATTGAGAATGGGCGCTGATAGGGTTCTTTACCCAGAAGTGACTCGCCTGCAACACTCACATTTCCACTGTTCGGCGCGATGAATCCAGCCACCAAACTGAGCAAAGTCGATTTACCTGCGCCACTTGGTCCCATCAAAGAAACAATCGCGCCTTGAGGGATAGTCAAACAAAACTCAAACCACTCATTTTGATATTCATAGCGTACGTTTTCTAAAACTAACATTCACGACCTCTGGAAGAATGAGCAATAAAGAGTTTTTCGATCACAACAAAGCAGCCGACACTCATAAGTAACAAGGTGAGTGATACCACCGCAGCAGACTCCATTTGATAACTGCCGAGTAGCTGGAATAAATACAGCGGTAGAGTTCGGAAATCTTGGCTGCCAAATAAAGCTATCGCGCTGAGATCTCCCATTGAGAGCAAAAAGCTGATTGCAAACGCATGCGCCATCGGCTTACTCAACGCTTTTCCTTCAATTAATCTAATTCGATGCCAGCCGCGAATACCCAACGACGCACAAAGAAACTGATACTGCTGTTCAATGTGCAGCATAGGTTGAGCTAGCGTTTTGAGTACATAAGGCAGCGCCATCAAAGCATTAACGGCCACTACAACCCAAAATGCAAAACTAAATGCATCGGTAAAACTGCGCAGCAACAAAAATAACCCGGTACTGACGACTAAACCCGGAGTAACAAGAATGATGGTTCCGGTTAGTTCAAGCGTGGTCGCTTTTGCTGTTTGATATCGGATACGCCAAAAACGGGTTGTCATCAAAATAGCAATCCCCGCAACCAAAGCGAATGAAGACGCAAGAACCGCCACCTGTATGGATGCAGAAAACGCATTCCAGAACAGGCTATCCGATAACACTGAGAGAGCCTGCCAGTTAATACCACTTAACACCACCATCAATAGCGGCGGAACCACAAGCACTATAACGAACAAAATCCAGAACCCGTCCCAACAGCGCGCCTTGGTTGAATCTCGGCTAACCACATTGTGAGTTGCCACATTACCCGCAGTTACGGCTACTGGCTTGGCGAGTTTCTGAATCGATAAATACAAAACGCTGCAAAGAATGATCTGCCATAGCGCTAATAGAGCACCGGCTTGCAGGTCGAAATCAAACTTGATCGCTTGGTAGATGGCGAGTTCAATAGTCGTCGATTTTGGTCCTCCCCCCAGCGCCATCACAGTGGCAAAGCTGGTGAAACACAGCATAAAAACCAAACCACAAACATGGGGTAATTGCTGACGAATTCGTGGCCACTCCACCCAACGGAATTTATGCCAGTGGCTCATCCCCAAATGCGTGCACAACTTATGCTGCTCTTCTGGAATGGATTCTAATGCTTGCAGTAATAAACGACTGGCGTAGGGAAGGTTAAAGAAAAAATGTGCCAGCAAAATGCCGTTCAATCCGTAGATAGAAAAAGGCAGCTGCAATTCAAACCAACTCAGTACCTCCGCCAGCAATCCACTGTTGCCGTATATTGCCAACAGACCAAACACGCCCACCAGTACAGGAAGCACCAGTGTTGTGGCAAACAGTTTGATCAGCAGGCTTCTCCCCCAGAATCGCCGTCTGTATAGCGCATGGGCAACCGGAACCGCGAAGCCGACACTGAGCAACATCGAGAGGCTGGCTTGATAAAAGCTAAACTGAGTGACGTGACGATAATACGGGTCCTGCCAGACCTGAGCAAAGTTCAGGCTAGGTGCATAGAGAAGTAACGCGCACAATGCAGAAATGACAAAGGTCGCGACAAGTATCGCGACCCCAATGCCTATTTTAGGTACAGAGTTCAAACTCACTTAAACCTTGGACGTTAAAAAGTTAAGGCGTTTTGCCATTCACGAACCCAAGCTTTACGCTCTTTTGCCACTTCGTCTGCGGTGAATGTCAACGATTTTTGCGGTACTGAAAGTGAATCAAACCCTTCTGGCAGTTCCGTGTTTGTCACCGGATACATCCAGTTGCCGGTTGGAATCACAGACTGAAAATCATTGCTTAGAATAAAGTTCATAAACTCATCAGCGAGTTTTTGATGCTGGCTGGTTTTCACCTTCGCAGCCACTTCAACTTGCATATAATGACCTTCAGAGAAGTCTGCCGTTGCAAAGCGAGCATCATTTTCAGCAATCAGGTGATATGCAGGAGAAGTAGTGTAGGAAAGAACTAGGTCAGACTCGCCTTTCAAGAACATAGAATAAGACTCAGACCAACCTTTAGTCACAGTCACCGTTTTCTTCGCTAAGCTCTTCCATGCTTCTGTGGCGTTATCGCCATAAACAGACTTCATCCAAAGCAACAGGCCTTGACCCGGTGTCGAAGTGCGTGGGTCTTGATAAATCACTTTCAGATCATCGCGGCTTTCAACCAGTTCTTTTAGGCTTTTCGGTGGATTGGCCAATTTTTCTTTGTTGTAAACAAAAGCAAAGTAGCCATAGTCGTAAGGAACGAAAGTATCATCGCTCCAGCCGTTCGGCACTTGAAGAGACTGTGTATCAACAGAGTGTGGTGCCAACAAGCCGGTTTGTTTCGCTTCTACCATAAGGTTGTTGTCTAAACCCAATACGATGTCTGCTTTGGTTTTATCGCCCTCTAGACGCAGGCGGTTCAAGATAGATACGCCGTCATCCAGAGCGACAAAATTCAAATCACAACCACATTGAGCTTCAAATGCTTTCTCAATAGCGGGACCTGGTCCCCACTCAGCAGCAAATGAGTCATAGGTATAGACAGTTAGAGTGTTATCGGCAGCGAAAGCTGGACTAGATGATGTTGCAATAAACGATAAAGTTGCCAAAGCAATGGCAGAAAATTTGGTGTTCAAGGCTCGCTCTCCTCAGAGCTGACAGGCTTGAGGGAGGACAGGAATAATCGGATGTTTGGATTATCACATTCCCAACTCAATTCCTACGCCAGCATTATCTGGTTCAGGTAAATACCACTATTAAAATAATAATGGACTGCGGGTCCCAAGCTCAGCTTGATCTCAGCGCCATTCATCTGGTGAATGGTTAGCCCCCCGTGAGTAAAGTGGATTGTAAATGTAAATGAAAATAGATGCTACTTATACTCTTCCTACTTGAAGCTGCAGCTGTGTTGGCTGCGTTCGTTCAGCCCAATCACATAGTTTATCTATGTTCATGGGGGTTCACTTACTTGCCGCCTACCTGCAACTCCAAGTAGTTTGAGTATCTACGTTAACTACGTTGATCATACCCCCAGCGCGGTACAAGAGTTTGCTCAATGCCCAGATGATCCAATATACGAGCGACCATAAAATCAACCAGATCATCAATCGATTTAGGTTGATGATAGAAACCCGGAGCAGCAGGCATAATCGTGACGCCCATTTGAGAAAGCTTATGCATGTTTTCCAGATGCAACGTCGAAAATGGCGTTTCTCGCACCACTAACAGTAATTGTCCGCGCTCTTTCATTACCACATCAGCCGCTCTCTCAATAAGATTGTCAGACATACCATGAGCAATAGCGGCCACACTACCTGTAGAGCAAGGACAAACGATCATCTGTTTTGGTGCCGCAGATCCAGACGCGACAGGAGAGAACCAATCTTCCTTACCACAAACGATCAACTTCTCTGCATCACACCGAAGATGTTCAACTAATGCCGCTTTCGCTGCATCAGGACCACTTGGCAGTTTCAGATTGTGCTCTGTCGCCAACACCACGCGCGCCGCAGACGAAATCAACAGATACACGGTGTAATCTGCAGCGAGTAGACATTGCAACAGACGAAGTCCGTAAGGAGCACCTGATGCCCCTGTCCACGCTAAGGTAATCGCTTTGCTTTGGTTCATATCGTTCTCATATTCTACTGTTTAGCTTTGAGTGCTGTGAGTAACTTATCGTGAATACCATTGAAGCCACCGTTACTCATCACCAGAATCTGATCGCTGGCTTGTGCTTCAGAACAGATCATTGCAACGAATTCATCAATATTATCGCTGACCTGAGCCGGTTGTGCACACTGCTCTGCCACATCCTGAACAGACCAAGGGATCGTTGCTGGCTGGAACAAGTAAACCGAATCTGCCGCATGAAGTGACTGAGCCAAGGTTTCTTTATGTACACCCAGCTTCATTGTCGCTGAACGAGGTTCCAATACCGCGATGATTTTCTTGTCACCCACTTTATTACGCAGACCATCTAAAGTCAGTTCGATCGCTGTTGGATGATGAGCAAAATCGTCATACACAGTCACCCCCGCCGCTTCGCCTTTGAGCTCAAGACGGCGTTTGGTATTGATAAAAGACCCCAAGGCTTCACAAGCCAGAGCAGGCGTGACTCCCACATGACGTGCCGCAGCTACCGCCATCAGAGCATTGCTGACGTTATGATCACCGACTAAATCCCACTTAACCGTACCAACACGCGTGTTTTTAAACAGAATATGGAACTGAGAGCCATCTTTAGTGATTTTTTCTGCTTGCCAGTCAGCATTGTCACCACTGAACTCAGTTTCACTCCAACAACCACGCTGTAAAACATCTTGTAATGCTTCATCTTGCATTGGTGCGAAGATACGACCGTTGCCCGGCACAGTTCTGACTAAATGATGGAATTGACGCTTGATCGCTTCAAGATTGTCGAAGATATCTGCATGATCAAACTCCAAGTTATTCATTACTAGTGTTCTAGGATGGTAATGAACAAACTTAGAACGCTTGTCGAAAAAAGCACTGTCATACTCATCAGCTTCCACGACAAAAAACATGCTTTCGCCCAAACGCGCTGAAACACCGAAATTACCCAGTACTCCGCCAACCAAAAAGCCCGGTTGGTAGCCACAGTGCTCAAGCACCCATGTCAGCATACTGGACGTGGTCGTTTTACCGTGCGTTCCTGACACAGCCAGTACCCAACGATCATGCAAAAGAAACTCTTGTAGCCACTGCGGTCCTGAAACATAACGTAAATTGTTGTTCAGCAAATATTCAACACATGGATTACCACGACTCATCGCGTTACCAATCACCACCAGGTCAGGCTTCGGCTCAAACTGAGTAGTGTCAAAACCTTCAATTATTTCGATCCCTTGCGACTCGAGCATGGTGCTCATTGGCGGATAAACATTGGCATCGCTACCGGTAACTTTGTGGCCCAACTGACGCGCCAACATCGCAACGCCACCCATGAATGTGCCACAAATTCCTAAGATATGAATATGCATAGAGCTTAATCTCTTCACGCTTTACTGTATTGGCTCCCATTATCCTCATTCGCATCGTAAAAGCGAGCATCGAAGATCAGAGCAATGTAATTTGTAATAAGTCGACATAAAAAATGAGATATCAAACAGTTAGTTCAGTACCCGTAAAAAGATAAAAGACCTAAACTCTTTGCGGGCGCGCGTGTCAAAAAAGTTCCTACAGAGAACACCTCACAGCCCCACTAAAAATCCCCCCGAAAATATAGTGTTAAGGAAATAACATGTCTGAGATGCGCACCCTTGGTGAGTTCATTGTTGAGAAACAACACGACTTCCCCCATGCAAGTGGTGAACTATCGTCCCTACTGGCTTCTATTCGTCTTGCCGCGAAGATTGTAAACCGTGAAATCAACAAGGCTGGTCTTGCTGATATCACAGGTGCATCTGGTCAGGATAATGTGCAAGGTGAAGAGCAGCAAAAACTGGATGTTTATGCCAACGACAAATTTAAAGCCGCGCTTGAAGCGCGTGACCAAGTTTGTGGCGTAGCCAGTGAAGAGGAAGATGAAGCTGTAGCCTTTAATAAAGACCTCAACAAAAATGCGAAATACGTAGTTTTGATGGATCCGCTTGATGGCTCGTCAAACATTGATGTTAACGTGTCCGTTGGTACAATTTTCTCCATTTATCGTCGTATTTCTCCGGTCGGCGCTCCACCGACAGCAGAAGACTTCTTACAACCGGGCCACAAACAAGTTGCCGCAGGTTATGTGATTTACGGCTCTTCAACCATGTTGGTTTACACCACAGGTAATGGTGTAAATGGCTTTACCTATGACCCTTCAATCGGTTCTTTCTGTTTGTCGCACGAAAATATGCGCATTCCTGAAAACGGCAAGATTTACTCGATCAACGAAGGTAACTACATTCGCTTCCCAACAGGTGTGAAAAAATACATCAAGTTCTGCCAAGAAAATGTGCCTGAAGACAATCGTCCATACACATCTCGTTATATCGGTTCTTTGGTAGCAGACTTCCACCGTAACCTGTTGAAAGGTGGTATCTACATGTACCCAAGTACTGAGAGCCACCCTAATGGTAAACTGCGTCTGCTTTACGAGTGCAATCCTATTGCATTCCTAATGGAGCAAGCTGGTGGTATTGCCTCTGATGGTAAGAATCGTATTCTGGATATCAAACCAACCGAACTGCACCAACGTGTGCCTTTCTTTGTTGGTAGCCCAACTATGGTCAACAAAGTCGAAGAGTTCTTAGAGAACTACCCAGACTAAGAACTATCCTGATGAATAGTAATGACTGACGAGAAAGCGCCTGACAGAGGCGCTTTTTTTATCTCTCTTTCATCAATCAATTACGCATTTTTTGACCTACAATTGCATCAATTAGACTTAGGTTTGCTTGGGGATCGACTCATTTACGGGTAAACTCTAGCCTTTGCTATGTAGCGGCCCTTTGATGCCCACACATAACATGTATAACAATAAGTCTTGATTCTTGAAGTCCGGCTAACGAAAAGGAAACCTTTAATGAGCTTAAACAATGTGCCAGCAGGCAAATCTCTTCCAGACGATATCTACGTTATCATCGAAATTCCAGCTAACGCAGACCCAATCAAATACGAAGTAGACAAAGATTCTGGCGCTGTATTCGTAGACCGTTTCATGTCTGCTCCTATGTTCTACCCATGTAACTACGGTTACGTGAACCACACTCTATCTCTAGACGGTGACCCAGTAGACGTATTAGTACCAACGCCATTCCCGCTAATGCCTGGTTCAGTAATTCGCTGCCGCCCAGTTGGCGTACTAAAAATGAGCGATGAGTCTGGTGAAGATGCGAAAGTAATTGCTGTACCGCATGAAAAGCTATCTAAAGAATACAACCACATTCAAGATGTGAACGATCTACCTGAACTTCTAAAAGCACAAATCACTCACTTCTTCGAGCGTTATAAAGACCTTGAAGCAGGTAAATGGGTGAAAGTTGAAGGTTGGGAAGACGCAGCTGCAGCTCGTGAAGAGATCAAAACTTCATACGAACGCGCACAGCAAAAATAAGCGTACCTAACAAATGGAAAAGCCAGCATTTCGCTGGCTTTTTTTTGGCTGAAAAATGGATTAATCAGAAATGTCTGCACCGTGATCCCACCAAGTACCTTCCACATAGGCGGCACGGAAATCAGGATTGATGTCATCGCAAACACCGTGATATGGACGCTGTAATTTACCTAATTCTAATGCATCCTGTTCACAATATTCCTGACGACCAAGTTCATATCCTTCAATATAACTTGTGCCATTTGCACCGCTAACAGATGTTAATTGAACATGACCTGCGGCACCTTCTTCATAACCGTAAGCTTGCCAATCAGCTGCATTAAAAGATGTTGTGTCAGGCTGAGCACTACAACCTGCAAGAACCGCTACCACTATAGCTACTAACCATTGACCTTTCATTTGGATATCTCCTTTACCAAGTTCAATGATATATTAGTTAACACTAATGTATTTTTCCTCACAGGTACGGTAAATGATCGTAAAGTAACTCTTTACACTCGTTGACACCAGTCTCCAGAGTCAATAAGCGCCTCTTGTGAGGTCGATTCTTGATAGATGTATATCCATGCAGTTCCAAAAGGAGTTTCTATAGTATCTCGGCGATACTCCACTGGAACGTCTTCCAAAATATCCAACTTAGCCAACGTCTCTTCATCCACCAAATACACTTCTCCAGAAATGGTATGGTGCCCCTCAATTAATCCCGGATAAGGTCCTAAGTCATAAAGAGCATACTCTGGCTTGGTAACGTATTGCCCCAGCAATTGACTACTTTCCAAAAAGCTATGATTGCTTTCTCCTTGGCGTAAAGTGCCATAAACAAAAACTAAATGTTGCACTTACTTCTCCTTTAGATATACACCCGAGTCATCGCAAAATTCATGGGCATAACAGCCTCAATTCAATTCAAATTGATACAGCAGATCAACCGCACTATCTAAGCCAGATACCGCTTCCACATACAAATCTGTCATTAAACGATAGCGGACTGTAAATTCCCCTACCGAGTTAAAAATACCTACGCCGTATTTTACTTGCAGCCCCGGACGAATGTAACCACTTACCGTCACCTGAGAATCATCACCGGATCCAGCCGTGTCCAGCTTCAAGTCTTGTACACCAAAAGCACTTCCGATTTCACTCACTACTTTACCGCTTTTCGCAAGGCTCAAGCCTATCAATGCGGTGGTCATAGCATCACCACCAGTTTCACTGTCGATATCTTGCCCGCGCAGTAAGTATGACAGAGCATTTGCTTGAGGCATGCTCGGTTCTGAGAATATCGTAACAAGAGGCTCGTTCGCAGGGCCTGTAACCTGTACGCCCGCAATCACTTCATCTTGTGTATTTTCTGGATTACGAATCGCTTTGATCGACAGATAAGGCTGATCGACAGGGCCATTCATTAAGATCTTCCCTTCTTCAATAACCAGATCCTGACCAAATGAGCGATATTTACCGTTCTGGATATTGATCTCACCGTTAACCAGTGGTCCTTTGTCCTTTTGAACGACGTTGACACGACCAACCAAATCGCCTTCCAGACCAAACGCCTCTAGCTTGAAGTCGTCGCCAATAGTAATCGACACATCTGTTTCAATATCAAACGGCAGCGTATTCTGCTCACTTACAGGTGTTAAGTCCTCGTTCAGTAATACCTGATCTTTTGACACACTCACAGCACTTGGTGGTAGTTCTTCGACAACAATACGTCCCCAAGGCAGCGCGATATTCCCAGTAACTTTAGCCAACTTTGGCTGCATGTTCAGTGTAAGATCGGGTACAACTTTAACTTTGACTATCGGTGGTAAATCCACCAGTAATGATTTGGCAAATACGTGGCTATTCACTCTCCAATCATCGATGTTTTGCCAGTCTGCATCCCCTGTAATCTCAAGTTCACCATCTTGTGTCAGCACATTGGCATTTAAACTTGCCTGATAGCCTTTGAAAGTCAAAGTGACGAGACCTGACTCAACTTCTACCGGAGAGATATCACCTTTCACCTGAATACCATTAACGCTGAGAACACCATCCACCTGCGGATGAAGCATGTCGCCTTTAAACTTGAGGTCAGATTCAATATTCGATTTCAGAGAGCTGTATTCACCCACCAAAGGTGCAAGAAAATCTAAGTTAAACGTGGAGAGCTTAAGATCCCCTTCCATGCGTTTGTTTTCTTTGGTGACGTCCGCAATGATAACTTTCCCAGACAAGTCGCCATTGTCAGTCATATCGACATTCCAATAAGCTTGCAGACGATTACGAATCAGAGAGGCTTGCAGAGAGACTTTATCCCACCCCACAGTTAACGGCTGTTCTAGATTTTGTCTTACAGAGCCCTTAGGTAAATTCAATTCTAGCTTAGCCTGAGGAGGCTGGTTTGCTTGCCATTTTGCCCAAACTTTCGCATTCGCTTCGCCATCGATATTGGTATCTGCCGGCATGAATGCTTTCACTTGAGAGAAATTAAACTGATTTACAGAAAGCTGAACTTCACCGCTTTCACCAACGGTGGATGGCTTGTCGAGACATACCGACGCGCCAGACTGAGTCCAGCAGTGGGCAGCAAGAGTGGCGTTTTGTTTATCAACATCCACATTAATGCTCATCGGTTTATCCAATGCCCAGATACCTTGCTCAGTTTCTAGCGCCATACGGTTTAACTGACCATCCCACAACAATGAGGGCTTATCTTTTAGACCGCCTTGAATGTTTAAACTGGTCGATACAATGTCAGATTGAACGTCCAGAGTGAGCTCATGCTCTTTCTGCTCACCGCTAAAACGCATCACAACGGAATTGATCAATTGATCTTGATAAGACGCCTCAGTCACCTTTAGGCGTAAATCAGCTTGCGGCTTAGGCAATGGCGTCACATTGCCCGTTAAAGTAATGTGCTTCACCTTGGCGTCTTGCTGCCAAGCAATAGAGTCGGCATCCAAAGAGAGTTTGATTTGCGGCTCGCTCATTGCGCCACGCAGTAATACATCACCAATCACTTTACCTTTAAGATCCGGCACGCTTTTAGACAAATCCGGTAAATTAAGTGACAAAGACATTAGCCACTCTTTATCTAGCTTACCTTTAGCTGTGACCTTATTTGGACCATGAGCAAGATTGATTCCCTGCGTAGTAACCTCATATCGCCCTTTACCTGAAACATCTGAAGCATCAATCTGGCCATTTAAATGCAACGGATAATCACGCACTAAACCATTGACGGAGAGTTGCGGTACTTTCACTATCCAACCGCCTTGGTTAGTCAATTCGCCTGAGGTTTCGATTTCACCACTGACAATACCTTCCGCTTCTGGCCATTGCAGGCCGGGCTGAATTAGATTCATGTCCAGCTTTGCTTGCCAGTTAATCGGCTCGTTCCAATTGACTTTTATCTCTCCGAGAATACGTCCGCCAAGAGTGTCGATTTGGATATCACTTAAGGCAATTTCACTTAAATTACCTTCACCTTTGGTGTCAATCGCAACATCTGGCAGATCTTTCCCTTTCAGTTGCCCGACTAGTCCAAGCTGATAGTGCTCTATCGAACCTTTACTATAGAGATGGGAAGCATCAATAAAGTAATCCCCTTTGCCAACCAGCGGCCATTGTCCGTGCAGATCTTTTATATCGATATCAAACGGTAATTGAGGCTCAAGCGGCTGCAATTTGGCTTTAATACTGGCTTTTGCCAGATCGGTCAGTTCTGCTTGTACACTTAAATCCGCCACACTGCCTGATGCATTCAAACTAAGCGCTTGCCCCTTGGCTTCAGCTAATTTAACTTTCGAGCTCAAATCTAACGACAGAGGATAGTTATCTTTGAGTTTTACTTTTGTTTTTAGCTGAGCATCCACATCTGGGGTATCAAGTTCCAGCGTATCAATCGACACATCGTATTGATAAGCCTTAGCTTTGAGGCCGAGATGATTCACCACCACAGGTGTTTCCTCGTGAAGCGTGAAGTCGTTGATGTCTAACCGCGCCAAATTAATTCTCAGCGGAATCAATACATCCGGTAACACTATCGCCTGAGGTTCACTTTGGGCTGTAGGCTCTGCTTTTTCAGCCTGAGGCTCGTCTTGGCTTTGCGCCAACGTGACTTCAATCTTGTTCCACAAGGTTTTCCCTACGGTGAGGTTGTTGCCTTGAAACGAAGCTTGAGTAGAGAAATGCTGCCAAACCACTCGATTGCCTAAGATATCGAGATCAATGTCATTTAGCGTTAAACGATTGAGACGGATAGGCACTGGTGTCGTAATGCTGGTCAGTGGCTCTGAACTTGGTTCATCTGTTGTGATTGTCGTTTCTGGAAGAGACGGCAAAGAGAACTTCAGCCCCGAAAGACTAATGTCATTAATACAAACTGAAGGTTCTAAGAAGCAGTTGCCATTGATCGCCAGAGTTGCACTTTGCAACTGCATATCAACATTCAAAGAGGGCTCAACAAAGCTCACTTCATTTAAAGTGAATCTTGGGAACAAAGATCCTTGGGTTGATTTGATTTCGAGCTGTGGAACAAATTGACTCACACCCCACAAAGCAAAATTAAGCCCTGTATTGGTAAACAGAAGCCCGGCAACAGACAGCACTAAGACGACCAGCAGTGTGATCACCCCTAGAGAAATCCATTTGCTCCATTTTAGAGCCAGCTTAATCATAGCTCTGGCCCTAATGAGAAGTGAATTCGGAAACGCTCACCTGGATCAGACTCAAGTCCCCATGCGAAATCGAGACGCAGTGGCCCCACTGGAGATACCCAGCGAACACCAAAACCCGTACCCGTTTTCCATCTGGGCGTGTAATCAAACGCATCACCGCCATCGACGAATACCGCTCCCCACCAGTTTCCTGCTAGACGATATTGATATTCCACCGAGCCAGTTGCCATATATTTCGCACCAGCCAATGCTCCACTGGAGTCCCGAGGTGAAATAGACTCATAATCATAACCACGTAAGTTATTGTCACCACCAGCAAAGAAACGTAAAGAAGGCGGCAGTTTATCGAAGTCATCGACAAAGTTAGCCCCCCCACCCATTCGGAACACGCCACGATGATTTTCACCAGCGGTACGAATCCAAGACGTTGCCGCTAAAACCCGTACCACATTCGTTTCTGACACAAACGAGTCTGAGCCATATTCTATCGTAACGGTTTGCTTGTCACCCCAAGTAATCAATGAACCACTGTTGCGGGCTCTGGTACGACTAAAGGTAAAACCGGGCAACACGAATTGCCCAACATCATCCAGCACACCTTGCTCATAGCTTTCAATAAGATATCGAACAAACATGGTTCGGTGCCAACCACTGTCCACTAGCCAATGCCTTTCTACAGATAGATTGGACTCCAGACTTTGCGTATCGCGGTTATCGACTTTCTTCAAGCCATACTGAACTCGGTAATACTCATGCAGAACATCATCCAACGGAATTTTATAGCCAGCAGTAATGTACTGCTCAGGCTCTGAAATAGAAAAGCTGCTGTCAAAGCTGTGTCCGCGCGAGTTGATCCAAGGCTTCTTCCATTTAAACGTGCCTCGGGGACCAACGTCTGTGGAGTAGCCAAGACCCGTTTCAAATTTATTGCGCGCCTGTGGTGCTACAGAGACTTTCATCGGCAGTTCACGACCACCATCCAAGTTGTTTAAGTCCGGCTCGACAAATACTGAAGAAAACCATTCGGTACTCGACAGGTTCTGGTTATGTTCGCCGACTTTAGACACCAAATATGGGTCGCCTTCTTTATATGGCTGCAACGAAGCGACACGATTCTCATCAATTTGACTTCCTTCAACGCTCGTCGCGCCAAATTGATATCGAATGCCACTGTCATAATGCAGTCGCACAAAGGCTTGATTGAGTTCAGGCGCTACTTCAAGGCGGCTAGCTATATACGTACCGTTGAAATAACCTTTTTGCAGAGCAAGATTACGTAACGACGATTTTAAGCTGTCGTATTGACCGTGATTGAGCGGCTCGCCCTGTTTAAGACCGCTTTGACTAATCACTCGGATAAAATCGGGGTCATTTTCAGCTTCACCTGTGATAACAATGTCAACCAACTCTAGTCGCGTCACTTCACCAGCGTCGACATGAACAGCCAGAACTTCTCCGGACTCTTTCACTTCAAAATCGATTTTCGGGTGGTAATAACCAAGTGCATTGAGCGCCTCAACGATATTTTTTTGCAAACGCGATTGAAAGCGTAACTGAGTGGAATAATCAGATTCGGGAATCGAAGAGAGATAAGCATCGACGTTATCTTTCAGCTCTTTTTCTAAGCCATCAATCTCCAAGCTAACCTTGGCGAAAGAAGCAGCAGAAAAGAGTAAAGCGGCGAATAGCACTGGTAATGATTTTCGTCTCATGCTTAATTATGGCGTCGTTATACTAGGCTTGTTGTTGAGCGTTAGTGAAATCATAACGCCAATGCTCATAATAGTCTGTACGAAATCAGTCAATTATCAGGTCTATAGCTATTAATTAAAAAAATAATCATCGCAAGCCTGTATTTTCAAACCCAGCTTTTAAAACAAAGGAAGTTCCATGTTAGATAAACAAACTATGGTTACGGCAGACTCCGCACTGCCTGGACGTGATACTCCAATGGCTATCGAAGACACTCACTTTGTCAATCAATCAAGCCTGAGCGCAGCGCCAAAAAACGGTGAAGAGCTAATCTTAATTGGTATGGGCTGCTTTTGGGGCGCTGAACGCCTGTTTTGGGGACTAGAAGGTGTTGTTTCCACTTCCGTGGGCTATTCAGGTGGTTTCACTCCAAACCCAACCTATGAAGAAGTCTGCACAGGACACACAGGTCACACAGAAGTCGTTCGTGTAATTTACAACCCTAGTGTTCTGCCACTAAAACAGTTGCTTAACCATTTCTGGGAGCGTCATGACCCAACTCAAGGTATGCGCCAAGGCGGAGACTTAGGCACTCAATACCGTTCAGCACTCTATGTGTACGATGAAGAGCAAAAGGCTATCGCTGAACAGAGCAAAGCAGAATATCAGGCACTTCTTTCGCAACAAGAGAAGGCGCAGATCACCACCGAAATTCTTCCAGCAGGTCCTTACTACTTTGCTGAAACTTACCACCAGCAATACCTAGCTAAAAACCCTCAAGGCTACTGTGGGTTGGGTGGTACTGGTGTTTGTTTCCCGCCAAGTTTGAGTGAGTAATCACTCTATTCAGAGTAAAAAATTGCAGGCATCGTCCTGCAATTTTTACTTCTCCTTAAAATACACTCAAAATTCTGTGCTATACATTCTGTGCTTATTATAAAGGAATCAAACACATGAAAATGAAAGCACTACTGCCGTTTATCCTAGCTTGCTCTCCAGCGATCGCGTTCGCGCACAACATTCAACTGAATAGTTCTGTGCCAAACGTGAAGGTTGAAACATACGGCGAAATACTGGTTGAAGGTAAAGACACAACTTTCCAAGCTTGGAATAGCGAACAAATGAAAGGCAAAGTTCGAATCATCCAAGCCATCGCAGGTCGCAGCGCGGCGAAAGCGATGAACGCTGATCTTATGGCGGCAATTACTGCTGCTCATTTTCCAGAGCAGGAGTATCAAACAACGACCATCATCAATCAGGATGATGCTATCTGGGGAACTGGCTCTTTTGTTAAGTCGTCAGCACAAGACAGCAAACTTGAGTTCCCTTGGTCATCGATTGTTTTGGACGAATCTGGCAACGTAGCGAAGAGTTGGGATCTTCAACCTGAGTCATCCGCTATCATTGTTCAGGACAAGCAAGGTAATGTGCTGTTCGTTAAAGAGGGCGCGTTAAATGAACAAGAGATCCAACAAGTTTTAGAGCTTGTAAAAGCCTCTCTCTAGTTCTCTTTCAACTTGAAAACCTCCCTACAATTAGGTGGGAAGAATGTCTTCTCACCTAAATCATCGCTTGCCTGATTTTTTTACTGTTATATTATAACAATTCTTTATTTTAACTCTGTGATGTCAATGTTTTCGAACCTGCACTCTTTACGCACTAAAGCTAAGATAGTCGCTATTCCGGCTATCTTGTTGATGGTGTGGCTAAATATTGCATTTATTGAACATCAGCTCGACGCCTCTCCAGCTCATCACAGCGAGCATCATTGCCAGCTTTTTTCCAGTGCCAACCAAGCGTTAGCGCAGCATATTCCTGAGTTACCGATTTGGGTTTCACATAACTACCTTGAGCCTGTAACTCAAATCGTCAACATCTCGACCTTGTACTTGGCTTATCTCGCACGTTCACCGCCAACTCCAGTGTAATTACTTACGTTCAAAGCAATTGATAACCAGTATTACTATTTTTATTTGGAGTTTCCGATGTTTACTAAACCACTAATAGCCCTCAGCATTACCGCTGCTTTCGCCACTTCTGCTTTTGCTCAGGAAGAATTTCGCCAACATGAAGCACATGTTCATGGCCATGTTGAATTTAACATTGCACAGGATGGTCAAGAGCTACTGATGGAAATCACCGCACCGGGTGCCGATGTTGTGGGCTTTGAGCATACCCCTGAAAACGATGAGCAACAGGCAGTTCTTTCTAAAGCATTAGAAACATTAAATCAGGCCGATTCTGTTTTCACTTTATCAGCAGCGGCAAAATGTCATATCGAAAGTGCCAGCGTGAAGCACAATTTGGGTGGTGAACACGAAGAGCATGAAGGTCACGATCACGAAGACCACGACCACGATGATCATAAATCACATGATGACCATGATCATAAAGACCATGATGACCACGCAAACCATGGTCATGACTCGCACGAAGGTCATGAGCACGAAGAAGGCAGCTCACACGGTTCATTCACCGTTCAATACAGCTTCCACTGTGATGACATTACTAAACTGAGCCAGATCGAAACTCAGTGGTTTAAGCTGTTCCCTGCAACTCAGGAAATTGATGTGAACTTACTGACAGACAAAGCACAGACCGCTTTGGAACTAAAACCGAGTAACACCATCATTTCTTTGTAAAGAATCCTTTATAAAATTCGACCTATGGGTAAGCACTCACTTACCCATTTTTATAGGGAGCAGTGATGTCCAGTTTTCAAATCGATTCAAACCCAGCAGTAATTGAACTGAATAAAGTGATCTTTCAGTGGCCTAATAGCGATAGCGCAACACTCGACATTGAACATTTAAGCGTAAAAACAAATGAGCACGTATTTATCAAAGGCCCTAGTGGCTGCGGCAAGTCCACTCTGCTCAGTCTGTTAACAGGGATCAATGTTGCGACTCAAGGTGAAGTGCAGCTACTTGGTAGCAACCTTACCCAGCTCTCTTCGAGTCAAAGAGACCGCTTTCGCGCCGACAATATTGGCTATATTTTTCAGCAATTTAATTTGCTGCCTTATCTCTCTGTAGTGGAAAACATTGTTCTTCCCTGCCAGTTTTCCAGCCAACGTAAAAGCAATGTCACCGGCAGCCTCACGCAAAGAGCCCATGAGTTATTAGACAAACTTCATTTACCTAAATCGGTACGAGAAAAGCCTGTCATTGACCTCAGTATTGGCCAGCAGCAGCGTGTTGCAGCGGCAAGAGCTTTAATTGGTGAACCTAAAATTGTTATTGCTGACGAGCCAACGTCTGCACTTGATTACGATAATCGCAGCGCTTTCATTGAACTGTTGATGGAAGAAGCTAACCGTGTTGGTTCAACGCTGGTGTTTGTCAGCCATGACCCGACATTGGAGAGTCTGTTTGAGCGAGTGATACACCTGCCAACACTCAACCGAGCAGGAGACCAACAATGAAAGTGATCGCCAGTTTAGCGTGGAAAAGTTTACTTAATCGTAAAACCACGGCTCTGCTAACCATTATGACGGTGGCTATTTCCGTTATTCTGCTTATGGGTGTTGAACGTATTCGTACCCAGGCAAAAAGCAGTTTCGCCAATACCGTGTCAGGAACCGATCTTATCGTCGGTGGTCGTTCTGGTCAGGTGAACTTACTGCTCTACTCAGTATTCCGCATTGGCAACGCCACCAACAATATTGACTGGAAAAGCTACCAAGAATTTAGTCAGCATAAATCCGTTAAGTGGGCGATTCCTATTTCACTGGGTGACTCGCACAAAGGTTTCCGAGTAATGGGAACTAATAAGAGTTATTTTGAACACTTCCGTTATGGAAGTAAGCAACCACTCACTTTTAGCCAAGGTAAAGAATTTAAAGGCTTATTTGAGACGGTTTTGGGCTCTGATGTTGCCAAGAAACTGGGGTATCACATTGGCAGTGAAATCATTATCGCTCACGGTATCAGTGATGTCGGTTTCAGCCGTCACGACAACTTGCCTTTTAAAGTGGTAGGAATTCTTGCGCCAACCGGCACCCCTGTAGACAAAACTGTGCACGTTTCTCTGCAAGCCATTGAAGCGATCCATGTTGGTTGGGAATCTGGCGCGCACTTAGGTCATTCACCAGACCAAGCTCAACTGGAGCATCACCAATTTGAACCTAAACAGATCACTGCCATGATGATCGGTTTAAAATCCAAAATTCAGACCTTTGCTTTGCAAAGACAAATCAATGAATACCGTAAAGAGCCGCTTAGCGCGATTATGCCGGGTGTAGCATTACACGAGTTATGGGGCATGATGTCCGTAGCTGAACAGGCGTTGATGGCGGTATCGATTTTCGTTGTCGTCGCAGGCTTACTTGGTATGCTCAGCAGCCTGTTAACCAGCTTGCAAGAACGCAGACGTGAAATGTCAATACTGAGGGCTATGGGCGCAAGGCCAAAACATGTATTCTCCCTGCTAGTCAGTGAAGCAAGTGTCTTAACTTTGCTCGGAATTACTGTTGGTCTTGTCGGTTTATATGGCTTGCTGGGTATCGCCGCGCCATTGATTGAAAGCCAATACGGTATTCAGATCGAACTCAATGGAATTACCCGCTACGAATGGCAGCTTCTTGCTTATGTGCAGAGCGCTGGCATCTTAATTGGGTTTATTCCAGCAATCAGAGCTTACAGACAGTCACTCAGTGATGGTATGACGATCAGGCTCTAGTCTAGGAACAAATATGAAACAACTGCTTTTAAGTTTTATGCTGGTACTGCTACCAGTTTTTACAGCGACTGCTCAAAGCGCTGAGGATGTTCTAACTCTCGATTGGATTGACTTGGTGCCAGAGAGTGAGCGCAACCAGTTCAATCAGCAAGGCATGCCTGCGGCGAATCATGATGGTGAGGCTCCGGCACAACAGTCTCAGCTAGGAGCGGTTCGCCCTGAGTTAAACGGCAGCACGGTAAAAATTCCGGGCTTTGTGATCCCTTTAGAAGGGGATGAGAATACAGTGACCGAGTTTTTGTTGGTCCCGTATTTTGGAGCCTGTATTCATGTGCCACCACCGCCGCCAAATCAAATTATTTACGTGAAATTCCCACAAGGAGCACCAATCCAACAGCTTTGGGATGTGGTGTACGTGATAGGAACGCTCAAGACAGAGTCTATGAGCGTTGAACTGGCGGACACAGGTTATGTCATTGAAGGCACAGAAATAGCCGAATACGATGACATGTAAATTTTGTTAAAAAATTGAGCACCTGTTTAGTGACTAAACTCTAGGAAATGTAGGTAGACAAGTATCCCAACACTGATATGTATACCGCAAAGAGTAAAGCTGTCGACAGGTGCTTTTTAAATCTATTATCTTTCCAATACTTCATAAGCACCTCACAAACATGATAACAATTTTAACAACTTATTATCATTTGTGGTAGCGCAAATTTATGCACATTATTCAATAGTTTCACTAGCCGACTCTAGTTTTACAGAGTACATTTTATTCCATGTCTGAAAGTAGCATCCTCAGGGACCCCATGGCCGAACAGAAACAACCTGTTGTTATTGAACACGAAGCAACAACGGAAAACAGCCAAGACAAAAAATCTAACTATGTAAAAGACAGCGCAAGCCGTATATACGCGATCGCTCAACAACATGGTATTGATGCTCTGCTACACAAAGTTCCTCCGCAAAAAACACCTTTAGAGCGCGCATTAAAGCGTGAACAAGAGATCAAAGCTCAGAAGCAGAAGAATCTGGAACAGATTGTAAAGCTGGCGCATGTTTCTTGTAGAAACGAAACCGCTGGCGATCCCGATCAGGATTGGCTCTACCGTTTTTTCGAAATGGCACAAGACATCCACAACTCCTCGATGCAGCGCCTTTGGGCTCAAGTGCTGAAACGCGAAACCACCAATCCGGGGTTTACCTCAATGAAGGCGTTACAAATCCTCAAAGATATGACGCCGAAAGAGGCGCAAATTCTTCAGCGAGCAGCGGCACTTGCGTGTAGTTTTGGTACGGATTCGAGTTTGAAGCTTCTGTTTGGGATGAAGGTACCCAGTGGTATGTTCAGCCTCAGTAAAAGAGACTCAGTGACAACGATTAATATCGGGAACCACCAGCTTCCCTACTCCAGTTTACTGGTGTTAATCGAGCTGGGACTTGTGCACGCTACAGAGTTGGAATCCGGTGAGATTGAACTGGACCCGCCACTATTACTCACTTATCAAGGCACGAGCTTATCTTTGCAAGCGTCAACCAAAGGCGTGAGATTGCTCTACTACCGTTTTAGTCCTACGGGTAATGAGCTGTGCCGATTACTCGGTCACAAACCGAACTCCCAGTATTACGATCAGGTGGTCGCGATGTTGAATCAGAAATTTACTGTACATACCGATGTGAAAAGTTCCATTCACCACACCGTATAAAAGAAAAAGTCAGGCTCTAGGCCTGACTTTTTAGTTTATGCGATTTCTATTGAAAGATGATTTTGCGTTTCGCCATCTCAGCAATGCATAAATCGACCAGCGTATCGATATTCTCGTCACCTGCGGGTAAGTCAATTTCTGGTTCTAAAGGCGCTTCATAAGCGGAATCAATGCCTGTGAAGTTGGCAATTTCTCCTGCTCGTGCTTTTTTGTACAAGCCTTTCGGGTCACGCTGTTCACACACTTCCAGAGAGGTGTTCACATACACTTCCATAAATTCACTTTCGGGCAATAAATCACGCACCATTTGACGCTCTGCCCGATGAGGTGAAATAAACGCCGTCAACACGATAAGCCCTGCATCCGCCATCAGTTTAGCCAGTTCACCGATGCGACGAATGTTCTCACGGCGGTCTTGCTCAGAAAAGCCAAGATCAGAACACAAACCGTGACGGACATTGTCGCCATCCAGTAAGTAGGTGTGATAGCCCAACTGAGCGAGACGCGTCTCAAGTGCGCCCGCAATCGTCGATTTACCCGCGCCAGAAAGTCCGGTAAACCAAAGAACAGCTGGCTTTTGCTGCTTTAACTCCGCACGCAGGTTTTTATCTACCGAGTGCTGATGCCAAACGATATTCTCATCTTTAGCACTTGATGAAGAATCCATAACCTTTTCCTTATTCTTCTGACTGTTATGACTTTAGCAGCTGAGTTAAATCTTTCGCATCCCAATGAGGGAAATGTTTGCGAATCAATGCATTGAGTTCTACTTCAAATGCAGAGAACTGACCTTGTTGTTGCGCTACATTCTGTAAACTGTCACGAACTAATCCAGCACCAACGGTAACGTTAGTCAGACGGTCAATCACGATGAAGCCACCGGTATCCGCACAATCCAGATATTTGTCTAAAGCAATCGGAGCGTTAAATGTCCATTCACACAGACCAATACCATTCAGTGGCAATTCTTCAGTCTGGAAAGTAGACAGGTTATTAATATCGTACTGGTGACGAATAGAGGTAATCTGACCAACGCTCTTCTTACCTGCGATCTTAATGTCATATTCACGGCCAACCTTGAGTGGCTGCTCAGTCATCCACACCACATCAGCAAGCAGATGATTGGTTGATTCAACTTGTGCGTTTTCAAGCACGATCAAATCACCACGACTGATATCAATTTCATCAGCCAGAGTCAGCGTGACCGCTAAACCTGCCTGTGCAGTCTCTAAATCACCATCGAAAGTCACAATGCGCTTAACGGTCGAGGTTTTTCCTGATGGCAACGCTTTGATTTTGTCACCAACACTGACTGAACCTGATGAAATAGTGCCAGCAAAACCACGGAAATCGAGATTCGGGCGGTTAACGTACTGCACAGGAAAACGAAACTCGCCGCTGCCCTTTTCATGGTCGATATCGACTGTTTCCAATAGCTCAAGCAATGCAGGACCTTTATGCCAGCGGAGGTTTTCACCTTTCTCAACAACGTTATCTCCCTCTAAAGCAGAGATAGGAATAATTTGAATATCTGTCTCGCCTTGCAGATGCTTAGAGAACTCCAGATATTCTGCGCGAATCTCTTCAAACCGTTGCTGTGAGTAATCCACGAGATCCATCTTGTTTACTGCTACGATGAAATGCTTCAAGCCCAACAGGTTTGAGATAAACGAGTGGCGACGAGTCTGATCCAAAACGCCTTTACGCGCATCAATCAAGATAACCGCCAAATCACAGGTTGAAGCGCCTGTAGCCATGTTGCGGGTGTATTGCTCGTGTCCCGGAGTATCTGCAATGATGAACTTACGTTTCTGCGTTGAGAAATAACGGTAAGCCACATCAATGGTAATGCCTTGCTCACGTTCTGCTTGCAGGCCATCCACCAGCAATGCGAGATCAGGACGGGAACCGGTTGTGCCAACGCGCTGACTGTCAGAGTGAACTGCTGCAAGTTGATCTTCATAAATCTGTTTTGAGTCGTGTAGCAGACGACCAATTAAAGTACTTTTACCATCATCTACTGAACCACAGGTTAGGAATCTAAGTAGCGATTTATGTTGGTGTTGACTCAGGTAACCTTCGATACCGAGCTCTAAAAGCTCTGCTTGAACTGCACTATTCATTCTATTTCCTTAGATCCTTAGAAATAACCTTGGCGTTTTTTCAATTCCATTGATCCAGACTGATCATGGTCGATCGCACGTCCCTGACGTTCACTAGATGTTGCGACTAACATCTCTTCGATGATCTCAGTCAACGTGTTGGCTTCTGATTCGATAGCCCCCGTTAATGGGTAACAACCTAAAGTACGGAATCGAACACTCTTATGTTGGACTTCTTCATGAGGTTGGATTTCCATACGCTCGTCATCCACCATGATCAACATGCCGTCTCTTTCTACTACTGGGCGAACCGCAGCGAGATACAGAGGAACGATTTCGATATTTTCCAGATAGATGTATTGCCAGATATCCAGCTCAGTCCAGTTTGAAAGCGGGAACACACGGATGCTCTCACCTTTGTTAATCTGACCGTTATAGGTTTTCCAAAGCTCAGGGCGTTGATTTTTAGGGTCCCAGGTATGGTTCTTATCGCGGAACGAATACACGCGCTCTTTTGCACGAGACTTCTCTTCATCACGGCGGGCACCACCAAAAGCTGCGTCAAACCCGTACTTGTTTAAGGCTTGTTTTAAGCCCTGAGTTTTCATGATGTCAGTGTGCTTTGAAGAACCGTGTACGAACGGGCTGATGCCCATTTCAAGACCTTCTGGGTTCTTATGTACCAAAAGCTCAAAGCCATACTTTTTCGCTGTCGCGTCACGGAACGCGATCATGTCGCGGAATTTCCAGTCAGTATCAACATGGAGAAGAGGAAATGGGATTTTGCCCGGATAAAACGCTTTACGTGCCAAATGAAGCATCACGGATGAGTCTTTACCGATGGAATACATCATCACTGGGTTTGCAAACTCCGCAGCAACTTCACGAATAATGTGAATGCTTTCGGCCTCAAGCTGTTTTAAATGGGTTAAGCGTTGTTGATCCATTTTGCGTGCTTCCTTTTAGCTGCCTTATGGCTTGGCGGGCTTTTGGTTTATAAAATTAAAGAGCCCAACCAATAAATGTATTTATGCGTATTGATACTGTTCTTGACGTGTTGAGCTGTCGTTGAACCATTGAAGTTTGTCTGCCAAGGCCACCACTTCACCAATCACAATCAGTGACGGAGACTCGGCATGAGCGGCAAGCTGGGGCAATTCGCTAAGCTGACCACGGAAAACCTTCTGGGATGACTGAGTACCACGTTCAATAATCGCAATCGGTGTTGATGCATTTCGCCCATGTTCAATGAGCTGCTGAGCGATGGTGCTCGATTTCATCAAACCCATATAAATCACTAAAGTCTGATTACCACGCGCCAGCGTAGACCAGTCCATATCCGCTGCTTCGGCTTTGAGATGACCAGTGACAAACAGAGCTGACTGAGCAAAATCACGATGAGTGAGAGGTATACCTGCATAAGCGGTCGCCCCTGCTGCTGCGGTAATTCCGGGAATGACCTGAAACTTGATACCCGCGTCAAACAACACTTCCAGCTCTTCACCACCGCGACCAAACATAAATGGATCGCCACCTTTAATGCGAACCACTCGATGACCTTGCTTAGCAAAGTCCACTAATAGTTGATTGGTTTTTTCCTGAGGAACGCTGTGATGACCAGCTCGCTTACCGACACAAACCAAAATAGTGTCCGATGGAACCAGAGCCATGATGTCGTCAGAGACGAGGTAGTCATACAAAACCACATCCGCCTGTTGCAGCAAGTTAAGCGCTTTAATCGTCAGCAGTTCTGGGTCTCCCGGCCCTGCTCCGACTAATGCCACTTCACCCGCCTGAAGCTGGCTGCGAGAAAGACTCGTCCATTTGCTTTCTGGTGCAGCGCCATCAACAGCGACTAAGCGTGTTTTTTTCTGCTTTGGCAGCGTTGAAACGTTTTCTGAGCCAGCCATGATTGTCATCCTTTACCAATTGATGAAAGCATTATGGTGGCTTCTTCTTATTACCTGAAATTCTAAAATTTCATTTTTTATTCGAAAAACTGATAAGTAGTTGGCATGGGGAGGCAGCAAAGGGGAAAAGAGCTTCTATATTAAGAAACTAGGAGTGTGACATCTTGGGGCGAAATAGTGACAACTAGCACCAAATCGGACCATTTGAACGCCTAACATCACACTTTTATAGAATATGAAATCATTGTTTCATAATAACTTGATACATTTATCGAGTTATCACTTTCCCTATCAATTGGAGTACACAATGACAGTTGCAGTCAAACCTCTATCGATTGCCATTTTAGGTGGTTTGTTGACCATGGCCGGTCCCTCTATGGCGGATACGATCAAACTACGTATTATCGAGACAACTGATATTCACACTAACGTGATGGATTATGACTATTACAAAGACAAACCATCAGAACAAATTGGTTTGACTCGTGCAGCAACGTTAGTAAAACAAGCACGCGAAGAAGCAACCAACAGTATTCTGGTTGATAACGGTGACTTGATCCAAGGTAGCCCAATGGGTGACTACATGGCAGCGAAAGGCATTAAAGCTGGCGAAGTTCACCCTGTCTACAAAGCAATGAACCAACTCTCTTACGATGTAGGTAACATTGGTAACCACGAATTTAACTATGGTTTGGATTTCCTCCAAGAAACCATCAACGATGCGAAGTTCCCTTACGTCAACGCCAACGTTTACAACGCATCAACTGGTGAGCACCTATTCCAGCCTTACATTATTAAAACGCATACCTTCAAAGATACAGACGGCAAAGCACACGAAGTTAAAGTCGGTTACATCGGTTTCGTTCCACCACAAATCATGGTGTGGGATAAGAAGAACCTTGATGGCCGTGTGATTGCCCGTGACATTAAGAAGACCGCTGAAAAGCTGATCCCAGAAATGAAAGCGAAAGGCGCTGACGTCATTGTTGCGATTCCACACTCTGGTATCTCAACCGAAGAGTATCAGTCAGGTGCGGAAAACTCGGTTTACTACCTAACAAAAGTAGCAGGCATTGACGCTATTGCATTCGGTCACTCGCACGCGGTATTCCCGAGTAAAGAATTTGCAAAAGTTGCTGGTGCAGACATTGAGAAAGGCACCATCAATGGTGTAACGGCTGTTATGCCGGGACGTTGGGGTAGCCACGTTGGTGTAATGGATCTGACTCTTGAGCAAAAAGATGGCAAGTGGGCAGTCACCAATGGTCAATCAGAAGCTCGTCCTATCTTTGATAAAGCGAGCAAGAAAGCTCTGGTTGAAGCAGATGCAGGTATCGTAAAAGCGCTTGAAGCAGACCATAAAGGCACTCGTGAGTTTGTTAACCAACCGATTGGTAAATCGAATGACGTGATGTACAGCTTCCTAGCATTAGTACAAGATGACCCAACAGTTCAAATAGTAAGCTTGGCACAAAAAGATTACGTAGAACGCTTTATTCAAGGCGATCCAAACCTAGATGGTTTGCCAGTGCTTTCAGCTGCAGCGCCGTTCAAAGCAGGTGGTCGTAAGAATGACCCATCAAACTTTACTGAAGTAGAATCGGGTGAACTGACTTTCCGTAACGCAGCGGACTTATACCTATACCCTAATACGCTAGTCACCTTGAAAGTGTCAGGGAAAAAAGTCAAAGAGTGGCTGGAATGTTCAGCGGGTCAGTTTAAACAAATTGATGTGAACTCAAGTGAGCCGCAATCACTAATCGATTGGGATGGCTTCCGCACTTATAACTTCGACGTTATCGATGGCGTAAACTACCAAATCGATATCACTAAGCCAGCGAAGTACGACGGCGACTGTAAAGTTATCAATCCTGATTCTCAGCGCATTGTTAACCTGACATATAAAGGTAAGCCAATTGATACTGCGCAGACGTTCCTGATTGCGACTAACAACTACCGTGCATACAGCAACAAGTTCCCTGGAACAGGTTCAGATTTCATCGCATTTGATTCACCAGATGAAAACCGCACTGTAGTCGCAGATTACATTGCTCGCGTAAGCAAAGAGCAAGGTGAAGTGACGCCAAGTGCAGACAACAACTGGTCATTTGCACCAATCAAGTCTGAGACTAAGCTCGATATTCGTTTTGAAACTTCACCAAGTGAAAAAGCGGCGAAATTTATCAAAGACAAAGGCCAATACCCAATGGAATTGGTAGCAACAGATGAAGTTGGTTTCGGTGTTTACCGAATCAATCTACAAAAATAATCCTAGATTCCTGTAAAATACCAGCCGCAGCATTCGCTGCGGCTTTTTATTTGAGGCAAAAGAGTAATGACGATGCGGGATCAAGCTATCTACGATAATTTTATAAAACAAATGCTGGAATATGGATTCAGTAGCGCAGAAGCACTCCAGTTATTTGAAGTTTCGTCCCCGCTTGAACTTCCAACTCGTCATATTCTGGTCAATCAAGGGCAAATGGCCAGCCATCTGTATTTTGTCAGCCACGGTATATGTCACGCCAGCTACCTTACAGAAGAAGGCAAAACATTCAGTAAAGAGTTCTATTGGGAACAAGATTGGATCATCGGATTTGAAAGCTTGATAAAACAAGCACCCTATCCCTACTTACTTGAAACACTGAGCCCAGTAACTCTGCTCTGTTTGCCAATTGAATACCTGAACCAATGGAAAAAAACCTCACATCCGCTCTATATCAAGTTGCTTGAAACGCAATTGATGCATAAGGAAAACAAAGAAAGGTTTATGCTTTTGTATCGCCCGGAACAGCGATATCAGATTATGTGTCAGCAGTTTCCTGACTTAATGAAGCGGCTCAGCGATATTCACGTTGCCGCTTATTTAGGTATAACCCCGATCAGTTTAAGCCGCATCAAAGCGCGCTTAAGAGGGGCATAATTCAAGCTATTTGATGAAACGGGCGCGGAACTGACGTCCTTTCATTTTGCCGTTCGACAATTTGCTCAGTGCTTTTTTCGCGATACCTTTCTCAACCGCCACATAAGAACGCATGGCAGATAGGTTAATTTTGCCGATGTGAGCGGCAGAGAGTTCACCGTCAGATGTCAACGCACCCAAAATATCTCCGGCACGCACTTTCTGCTTCTTCCCGCCATCGATCTGGATTGTCACCATAGACGCTTGATATGGAGCTACTCCCGAAGGTTTCTGTGGCAGAGTTGCAGGTTCGATCGCGATATCCATGTACTCATCAATCTGAGCCACGCGGTACATCTCTTTCTCACTGAAGAAGCTAAACGCTAGTCCTTTACTTCCTGCGCGGCCAGTACGGCCAATACGATGCACGTGTACTTCTGGATCACGAGAAAGCTCAAAGTTAAATACTGCGTCAAGGTTATCCACATCTAAACCACGAGCTGCCACATCCGTTGCAACCAGAATTGAGATACTCTTGTTGGCAAACTGAACCAAAGCTTGGTCACGTTCACGTTGTTCCATGTCACCGTGCAGTTCAATCACGCTAAAACCGCGGTGATGAAGTTCATCAGCCACATGCTGTACTTCGCGTTTAGTATTACAGAACACTACTGACGATTCCGGCTGATGTTTCAGCAATAAAGCTTCTAGCGCGTCATCACGCGCTTCACTACCTTCAACTTTGTAGAAGTATTGCTTGATGCTTGAGGTATCGTGAGTCGCTGCGACTTTAATCATCAATGCATCATGAGTCACTTTCTGCGCGATCTGCTGAATTGAATCAGGATAGGTAGCACTGAATAGCAACGTCTGACGCTTAGCCGGAGCTTGATCGATAATCGCTTCTAGCGCATCTTGGAAACCCATGTCTAGCATGCGGTCAGCTTCATCGAGTACAAGCGTATTCAGTTCGCTCAAATCGATTCGATCTTTGCTTAGATGATCAAGAATACGTCCTGGCGTACCAACCAAGATATGCGCGCCATGCTCTAGGGAACCAATTTGAGGTCCCATCGGCATGCCGCCACAAAGCGTCAGCACTTTAATATTGTGAATAGCGCGAGCTAGTGTACGGATGTCCGTTGCTACTTGGTCAGCTAACTCACGTGTTGGACAAAGTACTAATGCCTGAACTCGGAAGCGTTTTACATCCAAGTTAGACAGCACACCGAGACCAAACGCGGCCGTTTTACCTGATCCTGTTTTTCCTTGGCCAATGACATCCTGTCCTTTAAGAATCGCTGGCAACGATTGTGCTTGAATCGGCGTCATGTTGGTAAAGCCGATAGTTTCAAGGTTAGAAAGCAATTCTGGCTTAAGGTTTAAAGCCGAAAATGAAGTATCACTCAAGGGGATGTCCTTTAGGGTCTATTAGCCCTAGCTATACGAAAAAATAATCGCCTATTATCGTTATTTTTGCCCCTCACCACCAATGAATATTCGATTAATTTCATCAATCGTTTACCAATTAACTTTTGTTAATGTCTTCCCCTAACCATCCTGCTAGATTGTTGCCAAATTAAATACAAGGAGTTAGTCGTCATGCTCAATTGGCAGTGCCTTTCATTTTCTGAACTTTCCACCACGCAACTCTATGAAATGCTGAAACTAAGAGTCGATGTGTTTGTTGTAGAACAAACCTGTCCATATCCGGAACTGGACAATAAAGATCGTGTAGAGGGTGTTTTCCACCTACTCGGTTACAAAGGTGAAGAACTGGTAGCGTGTGCGCGCCTGTTACCTAAAGGCATCAGCTACTCAACATTGAGTATTGGCAGAGTCGTGACCAAACAAAGTGCTCGTGGCGATGGTTTAGGCCATAAGCTCATGTCTCAAGCTTTACATGAGTGTCAGCAACGTTGGCCCAACGAAGATATCACTATTAGTGCCCAGCAACATCTCGCTAAATACTACGGACAACATGGCTTTGAACAGACTTCAGAAATGTATTTGGAAGATGACATCCCACACATTGAAATGAAGCGAATCGCTTAATGTCAGCTTATTCGGTAGCTCTCATTGCACTTATCGTTGGCAATCTCGCAGCTTCGTTATCTGACGTTTCAGTAAAGATGCTCGCGGGTGAAGTGTCAGCATTTCAGTATATGTTTTTACGTCAGCTGATATCTCTGCTCATCGTATTGCCACTTTGGCTGAGGCAACCTAGGGAGCAAAGAGTGCTTTTAAGTACGTCGATGACGGCTTTAAGAGCACATTTGGTACTTATCGGTAGCGGTTGTATGTTGGTAGCTATTACTTACCTTCCACTGGCAACCGCCAATGCTGTTTTTTATGCTGCACCTATTCTGATGCTGCCACTATCAATGTGGTTACTGAAAGAAAAACCGAGCAGTACTAAGATATTAGCGACCCTCTTTGGATTTTGTGGCGTGCTTATTGTGCTACGCCCGCAAAACTTCCACTGGGCTGCAGGATTTGCATTAGTCACAGCGTTTACATTGGCTCTGTTTAACATATTGGCGAAGCGTATTCCGAAAGAGCAGACTGTTATTACGACATTAATGTGGACTAGCCTGTTTTCTCTGCCGATAGCAGCAATACTGGCCTCTATTAACTGGCAGCCAATGACATGGGTTCAGCTAGGCTGGATTGCATTAAGTGCATTGCTGGTGCTTTCTTACAATGGATTGGCAGTTATCGCTTATCAGCGAGCCGCCGCTAACCAAATAGCATTAGCTGAATATTCAGGTTTACTTTTTGTCGTATTATTTGGGGTCATGTGGTTCGATGAAATCCCCGATATGCTGACTTGGGTAGGTATTGGGATGATAGTATTGCCACTGATTCCTAAAATTCAGCTATTAAAAAAACGTAGTCAGAAAAAACTTATTAATGCCAGTAATTAGACTGGCATTAATATCATTTACTTCGACCAAATCCACCTTCAGATAGCTTAAAGAACATTACTGACTGACCATTGCGCTCAAGCTGCAATATATCCAAATTGCCATCCTCAGCGAGTTTAAAACGGATTAACTGACCTTGTTGGATATGGCTTAACGGCTTGTCTGAGCCTTCAATCTTAACCAGCGAGTTTAAATCACTCATCGGCAGTTCATTAATACGGAAAACCTGAGAAAGCGTATCCCCTTTCTGTACCGTATATTCGCGCCAAGCGTTGGATTCCAAAGGCGAACTGTTCGATGCTTTCTGTTCGCTTAATCCACGAGTATTAATATCAAGTTCGACACGCTTATTCACGGGTTCAGGAGAATTTGAGCTTGCGTTATCTGGGAATGGAATCAAACCAATAACAAGCACTAGAGGTACCAATACCATCAGTGCCTTTTGGTGAAACTTCGGTAATAGCGACCATAAACGCTTCACATTGTCGAGATAAGCCTGCCAATCAATAGCGTTCCACTTATCCTGAGCCAATGCGATGTAATCTGTCTGCTGCTTTTTCTTATGTCGACGGTTCATTTTTATCCGTTCCTTTACTTCGTAGACTCAGTATAAAAACTCAAGAGCCATGAGTATAGAGCCTCACCCTGTTATCTAATAAAGCTTTACACAATCTTGAAGATTTTTCTTTGGGATCTGCGCTTAGTCACACCTTATATGCAGAAGTCACCTCAACACAACGGTTCAGTTAGAGTTTATCAAACGAATTGGGTTCTGGCGTTTCATCACTAGCTCGAAACTGTTATCCTTTGGACTTTGTTTTATCTTAAAAAGAGTGACATTTATGTCTGAAGTTAAATTTGAAACCGTTGAGCAGAAAGCTAGCTACGGTATCGGTCTACAAATGGGCCAGCAACTAGCAGGTAGTGGCCTTGAAGGTCTAAACGTTGACGCTATTGCTGCTGGTATCGCAACAGCGCTAGTGGGCGACATGCCAGCTATCGAAGTAGACGAAATCAACAAAGCTCTACAAGCTATGCACACTCGTGCAGAAGAAGCGCGTAAAGAAGCAGCTAAAGTAGCAGCTGCTGAAGGCGAAACTTTCCTTCAAGATAACGCACTACGTTCAGAAGTGACTGTTCTAGACTCAGGTCTACAATACGAAGTGATTACTGAAGGTACTGGTGAAATCCCATCTGCAGACAAATCTGTACGTGTTCACTACCACGGTGAACTAGTAGACGGTACTGTATTTGACAGCTCTGTATCTCGCGGTCAGCCAGCAGAATTCCCTGTTACAGGCGTAATCAAAGGTTGGGTTGAAGCTCTACAAATGATGCCTGTTGGTTCTAAGTGGAAACTCTACATCCCTCACGACCTTGCATACGGTGAGCGTGGCGCAGGTGCAGCGATTCCTCCATTTGCAGCTCTAGTATTCGAAGTAGAACTACTTGCTATTCTGTAATTCAGAATTTTGCGAAATTTGATGATTAAAGCGGCGCTCAGCGTCGCTTTTTTTATCTAGACTTAAGATATTCAACTTTATTCGTCCGTGAGAATCAGAATGAAAAAATCCATCATAGTCACTGTCCTTGCTAGCACCATTTTTACCGCTCCCAGCTACGCATTCTTGAGCAAACTCAGTGAAAGTAACGATCTCTCTAGTATGGTTAGCAGTACTTTATCTCAAACTGAATCTAACTCGGCGTTACTGACCCAAATTACTAGTCAGCTTCCTGTTTCTCAGACACAAGCAGCCGGAGGTGTTGGTAGCTTATTGGCTCTTGCTCAAAACCAGCTTTCTGACTCTAACAGCTCTGAACTGGAAACCTTGTTGCCAGGGCTAAATCAATTAACCAGCCTTTCGGAGTCAAGCAGTGCAATTGCCAAAATTGCCAATATGGAAGCGGTGAATAATGTGTTCAATAAACTTGGATTAGATTCGAGTATGGTTGCCCAATTTGCTCCGCTGGTCTTGCAGTATCTAACTAGCCAAGGCGCATCTTCAGATTTGTTGGGCTCACTAAGCTCTCTGTGGCAATAACTCTTTTCGCAAACGCGTCACTTAAACACATTTGTGACGCGTTTATAACTGCATAAAAAACAAACACACTTCTTCTTGTCTGTTGCCTAATCTGTGTGCAATTCTTTTATTTTTCCAAGGACGAGTAAAAGAGTAATGAGAGACGAGACTTTAGCTATACATTTCGGCTACGAGACCGATCCCACCACTAAATCTGTGGCAACACCTATATATCAAACCGTCGCCTACGAGTTTGACAATGCTCAGCACGGCGCTGATCTGTTCAACCTAGCCGTCGCGGGTAATATCTATACTCGCATTATGAATCCAACCAATGATGTGCTAGAAAAGCGCATGGCAGCATTAGAAGGTGGTATTGCAGGTCTGGCTGTTAGTGCAGGAAGCGCAGCGATTCATTACGCAATCCTAACATTGGCTCAGGCTGGCGATAATATTGTTTCCACACCGCAACTCTATGGTGGTACTTACACCCTATTTGCTCACATGTTCCCTAACATGGGCATTGAAGTACGCTTTGCCAAAGATGATAGCCCTGAAAGCCTAGCGGCATTGATCGATGAAAATACCAAAGCCGTTTACTGTGAATCTATTGGTAACCCAGCAGGTAACATTGTTGATTTAGAACGCGTGGCTGAACTGGCACACGCGCAAGGGGTTCCTGTTATTGTAGATAACACCGTTGCTTCACCGGCTGTATGTAAACCGATTGAGTTTGGTGCAGATATCGTGGTGCATTCACTAACCAAGTATGTTGGCGGACATGGCACAACACTTGGTGGAATGATCATTGATTCAGGTAAGTTTCCTTGGACTGAACACAAAGAACGCTTTCCAACCTTAAACAACCCTGAACCTTCATATCATGATGTTGTGTATACCGAAGCTTTTGGACCGGCAGCGTTTATTGGTCGCGCTCGTACCGTACCACTTCGTAACACCGGCTCTGCCATGTCACCGATGAACGCGTTTATGTTAATGCAGGGCTTGGAAACACTATCACTGCGCATGGAACGACATTGTGAAAACGCACTCAAAGTCGCTCAGTATCTGCAAAACCACGACAAAGTGAGCTGGGTTAGCTATGCAGGGTTAGAAGATTCAAAATTCTACCCACTTGCCCAGAAATACATGAAAGGTAAGCCTTCGGGAATTTTATCTTTCGGCTTAAAGGATGGATACGATGCAGGTGTTCGATTCTACGATGCTCTGAAGATCTTTAAACGTCTGGTGAACATCGGTGATGCAAAATCACTGGCTTGTCATCCTGCCTCAACGACACACCGTCAGCTATCTGAAACAGAACAGAAACAAGCGGGCGTTTCTCCAGAAATGATTCGTCTCTCTGTCGGCATAGAGCACATTGATGACATTCTTGAAGATTTGGAACAAGCGCTGAATGCGGAGTAAGCACGACTTCATTAAAACGCGGAGGCGTCACCGCCTCCGTTCTTATTCATTCCGCTTTTCTTTCTCATTTAGAGCCGATTCACGACTGCCCGCATAAAACAACAAATAGTCCTGCAAATGCTGTTGTAGATACTCGTCGTCATGACCGCCAGGGTGTTGGTGATACTGACTTCGGTAGCCGTGCGCCTGTAGCGCTTTGTGCAGCAGCTTAGCGCCAGTAAAAAACTGGAAGCTATCGTCTTCGCCGCAATCCAGATACACCTCCAAGCCAGCAAGGTCCTGTACGCTAGTTAGAGCGATAGGATCTCGCTCCATTCGAGCTTCCTGATCTGGATAAACCCAAGAGGTAAACTCACGGCAAGAAGAGTCCAGAAGAATCGCGGGCATATGGCCTCCCACTTTTGAAAACAACTCAGGATAGTGAAACGCTGCATGTAACGCAGCAAAACCGCCCATTGAAGCTCCACCAATAAAACGATAACTCCGATCGGTGTACGTCGAATAGTGACGTTCAATGTATGGGATCACTTCGAAGATCAAGTAATCTCGGTAGAGACCTTTATAAAACGCCTGTTGTGGTGCATCGCCCAACATCTCAGTTGACGAGGAAGAATTGAGACCGAAACTATTATCAATATTTGGTGCCACTATAATTAGCGGCACAATCTTACCTTCGTTGATCATACGTTGCGCCAGGTAATCAAGCTTCAAGTTAGGCAAAAAACCTTGATAACTGTTGCCATAGCCATGGAGTAAATAGAGTACCGGATAACACTCTTGAGGGTCATAATCATCAGGAACAAAAATATTAATATTCATGCTCTTACTTAGCTTCCAGCTAAACAGCTGTCTGGTCTTCAGCATCAGTGTTTTCCCTCTGCTGCTTATTTTTGTGATAATAGAGCGCACCACCAAGCGCACTCTGGTTGACTTACATACGTAACCCTTATTTTTGCGCGAACTTATCGGCAAAAAACAGCATCTGGTACTGAATAGCATTATTCCAGTAATCCCAAGTATGGCCTCCCGGGCGTTCGGTGTAATCATGAGCCACTTTGTAACTATTGAGTACCTGATGCAGTTCCCGGTTGTCATTAATAAAGAAGTCATCGCTACCACAATCCAACACCAAATTGACTCCAGCTAAGAACTTGTGACTGCTAAACTTAATAGCTTTTCTATCCCAATATTCCCGGTTCTTCACGGGGTCACCAAAGACGTTGGCCAAGCCCCAGTTGTAAGCAAAATTAGCTGGATTAACGCCACCACTGATACTGCCAACGTTACCGAAGATGTCGGTATTCATCAGTGTGATATTCAAAGCACCGAATCCTCCCATACTTAACCCAGTAATGGCCCTTTGAGTTCGATCCTTCTTAGTTGAATAGTGTTTGTCTATGTAGCTCACGACATCCTTAGCAATATAACTCTGATAGTTAGAGTCTTTTACGACCGGACTGTCGATGTACCATCTATCGTAGTTGCCATCAGGCATCACCAGTATCATTTGATGGAGGTCGGCCTGTTTGGCAATGGCTGTACTTCCAGTCCATGAGCTAAAGTCTCCACTCCAACCATGCAGTACATACACCACTGGATACTCTTGCTCATCATTGTAATCATTTGGGAGTACAACCATGGCTTGGTGATGTTTCTTTATTGACTGGCCGTCAATCGTGACTGTTTCGATTTGATAGGCATAGGCAGGAATACTCAGTGTGAGCGTTTCACACAGAGTCATCGTGAGTAAAGCGAGCTTTAGATATGTCATAGGGCACCTTTAATATTTCGTCGTTGTAAGTGCCACCATAACAACATATTGAGAGAAGATTCACTTAGCCAATTTACTCAACCAGTACCGTTATCTGCTCATAGTGAATAAACTGTGAAGTGATTCTCAATAGCCTGCCATAAGAAACCTGTATCATTTAAAAATCAATAACCTACGATAAAGAAACTGCATGACGACTTATCCCGTTTTTGAGCCACTAGATATTCAACAAGGCACGAGTCTAAGCTGTAAAGTCTTTTCGGGTCGTCTCTTCTTTTGCCCGATCCATATTCACCCAGAGTATGAAATGGTATTTATTTCCCAAGGGGGAGTAAGCAGCATTATCGGGGAGAACCAACACAAGCTAAGCCAACATCATTTACTGCTTATTGGTCCTAATCTGCCCCACGCATTTAGCAACCTAGATGACGGCAACTACTTTACATCCCGCTATATTCATGTCAAAGAACTGGTATTAGAAACGTTATTCCGGCAATTTCAGGAGCTATATCGACTGGAAGGTGTAATTGACTGGTTCAAACGAGGGGCGCTATTCTCTCTAAAAACAAAACAAGTTGAACTTTATGAGCAAATCTACCAGCAAAAAGACGAGCAACGGCTGCTAGCTTTTTTGCGTTTTTTGCTCAGTCTCGCCCAGCAGGTACCAATCCGCTATTTAAGACACGCTTACCACCAAGACAGTAGCCAGCGAGTACAAAATATTATTTGTGCCATAAACGACAATCACAACGCCCCGCTAACACTCACACAAATGGCGAGCCAAATGAATATGTCGGTATCCACTTTCACCCGCCACTTTAAAAAAATATTTGGGGTCAGCTATATCGAATACCTTATTGGACAAAAGGTAGACAAGGCATGCCATTTACTTAGCAGCTCATCCCTCACCATTACCCATATTGCCTGGGAAGCAGGTTTCACCTCCCTCTCTCAGTTTAATAAACAATTTAAACAGCATGCTGGTGTCTCCCCCAGACTGTATCGAGAAATCAGAGGTTGGAGCAAAACTCTTCATCAAAAAAAAGAAAACACCACAGATAAAACAGAGTGGGATATCGGTGACCACTGCTAAATCCATTCCTAGACAATCAGTGGAAAAGAAAAGTATCAATAATTAAAAAGCCACCTATAAAGGGGCTATAACACATCCAGTTATATGACTAGCGTCGGTGAGCGCTTTAGTATTCAACTTCTACGGCAGAGAACATCCATTACACTCCGTATTTTTGTCGAATCATAACTTTTAAGCGTTATTGTATACCCTGTCCCTTAACCTTAATGCCTTTCGGGCATAGCCCAAAAGGACAATCACCACCTTCGTAAAAGGTGGTTTAGGGTTAGAAAACAAAAAAGCCGAGCATAAATGCTCGGCTTTCTGTTTAGCGAACTTACTGATTACTCAGCAGCAACTTCTGCTTCTGGACGATCTACAAGCTCAATGTAAGCCATTGGAGCTTTATCGCCAGCACGGAAGCCAGCTTTTAGGATACGAGTGTAACCGCCCTGACGAGCAGCAAAACGTGGACCTAGTTCGTTAAATAATTTTGCTACAACTTCGTTATCACGAGTGCGAGCAAATGCAAGACGACGGTTAGCAACGCTGTCAGTCTTAGCTAGTGTAATCAATGGCTCAACTACGCGACGTAGCTCTTTTGCTTTTGGCAATGTAGTCTTGATAACTTCATGACGTACAAGAGAGCTAGCCATATTGCTGAACATCGCTTTACGATGTGAGCTGTTGCGGTTGAGTTGACGACCACTCTTACGATGGCGCATGACCTAATCCTTCTAACTAATATCGATTAATCTTCAGCGATAGACGCTGGCGGCCAGTTTTCTAAGCGCATGCCCAGAGAAAGACCACGTGATGCAAGCACGTCTTTAATCTCAGTAAGAGATTTTTTACCAAGGTTAGGCGTTTTAAGTAGCTCAACCTCAGTGCGCTGTACTAGATCACCGATGTAGTGAATCGCTTCTGCTTTCAGACAGTTAGCAGAGCGAACTGTTAGTTCAAGATCGTCTACAGGACGGAGTAGGATCGGATCGAATTCCGGCTTCTCTTCTTTCTCCTCAGGTACACGTACATCACGTAGATCTACGAACGCATCCAATTGTTCAGCAAGAATAGTTGCTGCACGACGGATTGCTTCCTCAGGTTCTAAAGTTCCGTTTGTTTCCATATCGATAACAAGCTTGTCTAAGTCAGTACGCTGTTCAACACGAGCTGCATCAACCGAGTAAGCAATTTTGTCTACTGGGCTGAAAGTCGCATCTACAAGCAAACGACCGATTGGACGCTCATCTTCTTCAGTATGGATACGGGCTGAAGCTGGAACATAACCACGACCACGTTCTACTTTAATACGCATAGCGATTTCAGCATTGCTATCTGTTAGATGGCAAATAACGTGTTCTGGGTTAGCGATCTCTACATCACCATCATGGGTGATGTCACCTGCAACCACAGGGCCCGAGCCTGATTTGTTTAGTGTAATGAACACTTCATCTTTGCCTTCGGCAACGCGAACAGCCAAACCTTTAAGGTTTAGTAGGATCTCAAGAATATCTTCCTGAACACCTTCTTTAGTGCTGTACTCATGAAGTACGCCTTCAATTTCCACTTCTGTTACGGCACAACCCGGCATAGAAGATAGTAAAATACGGCGAAGTGCATTACCAAGAGTGTGGCCAAAACCACGCTCTAATGGCTCAAGAGTTACTTTTGCGTGTGTCGTGCTGATCTGTTCGATGTCAACAAGACGTGGCTTAAGAAATTCTGTTACAGAACCCTGCATTGTGTCCTCTCTTTAGTTTAAACCTTACTTAGAGTAAAGCTCGACGATCAATTGTTCGTTGATGTCAGCTGATAGATCAGAACGTTCAGGCAAACGCTTGAAAGTACCTTCCATCTTGCTCGCATCTACTTCAATCCAAGTTGGTTTTTCGCGTTGTTCTGCAACTTCTAGAGCAGCAGCGATACGTGATTGCTTTTTAGCTTTTTCACGGATTGTAACAACGTCGTTAGCCGCAACATTGAAAGAAGGAACGTTTACAACTTTACCGTTAACTAGGATAGCTTTGTGGCTAACTAGCTGACGTGCTTCTGCGCGAGTTGCGCCAAAGCCCATGCGGTAAACTACGTTATCTAGACGACCTTCTAGAAGCTGAAGTAGGTTTTCACCCGTGTTGCCTTTAAGGCGAGCAGCTTCTTTGTAGTAGTTACGGAATTGTTTTTCTAGTACGCCATAGATACGACGAACTTTTTGCTTCTCACGAAGCTGAACGCCATACTCAGATAGACGACCGCGACGAGCGCCGTGTACACCTGGTGCGTTCTCAATTTTACACTTGGTATCGATCGCGCGTACACCAGACTTAAGAAATAAGTCAGTGCCTTCACGACGGCTAAGCTTAAGCTTAGGACCCAAATATCTTGCCATGATCTTTCTCCAATGTTCCCAGAAACGTTATACGCGACGTTTCTTAGGTGGACGACAACCGTTATGAGGGATTGGTGTCGCATCAACGATGTTAGTGATACGGAAACCAGCTGCGTTCAGTGCGCGAACAGTAGATTCACGACCTGGACCAGGACCCTTAACCATAACTTCCAAGTTCTTTAGACCGTATTCTTTAGCCATTTCAGCACAACGTTCTGCAGCAACCTGTGCAGCGAACGGAGTAGACTTACGAGAACCACGGAAACCTGAACCACCTGCAGTAGCCCATGCTAGAGCGTTACCTTGACGGTCAGTGATAGTCACGATTGTGTTGTTGAAAGATGCGTGGATATGCGCTACGCCATCAGCAACTTGCTTGCGTACGCGCTTACGTGCGCGTGTTGGTTGTTTAGCCATTGTACTTACCCTTCCCGATTATTTCTTGATCGGCTTACGCGGACCCTTACGGGTGCGAGCATTGGTTTTAGTACGCTGTCCACGTAGTGGTAGACTGCGACGATGACGAAGACCACGGTAACAACCAAGGTCCATAAGACGCTTGATGTTCATGGAAACTTCACGACGTAGATCACCCTCTACAGTGTATTTAGCTACACCATCACGCAGTTGATCGATCTGCTCTTCAGTTAGTTCACTGATCTTAACATCTTCAGCAATACCCACTTCAGCAAGAATAGCTTGCGAGCGAGTTTTACCGATGCCGTAGATCGCAGTTAATGCGATAACAGCATGCTTTTGATCAGGAATGTTAATGCCTGCTATACGGGCCACTATTCACTCCTAGGTACTTTATATAAAGAATTATCCGCAGCAAAGCCCGTAGAGGATACGCTGCGGCATACTACTTCTTTTGCACGCAAAAGGTAGGCCGAGGAATATACTCGACCAACCTTTAATTTTCAAGTAAAAATTTCTGCTAATTAGCCTTGGCGTTGCTTATGCTTTGGCTCACTGCAAATCACGCGAACGACACCGTTACGCTTGATAACTTTACAGTTACGGCAGATTTTTTTAACGGAAGCACGAACTTTCATTGCTAAACTCCGTAAATCTGACCTGAAGGTAGTATAGTCGAATTATCGACCGTAGCCTTTCAGGTTCGCTTTTTTCAACACAGACTCATATTGATTGGACATCATATGTGTCTGAACCTGTGCCATAAAGTCCATGATTACAACAACTACGATAAGTAGTGATGTTCCGCCGAAATAGAAACGTACGTTCCATGCGACCATCATGAACTCAGGGATCAGACAGATAAAGGTAATGTATAACGCACCCGCTAAGGTTAAACGTGTCATCACTTTATCGATATATTTCGCTGTCTGTTCTCCTGGGCGGATACCGGGTACGAATGCACCTGACTTCTTCAAGTTATCTGCTGTTTCACGTGGGTTAAATACCAACGCTGTATAGAAGAAACAGAAGAATATAATCGCTGCTGCATAAAGCATTACATACAGAGGTTGACCTGGGCTAAGAGCTAAAGACACATCAGTTAACCAACCGAATGTGCTGCTCTCACCGTTCTGACCAAACCACTGAGCCAGTGTTCCTGGGAACAGGATAATACTTGATGCAAAAATCGCAGGTATCACACCAGCCATATTAATTTTCAATGGCAAGTGTGTGCTTTGCGCTGCAAAAACTTTACGACCTTGTTGACGCTTCGCATAGTTAACGACGATTCGACGCTGACCACGCTCCATGAAAACAACGAAGTAAATAACAGCAAAAGCAACTACCGCAATCAACAACAGAAGAAGTACATGCAGTTCACCTTGACGCGCTTGCTCGATAGTATGTCCGATTGCTGAAGGCAATCCAGCAACAATACCTGCAAAGATAAGTAACGAAATACCGTTACCAATTCCGCGCTCTGTAATTTGTTCACCTAACCACATCAAGAACATGGTGCCAGTTACTAAACTCACGGTAGCAATTAGGGTAAACATGGTTTGGTCGATAACGACCAGATTGTTGACCATGTTTGGTAGACCTGTTGCGATACCAATAGCTTGGAATGTTGCAAGTACAAGCGTGCCATAACGCGTATATTGGCTGATCTTACGACGGCCTGCTTCACCCTCTTTCTTGAGTTCCGCTAACGCTGGATGAACTACTGTAAGCAATTGGACAACAATAGATGCCGAAATATACGGCATGATGCCCAATGCAAAGATAGATGCACGCGAAAGAGCACCACCGGAGAACATGTTAAACATTTCAACGATGGTACCTTTTTGCTGTTCGAACAAATCGGCAAGTACAGCTGCGTCAATACCAGGAATCGGCACAAAAGAGCCCGCTCGGAATACTAAAAGTGCACCAATTACGAATAATAAGCGCGATTTTAACTCACCCAAGCCGCCCTGAGCACTACGAAAATCTTGTCCTGGTTTCTTAGCCATCTGTACCTCAATCCTCGAGATTATGCCTCGATTTTACCGCCTGCAGCTTCGATTGCAGCTTGCGCGCCTTTAGTAACACGCAGACCTTTAACAGTCACTGCTTTGCTGATCTCGCCAGAAAGAACAACTTTAACAAACTCGATGTTCTTTGTAACAACGTTTGCAGCTTTCAAGCTGTTTAGATCAACCACGTCACCTGTTACTTTCGCTAGCTCAGCTAGACGAACTTCAGCAGACACTAGGCTCTTACGAGAAGTGAAACCGAATTTTGGTAGACGTTGTTTCAATGGCATCTGACCGCCTTCGAAACCTGGACGAACTTTACCGCCTGAACGCGACTTTTGACCTTTATGGCCACGGCCACCAGTTTTACCTAGGCCTGAACCAATACCACGGCCAACGCGCTTCTTAGAAGGCTTTGAACCCGCAGCTGGTGCTAGAGTATTCAAAAACATTATGATTACTCCTCAACTTTAACCATGTAGTAAACCTTGTTGATCATACCGCGTACACACGGAGTATCTTCAAGTTCTACTGTATGGTTGATTTTACGAAGGCCTAAACCGCGCAAAGTAGCTTTGTGCTTAGGTAGGCGACCAATTGAGCTTTTAGTTTGAGTTACTTTAATAGTTGCCATTGTGTTCTTACTCCGAAATAGATTCAACAGTTAGACCACGTTTAGCAGCAACCATTTCTGGTGACTTAACGCTAGCTAGAGCATCGATCGTTGCACGAACGATGTTGATAGGGTTCGTTGAACCGTATGCTTTAGATAGAACGTTGTGTACACCTGCAACTTCTAGTACTGCACGCATCGCACCACCTGCGATAACACCTGTACCTTCTGCAGCTGGCTGCATGTAAACTTTAGAGCCCGAGTGACGACCTTTCACCGGGTGGTGAAGAGTGCCTTCGTTAAGCGCGATCGTAGTCATGTTACGACGTGCTTTTTCCATTGCTTTTTGAATCGCAGCAGGTACTTCACGAGCTTTGCCGTAACCGAAACCTACACGACCGTTACCGTCACCAACTACAGTTAGTGCAGTGAAGCTCATGATTCGACCACCTTTAACCGTCTTAGAAACACGGTTAACAGCGATTAATTTTTCTTGCAAATCATTCGCTTGAACTTGTTGTTCTTTAGCCATCTTCCAACCCTACCTTAGAATTTCAGACCAGCTTCGCGAGCAGATTCTGCTAGCGCCGCTACTCGACCGTGGTATTGGAAACCAGAACGATCAAATGCAACAGCTGTTACGCCTTTTTCAAGAGCGCGCTCAGCAACAGCTTTACCAACTGCCTTAGCTGCATCAACGTTACCAGTGTATTTAACTTGCTCACGGATCGCTTTTTCTACAGTAGATGCTGCTGCGATAACCTCAGAGCCGTTAGCTGCAATCACTTGTGCGTACACGTGACGAGGAGTACGGTGTACTACTAGGCGAGTTGCACCCAGTTCTGCAATCTTACGACGTGCACGTGTAGCACGACGGATGCGAGATGCTTTCTTATCCATAGTGTTACCTTACTTCTTCTTAGCTTCTTTAGTACGCACATTTTCATCTGCGTAACGAATACCTTTACCTTTATAAGGTTCAGGCGCGCGGTAAGAACGAATGTCAGCCGCAACTTGACCAACTACTTGCTTATCGCAACCAGTTAGAACAATTTCAGTTTGGCTTGGACACTCGGCTTTAATACCCGCTGGCAACTCGTGCTCAACTGGGTGAGAGAAGCCTAGAGTTAGCGCTACAGCGTTGCCTTTCATAGCAGCACGGTAACCAACACCCTTAAGAGTTAGCTTCTTAGTAAAGCCTTCAGTAACACCAACAACCATGTTGTTTACTAGTGCACGAGCAGTACCTGCTTGTGCCCAAGCATTAACGACACCTTCTTTAGGGCCGAATGTTAGGTTGTTTTCAACTTGAGCGATCACAACTGCATCATTAAGAACGCGAGTTAATTCACCCTTAGCGCCCTTTACAGTGATCTCTTGACCGTTCAATTTCACCTCTACGCCAGCTGGAATAGCGACAGGTGCTTTAGCAACACGAGACATGTTCTACTCCTTAATTATGCTACGTAGCAAAGGATTTCGCCGCCTAGACCTGCTTTACGAGCAGCACGGTCAGACATAAGACCCTTTGACGTTGAAACAACAGCAATACCAAGACCACCCATTACAGAAGGTAGTTCGCCTTTCTTCTTGTAAACACGAAGACCAGGACGTGAAACACGTTTGATTTGCTCAATTACTGGTTTAGCTTGGAAATACTTAAGAGTGATTTCTAGCTCAGGTTTTGCTCCGCCTTCTACAGCGAAGTCTGCGATGTAACCTTCAGCTTTAAGTAGTGCAGCAATTGCAACTTTAAGCTTTGAAGAAGGCATTGTTACAGCAACTTTATTTGCTGCCTGACCGTTACGAACACGGGTCAGCATATCCGAAATCGGATCTTGCATGCTCATAGTCTTTACTCCAAATGATTAAGTGGCAATTACCAGCTAGCCTTACGAAGTCCAGGAATCTCGCCTTTCATGCAAGCTTCGCGAACTTTGATACGGCTTAGACCGAATTTACGTAGGTAACCGTGTGGACGACCAGTTTGGTTGCAACGGTTGCGCTTACGTGATGCACTTGAGTCACGTGGAAGAGTTTGCAGTTTAAGAACCGCATTCCAACGATCTTCTTCTGATGCGTTTACATCGCTGATGATAGCTTTAAGCGCTGCACGCTTTTCAGCGAACTGTGCTACTAGCTTTGCACGTTTCTCTTCACGTGCTTTCATTGATTGTTTAGCCATAACAGTAACCCGTCACCTTACTTGCGGAATGGGAAGTTAAAGGCAGCCAGCAGAGCTCGGCCTTCCTCATCGGTAGCAGCAGACGTCGTGATAGTGATATCAAGACCGCGTACTCGATCGACTTTATCGTAGTCGATTTCCGGGAAGATGATTTGCTCGCGAACGCCCATGCTGTAGTTACCGCGACCGTCAAAAGACTTAGCGCTAACACCACGGAAATCTCGTACACGTGGAAGAGCGATAGAAATCAAACGCTCCAGAAAATCCCACATGCGCTCGCCACGCAAGGTTACTTTACAACCAATTGGGTAGCCTTCACGGATTTTGAAACCAGCAACAGATTTACGCGCTTTAGTGATAAGTGGCTTTTGACCAGAGATGGTCGCCATATCAGAAGCTGCGTTTTCTAGTAGTTTCTTATCGTTGATTGCTTCACCAACGCCCATATTGAGGGTGATTTTCTCAATTCTAGGGACTTGCATGACGCTTGTGTAACTGAACTGTTTGGTCAGATCAGCGACTACAGACGACTTGTAGTAATCATGCAGTTTCGCCATAGTAGAACTCCAAATTACTTCTAATTAGTTAGAAACGATTTCGTTGTTAGATTTAAAGAAACGAACTTTCTTACCATCTTCGAAACGGAAACCGATACGGTCAGCTTTACCAGTAGCTGCGTTGAAGATTGCCACGTTAGAAACGTCGATCGCTGCTTCTTGCTCTACAACACCGCCTTGGATGCCTAGTGCAGGAACAGGTTTCTGGTGTTTCTTAACAAGGTTAATACCTTCTACGATAACTTTACCAGTTGCTAGTACCTTAGTTACTTTACCTTTCTTGCCTTTATCTTTACCAGCAAGAACGATTACTTCGTCATTACGACGGATTTTAGCTGCCATCTTTTTACGTGCTCCTTACAGAACTTCTGGAGCCAGTGAGACAATCTTCATGAATTTCGCAGTACGAAGTTCACGTGTCACTGGACCAAAGATACGTGTACCGATAGGTTGCTCACTGTTGTTGTTTAACAGTACGCAAGCGTTACGGTCGAAGCGAATGACAGAACCGTCTGGACGACGAACGCCTTTACGGGTGCGAACTACCACCGCCTTCAGTACATCACCTTTCTTAACTTTACCGCGAGGAATTGCTTCCTTAACAGTAACTTTAATGATGTCGCCAACGTGGGCGTAACGACGGTGAGAGCCACCCAGAACCTTAATACACATTACGCTGCGAGCGCCTGAGTTATCAGCTGCGTCCAGCATACTTTGCATTTGGATCATGTTAGTGCTCCGCTAAATATTAAAAAACTAGACCCATCTCGGGTCGGGCTGCCTCTTTAAAGGGACGCGAATTGTACCACCCTTTTTTTATATTGGGTAGTCAAAAAATAAACGGCCCCAAAATTATTTTTGGAGCCGTTTATTCAGTCAGAAAAAACTAATTAAATCTTAGCTTTCTCTAGAACTTTTACCAAAGTCCAAGACTTAGTCTTAGACAGTGGACGACACTCTTTGATTTCAACTAAGTCGCCTAGGCCACATTCGTTGTTCTCATCATGTGCGTGTACTTTAGTCGTGCGCTTAACGAATTTACCGTAGATTGGGTGCTTTACGAAACGCTCGATAGCAACAGTGATAGACTTGTCCATCTTGTCGCTAGTAACACGACCTTGTTGGGTACGAATTTTGTCGCTCATTATGCGCCTGCCTTCTCAGTCAAAACAGTTTTCACACGTGCGATATCACGGCGGACAGCTTTCAGAGTATGAGTTTGCTGTAGTTGACCAGTCGCAGCTTGCATGCGCAAGTTGAACTGCTCTTTCAGCAACGCTAATAACTCAGTGTTAAGCTCTTCAACGCTCTTTTCGCGTAGATCTTGTGCTTTCATCACATCACCTGCTTAGTTACAAATGTAGTCTTGAATGGCAGTTTACGAGCCGCTAGGCGGAACGCTTCACGAGCCAATTCTTCAGGTACACCATCAACTTCGTACATAACCTTACCAGGTTGGATTTGGGCTACCCAGTACTCAACGTTACCTTTACCCTTACCTTGACGAACTTCAAGTGGTTTTTCAGTGATTGGTTTGTCTGGGAACACACGGATCCAGATTTTACCTTGACGCTTAATGTGACGTGTCATCGCACGACGTGCCGCTTCGATTTGACGAGCAGTTAGGCGACCACGGCCTACAGCTTTCAAACCAAAAGAACCAAAGCTAACTTCAGTACCTTTTGCTAGACCACGGTTACGACCAGTATGAACCTTACGGAACTTAGTACGTTTAGGTTGTAGCATCTGTCGACTCCTTACTTACGGCCTTTACGCGGTTTCTTCGCAGGCTTGTCAGCCTTAGGCTCAACAGCGTTTGCAGCTGGCATACCACCAAGGATTTCGCCCTTGAAGATCCAAACTTTAACGCCGATTACACCGTATGTGGTGTGAGCTGAAGAAGTTGCGTAATCAATGTCAGCACGTAGAGTGTGTAGAGGCACACGGCCTTCACGGTACCACTCAGAACGTGCAATTTCAGCACCGCCTAGACGGCCACTTACTTCCACTTTGATACCTTTAGCGCCTAGACGCATAGCATTTTGTACCGCACGCTTCATAGCACGACGGAACATAACGCGACGCTCTAGTTGAGACGCGATGCTATCAGCCACTAATTGACCGTCTAGCTCAGGCTTACGTACTTCAGCGATGTTGATTTGCGCTGGTACACCTGCAATTTTAGCTACAGCTGTGCGTAGCTTCTCAACGTCTTCGCCTTTCTTACCGATAACAACGCCTGGACGAGCAGTGTGAATAGTCACACGGATGCTCTTCGCTGGACGCTCGATAACGATACGTGAAAGAGACGCTTTTGACAGTTCTTTAGTTAGGAACTGACGTACCTTGAAGTCGCCGTCTAGGTTGTCAGCGAAATCTTTGGTATTAGCAAACCATGTAGCATTCCAAGGCTTAACGATGCCTAGACGAATACCATTAGGATGTACTTTTTGACCCATTGCTTACTCTCCTAGTCTCTTAGCGATCTGCGACAACCACAGTAATGTGGCTTGAACGCTTCAAGATACGATCCGCACGGCCTTTAGCACGAGGCATAATACGCTTCATGACAGGGCCCTCATCTACGAAGATTTTAGCGACACGTAGATCGTCAATGTCAGCACCTTCGTTATGTTCCGCGTTAGCGATTGCTGACTCAAGAACTTTCTTAACTAGCTCAGCAGCTTTCTTGTTGCTGAATGTTAGAAGTTCTAGAGCTTGGTCAACTTTCTTACCGCGAATTTGATCTGCAACTAAGCGAGCTTTCTGAGGCGAAATGCGAGCAAAGTTATGTTTAGCTAATGCTTCCATCATTTACTCCTTAACGCTTCTTAGCTTTCTTATCCACGACATGGCCGCGGTAAGTGCGAGTTGGTGCAAATTCACCAAGTTTGTGACCGATCATCTCGTCAGTTACGAAAACTGGAACGTGTTGACGACCATTATGGACAGCGATGGTCAAACCGATCATTGTAGGAATGATCATTGAACGACGGGACCAAGTCTTAATAGGCTTTTTGTCTCCGCTTTCCACCGCTTTCTCTACCTTCTTCAGCAAGTGTAGGTCAATAAATGGACCTTTCTTGAGAGAACGTGGCATGGCTTATCCTCTTAAATAGATTACTTATTGCGACGACGTACGATGTACTTGTCAGTGCGTTTGTTGCTACGAGTCTTGTAGCCTTTAGTTGGCATACCCCAAGGAGAAACTGGGTGACGACCACCAGACGTACGGCCTTCACCACCACCATGTGGGTGGTCAACCGGGTTCATTACCACACCGCGAACGGTAGGACGAACACCACGCCAACGGCTTGCACCAGCTTTACCTAATTCACGTAGCATGTGCTCTGCGTTGCCTACTTCACCGATTGTTGCACGGCCTTCAGACAATACTTTGCGCATCTCGCCAGAACGTAGACGGATAGTTACGTATGCACCGTCGCGAGCAACGATTTGAGCATATGCACCAGCCGAACGAGCTAGCTGACCACCTTTACCAGGTTTTAGTTCAACGTTATGTACAGTTGAACCTACTGGGATGTTACGCATTGGCATTGCGTTACCAGCTTTGATTGGCGCATCAACGCCAGACTGGATAGCATCACCAGCTTGAACACCTTTAGGTGCTAGGATGTAACGACGCTCACCGTCTGCGTACAGAACTAGAGCGATGTTTGCGCTACGGTTTGGATCGTATTCAAGACGCTCAACTTTCGCTGGGATACCATCTTTAGTACGTTTAAAGTCAATCAGACGGTAGTGCTGTTTGTGACCACCACCGATGTGACGTACTGTGATACGACCGTTGTTGTTACGACCGCCGTTCTTAGAGTTTTTCTCTAGAAGTGGCGCGTAAGGCTTACCTTTATATAGGTCAGCATTAACAACCTTAACAACGTGACGGCGACCAGCCGAAGTCGGCTTACATTTAACAATAGCCATTTTTCAACTACTCCTGTTATTCCGCGCCGCCAACAAAGTCAAGATCTTGACCTTCGTTCAAAGTAACGTACGCTTTTTTCACGTCTGAACGACGGCCTTGGCGTAGCCCTTGACGCTTGGTCTTACCCTTAGTGATAAGAGTATTTACAGACTTAACTTCAACTTCAAATAGCTTTTCTACAGCTGCTTTGATCTCTTTTTTAGTAGCATCCATTGATACTTTGAAAACGATAGTGTTCGCTTTCTCAGCAGCCATAGTTGCTTTTTCAGAGATGTGCGGTGCACGTAGAACTTTTAGTAGACGCTCTTCACGGATCATGCCAGCATCTCCTCAACTTGCTTAACTGCATCAGCAGTCATAAGAACCTTGTCAAATGCGATTAGGCTAACTGGGTCGATACCAGTAACGTCACGCACGTCAACTTTGTACAGGTTACGCGCAGCTAAGAATAGATTCTCGTCTACTTCACCAGTAACGATTAGAACATCGTTAAGTTCAAGTTCTTTCAGCTTAGCTGTTAGCTCTTTAGTTTTTGGTGCATCAACTGAGAAGCTTTCAACAACGATTAGACGCTCTTGACGAACTAGCTCAGAGAAGATGCTCTTCATAGCACCACGGTACATTTTTTTGTTTACTTTTTGGCTGTGATCTTGTGGTTTCGCAGCAAAAGTAACACCACCTGTACGCCATAATGGGCTACGGATTGTACCAGCACGCGCACGGCCAGTACCTTTTTGACGCCATGGCTTAGCGCCACCGCCAGAAACTTCTGAACGTGTTTTTTGAGCACGAGTACCTTGACGAGCACCTGCTGCGTACGCAACAACTACTTGGTGTACAAGAGCTTCGTTGAACTCACGTCCGAAAGTAGTTTCGGAAACAGTTAGTGCGTTAGCACCTTTAACCATCAATTCCATTACTTACTCCTAGACGTTATGCTTTAACTGCTGGTTTGACGATAACGTTACCGCCAATTGAGCCAGGGACTGCACCTTTAATAAGAAGCAGATTGCGCTCAGCGTCAACACGTACGATCTCAAGGTTTTGAGTCGTTACACGCTCTGCACCCATGTGACCAGACATTTTTTTGCCTTTAAACACGCGACCTGGAGTCTGACATTGACCGATAGAACCAGGAGCACGGTGAGACAAAGAGTTACCGTGAGTCATATCTTGAGTACGGAAGTTCCAACGTTTAACAACGCCTTGGAAACCCTTACCTTTAGATGTACCAGTAACGTCTACTTTTTTGATTTCGTTGAAAAGTTCAACAGTTAGTTCAGCACCAACTTCAAACTCTTCACCGCTTTCTAAGCGGAATTCCCAAAGACCACGACCAGCTTCAACACCTGCTTTCGCAAAGTGACCAGCTTCTGGCTTTGAAACACGGCTAGCTTTCTTAGCACCAGCAGTTACCTGGATAGCTGTGTAACCATCGTTCTCAAGAGTTTTAACTTGAGCAACGCGGTTCGCTTCAACTTCCACAACAGTTACTGGGATAGAAACGCCTTCTTCAGTAAATACGCGGGTCATACCCACTTTACGTCCGACTAGACCAATCATTCTTCTAATCTCCCTTAACCTAGGCTGATTTGAACATCAACACCAGCAGCAAGGTCTAGACGCATTAGAGCATCTACAGTCTTGTCAGTTGGTTCAACGATGTCGATCAGACGCTTGTGAGTACGGATTTCGTACTGGTCACGTGCATCTTTGTTTACGTGTGGAGAGATAAGAACAGTGAAACGCTCTTTACGAGTAGGTAGTGGAATAGGACCACGAACCTGCGCGCCGGTACGCTTAGCTGTTTCAACGATTTCCGCTGTAGAAGCGTCGATTAGTTTGTAATCGAATGCTTTTAGGCGGATACGGATGCGTTGGTTCTGCATGAGACAGAGCTCCAATAATTAAAAATTACACAAACAATATCGCCACTCAAACTCGTTAAAACGAGAGAATGCCGATTGATTTATGTGAAACCGTAGTACCCAAATCGGGCACATTGTCAGCTAATAGGTGATTAACCTCAGTTATCTAAACTAGATAACTATGAGCTAAATTTTAATTAACTGCGAACATAAGCTGAGTATACATTACCTGACAAACCTGAATTTTATAAAAACCTAGGATTTATCAGCTCCTCGCTGCTCATTGGTTCACAACTGGCTTAACCAGTGCGCTGCATTATACAGATCACAGTTTTACATGCAAGGGCTGTTTGAAAAATAAACGAACAAAGTTTAATCAAACAATAGAAAGGATAAATGAAATGAAAGAGGGTTGATAAATACTATCAACCCCCTTTATATATGAGCTATGCGTGCTTTTATTTAGCCGCAATACGTTGACGTACAGCTTCGAACAAACAGATTCCTGAAGCAACTGAAACATTCAAGCTCGATACCGAACCCGCCATTGGGATCTTAATCAAGTCATCACAAGTTTCTCGGGTTAAACGACGCATACCGTCGCCCTCTGCTCCCATAACTATAGCTAAAGGCCCTGTTAATTTGCTTTGGTAGATATCATGTGTTGCTTCACCAGCTGTACCAACAAACCACACACCCTTCTCTTGCATTGCGCGCATGGTACGGGCCAAGTTAGTCACACGAACAAGTGGCACCGTTTCTGCTGCGCCACATGCCACTTTGCTTACTGTAGCTGTCAATGGTGCTGATCTGTCTTTTGGTACGATAACCGCAGCCACACCCGCAGCATCAGCATTACGCAGACACGCACCTAAGTTATGTGGGTCAGTGACACCATCAAGAACTAAGAATAGCGGTTGCTCAGTTTGGTCAACGATAATCTCTAAATCATGCTCGTTGAGTTGTCTTGCTGGTTTAACTTTGGCTATCACGCCTTGGTGGTTAGCACCTTGAGCTTTGTCATCAAGAACTTTACGGTTCATTTCTTGAATCGACACGCCTAGACGTGCAAGTTCATTCAGAACAGGCAGTAATCGATCGTCCTGACGACCTTTCAGTACATATGCTTCCACAAAACGAGCAGGATCTCGTTCTAACACCGCTTTTACTGCGTGGATGCCATAAATTAATTCGTTACTCATGAGTTACCTATTTCTTCTTTTTTGCTCTTGCTTTGCCAGCTTGAGCTCGAGCTTTCTGTTTACGAGATTTAGCGGATTTACTCGTTTTGTCTTTTTGCTTACCACTACCGTCATCTGGACGTTTAGTGGGTTCAATCATTGGCACAGCTTTACTACCAAGATTTGCAGCCGCTTTTTTACCTTTCGCTTTTGCTTTCGATTCTGTCGCTCGTTTCTTAGCAGTCTTACCAGCGCCGCGTAGCTTACGACTTGTTTCAACGATTTCAAAGTCAATTTGTCTATCATCAAGGTTCACTGACAACACTTTAACTTTGACAGAATCGCCTAAGCGGTAGGTATTACCAAACGACTCACCGATAAGTCTTTGACCAATCGGGTCAAATCGGTAGTAGTCATTCGCTAAAGTAGAAATATGTACCAAACCATCAATGTGCAAATCAGCTAAACGAACGAAGAAGCCAAATCCAGTCACGTTAGCGATGACACCTTCCAACTCTTCACCTACATGGTCTTGCATGTACTCACATTTCAGCCAATCGGAGACTTCACGAGTAGCATCATCTGCGCGGCGTTCAGTCATCGAACACTGCTCACCATAGTAGTTCATATCGTCAAATGAATAGTGGAAACCACCCGTTGGAGTCCAACGGTCTTGGTTACGACCTTCATGTTTGGCAATTAGATACTTAATAGCACGATGCAACAACAAGTCTGGATAACGACGAATCGGCGAAGTGAAGTGAGCATAACGCTTCAACGCCAAGCCGAAGTGACCTGCATTGTCAGGACTGTATATTGCTTGCTTCATCGAGCGCAGCAACATAGTTTGAATCAGTTCTTTGTCTGGACGCTCACCGATCTGTTGCATCAAATGTGCATAATCGGTTGGTGATGGTTCAAGACCACCAGACAGCTCTAAGCCTAACTCACCAAGGAAATCTCTGAAACCCATCAAACGCTCTTCGCCCGGAGTTTCATGAATACGATATAACGCTGGCTCTTTTGCTTTTTCCACCAATGAGGCAGAAGCAATGTTCGCCATGATCATGCACTCTTCAATCAGCTTATGAGCATCATTACGGATAAGTGGCTCAATACTGTCAATCTTACGATCTGGTGTGAAGATGAATTTGGTTTCAACGGTTTCAAATTCAATCGCACCACGTTGTTCACGAGCAACTTTAAGAACTTGATACATCTTATGCAGTTCTTCAAGATGTGGCACAAGATCGACATAACGTTCGCGTAGTTCTTCATCCCCTTCCAAAATTTCATGAACTTTGGTGTAGGTTAAGCGAGCGTGTGAATTCATCACCGCTTCATAGTGTTTGTAACCTGATAACTTACCGCTTTCAGAAATAGTCATTTCACACACCATACACAAGCGATCCACTTGCGGGTTCAGTGAACATAAGCCATTTGAAAGCACTTCCGGCAGCATAGGCACAACTTGTGACGGGAAGTAAACTGAGTTACCACGATTAATCGCTTCTTTATCTAGCGCAGTTTCAGGGCGAACGTAATAACTTACATCTGCAATCGCGACCCATAAACGCCAGCCACCACCTTTTTTCGCTTCACAGAAGACCGCATCATCAAAGTCTCGCGCATCTTCGCCATCAATGGTCACTAACGGTAGTTCACGCAGATCGACTCGTCCCACCTTAGCTTCTTCTGGCACTTCTTCGCCTAAGCCTGCAACCTGTTTTTCAACTTCGTCTGGCCACACATGAGGAATTTGATGCGTACGGATGGCAATTTGTGTTTCCATTCCCGGTGCCATGTTTTCACCCAGAACTTCAACCACGCTACCCATCATACCGCGACTACGTGAGCCTCGGTCTGTAATCTCAATCACCACCACATTACCCATACGAGCACCGCTACGCTGCTCATTAGGGATCAAAATATCCTGATGAATACGTGAGTCATCTGGCACCACATACGAGTAACCATGCTCGAAGAAGAAGCGGCCAACGATTTGTGTTTTACGTTCTTCCAATACGCGAACTAAGCGCCCCTCTTTTCTACCACGCTTATCCGTACCTGCTGGTTGAACCAACACGTAATCACCATGGATGATGGTTCTCATCTGATGGTGAGGTAATAAAATGTCGTTGTCTTTGTTGGTGTTGCCTTCTGGACGTACCCAGCCATACCCATCTTTGTGACCAATTACATAGCCTTTAATTAGTTCTAGTTTTTCAGGCAGTGCATAGCATTGACGACGAGTGAAGATGAGTTGTCCATCTCGTTCCATGGCACGAAGACGGCGACGCAGACCTTCATACTGATCTTCACCGGTGAGTTTTAGTGCTTCAAACAAATCGTTGCGATTCATTGGCACATTAGCTTGAGTTAAAAATTCGATGATGAACTCACGACTTGGGATCGGATTTTCGTAATTATCGGCTTCGCGATCCGCAAACGGATCAATATGGGTGGAATCAGACATAGGCAGACCTACTTAAAGTAAGAGGGGAATTAAAGTATATCCTACTGCGTGGTTAAGCTTAAGGATAAAAAGTGAGTAATACTAATAAGATAGTTCTGTTGCACTATCTTTGAAGTAATAAAAGTGAAATACAGTGAAGAAAGGTAAGAAATTCATGCTCAACCCTAGAGGCTGAACATGAACCTAGTAATGTGTTTGCAGAATCAATTAGCTAGAATTTACCAGAAGGTTTCACGACGCTTTGCGCGCGCAATGATGTTCTCTGGCATACGCATCTCTAAACCCTGTCGTAGGATATTGATGCGGTTATGCACTCTTTGATCTGCCGTTGCAGAGTTATAGAGCCAGCGATAAGCATCCTCGTAATCCAGAGGGCTACCGTAATCTCTCAACAACAGTTCGGCCAACTGAATACGGGCATTCAAGTTACCCATAGAAGCAGCTTCACGCAAATAAGGTATAGCGCGCTCTTTATCTTGCTGGACTAACGTTCCGCGTGAGTAATAACGACCTAACTGCTCAAGTGCGGTTGGCAAACCTTGATGGGCAGCATTTTCCATGTAATACAAACCGAGCTCGACATCCTGATCGACACAGACACCCCACGCCAACATATCGCCATACAAAAACTCATATGACGGCAAATTGATGCGAGTGGCACGTGCAACGATATCTTCCACCAACTGACAATTGTCGGCTTTGACACGTTCCAAATGCTTGTTTTCTTCAATCAATTTTATGAGTTCAGCTTCTGTATAAATTGGTACAGGCTCCCCCACATCGGCCACAGCTGCGTGACTAAACGAGGAATGCAATGCCAATAACAGAGAAGCTGCCACCGTTCGTAGCTTCATACATGCACTCTTACTTAATTCCGATAGCCACACAACACCGCTTATTGAGTATAGCGTTATTACGCATAATGGCTGGTTTGATTTTTTATCGGCGATTAAGTGGATCTCTTTAGGTTAATCTTGCAAATAATCGGCAATTAATTGCCACCGACGTACAAAATAGCATCACTTGCGGCATAAAAAAACCGGCTCATTGAGCCGGTTCTATAAACAAGTATCTAACTTACACGCTGAATGGGTGTACTTTGATGATTGTTTCGTTACGGTCAGGGCCTGTAGAGATGATGTCTACTGGAACACCAGTTAGTTCTTCAATACGCTTGATGTAATCAAGTGCAGCTTGAGGAAGAGCGTCGATAGACTTAGCACCGAAAGTTTTTTCAGACCAACCAGGCATGGTTTCGTAGATTGGCGTTACGTTTTCGTACGCATCTGCAGCCATTGGTGATACTTCAAGAACTGAACCGTCAGCCATTTGGTAACCAGTACAGATTTTGATTTCTTCTAGACCGTCTAACACGTCTAGTTTAGTCATACAGAAACCTGTAATTGAGTTGATTTGAATTGCACGACGCATTGCAACAGCATCGAACCAACCAGTACGACGTAGGCGACCCGTTGTTGCACCAAATTCAGCACCTACAGTACCCAAGTGCTTACCAACTGGATCTTGCTTCTCTTTGCCATCATACAGTTCAGTCGGGAAAGGACCAGAACCTACACGAGTACAGTACGCTTTAGCGATACCTAGAATGTAACCTAGGTGACGAGGACCAAAACCAGAACCTGCAGCAACACCACCAGCAGTCGTGTTAGAAGAAGTTACATATGGGTATGTACCGTGGTCGATATCAAGCAAAGTACCTTGAGCGCCTTCGAACATGATCTTGTCGCCACGCTTACGCGCTGCATCAAGTTCGTCAGTTACGTCGATAACCATTGAAGTTAATAGATCAGCGTAACCCATTGCTTGCTCAAGCACGTCTTCGTAGCTTACAGGTTCAACTTTGTAGAAGTGTTCTAGCTGGAAGTTATGGAAAGTCATAACTTCTTTTAGTTTCTCAGCGAATGCTGCGCGATCGAATAGGTCACCAACACGTAGACCACGACGAGCAACTTTATCTTCGTACGCAGGACCGATACCACGACCAGTCGTACCAATTGCTTTATTACCACGAGCAGCTTCACGCGCTTGGTCTAGAGCAATATGGTATGGAAGAATTAGAGGACAAGCTTCAGAAATGAAAAGACGCTCTTGAACAGGAACACCACGGTCTTCTAGACCTGTCATTTCTTTGATTAGTGCATCTGGTGAAAGTACAACACCGTTACCGATAATGCATTTCACGTTATTGCGAAGGATACCTGATGGAATCAAGTGAAGAACTGTTTTCTCGCCATCAATAACTAGAGTATGGCCAGCGTTGTGACCACCTTGGTAGCGAACCACATATTTTGCATCTTCAGTTAAAAGGTCTACGATTTTACCTTTACCTTCATCACCCCATTGGGTGCCAAGAACGACTACGTTATTACCCATCTTTCCAAATCTGATTGCTAGTTAAAAATGGATTCTAGCATCGAATTTGATTCGTTGCAGTCATTTTTTAGGCAAAAAATAGTCGAATAAATTCGGGCGCAGTCATTCTCGTTTTTCAGATTAAAACTCAATCATCTGCATATATTTTGATGAGCAGATCACCTTTAGTATCAACACTTGCTCGATACATTCCTAAGCTATTCATCGCAAAGTGAATTTCACCACTTGCATCAACCGCAATCAGGCCGCCCTCGCCACCCATAGCCTTTAAATCACCTTGAATAATGTGTTCACAGGCGGTGTGAATATCCTCTTTTAAATAACGCATTCTCGCAGCGACATCTGATGCGACCATTTTGCGAATGAAGAACTCACCCATGCCCGTGGTTGATACAGCAACATTACCATTTTCAGCAATCGTACCTGCACCTATGATTGGTGAATCTCCGATGCGGCCAAACTTTTTGTTGGTGATGCCACCAGTACTTGTAGCTGCTGCTAAATTGCCTTGCTGATCAAGCGCTACCGCGCCAACCGTGCCAAATTTTTTGTCGTCTGGATACTGTTTTTCTGTCGAGTACTTAGCTTCAGACAGTGCAAACAGACCTTTTTCTTTCATGGATTGCAGTTGTTCATAACGACGATCAGTGAAGAAGTAATCCTGCTCGGTGTACTCATAACCCAAGTTAAATGCGAACTCTTCGGCGCCCTCTCCCATAAGCAGAACGTGGTCGCTTTTCAACATCACATCGCGAGCGAGTTCAATCGGATTTTTAATATGGCGAACACCCGTTACGGCACCTGCATCCATCTCTCGCCCATGCATTACGGAAGCATCCATCTCAACCATTTCTTTATTGGTTAATACCGAACCTTTGCCTGCATTAAACTGAGGCGCATCTTCCAACACTTTTACTGCTGCGACCACTGCATCTAAAGCATCGCCTCCTTGCGCAAGAATCGCATGCCCCGCTTTGACCGATTTCTCTAACGCAGCCTCGATTTCACCTTTGAGCTCATCACTCATTTGTTCACGCAAAATTGTTCCGGCACCACCATGAATCGCAATAGAGAAAGGTTGCGGCATAAAAAGTCCTTGTATATTGATAAAGCGAGAATAAAAAAGCGTGACCCGATTGCTCGACTCACGCTTTCCTTTATAGGGCTAGGCGTTGCCTATCGCAAGCCATAACTCAACTATTAGTGGCAGTGACCGCCGCCACAACAACCATCTTTGTGGTCGTGATCATGGCTATGACCGTGACCACCACAACATTCGTGATCATCATGATCGTGGCCGTGGCCGCCACAGCCACCCGCGTGGTGTACGTGGCCGTGTTCAAGTTCTTCAGCAGTTGCTTCACGAACTGCAACAACTTCTACATCGAAAGTCAGAGTGTGACCAGCAAGCATATGGTTACCGTCAACCACAACTTCATCACCATCAACTTCTGTAATTTCTACAGGGATTGGACCTTGGTCAGTATCCGCTAGGAAGCGCATACCTACTTCGATCTCATCAACACCTTGGAATACGTCTGCAGGAACGCGTTGAACAAGATCATCGCTGTGCTCACCGTATGCATCTTCAGGTGCGATAGTTGCAGTGAACTTGTCACCTGCTACTTTGCCTTCTAGCTCTTTTTCAAGGCCAGTGATTAGGTTGTTGTGACCATGTAGGTAATCTAGTGGTGCTTCCACTGTGGATTGGTCAACAACGATGCCATCTTCCAGTTTTACTTGGTAAGCAAGGCTTACAACCACGTTCTTTTCAATTTTCATAACGGCTCCAGGGCGGTTTTGGTGCTTTTAGACACATTAAGTCATGCCTAAAAATAATCTAATGGTGGATATTATGGGGATCGTGAGCAGAAACTCAATTATTCCGGCTTAAAAATACCGATCATTTGCTCCTGAGCGTGTTCACTTTTCTCTACAGCTTTCGGTTTACGCTGTTCTGAATAATCGCATTCAACGCATTCCACCAGCTCTATGTTGTTCTCTATCCACCAGCGTAAGGTATCTTGAGCTTTACAACTCGGACAACTTGCCCCTGCGATAAAGCGTTTTTTTATATTCACGTATTGGTTCCTACTACTTACTTGTTCTTTTAGTCTTTTTCCCAATAGCTACGAGACTGCTTATCACCGTCCATCTCGCGGCCAAAAATTTCTTCCAACTCTTTACGAGCTTCTTTGGCTCTTAAGTTAAGCTGCTTGCCTTCATTGTGCTGAGGCAACAACTCTTTAAGCATAGCCATATCTAACTTACGAAAATGCGCTTCTGCTCGCTTCGCTTCATAAGGATGCATACCTAACGAGATTAACGTTTGTCGACCAAGATCCAACGCACCTAAAAAGGTTTCGCGAGAGTAACGCTCAACACCGTGATTCATTAATTGGTAGGCTTCAACACGGCTACGTGCACGCGCCAATATTTTCAATTTAGGGAAGTGATGTTTGCAAAGCTCAACTATTTTCACCACTTCATCAGGCGCGTCGGTACAGATAACAATTGCCTCTGCTTCATCGGCGCCCGCCGCTCTCAATAACTCAAGCTGAGTGGCGTCGCCATAGAATACTTTATATCCGTATTTGCGTAGTAATTTTATTTGGCTGGCATCACTTTCTAATACCGTAATTTTGATCTTGTTGGCATACATCAAACGACCAACAATCTGCCCAAAACGGCCAAATCCAGCGATGATGACTCTCGGTTCTTTATCAAATACGTCCGATGCCAACTTTTCTTCATCGGAGTTATTCAAATTACGAGCGAACCAGCGATTTTGAGCCGATAGCAATAACGGCGTTGTCACCATCGATAAGCTCACCACTACTAATAAAAAGGCGACTTGCTCTGATTTGAGCAGCCCTTGGCTGCTCGCGGCAGTAAAGATAACAAAAGCAAACTCACCGCCTTGGCTCAGTATTGCAGCCATGCGACTGCGCGCTTTTGCTCTAGTGCCAGAAAAACGAGCTAAGACATAAAGAAGTAGACCTTTGACAGTCACCAGCCCAATCACAGCCAACAATATGCTTAACGGCTCAAGAGCAAGTAGCCCTAAATCGACCGCCATACCAACAGAGATAAAAAACAGCCCAAGCAGTAAACCTTTAAAAGGCTCGATAGCAATTTCTAGCTCGTGACGGAACTCACTTTCGGCCAACAGCACCCCAGCTAAGAAGGTACCAAGCGCCATCGACAAACCTAATTGTTGCATCAATAGAGCGATACCAATCACCAGCAGTAGCGCGGCAACAGTAAACAACTCTCGTACACCACTTAATACGATGTAGCGAAACAGAGGGCTCAGAAGGTAATGACCGCCCACCAATAAACCAACAATGCCACATAACATCCACACGACATCAAGCCAGCTTCCGCCAGTGTTTCCCGCCAATACTGGTAACAGTGCTAGCATTGGAATTACCGCAATATCTTGGAATAGCAGAACAGCAAAACCGGATTGTCCCGTTTCCGTTCGAGTTAAACCTCTTTCTTCTATCACGCGTAATGCAATTGCGGTTGAAGAGAGCGCCAACCCCATGCCAATAACTAGACTGCTTTGCCAGCCGATGCCCAGCAACGAAGTCAGGCTGGCAATCACGGCTGTCGTCACCACAACCTGCGCACCACCCAGTCCCAAAATAGGCCCACGCATTTGCCACAGTTTTCTCGGGTTTAGCTCTAAGCCAATCAGAAACAGCAGCAAAACCACGCCAAACTCAGCAAAGTGCATAATCGCTTCAACATCGCTGATTAAGCCCAATCCCCAAGGTCCGATGATCACACCCGCAAGTAAATACCCCAGAACAGAACCAAGCCCAGCCCTTTGCGCTAAAGGTACTGCCACCACAGCTGCGGTAAGAAAAACGGCTGTGCTTTGTAGAAAATCACTGCTTACTTCAGCCATGATGCTCTCCTTGCTCAGCTAACGGGTCCAATAACCACTGTCTATAGGCTTCTGCGTGTTGATATCGCTCAATGTCACTAACATTGCGCGACCAATACAGCACCATGGGTTCTATCCATTGCATACGACACAATGCCGCGGTCAGTTCAAATGGTTGTAAAATGTCTTTCAACGGATAACGGTTATAGCCCTTCTCACCAAAAGCATCGATGTTACCGCCAGTGGTGATGACACTGCGCCAGACTTTCCCCTGCAGCGCACTTTTGTTACCAAAAGCGAATCCTTTTGCCAGTATTCTATCCATCCATTCCTTAAGTAGCGCCGGACAGGAATACATATACAAAGGGTGCTGAAACACAATCACATCATGTTCTAACAAGCGCTGGCGCTCAGCTTGAACATCGATGAAAAAGTCTGGGTATGTGGCATAGAGATCAAGAATAGAGACGTGCTCAAGTGAAGAGATCTTCTTAATCATCACTTGGTTTGCAATGGAGTGATGTGGCTCAGGGTGAGCATAAATCACTAATACTTTAGGCTTTTGTAAAGCAGACGGCGTATCTTGTGTCATTCCTTGACGGCACTCCGTAACGTTATCAAATTGGTAACTGTTGCTATACCCAAACTAGTTGGAGTTGCAGCTAGGCGGCAAGTGAGTGAGTCCCCATGAGCATAGATAACTATGTAATTGGGGTGAACGAACGTAGCCAACACCGCTGCACCTTCAAATAGGAAGGGCATAAGCATCATAACGTAAATTGCATAATGATCGACATTTATCCTCGTTGCCCCTACTATTCTGGGCGAAATCTCAACGGCAACTCTATTAATAGCTAAAACAAATTTATGATTATCTTCTCGGACATCCAACTACTACGTGGCGGAAAACCTCTGCTCGACCAAGCATCAGCAACCATCAACCCAGGCGACAAAGTGGGTTTAGTGGGTAAAAACGGTTGTGGTAAATCCACCCTGTTTGCCCTCTTGAAAGACGAACTATCTATTGATGCTGGCTCATTCAGTAAACCTGCTCAGTGGGAACTGGCTTGGGTAGCGCAAGAAACGCTGGCTTTAGAACGCAGTGCTTTGGAATACGTTATCGATGGCGACCGAGAATACCGAGATTTAGAACGTCAACTTAGTGAAGCAGAAGTTGCAGACAACGGCACGCTAGTAGCTGAGCTGCATGGCAAAATCGAAACCATTGGCGGTTACAGCATCCGAGCTCGTGCTTCAGAGCTGCTGGACGGCTTAGGCTTTAGCCAAGAACAGATGTCATGGAACCTGACTCAGTTTTCAGGTGGCTGGCGTATGCGCCTTAACCTTGCACAAGCACTGATTTGCCGCTCTGATTTGCTATTGCTCGATGAACCAACTAACCACTTAGATTTAGATGCCGTGATGTGGTTAGAGCGCTGGTTACAAAGCTATCCGGGAACTTTGATTTTGATTTCCCACGACCGAGATTTCTTAGACCCGATCATCAACCGTATCATTCATATTGAGAATCAGAAGCTGAATGAATACACGGGCAACTACTCTTCGTTTGAAAATCAACGCGCGCAAAAGATGTTGCAACAGCAAGCTATGTATCAGAAGCAACAAAAGCAGATGAGCCACATGCAGAGCTATATCGATCGCTTCCGTTACAAAGCGTCTAAAGCTCGTCAGGCGCAAAGCCGGATTAAAGCTTTAGAACGAATGGAAAAAGTGTTGCCAGCTCAGTTTGATAACCCATTCAGCTTTGAATTCCGCGAGCCATCTGCACTACCAAACCCAATTTTAATGATGGATGACGTGAGCGCCGGATACGGCGATAACCTTATCCTAGAGAAGATTCGTCTTAATCTCGTTCCGGGCAGCCGCATTGGTCTGCTTGGTCGAAACGGTGCGGGTAAATCTACCCTAATCAAACTGTTATCTAATGAACTGACTCCGCAAGGTGGTGACCTATCCTACTCACAAGGGGTGAAAATTGGTTACTTTGCGCAGCATCAGCTTGAAACGCTTCATCCAGAAGAGACGCCTTTGCAACACATGATGCAAATCGCGCCTGAGAAAAACGAATTAGAACTGCGCAACTATCTGGGTAGTTTCGGCTTCAACGGTGACAAAGCACTGGATAAAGTTGGACCGTTCTCAGGTGGTGAAAAAGCGCGCCTCGTGTTGGCTCTGATTGTGTGGCAAAAACCAAACCTGCTATTACTTGATGAACCAACCAACCACCTTGATTTGGATATGCGTCAAGCCCTGACTCTTGCACTACAAAGCTTCGAAGGCGCGATGGTTATCGTCAGCCATGACCGCTATCTACTTCGTGCCACTACCGATGATTTGTACCTGGTTCATGACCGCCAAGTGGCACCTTTTGATGGTGATTTAACGGATTACTACAAATGGCTTCAGGATCAGCAAAAAGCAGAACGCAAAGAGCAACAAGCTCAAGCAGCACCAAAAGACAATGCTAACAGCGCTGCAGCGAAGAAAGATCAAAAACGTCGTGAAGCAGAACTTCGTAAGCTGACTGCGCCAATTCGCAAAAAGCTGACACAACTCGAAGCGAAAATGGATAAGTTGAACGAAATTGTCGCGGACTCTGAACAACAATTATCGGAGTCCTCACTGTATGATGCAGAAAACAAAGCTAAACTTAACCAAGTTCTCGCTACACAAGCTCAGGCGAAATCCGAACTCGAAGAGGTCGAAATGGAGTGGATGAGCGAGCAAGAGACGCTGGAAGAAATGGAACAGGAGTTCAACAGTCAATGACCCAAGAGCACGTCAGAATTTCACTCACGTTGGAACGACTATGGCAATTCAGCTTGCAGTACTACAGCGTTCGAGAAGTCAAAGAGGCGTGCCTACACCTGCAAAACCACTATAACGGCAACGTAAATTTGCTCTTGCTGCTCAAATGGCTTGATGAGCAGCAAGTAGCGTTTCATGAGCAAGATTGGCAAACAGTTATTGAATGTATCGGGCGCTCAGAAACACTGCTACATAGCTACCGGGAGTTACGCCGAAAACTAAAAGCCACTCTGCCAGACACCCTATATCGAGAAGCTCTGCAATTCGAATTGCAGTTGGAAAAGCAACAACAGTCGGATTTAGTGGACTGCATCAACAGCCTGACTTTGATGAACAATAAAGACGCACCTCTTACTCAACGTTACTGCCGACAACTCGGTGCCGAAAACCTCGCTAAACAGTTTGCCAAACCTGCACCCAAGAACTGAATCTTCCCGCTTATTTAATTGGGTATATACTCAATATAAACAGACCACTTAAAGTTGCAGTCACCAAAACTGCATCATTAAATAGGCAAAAATAATTGTATTAATTTGATGGTTAGCCGATGACCCAATTTGTTGCCGCTACAGGCTTGAAGAACCCACATTTACAAACATTAGTCCCGCGCTTTATTCGTAAGAAAGCGCTGTTTGAACCCGTCTGGCAAACGCTCGATACACCTGACGGCGATTTCCTCGACTTAGCGTGGAGTGAAGATGCACATACTGAAAGCGCAGCGAAGAAGCCTATTTTCATCCTATTTCATGGTCTGGAAGGTTGTTTTTATAGCCCTTATGCCAATGGACTAATGCAAGCCTTTGCCAAAGATGGCTGGCTATCGGTCATGATGCACTTCCGCGGTTGTAGCGGTAAGCCTAATAACTTGGCTCGCGCATACCATTCCGGTGAAGTGGAAGATGCCCGTTTTGTTCTGGAATATCTGAGAGAGCAGTTTCCGAATCGTACTATCGTCGCTACTGGCATTTCTCTTGGTGGCAACATGCTGGTGAACTACTTGGCTGATTACAATGAAGATCCAATAGTCACAGCTGCAACTATCGTGTCTGCGCCTTTGGACTTGGCGGCTTGCGCTCAACGCATCGAACACGGTTTTTCGAAAATCTATCGCCGTTATCTGGTTTCATCGCTGAAAAACAGCGCAATGAAAAAGCATCATCTGCTCAAAGGTGAACTGGGGCTTTCCTATCAGAGCATTAAACGCGTCACTCATCTCAGTGATTTCGATGACCTAATCACAGCGCCCCTGCATGGGTTTAAAAACTCGCAAGACTACTACGAGAAGTGCTCTGGCATTAACAAGCTACAGCAAATCAAAGTACCCACTCAGATCATTCACGCTAAAGACGACCCCTTTATGAATGACTCGGTGATCCCCAAATTTATCCTGCCTGACAACATCGACTATCGCTTGTTTGAACAAGGCGGGCACGTTGGCTTTGTATCCGGAAGCATCCTAAAACCTGAGTTTTGGCTGGAAAAAGCGTTACCTGCTTACTATGAAAGTTTGAAAGATATTCAGGATTAAACATTCGTCAGCAGCAAAAATTCGCCCCCCATTAATGGGCTGGCGTGCGTTATATTGACGAAACAACATTAAGTAGAATTACGAGAACATTATGATTGTACCTTGGCAAGATATTGCACCAGAGACATTAGAAAACCTCATTAGCGAATTTGTGCTCAGAGAAGGCACGGATTATGGCGAAGTTGAAGTTTCTCTGGCGCATAAAATCGACCAAATCAAAGCGTTGCTAAGAAGCGGCGATGCGGTAATTGTCTATTCTGAATTACACGAAAGTGTTGATATCAAAGTTAATAATCGATAATCAGTGACAATTGAAATTCCATGTTATAGTGGCTTCAACTCGGGCGATGAAGTGATTTCAGCGCCTTATTTTAGGATTTTTGGACAAGGTTAGTCATGTCAGCAAAACACCCAATTATTGCCGTAACCGGTTCATCAGGTGCAGGCACTACTACAACGTCAGAAGCATTCCGTAAAATGTTCAATATGATGAGTGTTAAACCCGCTTGGGTTGAAGGTGACAGTTTTCACCGTTTCACTCGTCCAGAAATGGATATTGAAATCCGTAAAGCCCGCGAGCAGGGTCGTCATATCAGTTACTTCGGCCCTGAGGCCAACGACTTTGGCGCTTTGAGCGAGTTTTTCCGTCAATACGGTAAAGCAGGCACAGGCCAAATCCGACGCTATCTGCACACCTTTGATGAGGCCGTACCTTATAACCAAATGCCCGGAACGTTCACCCCATGGCAAGAACTTCCTAGCAGTACAGACGTACTGTTTTATGAAGGGCTACACGGCGGTGTGGTAGATGGCGAGGTTAATGTGGCGCAGCATGTCGATTTCCTGATCGGCATGGTACCGATTGTTAACCTTGAGTGGATTCAAAAGTATGTCCGTGACACCCGTGACCGAGGGCATTCACGCGAAGCCGTGATGGATTCGATAGTCCGCTCTATGGATGACTATCTCAACTACATCACACCACAATTTTCACGCACGCATATTAACTTTCAACGGGTTCCGACCGTAGACACTTCCAACCCACTGAATGCCAAAGGCATTCCTAGTCTGGACGAAAGTTTTGTAGTCATTCGCCTACGTGGGATTAAAAATGTCGACTTCCCATACTTACTGGCAATGATCGATGGCTCCTTTATGTCTCGCCACAACACCATTGTGGTTCCGGGAGGGAAAATGAGTTTTGCCATGGAATTGATCGTAAGACCAATCCTACAGCAACTCATTGAAACGGGGAAAATCGGTTAATCGAAACAAGGTTTTTACGTTTAGTTTCGATACCGTGACCATGTGCACATTTTTGCGTAAAAAATCAAGGTAGGGACACGATTAAAATCAAGAAAATGTCGCTGAAAAAGGATACTATTCTTAACCGAAACACAAGATAGCTTGCAGCGACCATAAAGTCCTCTTATTCTAGTAAACCTATTTTAAGCTTTGCTAAATATGGATAGCAGCAAGCGTACCCTGCAGAGGAAGTGAGATATTATGGTTCTAGGTAAACCTCAAACCGACCCAACATTAGAGTGGTTTCTTTCACATTGTCACATTCATAAGTACCCTTCAAAAAGCACGCTGATTCACGCGGGCGAGAAAGCAGAAACTTTGTACTACATTGTTAAAGGTTCTGTTGCGGTACTGATTAAAGATGAAGAAGGAAAGGAAATGATCCTTTCTTACCTAAACCAAGGTGATTTCATCGGTGAACTTGGCTTGTTTGAAGAAGGTCAAGAGCGTACAGCATGGGTTAGAGCTAAATCTCCATGTGAAGTTGCAGAAATTTCATTTAAGAAATTCCGTCAGCTTATCCAAGTTAACCCAGATATTTTAATGCGTCTTTCTGGTCAGATGGCTCGTCGTCTACAAGTAACAAGCCAGAAAGTTGGTGACCTTGCGTTCCTAGACGTAACAGGCCGCATTGCACAGACGCTTCTTAACTTAGCGAAACAACCTGACGCAATGACTCACCCAGACGGCATGCAGATCAAGATCACTCGTCAAGAAATCGGTCAAATCGTTGGCTGTTCTCGTGAGACAGTAGGTCGTATTCTGAAGATGCTTGAAGAGCAGAACCTAATTTCAGCTCACGGTAAGACTATCGTTGTGTACGGAACTCGTTAATAGCTAACGCTATTACACAAAATTCAAAAGCCACCCTTGCGGTGGCTTTTCTTTTGGCGGCTCTATTAATGAATAAATAAAGCTCGGTGAGTTATCACTCTCTACTAAGCAAGAGATTTACTATCGGTACTTTCGAAAATCTTATCTGCAGATGCAGCTACAAAGCCAGTATATAGCTCCCCGTTTGCCATTGGATAACGTTTCGCAAACTCGTAGAAGCCACCAGGAACCGTTTCAGTACCATCACTGAATACTACTGGAACTTTATCTGCCATAGTTGAAGACTGCTCAAGCAATACTTCTGGCGTTCCTTTCACTTCACCACCCGATTCATTGATAGTAAAACCTGCGCCACGTAAATGGTCATTCACTTGTTTTACTTCTGTAAATGCCTTGAGCTGGTTTACGTTAACCGTAAAGTGGTTAGCTCCATAACCATGAGCCGCCAACCAAGAAGCATATTCGCTCTCTTCTGCCAGCAACTGGTAATCAGCAAAACTGATGTCCCACAAACGACCACCATAAAGGAATGCATCACCTTCTAGCTTAGTTGAATCTACTTGCTCAACCAGCTTGGCAACTATCTCTTGAAGCTGTGATGAACACTCTTCAACTTTCAGTTCACTGATGAATACTTTTGGCTGAAGCGGATCTGGATGCTCAAAGTGTTTAGCAACCAGTTTTTTGCTTTCAAAAACATAGTCGCCACAATCTTTGTAGCCGAGGGCTAAGAAAGGTTTCGCTAACGTTTCTAGACCAAGAGGAGCAACATTGAAAGTACGTAGTGCAATATGGTCATTGATTAGCGCTTCATCTTCTTCTAACAAGCTATGAACTTTATCTGCAGAAGGACAAAGGCGAGTGATGTAATCATTCCACAATGATTGAAACAGAACTTCTGGCGTCATAGTGCCTCCTTGGCTTCATGAACACGACGTATTGGATTGAAAAAGAGGCTAACTAAAGCCGGTTACTATTCTTTTATAGATTTAAGTGGTTATTGGTTTTCAGTTTTAAACAAACAGGCTTCACCTTTCGATGAAGCCTGAATAACTCTGTTATAGCTCTACACCTGGGCTTAGTGTCGCTGGAAGCTCGGTTGCAGAACCTTCCATTGACGCCATTGGGTATGCACAGTAGTCCGCCGCGTAGAATGCACTTGGACGTAAGTTACCCGAAGCACCCGGACCACCAAATGGAGCATCACCACTTGCACCCGTTAGCTGACGGTTGCGGTTCACGATACCTGCGCGAATATGGTCAACAAAGTATTCCCACTCCGCATCTTCTGTTGTAACTAAGCCAGCAGACAGACCAAAGCGAGTATCGTTAGCAAGCTCAACCGCTTGCTCTAGAGTTTCGTAGCGAACCAATTGCAGTAATGGGCCGAAGTATTCTTCGTCAGGCAATTGCGCGATTGGCGTAACATCAATGATACCCGGTGATACGAACGCAGCACCTTTGCTTTGCGCTTCAACAAGGCTCTTACCACCTAGAGATTGTAGGTTGGCTTGGGCATTAAGAATGAAGTCCGCCGCCGCTTTAGAGATTTGAGGCCCCATAAATGGTGCCGGCTCCGCAAATGGCTGATCCATACGCAGCTTCTTCGTCGCTTCTACTAAGCGAGCAACCAGTTCATCACCTTTCGCACCCACAGGAATGTATAGACGACGGGCACAAGTACAACGTTGACCAGCACTTATAAATGCAGATTGAATTATGGTGTAAACCGTTGCATCCAAGTCACCAAAATTCTCAGAAATTACCATTGGGTTGTTACCACCCATTTCTAGCGCCAGCATCTTGTCTGGCTGACCAGCGAATTGGCGATGAAGAATGTGGCCCGTGTTGGCACTACCCGTAAACAACAGGCCATCAATACCTTTAGACTGAGCCAGAGAAATACCGGTTTCTTTACCACCTTGCACAAGGTTGATAACGCCTGCTGGTAGACCAGCCGCTTCCCAGAGCTTCATAGTGACTTCTGCCGTCCATGGTGTTTGCTCTGAAGGTTTGAACACAACGGTATTACCCGCAAGAAGAGCAGGAACAATGTGCCCATTCGGTAAGTGGCCAGGGAAGTTGTAAGGACCAAACACCGCCATAACACCGAGTGGGCGGTGGCGCAGAACAATTTGGTTGCCCGCAGCTTCACGCACGGTTTCACCAGTACGGTCATGGTATGCACGAATAGAGATAGCGATTTTGCCAGCCATCGCAGCCGCTTCAGTGCGAGTTTCCCAAATTGGTTTACCCGTTTCTTTCGCGATCACCTCTGCAATTTGCTCGCTGTTCTCTTTAATTTTTTCCGCGAAAGCGAGAACCACTTTCTCACGCTCTGCGAAAGGCAATTTTTTCCAGCTAACAAATGCATTGCGAGCAGAAGCAACCGCTTCTTCTACTTGCTCTTGTGTTGCACTCTGTCCTTGCCAAATGACCTCATCGTTATAAGGGCTTAAAGATGAAAGCATTTCACCTTTACCTTCTAACCACTGTCCTGCGATCCACTGAGTCATAATGTGTTCCTTAAATTCTTTTACTGAGCCAAAATTCGAATAAAGTCGCCACTATCTACTTTCAGTGCATTTGCGACTTTTGGAGAGATAATTGCGCTGCCGTTTTCACGGTTGAATGCTGCTTTTGCGGCGGTCGCTCGAAAGTTTTCAAACGATGTATTACAGATTAAGTAATCTTGCGAGCTTGAGTGTTCAGCAACAATGACCTTCACTCGAACTGAGTTACGTACCGAGTCGATATTGTTGATATCACACTCCACGCTTGGGCCCGCATCAAAAATGTCGACATAATTGCGACAGGTAAACCCTTCCTTCTCCAGCAACTTAAGAGCAGGGCGTGTTTTTTCATGCACCTGACCAATCACTTCCTGTGCTTCTTTGCTGAGCAAGTTGATATATATCGGCAGTTTAGGCATCAAATCCGCAATAAAACCTTTCTTACCAATGCCAGTCAGATAGTCGGCCATGGTGAAATCAATTGAGAAAAAGTGCTCTTGCAGCCATTGCCAAAAAGGCGAATTGCCATCTTCATCCGAGACACCACGCATCTCAGCAAAAATGGTCTTAGAAAAACGATGTGGGTGTTCAGCCATCATCAAGAATCGGCATTTAGACATCAGTCTGCCGTTGAGACCTTGACGAAATTCTGGGCGTAAAAACAGTGTGCAGATTTCCGAACAGCCAGTGTAGTTATTACCAAAGGTCAGCAACTTAACTACATTGTTTACATTCAGCTTTGGTGATGAATGCACTATGGTGCTGATGTGATAGGAATAAAACGGAACATCCCAACCGACAGCGGCTTCAATTCCCGTTGTCCCAGCCACTTCACCCGTTTCTGAATCAAAACCGACCATCAGGTAACCTTCATCCGATGGTGAAGTAACGCCTGGTTTAGTAAAACTGTATTCAGAGTGTTTGATACGGTTGGTTAACAACTCTTCGTTAACCGGTAATGAAGTGAAACCATGACCAGATTCAACAGCACAAGTGTGCAACGCGTCGTAATCGGACATAGAAATTGGGCGTACAACTAGCATCAATACTTCCCTCCAGATGCATTTAGGGCCTAATCATTAGGCCCTTTGAGGCTCACAAGTTGATGTGAGCCTTTTAGCTTAGTTTTTACATAAGTGATGCGATTGCTTTATCCAAACGCGCTAAGCCTTCTTCAATTTCTTCTTTTTCGATGATGAGTGATGGTGTCATACGTACCACGTTTGCACCTGCCATCAGGATCATCAGACCTTGTTTACCAGCGGCAACAAGAATGTCGCGCGCACGGCCTTGCCACTCTTCATTTAGAGCTGCGCCAAGTAGTAAGCCTTTACCACGAACTTCAGAGAACACATGGTACTTAGCATTGATTTTCTCTAAACCTTCACGGAAAAGAGCTTCACGCTCAATAACACCCGCTAGAGTTTCAGGCTGGCTAATGATATCTACTACCGCTTCTGCTACTGCACATGCTAGTGGGTTACCACCGTAGGTAGAACCGTGAGTGCCAGGCTTAAAGTGCTCAGCCAGCTCAGTTGTGGTTAGCATTGCGCCGATAGGGAAACCACCACCAAGAGACTTAGCTGTGCTTAAAATGTCAGGAGTGATACCTAGACCTTGATAAGCAAAGAAGTGACCAGTACGACCATTACCAGTTTGAACTTCATCAAAAATCAGTAGCGCATTGTGTTTGTCACACAACTCACGAATAGTTTGAATGAACTCAGGTGTTGGAGACACAATGCCGCCTTCACCTTGAAGAGGCTCGATCATCACTGCACAAGTGCGATCTGAAATCTGTGCACGCAACGCTTCAACGTTGTTGTACTCAAGGTGAGTAATGTCTCCCGGTTTTGGACCAAAGCCATCAGAGTAAGCTGCTTGACCACCGACTGTAACGGTAAAGAAAGTACGACCGTGGAAACCTTGTTTAAAGGCGATAATTTCAGATTTTTCTGGGCCGAATTTATCTGCAGCATAACGACGAGCTAGCTTTAGTGCTGCTTCGTTTGCTTCTGCACCAGAGTTTGAAAAGAACACTTTTTCTGCAAAGCTGACTTGTGTCAGTTTCTTTGCCAAACGCAGTGCTGGTTCATTTGTCATAACGTTGCTTAAGTGCCAAAGCTTGTTGCCTTGTTCAGTCAACGCATTAACCAACGCAGGGTGACAATGACCTAAACAACTCACAGCGATACCGCCAGCAAAGTCAATGTACTCATTGCCTTGTTGATCCCATACTCGTGAGCCTTGTCCCTTAACCGGGATGAATTCCATCGGGTTGTAACAAGGTACCATTACCTCATCAAACAGACCGCGTTCTACATTAATTTCAGTTGTCATTGTTCGTCCCTTTCTTGATACCGCATGCTTTGTAGATCGTCGACCTAACTACAAAAGTATAAGCTTGAAATTTTGTATTGCATTTCAGTTAATGCAGCATTGTATTTACAAATTATTAACTATTTCAATAGTGATTTATCCTTTGTCAGCCATTTTCAGACTAATAAATGACACCACCGTTGAGTATTTATGCAACAAGCCATCGCTTTTATGAAGTATTTTCTTTGTCCGGTCACAAAATAATTAGTCGAACCCCATAAGAAACAAGGAGTCAGGCTAAATCGAGAGGAAATATCACGAATAAAATTTCATCAAAGACAAATCGTGTTTTTGATATTAGGAAAATGAAGAATAGTGATCGCGGTCAGGAAAAGTTCACTTATTTGCTACAGAAAAATATTGCAGCAGCGGTAATTACTCCGCAAATAGTGGTTATACAGTAATTAGACCTGAAAAATGCCCCCTACTTCCGACAAATAGTTATATTTGTCAGTCGAAGACTCTAGCGGCGCAGAAAATTAGCAAGCAGCTCGTGGCCCTGCTCTGTCTTGATCGACTCAGGATGAAACTGAACCGCATCAATCGGTAAGCTCTTATGTTGATAGCCCATGATTTCATCCAAACTACCATCTGGTAGTTCAGTCCATGCGGTTAACTCTAGGCATTCTGGCAGAGAATCCGTTTTCACAACCAAAGAATGATAACGAGTAACAGTGAGAGGATTATTCAAACCAGCGAAGACACTTTTCCCCGTGTGCGTAATTGGCGAAGTTTTTCCGTGCATCACTTGGCGCGCACGAACCACTTCTCCACCAAATACCTGCGCTATCGCTTGGTGCCCCAGACACACGCCCAGAATCGGCAGTTTTCCAGCAAAGTATTCAATCGCTTTTAAAGAGATTCCGGCTTCATTGGGTGTACAAGGTCCCGGAGAAATAACGAGATGGGAAGGGTTCAAATCCTCAATCTGTTGCAAGGTGATCTCATCATTGCGCACAACTTTCACGTCCGCACCAAGCTCGCAGAAGTATTGGTACAAGTTATACGTAAAAGAGTCGTAGTTATCGATGATGAGTAGCATAAGCCAAGGTATCTGCTGCAATGAAAACACCCCGCATTCTACGAATCCACCGCTAAGATTCAATCAATAAGTTTACTGCTGTTACATTGATAATCGCTCTCCGTGCACATTTTTTGAACAATCCTCTCTCCTCGTCAATTTATTAGCTAACATTAAATTAGATAAATCTAATTTAAATAAGAAGGACGAGAACATGAAAAGGACAATAGTTATCGGTGCCGGATTAGGCGGTATGTCAATCGTGTATGAACTCAGACAAAAACTGCCTAAAGACCATGAGGTTATGATCATTAATGAAAGTGAAGAGTTTCACTTTATTCCATCAAACCCTTGGGTTGCGTTAGGCGAAAGAAAAAAAGAACAGGTCGTACTCGATCTCAGACCTTATGTGGATAAATTCAATATCCCATTCAATACCTCTGGGGTTGCAGAGATCTTACCGAAGGAAAAGCGTTTAATCACAGGTGACGGTAATGAATACAGCTATGACTATCTGGCTATTTGTACTGGGCCTAAGTTAGCATTCGAAGCCGTAACAGGTGCCGGACCAGACAACGGATTTACTCATTCGATCTGTACTGTCGACCATGCCGTCAAATCACATCAGGCATTGGAAGAGTTGGTTAAAAATCCCGGCCCCGTTCTTGTCGGAGCACTACAAGGAGCAAGCTGCTTCGGCCCTGCATACGAATACATTCTTTCATTGGAAACTCATCTGCGTAAGCTCAGGGTCAGAGATCAAATACCCATTACCTTTGTGACCAGCGAACCTTATATTGGTCATATGGGATTGGGTGGTGTCGGTGACTCAAAAGCGCTTATGGAGCATGAGTTCCGTGAACGCGGAATCAAATGGATATGTAACTCTAGGGTCAAAGAATTTGAATCGGGTATGGCGCATATCGAAGAACTCAACCGTAAAGGCGAAGTGGATTTCGAGCATAACCTCCCCTTCTCCATGGCGATGTTCTTACCGCCATTTAAAGGATCTCCAGCTGTAGCGGCTGTTCCTGAACTGTGCAATCCGAAAGGTTTCGTCATTACAGACCAGTTCCAGCGTAGTCCTGTTTATCCGGAGATTTTTGCTGCTGGTGTTTGCGTCGCCATTCCACCATTGGAAGATACCCCCGTTCCAGTCGGCGCGCCGAAGACAGGTTTTATGATTGAATCGATGACCACTGCGATTGTCGAAAACATTCTTAGCCTAGAACGAGGCGAAGAAATGCATACAAAACCTACATTGAATGCGCTGTGTTTGGCTGACATGGGCGATAAAGGCGCGGCGTTTATTGCTCTGCCACAGAACCCGCCACGCAATACCAACTGGACTTCAATGGGGCAATGGGTTCACATCGCCAAAATTGCCTATGAGAAATACTTCCTCTACAAAGTGAAAAAAGGCACCAGCGAGCCTATTTATGAGAAGTACATTCTCAAAGCTGCCGGAATTACCCGAACTAAAGAGTAATCCAGATACGTCAGATACAACAAAGGCCAGCAAATGCTGGCCTTCTGATATTGAAACCGATTATCGGTGCAACACGAAATTAGTATGGACGCGCAACGAAACCAACCGCTTCGTATACCTTTTTCAGCGTTTGCAGTGCACGAGCCGATGCCTTTTCCGCGCCGTCACGCATAACACTGTTTAAGTATTCGCGATCGTTACGGATACGGGCATATTCCGCCTGTACTGGTTCAAGCATAGCGACCAAAGCTTCGCCGACATCTTTCTTAAACGGACCGTACATTTCAACACCTGCATACTCTGCTTCAATCTCAGCAAAAGTTTTACCTGTTGCCGCAGAGTACAAACCCATTAGGTTAGAAATACCCGCTTTGTTCTGCACATCGTGTGCAATACGTGGAGGCGTTTCTGTATCGGTTTGTGCTTTGTTGATCTTCTTGATGATCGACTTAGGGTCTTCCAGCAGAGTAATTACGTTTTTACGGTTATCGTCTGATTTAGACATCTTCTTCGTTGCATCCTGCAAGCTCATCACACGAGCATTGACCGTTGGGATGTAAGGCTCTGGTACTGTGAAGATTGGAGCTTCTGGCGCATAGATGTTGTTAAAACGCGTTGCGATGTCGCGTGCCAACTCTAGGTGTTGCTTCTGGTCACTGCCCACAGGAACTTGGTGCGCACCATAAAGCAGAATATCAGCAGCCATCAGCACTGGGTAATTAAATAGACCGGCGTTCACATCATTAGCATAACGTGCAGATTTGTCTTTAAACTGAGTCATACGGCTCAGCTCACCCATTTGGGTGTAACAGTTCAATACCCAACCAAGTTGAGCATGCTCCGGTACGTGAGACTGAACAAAAAGCGTGCTCTTCTTCGGATCAACACCAACTGCCAAACAAATCGCCAACGCGTCCAGAGTCGCTTCATGCAGTGCTTTAGGATCTTGGCGAACCGTAATTGCATGTAAATCAACAACGCAGTATTGGCAATCATAGTCATCTTGCATTTGTTGCCATTGACGTAGAGCACCCAAGTAGTTACCGATACTTAGTTCGCCGGATGGCTGAACACCACTCAATACGATGGGTTTGCTCATGGGTATGATTTCCTTGTTACTAATAAGAATAAAGGTCTAACAATCTAATACGCTGATTCGGTCTATACCTGATTATTTCAGCGCGATTTAGCAGTGTACTCATTAACGAGTATTTTTCTAGTTTAGAAAATGGTTTTTATGCTGAAACTGCAACGATATCGAGTAATTGTGCAATATCATCAGCGACAAAATCTGGCTTCGCATTCGCAATAGGCTCACCGTGGTTGTAACCGTAAGTTAAACCAAACGATGCACAGCCTGCGTTTTTCGCCGCTAGAATGTCGTTCTTAGAGTCGCCTACCATCAGCATTTGGCTAGCATCAACTTGGTGCTTTTCCAGAAGCCAGTTTAAAGCCATAGGGTCAGGCTTTTTATTTGGGAAGGTGTCACCACCAATCACGTCAGTAAAGTACTGAGCAATGTTGTGTTGTTCCAGAACATGAGGAACAAACTTTGATGGTTTGTTGGTGACCAACGCCAAAGTAAAACCCGCTTGATGCAAAGAGGCTAACGTCTCTTTCACATTGCTGTAAAGGTGACTTAGCTTATGCCCTGTTTTTTCGTAAAAATCATCAAACAGCTCACGAGCTTTTGCATGCACATCTTTATCCAATTCAGGATCGACCACTAGGCTACGGCTTAGCGTTCTGCCGATAAGAATATCAGCACCGTTACCAACGTAATCTCTCACTTCAACTTCAGTGACACCAGGGTAGCCTAACGCTTGTGCTGCTTGGTCAGCTGCAACGGCTAAATCTGGAACGCTATCTAATAAAGTGCCATCTAAATCAAAAGCTATCAGCTTAATTTGGTTCACTATCTACTTCCCTAACTTTCTCTTTCTATTAATAATTATTTTTCAACACGAGCCAGTTCAGCGCGCATGTCATCAATAACTGCTTTGTAATCTGGCTGGTCAAAAATTGCTGAGCCAGCAACAAACATATCTGCACCTGCTTCAGCAATTTCACGAATGTTTTCCACTTTCACGCCACCATCCACTTCTAGGCGAATGTCACGACCACTTTCATCAATCAACTTACGCACCGCGCGCAGTTTATCCAAGGTGTGAGGAATGAATGACTGTCCGCCAAAACCTGGGTTTACCGACATAAGCAGAATCATATCCACTTTATCCATTAGGTAATCCAAGTGGCTTAATGATGTCGCAGGGTTTAAAACCACGCCCGCTTTACAGCCGTGTTCTTTAATCAGTTGCAGCGTGCGGTCAACGTGCTCTGAAGCTTCCACATGGAAAGTAATCATTGATGCGCCCGCTTTGGCAAAATCAGGAATGATGCGATCAACCGGCTTCACCATCAAATGCACGTCGATTGGAGCGGTAATGCCATAGTCACGCAGAGCTTTACAAATCGGTGCACCAAAAGTCAGGTTAGGTACGTAGTGATTATCCATCACATCAAAGTGCACAACGTCAGCACCCGCTGCGAGCGCTTTTTCGACATCTTCTCCCAGACGAGCTAAATCTGCGGAAAGAATGGATGGAGCAATGAGAAAATCTTTCATACCTGACCTCTTAGGCTTATTGAATGCAAGCTGAACACAATGTGTGCGTCATTCTACCTAAGGGTGGCTGGAGATCCTAGCGTTAAGGTTTTTTCGTTTATCGATGAAGGGATATGACAAGAAGAGAATTGGGGAAGATTTGTCCACGAAATCTTCCCGTGCGTTTAAGCGCAAATGACGACCGTTAAGAACCCGCTTTGAACAGAGCTAATAGCTCATCCACTTTGTTACGTCCTGAACCGTTACGACTAATGGTACGCTTCACTTTAACCACATTTAGCTGCGCACCGTGGTACAAACGGCGAGTCAAAATTGTATCGTGGTTAGAAATCAAGACTGGAATATTGCGCTCTTTTGCCGTTTTCTCAGCGATATCCGCCAAAGCCGCCTGGTCATCTAACGTAAAACCGGCACCTGCATATGAGGTGAAATTCGCCGTGTTTGACAGTGGCGCATACGGTGGATCACAGTAGATCACACTGTTGCTACCGGCTTTACGAAATGTCTCTTCGTATCCCGCACAGATAAAAGTGGCTCTTTGCGCTTTCTGAGCAAAGAACTCCAACTCTGATTCAGGGAAATACGGCTTTTTATACGAACCAAATGGGACGTTGAATCCGCCTTTTTTGTTGTAACGGCAAAGACCGTTAAAACCAAAGCGGTTCATATATAAGAATGCCAGTGAACGATATAGAACATCGTCGGTACGGTTAAACTGCGAACGAACATCAAGATAGAACTCTTTGCGATTGTTCTCAGCCACAAACCAGCGTTTGGCTTCTGATATGTAGTGCTGTGGGTTCTCTTTCAACAAATTGTATAGATTGACCAAATCTGGATTGATATCCGCCAACAGATAATGCTTGTACTCTGTGTTCAAGAATATAGAGCCTGCACCAACAAATGGCTCTACCAACTCTTCAGCAGATGGTAAGTGGCGTTGGATGTCTTCGACTAGGCCATATTTACCACCAGCCCATTTCAGAAAGGCACGCTGCTTTTTCATCTACTGCTCTAATTCTTTACCACAAAAATAAGGCTGCGAAATGTAACACATTTTATCAGTGAGCTCAGGTTTATTTCGCACGATCTATCTCTCTATGCACTTGGCTTAAAGATTTTGCCCAAGGACCAAGTTGTTGCAAAGGTTTCGACAAGGTTTCCACCGCATCTCTTGCCAACTGGATGGTTGGATAGTTGCTGTAAGTAATGATGTACCATTCCACATCATTTCTTAAAGTTGGGTAAACATTGACTTTGCCTTGTAGCTGATACTGATTGATGAAGCGCTGCGCATCAGGAAGCGAATTTACCGCTGCCAATTGCAAGGTATAGCTACGAGGAGACATAGCTTTGAGTTCTTCACGTGCAAACGAGAAAGTAATTTTTACTTCAGGTGGAGTCTCTGCCGCAGGTGCAACTTGAGATTCTGCTGGTGTAGGTTGTTCAATATCCACTGTCTGTGCGGGTGTTGCTGCCTCAGTAGTTTGAGGAACAGAGCTTTCTTCCACCAGATTATCAATCTTCGAGGTATCAGCGTTTTCTGGTTTGCCTTCTAGCAGCGCATCAACAACGTCAGAAGTAATCACAACACGTTGCTGATCACTGTCAGACATACCAACGCCTTCTTTTACTTCGACAACATCAGGCGGTAATGCAGCAGAATCATCGGTAATACCATTATTTGCTTGAGTAGACGAGTTACTCTCTGCTTGGTTGTTTGTTTCCACCGTCTGATTTTCTTCATTCAGCGTTGGAATAACAGTTTGTTCTTTGGTCAGTGTCAATTGTTGCGCTTTGTCGTCTGGAGAAGGTTGTGATAACCACCACCAGTAACCACCACCAATCAACAGAATCAGTGCCAGTACCAGTAGAGCAGCTTTCATTGGCGAGCCAATGATTGAACGAATCACAATACGTTTTTCCATTTTCTGTTCTCCCAGCGCCATAATCTCTCCCGGTAAGTTTTTCACTTTTTTATAAGCAGCTCTTACGCGGCGTTCATGTTCATCATCAACATAACGCATAACTCGTTGTTCAAACAAGCGATCTGCTTCATCACGGCTCAGAAGTTCTACTTCCAAATCAACAGGTTTATGTTCTTGCCCGTAGCTTAAACGAGTCAATACGGCATCTAAACCGGTAGACTGCGCAAACAAGACGACGTTCACTGTCCATAATGGATTGGCTTGAGATTCTAAGATCCACATCCACAATTCAGAGACCAAGGTCTCAGACAACAGGTGTGCATCATCGATTACAACTACGATGTCGCATTGCATCTGCTCGAACAGGTGTGAAAAATTTTCGACAAGAGAGTCTTTAGGATTGAACAGAGATTCAGAGCTAAGCTGAGAGAGAATAGTAGTGCGGCGCTGTTCGTCGTCTTGACTAGGATGACACATGAGCAAAGACTGATTCTTGTCATTTGCCCACGCTTCAAGGTAACGCTGTGCCAGCCAAGATTTACCTGCACCTTGGCTACCACAAACATTGATTAAATTTGAGCTAAAACGAGTAAGAAGCTGTAAACGCTCCAGTAACTCGGTCTGAGAATCTAACTCCAGTACATGTGCCAAATTCATCGTTCATCCTAAAGGAAAACAGCATTACCCTGAAGTAAGCACCCCGCTATAGGGTGCGGCAATAATCTATCGCCTGCTCAATAATGGTTTCCGGCACGCCTTTCACTACGTCAGAAGTACCAATGCTGGTTGGTAATACCAAACGTAACTCACCCGCTAGTACTTTCTTATCGCGCATCATATGTTTCATAAAGTCATCGAAAGACATACTTTCTGGGGTATGTACCGGTAATTTTGCTCTTTTAAATATAGATAGAATTCGTTCAACTTGTTGTTCAGTAATTAAACCTTGTAGTTGGGCTGTTTTCGCCGCCATCATGGTGCCAGCAGAAACTGCCTCGCCATGTAACCAGTTGCCATAACCCAGTTCCGCTTCAATCGCGTGACCGAATGTATGACCTAAATTCAACAGTGCACGAATGCCTGACTCTTTTTCATCTTGAGCAACAACTTCTGCTTTAATCTGGCAACAACGAGCAATCGCATACGTCAGAGCTTGCTCATCCAACGCATAGAGTTCATCCATATGTTGTTCTAACCAAAAGAAAAAAGCTTCGTCGTAGATGATACCATACTTGATCACTTCAGCCATGCCTGCGGCGAATTCTCGCTCAGGAAGAGTGGCAAGACAGTTTGTATCGATGATGACCGCTTTCGGTTGGTAAAACGCACCAATCATGTTTTTACCCAGAGGATGGTTCACTGCGGTTTTACCACCAACAGAAGAGTCCACTTGAGAAAGCAAGGTCGTCGGTATCTGAATGAAATCGACACCACGCTGGTAACAAGACGCAGCAAAACCAACAAGATCGCCAATAACACCGCCACCCAACGCAATAATTACAACATCTCGGCTGTGATTATGCTCAAGCAGGAAGCTCAAAACCGTATTGAATGTTTCTAAGGTTTTGTATTTTTCACCGTCAGGCAGCTCTAAGACAGAACTGATACAACCTTTCTGGTCGAGTAACGCTGTGATCTTATCTGCATACAATGGAGCCACTGTATGGTTAGTGATGACAACGACTTTTTGTTTTGGGGAAAGAGAAAGAAGAGCCGGATCATTAAATAATCCGGCACCAATTGAGATTGGGTAGCTACGTTCACCTAAGCTGACCGTGATCCGTTCCATGGTCTGCACTCCAATTAAAAGAACAAATTAATGTTCTTCTAGCATTTTTACGATCTGGTTGGCTACCACTTTTGCACTTTGATCATCTGTACGTACGGTAATATCCGCGATTTCTTCATACAGTGGGTTACGATCATCAGCGAGACTTTCTAAAACTTCTCGCGGGCTGTCCGTTTGTAGCAAAGGACGCTTTTTGTCGCGGTTTGTGCGAGCAAGTTGCTTTTCAATGGTGGTTTCTAAATATACGACAATACCACGTGCAGATAGGCGGTTACGGTTTTCTTTGCTCAATACTGAGCCACCACCTGTCGCTAAAACGATACCTTGCTGTTCGGTGAGATCGTTAATCACAGTTTCTTCGCGCTTGCGGAAACCTTCTTCACCTTCAACATCAAATACCCATGCGATATCTGCACCAGTGCGCTCTTCGATCACTGTATCAGAGTCTAAAAACTCCATATGCAGTTGTTGAGCTAGGTGTCGACCAATTGTACTTTTGCCGGCGCCCATAGGACCGACAAGAAAAATATTGCGTTTCTCAGCCATGTTTAGCAGTAATTTACAACGTTAATTCAATGACATCGCCACAAAGTTCGTCGGACATAAGTCAACGATAGGAATGCTTGTGGCACCTATTCCTCACAGATATTTCGTGATAAGACCCGAAATTATCTAGATCTGGTGGCACTAATGCAACTTTAATTTTGTTTGAGAATGAATAAAGGCGATAAGTTATTGAATAACCACCTTAGGCGTAACAAATATTAGTAACTCACTTTTCCCCATTTTTTCATAGCTTCGACGGAATAAAGCTCCCAATAACGGAAGATCACCTAATAAAGGCACTTTCTCAACTGAGTTGGTTAGGCTGTGCTGAAAAATTCCGCCTAAAACAACCGTTTCGCCATTATTGACCAGTACCTGAGTTCCGATTCTCTGAGTATTAATCGCAACCGCTTCACCAGTACCTGTTTTTACGACATCTCCTACACGGTCTTGCGTCACACTGAGATCGAGAACCAATCGGTTATCCGGTGTGATTTGTGGCGTCACCATTAAGCTCAACACCGCCTTACGAAACGAAACAGTCGTCGCACCGCTGGAAGACGCTTCTAAATAAGGTAGTTCCGTACCTTGTTCAATGTAGGCAGGCTTTTTATTGGTGGTGATCAATCTCGGGCTGGAAATAATTTCAGCTTTAGACTCTCTTTGAAGTGCGGAAAGTTCTAGGTCCAACAGTGTGTCGGCTCCTAACTTGGCGACTTGGAAAGCAATACTCGATGCGCCAGCGGCCGTCGCGGCTAAATTGACATTCAGAAAATCGTCTACCGGAACCGTACCTTTTCCGCTGTCACCACCTTCACCATCACCAGAATCATACAGATCCGAGACAAACAGATTGCTTTCAATACTGCCTCCAGCAGTATGACTGCCATTGGTTGAAGTGAATCCCCAGCGAACCCCAAGCTCTTCTAAGTCACCTTCATTAACCGTCACGATACGAGCCTCAATCTGAACCTGTTTCACCGGCACATCTAAAGACTTTACTATGTCTCGAATAACCGTAATGTTCTCTGGTAATTCACGAATCAACAGCGCATTGGTTCTTTCATCAATACTGATAGAGCCTCGCTCAGACAGCATAGTGAGAGCCCCTTCACCATTAATCATCTCGGCAATATCTGAAGCTTTGGCAAAGCTGATTTTAATGATGTCAGACTGCAAATCGCCCAACGCTTCTTCCATGCGCGCCTTCTCAAGTTCTTGTTGCTCACGCAAATCAAGCTCGCTCTTTGGTGCGACCAAAATGACATTACCATCGATTCGTTTGTCCAAACCTCTCGCTTCAAGAATGATATTGAGCGCTTTTTGCCAAGGCACACCATCCAAGCGCAGTGTCATATTGCCTGTTACCGAATCAGAAACCACGAGGTTAAAGCCGTTATAGTCCGCTATAAGCTGTAATACATTGCGAACCGGGATATCTTGAAAGTTAAACGAGATTGGCTTGTTGTCTTGTTCTAACAAAGCTTTCTGCTCTTGTTTAGGTTGTGGCTCAGACTTACGGATCACCACCTCTAATACATTCTTATTTAGCTGATAGTCGTATTGATAGTCCCCTTTCACCTTCACTTCGAGAAGTCCATTCGACTGCTGGCGAAATACTTCAATAGTCTCTACAACCGTCGCGAAATCAGAGACATCTAAAACAAACAGTTTATCGTCTGAAACTTGTGTATTAAGTAGTTCAATGTTTAAACCTTGGTCGCTCTTTGACACATCCACCACTGAGGAAGCAGAGGCTAACTCAATGATGATCACAGCTGCCTTATCTGCATTAATTTTGAAATCAATATTACTGAGTTGATTTGGAATCGCATTATCACTACTTGCCATGACAGTAGGGGCAAGACAAAGAGATAGGGTTACTAACATACGCCTGATAGCGTGATGCCTTATTTGAAGCCATTTATTCATGATCGTTTTCTCCACAATCTACTTCAGAGCCAGCTTGATGCTGCGCTGATTCCAACACCCTAAGCCATCTGGCAAAGTCTCTTTGATTAACAAGTACTGCTTGTTGACCTCAGACACTTTTCCATGGTTGATACCGATATATTGACCCTTTGCTATGGACTCCAGTTTTCCTTCTGGAGTCTGGATCAATGCTGACGTACTTTTGCCATTACTCATTACGCCTTTAAACTTCAGTTGACTTAAGGCATAGCTTTCTAATGGATCCTTTTGCTTACGAGGCATTGGTTGCCAACAGTCTTTTTTCGCCTTAGGTTGATTTTGAGTCACCGCTTCTCTTGGAAGCTCGAAAGGCTCTCTAGCTTTGGTATTCACGTATAAAAAAGCTTCAAAAGGTACGACGGGTTGTCGTGGAACGATCTCCTTTCGCGCTTGAAGCGTGACTTGTTCGATATAGTCTGCAAGTGAGTCTTCATTGGCCTGACACCCTAACAACCCCGCACACATCAAGACCCAACAACAGGATTTTCTCTTCATTGCTGACCTCCTGAGGCTGGTAAATCAGGCTGATACTGATAGGTAAAGGCTCGTACATTGACACTCAAATTCTGGCTGTCCTGACTGATTCGCTGAAAATCAACGTTCTCGAAATAGATAATTCTTGGCAACTGAGCGATGGCTTGTGAGAACTGGCCAATATGGTGATACTCACCTGTCAGCTCAAGATTCAGAGGCAGGCGATATAAAAATGCTTGTTGTTCTTTTTCACCCCAATCCATCCGATTGAAACTCAGCTGATGTTTGATGCCCAACTCATTCACCGCAGCCAACATACTGGCCAGCTCTTTCTGCTCGGGCAGTTGCTGTAACAAATAGTCATAACGTTCTGAGAGCTCATCGAGTTGAGCTTTGAGTTGCGGCAGAGTTGCAGCTTTATGCGCTTTAATTTGAATGGTGGATTTTAGCGTTTGTTCTTCTTCAATGAGCGCGCTCAAGTGGTCTTGCTTGGGCACAAGATAAAACCAGTATCCCGCACCTTGAATCAGCACGACAGCAAGCAGCAACATCACGAGCTGTGGCAATCGCGGCCAATCCAATATTTCGTCAAGCTCTAGGTTTTTAAAATCACCCATTCTTCACCTCCTTTAAAGGCGCAGCTTCACTTGCTTCCATGTGGAACGAAAACGACACTTGAAAGCTCTGAAATTGCTTCCCAAATCGATGGCTGCCAGACACGATAGAATGCATTTCAACATCCGAGATATAAGAAGAGTTCTCCAACAGATCCAACATTGTCGCCAGCCTAGCCGTGCTGTCACTGATACCTCGAAGTTCAATGCTGTGACCATTCATATTCATTTGGTCAACGTACACACCCTCAGGAATGAGCTGGGGAATCAGATCCATAAACTGAGTGGTTTTGTTTCGTTTTTTCTGCAGCGATTCAACCATGTCAAAACGAACCATCAGGTCCTGATACTCTTTTTCAACCTGTTTGAGGGAATTGATTTGTCTGTCCAGTTCCGCGATATGCTGACTCAGAAAATCAACTCGACCTTTCTCTTGTGTCACTTGATCATCGATATACCATCCCGCTGCCCATTGCATACCGACAGCGAGACTAACCGCCAGCACAGAAAGATGAATGAAACGCTGTCTGTGAGCTTGCTTTTGGGCTTCGCGCCATGGAAGAAGGTTAATGCTATGCAGCATGTTCAACCTCCAACCAATTGATGCCCCGAGCCGCAAGCCCTGCCGCTGTGGCAAAGGCCGCTACAGGCGATTCTGAACGGTGACGCTTAGTTGCTTTGTCATGGAATACGCTAAATGGGTCTAGCACGCCGCACATAAGATCGACCTTCTCTATCAACGCACTTTGTATCGCGTCGATATTTGCCCCGCCGCCAGTTAACCAAATTCCAGTAAGGCTGGTCGCACCGTTTACCGATATGAACAGTTGAATTTGCTTGGCGATCTTATCCACCAGCTCATTGATGTTGTCTTTTATTACTACAGAATCTTCATTTTCTGATTGAGTTGGTACCTGCGAAACGCCTTCCGCAATTTGCTTATAGAAAGGTGCTTTATTGGCAAAGTCTAAACACAAGGTGGTCTGGGTATGACCGACATCCACCAGCAACCAATCTGTTCGAGCATAAGCTTTGCTGAACAGTTGCCACAACTGGACTAAAGCATGGGTTTGTACTTCAGCCAGAATCGGCTTGAAACCCGCTTTTTCTAAAGCCACTGCTCGGCTTTCTACAACGTCTCGCTTAGTGGCATACACTTGGTAGGCTGCTATATTATTTTTACTGGCCTTTGCCTCAGCCGATTGATGCTTGATTACTGGAATAAAATCCAGACTGACTTCTTCCATCAGGTAAGGGGATTGATGAGAAAACGCTTGATGAATAGCGAACTCGCGTTCATTGGGTTCAAGTTCGCTATCTATCTGTAATACTTTACTAATTACTGTGTTATCGGGGATGGCGATAACAACTTTTCGACTAAATAAAGGTAAACCCTTTTTTAGTTCTTTGAGTTTCTTTACAATTTTCTGATAAACCAAGGCATGGTTATCAGCGAAAATATCGTCAGCAACTCGTATTTCCTTATAACCTAACAGCGTATACTTACTGCCTGCAGGTTTTAGGACCACTGCTTTAATACTATGGTGGCCGATATCGACACCCATAACTAATGATTGAACCATATAGCTCTACTCCAATAAGAAAGCTCCGCTCATTACGCCTATTAAATGGGGAAATAAGCGGTAACTACTTTTGAGAGCTAAATTTTTAGCTTAGAGTACTAGGGTTTGCATTAAGGCAGCCTCTACTAAACAGGGATTCTCCGGTGAAGTTCATAAAGCGTTTAATAATTTTTTCATTGATTTGCACAGCTCTTGGAGTCAGTACAATTTTTGGTTTCTATTTATATGTGAAACCAGAGCTGCCTGATGTCGCTACTTTGCGTGACGTTAAGCTGCAAACTCCAATGCAAGTCTTTAGTAAAGATGGCAAGCTCATCGCTCAGTTCGGTGAGAAGCGTCGTATTCCTCTTAAACTGGAAGAGATGCCAAAAGAGCTGATTGAGGCAATCATTGCAACCGAAGACTCTCGTTTCTATGACCATTATGGTTTTGACCCGATTGGTATTACCCGTGCGGCCTTTGCAGTTGTTGCATCAGGCAGTGCTTCTCAAGGTGCAAGTACCATCACTCAGCAGTTGGCTCGTAACTTCTTCTTGTCTAACGAGAAGAAAATCATGCGTAAAATCAAAGAGATTTTTATCGCAATCCATATTGAACAGCTGTTATCAAAAGAAGAAATTCTTGAGCTATACCTGAACAAAATCTATTTGGGCTATCGTTCATACGGTGTTGGGGCTGCCGCTCAGTCTTACTTCGGCAAAGAAGTAAAAGATTTAAGCTTAGGTGAAATCGCGCTTATCGCTGGTCTGCCAAAAGCACCATCAACGATGAACCCTATCTACTCTTTAGAACGCGCAACCAACCGCCGTAATGTGGTTTTGGCTCGTATGCTTTCTGAAAAGTACATTACTCAAGAACAGTATGAACAAGCTCGTGCCGAAGTTCTGCCAACCAACTATCACGGCGCAGAGATCGAACTTAACGCTCCTTATGTGGCAGAGATTGCACGTGCGTGGATGATTGAACGCTACGGCGAAGATGCTTATACCTCAGGTATGAACATTTACACCACGGTAGATTCTAAACGCCAACAAGCGGCAAACTTGGCCGCAATTCATAACCTGATTGCCTACGATGAACGCCACGGCTACCGTGGAGCAGAGAAAGAGTTGTGGAAATCTGGCCAAGCGGTTTGGACTGAAGAACAAATTGTTGAACATCTTAAGAATGAACCGACTTATGGTGAGCTTTCTCCAGCAGTTGTTCTGAACACTGAAGCAAAATCAGCGACAGTTTGGGTTAAGAACCAAGGTGAATTCACTATTGATTGGAATAACATGAACTGGGCTCGTCGCTTTATTACTGACGATCGCCAAGGTCCTCTTCCAACCAGTACCAAAGATATTCTGAAAGCTGGTGAACAAATCTGGGTACGTAAAGTCTCTGAAGATGAGTCCGAAAATCCGGTTTGGCAACTAAGCCAAGTTCCAAATGCCAACACGGCTTTTGTTGCTATGGATCCTGAAAACGGTTCGATTGAAGCACTTGTCGGAGGCTTTAACTTTGTTCACAACAAGTTCAACCGCGCTACTCAATCGGTACGTCAGGTAGGTTCAAGTATTAAACCGTTTATCTACGCCGCTGCTATAGATAAAGGATTGACACTGGCGACACTCATCAACGACGCGCCAATTAACCAATGGGACGAAAGCCAAGGCACTGCATGGCGTCCTAAGAACTCACCACCAACATACACAGGTCCAACGCGCGTGCGTATTGGTTTGGCACAATCTAAGAACGTAATGGCCGTTCGTGTGTTGCGTGAAGTAGGCTTGGAAGATACTCGTCAATACCTGACTCGCTTTGGTTTTGATATCGACCAACTACCAAAATCTGAAACTATTGCGCTTGGTGCAGGCAGTTTAACGCCAGTAAAAATGGCGCAAGGTTATTCTGTATTTGCCAACGGTGGTTACTACGTTGAGCCATACTACATTCAAAAAGTAGAAGGCCCATACGGTGAATTAGAATTTGAAGCCGAACCGACGATTGTTTGTCGTCAAAACTGTCCAAAAGCTACAAATGAGTTTGATGAGCAAGACGTTGAAACTCACATTGCTAAGCAAGTTATCTCTGAACAGACAGCATTCCTTGTTCGCGAAATGATGTACAGCAACATTTGGGGTGGCGGTAACTGGGCTGAGAAAACAGGTTGGAACGGTACAGGTTGGCGTGCTCAAGCCCTTAAGCGCAGAGATATCGGCGGTAAAACAGGTACAACCAACGACTCTAAAGATGCTTGGTACAACGGTTATGCTCCGGGTATTGTGGCGATTGCTTGGGTAGGTTTTGATGAACACAGCAGAAACCTAGGTAAGACCATACCAAATCCAAACATCGAAGATGATGTTGCAGGTGCTGAAGCGGGTGCAAAAACGGCTCAGCCAGCTTGGATTGAGTTTATGAGCCAGGCTCTGGAAGGTGTTCCTGAACAAGAGAAAACGTTGCCGAACAATATTGTCCGTGTGCGTATTGACCGTGATACAGGCTTACTGACGAACAAGCAGGATGAAACCTCAATGTTCGAGTATTTCTTAAAAGGTACTGAGCCAAAAGAGTACGTTCAAGAAAGCCTGTCTGGTGATATTTACTCAAATAGCGGTGGCGACGAGTTGTTCTAGATAACTCTGCTGCATCAAAAATAAAAAAGAGGCTTAACAGCCTCTTTTTTATGGGTTTTATTCTGTCAGACTTGAGCTTCTAAGGTTTCTTTCATCAACTTAGCCAGAGTTTCAAAGCGCTGACGCAATGGTGAACCTGGTCGGTATGCCACCACTAGTCGACGTGATGGCTCAGGGTTTACCGCTTTTATATAACAAACGCCATCTTTGACTTTTTCTTTAGGCAGAGAAAGCTTTGGCAACAAGGTAATTCCCGCCCCCGCAGCCACCATATTGCGCAGCGTTTCTAAACTGGTAGCTTTGAAACGATCATCATCTTTTGCGCCCGCCGCAAAGCAAAAACCTAACGCCTGATCTCGCAGACAGTGTCCATCACCAAGGGCCAACACCGTCTTACCGTTAAGGTCTAACATGTCGACTTCATCGCGAACCGCCCAAGGATGATCACATGGAACAGCGATACTCATGGGTTCATCGTAAACATCAATCTCTTTAAACTGAGCCGTTTCATCTACCGCAGCCAGAACTAAACAATCCAACTTACCATCTTCCAACTGCTGCACAAGCTGGTGAGTTTGAGCTTCGTGCAGAAAGAGTTCCAGTTCAGGAAAATGCTCTTTTAAGGATGGCACAATCCTAGGCAACAAATACGGGCCAAGAGTCGGAATGAAGCCAATGTGCATCGGTCCCGTCATTGCGCCGGTCTGCTTGCTCGCCATATCCTTGAAGGTTTTTACTTCACTTAAAATTCGTTTCGCCTGATCAACCAATTGCAGACCAGACTCAGTAAAAAGTACCCGTCGACTACTTCGTTCCAGTAAAACTGTGCCCAGTTCATCTTCCAATTTACGAATCTGACCACTTAGTGTTGGCTGACTGACAAAACACGCTTCCGCGGCTTTGCGAAAATGCTTGTGCTCAGCCAACGAAACCAAATATTCAAAGTCCCGAATATTCATTATTCACCCCGATAGAATTGAACTATCAAAACCATAACATCAACTGATTGGAACTATCAAAGATTTTGTGACTAATTTAATCTATATAACGATAATGAGATTAAACTCGATACGATAATTTCTTTAGGGTGAAAGAGATGGCTTGCAGTAACTGCCAACAAAATTGGTTTTGGAAGAAGATAGGTAAATGCCAGCGTTGCATGGATCAGCTCACCGTTTTGTCTGTGCTTTGCTGGGTGGTATGGTTTTTCTTCTTTAAGCAAGATCCACGCAGTATTGAATCTATCGCGCTGATAATCGCAGGCTTTGCTTTCAACGCTCTGCTTTTTCTACACCTATGGATGAAATTCGTCATTCTTCCTTGGCGCAAACGACAAGGAAAAGACGATTAGAGACGAGTTAAGAGACATCAATTATTAGGGAACGTATAACGGAGGGGAAAATGATTCCTCCAGAAAAAGAAAAAGCCCTAAAATCAATAATTGTTTTAGGGCTCTCTTAGATTCTTCTAAGAAAAAGCAGTGGTATTAAAGTAGACCGTGCTTTTTCTGATTGGTTCCAGAAAATTTTGATCTTTTTTCGATCTTATTTTCCAGACTTAATATTCAATAGCTTATGCAACTTTCATCTTAGTAATTAGCTGTTCTGAAACATTCACTTCAAGCGCAACTTCATCACAAGCATGCTGACGAGGACATTTCTCACAATCTTTGAGAACTTTCTCTGGCAACAAAGTTTTAGATGTTGGAATAAAATCCAGCTTCATAAAGAACTCGGGAGTACGAGTCAGTACGAATACTTTCTTGATCGCCATTTGACGCGCTTTATTTACCAGATATTGAACAATCGCTGTACCTTGCCCTTGACCTTGCCAACCCGCTTCAACGCCGAGTGAGCGAATTTCCGCTAAGCCAGAGTCATAAACATAGAGGGAAGCACACCCAGTGATTTCACCGTTATGTTCCGCCACAGCAAATGAGCCAATATCGCGCACGATTTCATTACGAGAACGTGGTAGGTTTTCACCCATATTCGCCCAGTAAGTCACCATACCTTCCAAAGCTTCAATATCCGTTAAGCGAGCAGGACGCACCTTCACAGATGTGGCATCTCGTTTAGATAAACGCGACTCTGCTTGCTCGACTGCGTAAGCCACCTGATGAGGCGCTACGCCACCAAGAGCACTACGTTTTTCCAAACAAGACTCAATGGTCAGAATCGCATACACATCGTCTTCAATCACTGGCGAGAAGGCTTTCAGCTCTTCTAGCGTTAACTCTTCCAACGCGCAGCCTTTGGCAATGGCAGCAACCACAGTCACACCCACGATATGGTGCGCTTCACGGAATGGAATACCTTTCGCTACTAGGTAATCCGCTAGCTCGGTTGAGTTTGCATAGCCTTGTTTTGCCGCTTCCAGTGTACGTTCACCGTTCACTTTGATGCCCTCAAAACATAGCGCAGCCATTTCCATACAATCGTTCCAAGTATCCAAAGCGTCAAACAGACCTTCTTTGTCTTCTTGCATATCTTTGTTGTATGCCAAAGGTAGCGCTTTAACCGTCATCATCATGCCCGCTAACGAACCGTAAACACGGCCAGTTTTACCACGGATAAGCTCAAGCGCATCTGGGTTTTTCTTCTGTGGCATCAGTGATGAACCTGAAGTGACAGTATCTGCCAACTCAATGAAACCAGACTCACCTGAGTTGTAGAAAATCATATCTTCAGCCAGACGAGAAAGGTGCAGCATAGAGATAGAAGCAACAGACATCAGTTCCATCACGTGATCGCGGTCTGATACAGAATCCAGAGAGTTACGCGTTGCACGACGGAAACCAAGGTTATGAGCCAGCTTTTCACGATCCATTGGATACGCTGTACCAGCAAGAGCACCAGAGCCTAGCGGACAAGTATCAAGACGCTTAATGGCATCACTGACACGTGAATAGTCACGCTCAAACATCTCAACATAAGCCAAGCACCAGTGAGCAAAAGTTACAGGCTGAGCACGTTGCAAGTGGGTGTAGCCCGGCAGCACCGTACCTTGATGCTCTCTTGCCACTGAAACCATTTTGCTTTGTAGACGATCAAGCGCGATTAGCAACTGTTGACCTTGCTGACGACACCAAAGTTTCAAGTCGGTCGCGACTTGGTCATTACGTGAACGGCCAGTATGAAGTTTTTTACCTAAGTCACCGACTTTACCGATCAGTTGCTGCTCTACCCATGAGTGAATATCTTCAGCGTCTGAACGCAGAATCTGCTCAGGATCTTCCATCACTTCCAGTTTGAGTTCATTCAATGCCAACTCAAGCTTTTGCTGTTCGTCTTCACTCAGTACGTTTACAGAAAGTAATGCTTTAGACCATGCAATAGAACCCACAATGTCTTGCTCAGCTAATCGGTAATCAAAGCGTAATGAATCATTAAACTCTTTGAATCTCGTATCTGCTGCTTGGGTAAATCTTCCGCCCCATAATGCCATTGTGCTTCTCCTGCATCTAATTCCTTGGTTAATTGACCAAAGAATACTTCATTTCTGCCAGTGTTTAAGTGTTTTTTATAATTAAGGATCGCGCTTGAGCGATCCTTTTTTTGTTTCTAATTCAGCTCCCTTTGACGGGAGCTAAGGTATTACTTCTTCGCTTCGTTAAGAGCTCTGATACGGCTAGCCAAAGAGTAAAGACGGATGAAGCCGCCTGCATGGCTTTGGTCGTAAACTTCGTCTGCACCGAAGGTTGCGAACTCTTCTGAGTACAAGCTGTTTTCAGAACGTTTTTGTGTTGCTGTTGCTTGGCCTTTGTAAAGTTTGATCACCACTTCACCGTTGATGTCTTCAGCTAGTGCATCTGCCGCAGCAAATACTGATTTACGTAGCGGAGTGAACCAACGACCGTCATACACTAGGTGAGAAGCTTTGATACCGATTTCTTCACGGAACTCAAAAGAAGCTTTGTCTAGAACAAGTTGTTCAACGGCACGTAGCGCTTCCATCATGATAGTGCCCCCTGGAGTTTCGTAACAACCACGAGACTTCATACCTACTAGACGGTTTTCAACGATATCGATACGGCCAACGCCATGTTTCACACCTTTCTCATTCAGAGCAACAAGTGCTTGGTATGGAGATAGCTCTTTACCGTCTACTGCAACCACTTCGCCTTTTTTCACTTTCAGAGTGACGTATTCAGCTTCGTTTGGTGCTTGTTCTGGGTCTATAGTCCACGCCCAGCAATCTGCGTTTGGCGCATTCCAAGTGCTTTCCAACACGCCACCTTCTGTTGAGATGTGCCATGCGTTTGCATCACGAGAGTAGATTTTAGTCAGAGACGCAGCACATGGGATGTTACGTGCAGCTAGGTAGTCCAGACACTCTTCACGGCTCACTAGATCCCATTCACGCCAAGGAGCGATAACATGTAGATCTGGTGCTAGTGCTGCAAATGCGCCTTCGAAACGAACTTGGTCGTTACCTTTACCAGTACAACCGTGAGCCAGTGCATCAGCACCCACTTTACGAGCAACTTCTACTTGCGCTTTTGCAATAACAGGACGAGCCATAGAAGTACCTAGTAGGTATTTGCCTTCGTAGTACGCACCCGTTTTTAGCGTTGGGTAGATGTAGTCTTTTACCAATTCTTCTTTCAGGTCAACGACGTAACACTCTGAAGCACCAGAAGCGATAGCTTTTTCTTCGATACCAACTAACTCTTCTGCGCCTTGGCCAACATCAGCCACAAATGCCACTACTTCACACTCATAGTTCTCTTTCAACCATGGAATGATTACTGATGTATCTAGACCGCCAGAGTAGGCTACGACAACTTTTTTGACTTGAACTTTGCTCATTTTATATCTCCAAATATCTGGCTCTGCACTTGGCGGTCAGGGCTCAGGATTCCTTAAAATTCGTTTGTTTAACGAACAACCTTTGTTGACTAACAGTTTTAAATTAGTTGTTCTTAAATAGCTATTTCTAATTGATTACTGAGGTAAAAATTGAGTACCGATACTTTCACCTGAGAATAACTTGGCAAGCTTTTCTGGGTAACGCCATGTCGCCACTTCAATCGGACGACCAAGCTCTTTTGCGGCATCCAATGCAGCATTTACTTTTACGATCATGCCGTCGGTAATCACTTTACCTTCAATTAAGCTTTTTGCTTTTGACTCATCAAGGGATGCAATCAGATGACCTTTGCCATCCAGTACACCACTCACGTCAGATAGAAGAACTAACTCTGCATCCAGTGCGCTGGCAACAGAGACTGCCGCTTGGTCAGCATTTACGTTCATCATTTGACCGTCTTTTGTCAGACCAATCGAGCTGATAATTGGCACGACACCGGCTTCAAGCAGAAGCTTAGTCACAGTGCCATCACCTGCCTTTGATTTACCGACAGCGCCCAGTTCAGGATCGAGTTCTTCTACTACACATAAACCACCATCAGCCAGACATAAACCCACAGCGTTTAAGCCATCTTTAATTGCCTGACCTTGCAGCATCTTGTTCGCTGTGCCTGCTAGAGCACCAGCAATTACACCAATTTGGTCGTAAGGCGTTACACGTAGACCGTCTTTTTTAACGGTTGGTAACTGCAACTTAGCCATTAGTTCATCCACAAGGTAACCGCCACCGTGAACGATAACAATTCGTCGCTGAGCTTGGGCTTGATACTGTGCGATTGCGCTAAAAAGCTTACTTAGCGTCTCTGAACAAGACAGAGCTGCGCCGCCTAACTTAATCACCAATGGATCTAGTTTTGTATCCGTCATATATAACCCTTACACCAGAGCTGTAAGCTCATCGAAACCGTAGTGAATGTTTAAACACTGCATCGCTTGACTCGATGCACCTTTTAATAAATTGTCGATTGCTGAAACGACAATGATATGTTCGCCCTGCACTTTCCAACCGATATCGCAGAACGGAGTAAATTCAACATCTTGGATACGTGGTAAAGAATCCAAGCGCAGACGTACAGCAGGTTTACCTTGGTAAGCTTGAGTGAATGCTTGGTTCACTTGCTCAGCGGTTACACCTTGTGCCAGCTTCATCGTGATAGTGGCTAAAATACCGCGTTTAAAATTGCCTAAATGTGGTGTAAATATCACTTCACGACCAAGGTGAGTGGCAATTTCTGGCTGATGACGGTGTGTAAACACGCCATAAGGTTGCAAGCTCACTTCACAGAAGCTGTTCGTTAGAGTGGCTTTACGGCCAGCTCCCGATACACCACTGGTCGCATTGATCACAGGCCACTGTTGTAAATCTAATAAATCACTTTCAATCAGAGGTTTAATCGCTAATTGAGAAGCGGTTGGATAACAACCAGCTACAGCAACCAATTGACTCTGTTTAATATTTTCGAGGTTCCACTCAGCTAAGCCGTAAGCCGCCTTTTTAAGCCACTCAGCATGCTGATGTTCAAAACCATAGTATTGAGTATAGAAACTCTCACCATCGACACGGTAAGCACCAGAAAGATCGAAAACTTGGCAGTTGTTAGCCAGAAAAACAGGTGCAATATCGTGGCTGACTTCATGTGCAGTCGCCAGAAACACCACGTCACACTCTTGCGCGACTTTTTCAACATCCACTAAAGGTTGCACTGGCACATCAAGCAGACCTGATAGCTTGCCGTGTAACTGACCAATTGACTTTCCTGCATCAGCGCTGTTGGCTGAAACGTATAAACCTGATAGCGTGAGCTCAGGGTGTTTGTGCACCATAAGAGCCAGTTCTGCTCCGGTATAGCCGCTTGCGCCGATGATGGTGGTTTTTAACATCTCAAAACGTCCTAAATCGAGTAAAAAATCGACAATTAAAAGTGACTATAAATATTTAAATTTGGCACTTTTATCGGTTTTTTATTCACTAAAAGTGATTTAATATGTGTTTTACAGTTTCAACGTAATTCTGTCAATAGTAGGAGCAAATAATATATGCAATTGCCAAGTTTCCTTGAGGTTTATGAAGGTCTTATTTCAACCTCATCCATCAGCTCCACCGATAGTCGTTGGGATGAAGGTAACGAACAAGTCATTTCCAAATTAGCGGACTGGTGCAGCGCTTTGGGCTTTCAAGTGGACGTGGTTCAAGTTGCTCCGGGCAAACAAAACCTGATTGCTAAAAAAGGCGAAGGTGAAGGCGGCTTACTGCTATCCGGTCACAGTGATACCGTTCCTTTTGACGAGGGTCGCTGGAACTTCAATCCGCATGCGTTAACTGAAGCGAATAACCGCTTCTATGGTTTAGGTACTGCCGATATGAAAGGCTTCTTTGCTTTTATTTTAGAAGCAGTGAAGAAAGTGGACTGGAGCAAACAGAAAAAGCCTCTCTATATATTGGCAACCTGTGATGAAGAGACAACCATGCTCGGCGCGCGTCACTTCACGCAGAACACCCCCTTCAAACCTGACTACTGCATTATTGGTGAGCCAACCAGCTTAGTGCCTGTACGTGGCCATAAAGGACATGTGGCAAATGCCATTCGTGTGACGGGGAAATCGGGTCACTCTTCAAACCCAGCTCTAGGCGTGAATGCAATTGAGATCATGCATGAAGTACTTTATGCGCTGATGCAACTGCGCGATAAGTTAGTCAAAGAGTATCACCACCCAGGTTTTGATATTCCAAGCCCTACTTTAAACCTAGGACATATCCACGGAGGCGATAGCCCGAATCGTATCTGTGGCTGCTGTGAACTTCACTATGATGTTCGCCCTCTCCCAGGAATTAGCCTTGATGGTTTAGACAACATGCTGCGTAGCGCGCTGACTCAAGTTCAAGAGAAATGGCCGGGACGAATTGAGATCGAACCGCTGCACGATGCCATTCCAGGCTATGAATGTGAGCACGACCATCCATTTATTGCGGGGATCAGCGAAATCACCGGCGTTGAAGCTCAAACGGTTAACTATTGTACTGAAGCTCCGTTCCTACAAGAGTTGTGTCCGACACTGGTCATGGGGCCGGGCTCTATCGACCAAGCTCACCAACCAGACGAATTTTTGGCCTTCGAGTTCATCGACCCGACAATTAACATCCTTTCTAAGGCGATGTACAAATACTGCTTCTAGTTCACGACTTATAACCGCCAAACAACAAGACATAACACATTAATAACAATGTGATTAACGTCTTGTTGTTTTGTAAGAAAATTCCAACAAACCACTCAAATTGAGCAAACTTACATTACACACAAACAGGTAAAAACTGGCAAAGATATCACCAGCATCATTTGACTAGACTGGGCAAACTTAGATAAATTGTCTTTCTAACAAGGAACACAGGATGTAATTTTTTTACAAGGCAGGATGACAATGAACGAACAATACTCTGCACTCAAAAGTAACGTAAGCATGCTTGGGCATCTATTGGGTAAAACCATTCAAGATGCAGATGGCGACGTTATTTTGGAGAAAGTGGAAACCATTCGTAAGCTTTCAAAATCTGCGATGGCAGGTAATCAAGCGGATCGGAATCTACTTATTGAAGAGATAAAAAGCCTTCCCAACGAGCAATTGACTCCGGTGGCTCGTGCTTTTAACCAATTTTTGAATTTGACCAATATCGCTGAACAGTACCACACCATTTCTCGCCATTGCGAAGAGAACGTGTGTGAACCAGATGCAATCCATGCTCTGTTTTCAAAACTCAGCCAGAATTCTATTAGCAAACTTGATACCGCACAGGCACTACGCGAACTCAACATTGAGCTGGTATTGACCGCTCACCCAACAGAGATCACTCGTCGTACGATGATCAACAAGTTGGTAAAAATAAATGAGTGTCTGTCTCGACTCGAGTTAACCGAACTCTCCTCTAAAGAACGTCGTAAAACTGAACGCCGTCTAGAACAATTAATTGCTCAAAGCTGGCATTCAGATGTTATTCGTCAGCAACGTCCAACACCATTAGACGAAGCAAAATGGGGCTTTGCTGTTGTAGAAAACTCTCTATGGCAAGCTGTACCTGAGTTCCTGCGTGATCTGAATGAGCGTGCAAAAGAATACTTGGGCGAAGGTCTGCCTCTAGACGCTCGTCCAGTTCATTTCTCATCTTGGATGGGTGGTGACCGAGACGGCAACCCATTTGTCACTCACACCATTACTCGTGAAGTATTGCTACTTTCTCGTTGGAAAGCGGCGGACCTTTACCTAGGCGATATTAACGAGTTGGTTAGCGAATTATCGATGACCAAATGCAGTGACGAGCTACGCCAACTTGCCGGTGAAAATGAACATGAACCGTATCGCGCAATTCTAAAAGGCTTACGCTCACTGCTCCAAGAAACTCTCGAAGTTCTGGATGCCAAAGTTCACGGTGAGAAGTTTCCTAAGAAAGCACCACTGCAGGACATCAGCCAGCTTTGGGACCCGCTTTACGCGTGTTATAAGTCACTGCATGAGTGCGGCATGGGTGTCATCGCTGACGGTTCACTGCTAGACACTTTACGCCGTATCAAAGCATTTGGCGTTCACTTAGTGCGTCTTGATATCCGTCAGGAAAGTACTCGCCACGCGGATGTTCTGTCTGAGCTGACTCGTTACCTAGGTATCGGTGATTACAATCACTGGAGCGAACAAGACAAGATTTCATTCTTAACCAATGAATTGAGCTCTAAGCGCCCTCTTCTTCCTCGTGATTGGCAGCCTTCTGAGCAAGTTCAAGAGGTTCTTGATACTTGTAAGATCATTGCTGCACAACCACGCGCAGCGTTTGGTGCATACGTGATCTCTATGGCTCGCACTGCTTCTGATGTGCTTGCCGTGCACCTATTGCTTCAAGAAGCAGGCTGTCCTTACCGTATGGACGTGTGCCCGCTGTTCGAAACATTGGATGACTTGAACAACGCTGAAGACGTGATCAAGCAACTGATGAGCATCGACCTATACCGAGGCTTCATCCAAAACCACCAAATGGTGATGATCGGCTATTCAGATTCAGCGAAAGATGCGGGCGTAATGTCTGCTGGCTGGGCACAATACCGTGCAATGGATTCACTGGTGAAAGTATGTGACCAAGAAGGTATTGAACTGACGCTGTTCCATGGCCGTGGCGGCACAATCGGTCGTGGTGGTGCGCCAGCACACGCAGCACTGCTTTCTCAGCCACCAAAGAGCCTTAAAGGTGGTCTGCGTGTAACCGAGCAAGGTGAGATGATTCGCTTTAAGCTTGGTCTGCCAGAAATTGCCGTGAACAGCTTCAACATGTACGCAAGTGCAATCCTTGAAGCAAACCTACTGCCACCACCAGAGCCAAAACAAGATTGGCGTGACTTGATGGATGCACTTTCAGAAGTTTCTTGTGAAGCCTATCGCCACGTGGTTCGTGGTGAGCCTGATTTTGTTCCTTACTTCCGTCAAGCGACACCTGAACTTGAGCTAGGCAAACTGCCTCTCGGTTCCCGTCCTGCCAAACGTAACCCGAATGGTGGCGTAGAAAGCTTACGTGCGATTCCGTGGATCTTCTCTTGGAGCCAAAACCGTTTGATGCTTCCTGCGTGGTTGGGTGCTGGTGAGGCAATTCAGTACTCGATTGATAAAGGTCACCAAGCTCTGCTTGAAGAGATGTGTCGCGAGTGGCCATTCTTCTCAACTCGCCTTGGTATGCTTGAAATGGTGTACACCAAATGCAGTGTTGATTTGGCTCGTTACTATGATGAGCGTCTGGTTGATGAGAAGCTACGTCCACTCGGCCAGCGTCTGCGTGATCAGCTACAAAAAGACATCAAAACGGTGCTAAATGTAGAGAACAACGAGAATCTGATGCAAAGTGATCCTTGGGGTCAGGAATCAATCCGTCTGCGCAGTATCTATGTAGAACCGTTGAACATGCTACAGGCAGAACTGCTGTACCGTACTCGTCAAACAGAAACACCGGCAACGGAGCTGGAAGAAGCACTGATGGTGACGATTGCTGGTATTGCAGCAGGTATGCGTAACACAGGCTAATTGACAGAATTATATTTTGTTAAAAAACCAAAAGGTCGCAACTTAGCGGCCTTTTATTTTGCTTGGGAATTTTATTGAGAATAATATCAGTTTTTTGAATCAAATCGCTCTTGTATTCTACTTTATGCTTATTATTTAGATATACTACTGCACCTCTACGATACCGACACTAATAAAAAAGAGATCGTAGCGAGGTATGCATACGCATAACTACCTCTAGGTGATAAACGGCTTTAAAGGTGACATGAACAGCACACTTGTGCTGAATTTGCTTAAGTTTTCTAACTATTAAGTGTTTAAAAAACACGTGCCAACAGAAGCACAAACGATAGTTAAGCAATTTTAAAACTTACTTAACCACTTTGGATAAAAAGACATGTCATTACCACACGTAATTCTCACTGTTCTAAGCACACGTGATGCTACGGGATACGACATCACAAAAGAATTTTCAGCAAGTATTGGTTACTTCTGGAAAGCCAGTCATCAACAAGTTTACCGCGAACTGAACAAAATGGGCCAACAAGGTTTGGTTACTTGTGTTTTGGAACCGCAAGAAGGTAAACCTGATAGAAAAGTCTATTCAATTACAGAATCTGGCCGCAGTGCGTTGGGCGAATGGTTCGAGCAACCAACAGCTCACCCAACTGTACGAGATGAATTTAGCGCTAAGCTTATTGCTTGCTCAGTTCAACCGTCTGCACCTTTTAGATCTCAACTAGGTGAACTGGTTGAAGAGTCTCGCAAGCTTGTTGCGCACTATCAAGAAATCGAAGCTGCCTACTACGCAACGCCTGCAGTATTAGACAAGCAGCAACGTTTAGAGCGTTTGACACTGCGTCGTAATTTACTTCTTCGTCAAACTTGGATTGAGTGGGCTGAAGAAGTTATGGCTGAGCTTGATGCTATTGGCTAATACGCCAACGTCATACTCACTCTGCTTTACGAGATAAAGAAAAGGGATAATGCTCTGCATTATCCCTTTTTGTTTTTCTGTTCACGCAGCGAGCTAAATACCGTCGCCACCTGTAAATGTCTGTACGCGACCGTTAAACTGCTGGTCCATATCGAAGGATGGTTTCTCAGAACGTGGACGACCGACAATACGCGCTGGAACACCAGCTACAGTCGTATGTGGAGGAACCGCTTGAAGCACTACCGAGCACGAGCCAATTTTCGCCCCTTCGCCCACTTCAATGTTGCCCAGAATTTTCGCACCCGCACCAATCATCACACCTTCGCGGATTTTCGGATGACGGTCACCGCACTCTTTACCTGTACCACCAAGGGTGACGTCTTGAAGGATAGAAACGTCATTTTCAACCACAGCCGTTTCACCAATGACAATCCCCGTTGCGTGGTCAAGCATGATGCCTCGACCAATACGCGCTGCTGGGTGAATATCCACTTGGCAAGCGACAGAAATCTGGTTTTGCAGGTAAGTAGCCAGCGCCACGCGGCCTTGTTTCCAAAGCCAGTTAGCCACTCGGTATCCTTGCAACGCGTGATAACCTTTGAGGTAAAGCAGTGGCATTGAGTACATCGATACCGCTGGGTCACGGTTAACGGTCGCACAAATATCACACGCAGCAGATTCCGTAATACTAGGATCAGCAGCAAAGGCTTCTTCAACCACTTCACGCACTGCCATTGCAGGCATTGAAGCAGTGTTCAATTTGTTTGCAAGAATGTAGCTCAATGCCGAGGCCAAACTATCATGCTTAATGATGGTTGCATGATAGAAGCTGGCGAGCATTGGCTCCTGTTCAGACTGTTCGCGAGCTTCCTTAACGATGGTCTGCCAAACTTTCTCTTTTTCGCACAATTTCATTGGTTTATGTGTCCCGGACGTTCATTCAAAGTCAGGTCTGTATTTATAGTAATATCGAGTGAGATCCTGACCCGTGATACAAGGTTAACGTTCCGCTTTTTTGTCTCGCGCAAGCAAATCTTGAGCGGCTAAGCGTGCATCCTTCCCTTGATACAATACTTGATAAATTTGTTCAACTATAGGCATTTCAATACCCATACGCTCAGCAAGCGCCCACACTTCTTGGGTATTTCTATAACCTTCAACCACTTGGCCGATTTCCACTTGAGCAGTATCGACATCTTTACCTTGACCTAACGCTAGACCAAAACGACGATTTCGTGACTGGTTATCAGTACAGGTCAACACTAAGTCACCTAAACCAGCCATACCCATAAAGGTTTCAGCTTCAGCGCCTAACGCAATACCTAGGCGAGTCATTTCAGCAAGACCACGAGTAATCAGTGCTGTACGCGCATTGGCACCAAAGCCAATACCATCCGACATCCCCGCACCGATCGCAATAACGTTCTTCACTGCGCCGCCAAGCTGCATACCAATAAAGTCGCTGTTTGCATAGACGCGGAAAGTTTTACTACAGTGGATTTTCTCTTGCAGATCTTTCACAAATTGCGCATCTGGGGACGCCACTGAGATAGCGGTCGGCATACCCATAGCCAGTTCTTTGGCAAACGTTGGCCCAGATAACACAGCTAATGAGTGGCTATCACCAATCACATCATGAGCAACATCTTGTAGCAGTCTGCCTGTTTTTGGCTCCAAACCTTTGGTTGCCCAACACAATCGAGTGTCAGGACGCAAATACGGCTTTAAGCTGTTCAGTACAATACCAAACACATGGCTCGGAACAACCACCAGCAGATCACGACACGCTTCCACTGCTTTTTTCAAATCAGATTCAACAATCAAAGAGTCAGGGAAATCAATACCCGGTAAAAACGCTTGGTTAGCGCGATCAGCCTGTAATTTAGCCATGTGCTCTTCTTCGTGCCCCCAAAGAACAATGTTAGCGCCATTACGTGCTAATGAAATTGCCAAAGAGGTTCCGTAAGAGCCAGCACCAATAACTGTCATGGATACTGTTTTACCGTAAGCATTATTTACTTGTGCGTCTGTCATTGTTCCGCCCGATGAATAATCGTTTGTTAACACTAATTTTATACCCAAAGCCCAATATGCCAATCCTACTTAGGATCAAGCCAATGATTTGACTGAGCTTGGGTCAAAATAAAAATGCACATCGTACTCATCAAGTACGCTGTGCATTCATTGCCACGAATGGCTACATATTTAAACCGCTATTGCCTTAAGCGTCAGCGCTTTCTGTACCTTGACCAGCAGCTTGCTGTTGTAGGTAGTTCATGAACAATGCATCAAAGTTAACTGGTGCTAGGTTCAGTTGAGGGAAAGTACCTTTAACCACTAGGCTAGAGATAGTTTCACGCGCGTATGGGAATAGAATGTTCGGGCAGAATGCACCTAGGCAATGAGCTAGTTGACCCGCTTCCATGTTCTCAACAGTGAAGATACCGCCTTGTTGAACTTCACATAGGAAAGCTGTTTCTTCAGCATTCTTAACAGTAACTGTTAAACGTAGAACCACTTCGTAAACGCCTTCACCCAGTTCACGGCTTTGAGTGTCCAGGTCCAATTTTACATCTGGGTTCCATTCTTTTTGGAACATTACTGGAGAGTTTGGCGCTTCGAAAGAAACATCTTTTAGGAAAATACGTTGAATTGCGAAGTTTTGTTGTGCGTCTTGTGTTGCTGCTTCAGCCATTTTTAAATCCTTAATACTGATAAATTCCGGTCAAGGTTGATACCCTGAGACTAACCGAGAACGTTCTGAATCACGAGGCTGAGACATTACTTAAATATGTTCCAGAAAAATACGTGTAAAACATCACTTCTCTTTCAATCAAATACTGCCATTTAAGGCAGTATTTCAAATCGGTTATGGGTGTTATTTCTTACCACGAACAAGCGGAAGTTTTGCATCAACCCAGCCTGTAATGCCATTTTTAAGAACACTTACGTTCTCAAAACCAGCTTTAGTAAGTAAAGCTGCACTTTCACGAGCAGTTTGTCCCATCTTACATACCACAATGATTGGGTCAGATTTATGACTTTCAAGCGGACCAAAGTTATTCGCTTTGATATCAGTCGGCAAAATGTGAAGTGCGTCAGTAATGTGACCACGTTTGAATTCGTCTTTCGCACGAATATCGACAACAACACCATTCTCGCGGTTTAAAAGCTGAGTCACTTCTGGTGCAGTGAGCTCTTTGTATGTTGCTGTTGCAGATTTATAAATATTAAAAATCAACGCAACTAAGATACCGACCCAAGCTAGTGAGAGGATCATATTTTGTTGGAAAAACTGAATGTATTCTTGCATGTCCTGCGCTCTTACCGTTGTATATCAAAAAATGGTGGTTCAAAATCAGACAAGGAGTATAACGAGGTTAAACGCCTGAGGCGAGTAGTTACCACGTATAATCCTTGGCATGTGTCATGGTTTCAGCTTCTTTCCCCACATTTAAGGCAATGTGAAGCGAACTACGCTCGTGGGAAGGGAAATGCTGTCACTTTATCAATATGGTCCTCACCCAAGGCCAACATAATCAAACGATCAATGCCTAAAGCAACACCGGCGCATTCTGGCAGCCCCGCCTCTAGAGCGGCTATCAGATGATAGTCGATAGGTTGTTCCTCTAATCCCATCTGCAATCGCTTACGGTTATCTTGCTCAAAACGCGCTAACTGTTCTTTCGCGTTGTCCAGCTCATGAAATCCGTTTGCCAGTTCAATCCCTTTAAAATAGACCTCAAAACGGTCTGCAACTCTAGGATCGTGCGGGTTAATTTTCGCTAATGCCGCTTGAGATGCAGGGAAGTCGTAAACAAATACTGGTACTTGCTGCCCGATGTGCGGTTCGACACCAATACTGAACAGAAGCTGCAATAAAGTGTCTCTGTCTTCTTCTGGCTCAGCAATGTCACTTAAACCTAATCGCGCAGCCACTTTTTTCAGCTCAGCCATAGAACCTTCAAGCGGACAAACCTTTAATGCTGTTAAAAATGCATTTTGGTATGTCATACGCTCTGCAGCGCCCACTTTTAATACCATTTGCAACAGGTCATCCATTTCATCCATCAAGTCATGATGGTTAAAACCAACACGGTACCACTCCAGCATAGTGAACTCCGGGTTGTGATAACGACCATTCTCTTCGTTACGAAACGCTTTGTTGATTTGATAAATAGAGCCACTTCCTGCTGCCAGCAATCGCTTCATATGAAATTCAGGGCTTGTCATTAGATGCAGGCGGCTTCCGTTGGCGTACTCAGGACCAACAAACTCCGTTTGAAAGGTATGCAAGTGGATATCCGTCACCGTAGCGTGACTCATTGCAGGTGTGTCCACTTCCAGTACATCTCTTTGTGCAAAAAAATGACGTATTGACGCTAAAAGTTGTGCACGTTGCTGCAGTTGCTCTATCGATGCGGTTGGCATCCAGTCAGACTTATTCATTTGGTTATTCACATAATCAGGATTGAACAGATTTTACCTTTTCGAGCCAAAATACAAAACCTAAACGTGACTCTAATCACACAAGATAAAATTTGTATGCTTATGTTTGCACTACCGAAGCAAAAACCCAACAGAATCAATTTTTTCATCCTTGACCTCTCCTAAACTGAGCCTACCACTTTATAAGTGGATTTGGTTTGATTCGGAGGCGCGACAATCCTTTAGCGTTCACCGGAAAACCACCCAATATAACGAGGAATGAGCACCAAAGCTCATCATCAACATACAATACACTGGAGGATAACTGTGCAGACAATTACCACAGATATCGCAGTCATCGGCGCAGGTGGTGCGGGTCTTCGTACTGCAATTGCAGCAGCTGAAGCGAACCCAAACCTAGAAGTTGCCCTGATATCTAAAGTTTATCCGATGCGTTCTCACACGGTAGCCGCTGAAGGCGGTTCCGCAGCAGTTATCAAGGAAGAAGATAGCCTAGACAACCACTTCAACGACACCGTTGGTGGGGGCGACTGGCTATGTGAACAGGATGTTGTGGAATATTTTGTAAAAAATTCCACTCGCGAAATGATTCAAATGGAGCAATGGGGTTGCCCATGGAGCCGTAAAGAAAATGGCGAAGTTAACGTTCGTCGTTTTGGCGGTATGAAAGTCGAGCGTACTTGGTTCGCGGCCGACAAAACTGGCTTCCACATGCTACATACACTCTTCCAAACTTCAATTAAGTATCCTCAGATCAAACGATTTGATGAGTATTTCGTTGTCGACCTTTTGGTTGTTGATGGCGAAGTTCAAGGACTTGTTGCCATTCATATGTCTGAAGGTGAATTAGTTCTCATCAAAGCGAAATCGGTTGTATTAGCAACAGGTGGCGCGGGCCGTGTTTATCACTGTAACACTAACGGTGGCATTGTAACTGGCGACGGTATGGCAATGGCGTATCGCCACGGCGTGCCACTGCGTGACATGGAATTCGTTCAGTACCACCCAACCGGTCTGCCAGGCACTGGTATTCTGATGACCGAAGGTTGTCGTGGTGAAGGCGGTATCATCGTCAATAAGAACGGTTACCGTTACCTGCAAGATTACGGCATGGGTCCAGAAACACCTGTGGGTCAGCCGAAAAACAAATACATGGAACTGGGTCCTCGTGACAAAGTTTCACAAGCTTTCTGGCACGAACAGCAAAAAGGTAACACCATCAAACACCCATTAGGTGATGTGGTGCTTCTCGACTTACGCCACTTAGGTGAAGAGTATCTTCAAGAACGTCTGCCGTTCATTTGTGAGCTAGCAAAAGCGTACGTAAACGTAGACCCAGCCAAAGAGCCTATTCCAATTCGTCCAACGGTTCACTACACCATGGGTGGTATTGAAACTAATGGTCAATGTGAAACTCGTATTAGCGGGCTGTTTGCGGTTGGTGAATGTGCGTCAGTTGGTCTTCATGGTGCAAACCGTCTTGGTTCAAACTCACTGGCTGAATTCGTGGTATTTGGTCGCGTTGCTGGTGAACATGCAGTGAAACGTGCAGAAGAATTTAAAGGCTGGAATGACAAAGCGATTGAAGAGCAAGTTCAAGCGATAGAAGGCCGTATTCAAGCTCTTCTAAACCAAGAAGGCGATGAAAACTGGGCGGATATTCGTACTGAAATGGGTCACACCATGGAAGCGGGTTGTGGTATCTACCGTCAAGAAGACTTGATGCAAGAGACCATTGCTAAACTTGCTGAGCTAAAAGAACGCTACAAAAAAATCAGTATTAGAGACAAAGGAAAAGTGTTCAACACTGATCTGCTTTATGCGATTGAAGTCGGCTACGGTTTAGAAGTTGCAGAAGCTATGGTTCATTCAGCGCTGCTACGTAAAGAGTCTCGTGGTGCTCACCAACGTTTAGACGATGGTTGTACCGAACGTGATGATGAAAACTTCCTAAAACACTCACTTGCTTTCTACACCAACGGCAATGCACCGAAGATCGATTACAGCCCAGTGACTATCACTAAGTCTCAACCTAAAGCTCGACTTTACGGTGAAGCGGCTGAAAAAGCTGCAGCAGCAGAAGCGGCGAAAGAAGCTGGCGTAAGTGCGGAGGATCAACAGTAATGGCAAATCGTATTCAAAAAGTAGAGATCTTACGCTACGACCCAGCAAAAGATGCAGAACCTCATCTGCAAGGCTTTGAAGTACCTTTCGATGAAACAATGTCAGTACTTGATGCTATTGGTTACGTGAAAGATCACTTAGATAAAGAGCTTTCATACCGCTGGTCTTGCCGTATGGCGATTTGTGGTTCATGCGGCATCATGGTGAACGGCGTGCCTAAACTGGCATGTAAGAGTTTCCTTCGCGACTACCCAAATGGTTTAAAAATCGAGCCATTAGCAAACTTCCCGATTGAAAAAGACCTGATTGTTGATATGACACCGTTTATCGAACGTCTTGAAGCAATCAAGCCTTACATCATTGGTAATGATCGTACACCTGAAGATGGTCCAAATAACCAAACGCCTGAGCAGATGGCTCGCTACAAACAGTTCGCAGGCTGTATCAACTGTGGTCTGTGCTATGCGGCGTGTCCTCAGTTCGGTCTTAACCCTGAATTTATCGGTCCAGCGGCACTGACTTTGGCTCATCGTTACAACCTTGATTCTCGTGACCATGGTAAAGCAGAGCGTATGAAGCTTATCAATGGTGAGAATGGTGCATGGGGCTGTACTTTTGTTGGCTACTGTTCTGAAGTTTGTCCAAAACATGTCGACCCAGCGGCGGCGGTGAACCAAGGTAAAGTGGAATCGTCAATGGACTTCGTGATTGCAATGTTGAAACCAGATGGTTCAACAAACAAAGTGGAGGGCTAAGGATGAGTAACCGTAAACCTTATGTTCGTCAGATGAAACGTACTTGGTGGAAAGATCATCCTTTCTACCGTTTTTACATGGTACGTGAAGCGACGGTTCTACCGCTCATTCTTTTCACCTTGTTCCTGACCGTAGGTCTAGGATCATTGGTAAAAGGTCCTGAAGCTTGGAATACATGGCTTGAATTCATGGCAAACCCAATCGTTATCGCGATTAACATTGTTGCGTTAGCGGGTAGCCTATTTCATGCACAAACCTTCTTCAGCATGATGCCTCAGGTGATGCCAATCCGCATCAAGGGTAAATTGCTTGATAAGAAGATCATTGTATTGAGTCAGTGGGCAGCAGTTGCCTTCATCTCACTTATTGTTCTGATTGTGGTGTAAGGAGCTTATTGTGATTAATACCAATCCAAAACGTTCAGATGAACCCGTATGGTGGGGACTGTTTGGTGCTGGCGGTACATGGTTCGCTATGATTACACCGATCACTGTATTCGTATTAGGTATCTTGGTTCCGCTAGGCATTATTGATGCAGAAGCACTGAGTTATGAACGTGTCACCGGCTTTGCGACCAGCATTATCGGTGCACTGTTCATCATTGGTACGCTAGCGCTGCCAATGTGGCATGCGATGCACCGTGTTCACCACGGTATGCACGACCTAAAATTCCATACAGGCATTATTGGCAAAATTGCTTGTTATGCATTTGCTGGATTCATCACACTGCTTGCAGTCGTGTTTATTGGAATGCTAATGCTGTAGTGGAAATATAGCTGGCTTATTGAAACCAAGGCCAGCTATAACACATACAAAAAGACCAGCTGATATAGCTGGTCTTTTTTATATTCAATAATTTGTAATAGAAATTTTCGTACAAACTACAGCAATATTTACTTAACGCGGCTTACATATTCGCCACTACGAGTATCCACTTTCACTACTTCACCGATTTGGATGAAAAGAGGTACACGTACAACTGCACCGGTAACGAGTGTTGCTGGTTTACCGCCTGTGCCTTGAGTATCGCCTTTCAGACCTGGATCTGTTTCAGTCACTTCTAACTCAACGAAGTTTGGTGGAGTAACAGAAATTGGGTTACCGTTCCAAAGTGTCAGAGTACAAGTATTGTTTTCTACCAACCACTTAGCGTTTTCGCCAACAGCTGCAACGTCTGCTGCAATTTGTTCGAACGTGGTGTTGTTCATAAAGTGGTAGAATTCGCCATCTGAATATAGATAATCTAGGTCGATATCTACTACGTCCGCAGTTTCTACAGAGTCACCAGACTTAAAAGTTTTCTCTAGAACTTTGCCAGAAAGCAGTTTACGGATTTTTACACGGTTGAAAGCCTGACCTTTGCCCGGTTTTACATACTCGTTTTCGAGAATGACACAAGGCTCATTATCAAGCATAATTTTAAGACCGCCTTTAAATTCATTCGTGCTAACAGTAGCCATATTTCCTCTTACATTCTTCGAGTTAAAATTAATGCCGCACATCATAACCCGAAAAGTCGATTCTGTTGAGCAAAACTGGATCAAACAACTAGCAAATGCTATCTCAGATCCCACTCAATTGCTCAACGAGCTGGGTATTGATCCTACACCTTGGCAGGACGGGTTTGCTGCGCGCAAATTATTTGCCCAGCGAGTACCGCAAAGTTTTGTCAGCAGAATGGAAAAAGGCAACCCGCACGATCCTTTACTGCGCCAAGTATTGCCATTGAGCGAAGAGTTTGAAGTACACCAAGGTTATTCAAACGACCCCCTTTCAGAGCAGAACAACGACATCCCCGGATTACTGCATAAATACCGCAACCGCGCGCTCATGATCGTGAAAGGTGGCTGTGCTATTAACTGTCGTTACTGTTTCCGTCGTCATTTTCCTTACGAAGACAACAAAGGTACCAAATCGGTTTGGCAGCAGAGCTTGGATTACATTGCCAAGCATCCTGAACTGAATGAAGTCATTCTCTCTGGCGGCGATCCGTTAATGGCAAAGGATCACGAACTGACTTGGCTGTTCGACAAGATCGCGGCGATCTCTCACATCAAGCGTCTGCGTATTCACTCTCGCCTGCCTGTGGTTATCCCTGCGCGTATTACCGATGAGCTGGTAGACACTCTGGCTCAGACCCGATTGCAAGTGATACTTGTCACTCACATCAATCATGCTAATGAAATCAACCTTGAGCTAAAACAGCAAATGGCTCGCCTGCGTGCCATTAACGTGACTCTACTCAATCAGGGAGTGATGTTAAAAGGGGTAAACGACTCGGTCGAAGCTCAGGTAGATCTCAGTGAAAGCCTGTTTGATGCAGGAATATTGCCTTACTACATTCATGTGTTGGATAAAGTGCAGGGCGCAGCTCACTTCTTTATTGATGACCAAGCAGCCAAAACAATTATGGCTGGAGTTATAGAACGAGTTTCGGGTTATTTAGTACCTAAGCTAACTCGCGAGATAGGCGGACGAAGCAGTAAAACGCCGCTCGATTTACATCTTGAGTAGTTCTATAGATATTGATTATCTAGCCCATAAAAGCTTTTGTTAGATCGCAAGCCAGATTCACTGCATACTGCGCTTCTTCACGCCTATATGCATTGAGGCTGCCATGCTAACTTTGGATTCTATTTTCGATCTTGGGCCATTCCAATGGTCCGCTTTACTTTGCTGTATGATCAACGGCTTGCTTATCGGTATCGAGCGTCAAACGCGAGGAAAGCCAGTAGGTATCCGCACCTCGATACTGATTATTTCCGGCACTTACTTTTTCATGGCGATGGCGGTGTCTCTGTCCCCGAATACCCTTGACCAAGCTCGCGTGCTTGGGCAAATCATCACTGGTGTCGGCTTTTTAGGAGCGGGAGTGATGATGACGCTGGATGGTAAAATTCACGGCGTTACCTCTGCAGCAGTTATCTGGGTATTGGCAGCCTTAGGGCTAATGATCGGTTTGGGCTACTTAACACAGTCTGTCGTCATTACTTTTCTTGCACTTAGTGTGCTTTACGGCGTTGATAAGGCAGAAAACACCTTCCACAGTCTGCGTCGTGGCGTACACCAGAAACTCAGACGTCGTCACTAACCATTGAAAAGCGTTGCTCAGGCAACGCTTTTTTCTGGGAGTTATGGCTGATTCGAGTAAATATTGACTCGGTATCCCTCACCTTGTTGAGCAACAAAATCCACAAAGTGATGGATTGCGTCTAGCGCGTCTTCTTCATGATGAGTCACATATAGCAACTGGCTGATATTTGCAGAAGCTATGCGATTTAGCGCTTTGAACACTAACTTTCGGTTGAGGAAATCCAACCCTTGATAAGGTTCATCCAAAATCAGTAGTGCGGGCTGTTTGATTAAGGCTCGACCAATTAACAGCAGTCGCTGCTGTCCGTAATCCAGATTTCGAAAACCCACTTTTTCAAACTGACTCATTTCTAAAAGCTGCAACCACTCGCGTGCATACAGAATCTCTTTTTTGCTCGGCTGCTGATAGAGACCAATTGAGTCGTAGAATCCTGAAATCAACACTTCGAGAGCAGTACAATTGACTCGATATTGAAGATGCAAAGCCGAAGAAACTACACCAATGTGACGTTTCACATCCCAGATAGTTTCACCGCTGCCTCGTTTCATGCCCAATACCGTCACATCATTGCTGTAACACTGAGGATGATCCCCAAGAATTAGCCCAAGTAGCGTGCTTTTCCCGCAGCCGTTAGGACCTCGCACTTGCCAATGCTGCCCCTGCTCAATCTGCCAATTCACACCTGAAAAGATTTTGGCATCCACATATTCCACCGTGACGTCATTCATAATGACCAACGGATTTGGGTATTGATGCTGTGACTGGTGCGCTTGCAGAAGCTCGAACATTGCATCACTCTTTTGCTCAGATAACGCCAGCATCTGCGCCATCACTGGGTGGTTCAGCCACTCTTCACGACTTAATGTTTGAGCAAGTTTCTGCTCGTCAAACAAGGCCACATGCGTAATAAAAGATGGTAACTCGTCTTCACGGGATGTGATGATGACCAGTTGAATATGGTTCGAACACTGCTGTAACAGCTCGGAAAGGTGCTGACGGTGAGCAATGTCTAAACCGGAATAAGGCTCATCTAAGATCATCATTTGTGGCTTCAACGCGAGCGCACGGGCTAGCATCACCCGGCGTGTTTCTCCTGTGGAAAGCTGACGAAATCCACGAGTTCTGATGGCTAATAAATCCGTTGTCGCTAATAACGACTCAAGTTCATCACCAGTACAACCTGCTTCTGCCACCAGCTCTTCCACCGTTGAACCGTAGTCAATACGATCCATAAAATCGGTGTCATCTTTTTCCAGCTCTAAATCCAGCAAGCGTTGCTGCTCATGCAAAGAGACACAGGCAATTTTTTCGGGAAGATCAGAGACCTTACCTTGCTGAGGTTGCAACTCGCCACTCAGCACTCGCACTAGTAGCGACGCTGCATGGCTATGAGTTGAAAACATGCCCCAATGTTCTCCAGCTTGCAGTTGCCAGTTATCTATCACTAAAGATACTGATTCTGTTTGGTGTTTAAGCTGTTGAATTTGCATAGTAACCTTCCTTGGAAAACGAATGTTTATAGTGCATAACTTAGCGGTTAATTTCTAGTTATCCGAAAGTCTGAGCAAGTTCAAACAGCATAAAAAAATGGATGCTTAACGCATCCATTTTTATCTCACTAACTAAAGGCTTAGTGCTTGATATTTAATTTACCAGCACCGGCATTTTTCAGCAGATTGTCTTTCACGCTTTCTGCCGCATCTGCTTGGTACTGATAAGTGTTCTTAGGTAACCAAAACACATTCGCATCAGATGGATCTAACAATGTCAGCTCGGCATTGCTGCCAGATGATGCTTGGTTTTTCTGAGCAATTGCATTTAGGTCAATTGCCGCGCCGTTAGCTAAGTTACCTTCAGCAAAGAAATAGGTGCCGCAAGCTGCTTCTTCAAAATCACCGGTTTTTACACAACGCTCTTGATTGTTAGTGCGAGAGTAGTAACCGATGATCTTGTGTTCGAACGTACCTTCACCATCGTTTTTAATGTCAAACACGTTGTTTTCTGCATAGATTTTCGCAGCAGTACCTAAAATTACCGCGTCCATCATGCCGTATTTGCCTGCTTCTTTACCCGCTGTAGCATTCAGGTTGAAATAGTTGTTGTAAGAGTGAACACGACCAAAACGTAGACGAGGCATACGCTGACCTGTGTTATCCCAAATGTTGTGGTGGAACGTAACATCAATTGCGCCAGGACCATAGCCAATCTCAGCATTTGGCTTGTCGCTACCACCTAACAAGTTGGTCTTATCGTGATTCTTGAAGACGTTGTATGAAACAGTAATCTTCGTTGCTGCATTAGTAATATCCACGAGACCATCGTGATGCTGCACTTTTTGCTCTTTGATGTTGTACGGAGCTTCCCATACTGGTGGGAACTGGTCATCGGTACGCTCACCATCACTAAACGTGTTATGGTCAATCCATACTTGCTGAGCGTTATCAATCGCAATTAAATCGTATTCTGAGTTCCAGCGGCCGCCTTCTGCACTAGTACAACCGTAAGGGTTTACCGTATCGCTTACAAACTTGTCACTACAGTTACCTTGACCAAATTCTTTCTTGTTAATACGGAATGAATCCTGAGGATCCCATTGTGGGAAGAAATCAAACGAATCAGAGAATTCGATGTTACGAATGATGATGTTCTTCACCAATTCTTTACCTGCAGTACCCAGACGCAGTGTACCGAACTTGATATGAGCATCGTTACCAACACCTAAGATAGAAGTATTCGAACCAACACGCAGTACAGTGTAATCCGCCTGAGCTTTTTGGTAGCAATCACGCGCATCTTCTAAAGGACCATTCACCTTAGGTGGGCGACCATTCTTGGCAAGATCTTGTTTATTCCATACCGCTGGGTCATATGCTGCACGGTAGGCATTGTAGAAAGTGTCGTAATCGCTGTAGCCAGTTTCATCAGCACACTTCGCCATGAAATCAGAACCAGACATAGATTGACCTTCAGCATTCGCAGTTAAATCGATAGTGCCTTTGATATAGATGATTTTAGGAACGTCACTTGCTGGATTATTTAAATTCGCGTCCACACTGCCATAAAGAGCTTCAATTAATTGTGCACGTGTCTCGACCACGTAAACATTTTCAGCTTTCGCTCCTTCACCACCAGTGACAGCGCCGTCAACCGTCGCCCAACCAGTGGCTTGGAAAGAATCAGCAGGCAAAGTTGAAACACTGCTACAACCAGCAAGCGTGGTCATCATAGCAATAGCTAAGTAAGTTTTTTTCATTAGGAGTGCTCCTAGTAGGGTTTTTATTATTGCTTACATTTATAAACCATCGTTTTATAAAAAAGAGATCGTCATTTTATTTGTTTGGAATAAATCTCGTTTTTTGGACAATATATGAACAAAAACATGGACTAAATCTCATATAAAACGGCGTTATAACAAGGAATAAATTAAGATCTTTTCGTACTAGGGCAGTTAGAAAGAAGGGATGATAGACAAGTATGGATAAACAAATTCTGTAAAACAAAATGGCAGAATAAACAAAAGGCAGAACATGCCATAGCACATTCTGCCTTTAAAGTATCTATGCTCGACCTCAACGATAAGGTCTAGTCAGCACAGGGAATTACATCATTCCCATACCGCCCATGCCGCCCATATCTGGCATCGCTGGACCTTCTGACTTAGGTTTCTCAGTTACCATAGCTTCTGTTGTGATCATTAGACCAGCCACTGATGCTGCGAACTGAAGTGCGCTACGAGTTACTTTAGTAGGATCTAGGATACCCATTTCAATCATATCGCCGTAAACACCCGTTGCCGCGTTGTAACCGTAGTTACCTGTGCCGCCTTTAACGTTGTTTGCAACTACAGACTCTTCATCACCCGCGTTCTTCACGATTTGACGAATTGGTGATTCCATCGCACGAAGTGCTACGCGGATACCCACGTTTTGCTCTTCGTTGTCACCAGTAAGCTCAGTTAGCATTGAAGCTGCACGGATAAGTGCAACACCACCACCTGCTACAACACCTTCTTCAACCGCTGCGCGAGTCGCGTGTAGAGCGTCTTCTACGCGGTCTTTCTTCTCTTTCATTTCAACTTCAGTAGCAGCACCAACTTTGATTACTGCAACACCGCCAGCTAGTTTAGCAACGCGCTCTTGTAGTTTCTCTTTGTCGTAGTCTGAAGTTGCTTCTTCGATTTGTTGACGAATTTGAGATACACGACCTTTGATCGCGTCTTCTTCACCAGCACCGTCGATGATCGTTGTGTTTTCTTTAGTGATAGTCACGCGCTTAGCTTGACCTAGATCTTCAAGAACCGCTTTTTCTAGCTCAAGGCCAATCTCTTCAGAAATCACAGTACCGCCAGTTAGGATAGCGATGTCTTGTAGCATAGCTTTACGACGGTCACCGAAACCAGGCGCTTTAACCGCAGCTACTTTCACGATACCGCGCATGTTGTTCACAACTAGAGTCGCTAGTGCTTCACCTTCAACATCTTCAGCTACGATTAGCAGTGGACGTGAAGCTTTTGCAACACCTTCAAGAACTGGAAGAAGTTCACGGATGTTAGAAACTTTCTTATCAACCAATAGGATGAATGGGTTGTCTAGATCAACACTGCCCGCTTCTTGGTTGTTGATGAAGTAAGGTGATAGGTAACCACGGTCGAATTGCATACCTTCAACAACGTCTAGTTCGTCTTGAAGTGCTTGACCTTCTTCAACAGTGATAACACCGTCGCGGCCCACTTTTTCCATTGCTTCAGCAATGATGTTACCCACACTTGAATCTGAGTTAGCAGAGATAGTACCTACTTGTGCAATCGCTTTGGTGTCTGCACATGGTACTGATAGCGCTTTTAGTTGTTCAACCGCTGCTGTTACCGCTTTATCGATACCGCGCTTAAGATCCATTGGGTTCATACCCGCAGCTACCGCTTTAAGACCTTCGTTTACGATAGATTGTGCTAGTACAGTTGCAGTTGTTGTACCGTCACCCGCTGCATCGTTTGCTTGAGATGCAACTTCTTTAACCATTTGTGCGCCCATGTTTTGGAATTTGTCTTCCAATTCAATTTCACGAGCAACAGATACACCATCTTTAGTGATAGTTGGTGCACCGAAAGATTTGTCTAGAACTACGTTACGACCTTTAGGGCCAAGAGTTACTTTTACAGCGTCAGCTAGAATGTTTACACCTTCCAGCATTTTTACACGTGCGTCATTGCCAAACTTTACGTCTTTAGCAGCCATGTTGTATTTCCTCTTAAGAATTCGTTTATTGATAAATGATAGAGCGAACTTTTAGTTCTTTTCAGAACATAAGAGCTCAGAGCAATTACTCAACGATTGCTAGAATGTCGCTTTCAGACAGAATAAGAACTTCTTTGCCGTCGATCTTTTCTGATTTAGTGCCGTAGCTTTCAGCAAAAATCACAGAATCGCCAACTTTTACGTCCAGTGGAAGAACTGTACCGTTTTCTAGAATGCGGCCTTTACCGACAGCAAGCACTTTACCGCGCGTTGATTTTTCCGCAGCAGAACCAGTAAGAACAATGCCACCAGCAGACTTAGATTCAACTTCTTGGCGTTCAACGATAACTCGATCATGTAATGGACGAATATTCATCGGTCGTCTCTCCTGATTAGATTTCCATTTGGTTAATAAACACTGATTAATAAATGGGTCACCAGACCCAAACAGCTTGTGAATGATATGTGGGGGATACTCGATGATAACCCAAGGGGCAAACGCGAAAAAAATGTGACGAAATTAACGATTCAATGGAGAAGTACTCTAACTACCCTCGGTGCTGGCACCCGATAAGAAATTCCCTGCGATAAAAACGGGCAGATGAAAACAACCGAAAATAATGACCAGCCAAAATCAGCCGAAGTCGAAAGCATAGAAGTCAGGAGCATAGTAAATAATTTGCTTTATTAAGAACTGAATTCATAATAAGCAGTGTCTAGAGAGGGAAATAATGAAAACTATCGATAGGATTTTGCACACCATCAAACGCGAAGGTGCCGTTACTGCCAAACAGCTTGCTGATGATCTTTCCATTACCACAATGGGCGCTCGTCAACATCTGCAAAGTTTGGAAGAAGACGGAATCTTGTCGTTTCATGATGTGAAAGTCAAAGTCGGTCGCCCCACTCGTCACTGGTCCTTAACCAAACAAGGTCACGATCAATTTGCCGACAGGCACAGTGAACTCACCATTCAGGTGATGGACGCAGTAGAGCATATCTTTGGCAAAGAAGGGCTCGCTAAAGTAGCAGCAGAACGAGAAGCTCAAACCTTATCGACGTATAAAAAAGCACTGGCTGATCTCACGGATATCGAAGAAAAACTGAACGCTCTAGTCACCTTACGTGAGCGAGAAGGTTACATGGCGGAGCTTGAGACAACAGAGCACGGTTTTATGCTGATTGAAAACCATTGCCCTATCTGCAAAGCCGCAACCCGTTGCCCAAATCTGTGTCAATCTGAACTCAATATATTCCAGCACTTGTTAGGCCATGATTATCAGGTCGATCGCCAAGAACATATTATCCAAGGTGAACGTCGCTGTACCTATCTCATCACCAAAGCATAGTGACTGCTCACACTGGCAAATCTGTCTTAAATTCGAGAATTGAGATTTTCCCCGCACCACGCTAAAAATCCTCGCTTAAGCTTATAGTGTTGATTATTTCATCACTAATTTGTTCTCCCTGCCCTCATATCGGTCATCACAGCGGTTCAATGGGTTGGGAATCGAAGAGGAGCCTTTTATGCCCCAACCTCAGTCGCAACCATATCAACAAGAACTTCCTCCATTTGACGAACTCGTTGCGTTGGCAAAGCAAAATCCGGAGGCTTTCTCTCAATTCAAACGCCAAATGTGTGAAGAGATGATTTCGTCAGCTTCACTGAACATGCAACAGAGATTACGGGCACAACAAAGTCACATTGATTTAGTTGTAAGCCAGTGCAAAAACCCTAATCACATTAACGTCATTTTGATGCGGGAAATGACCATTCAAATGGTGAAATTCCGTGATGCCTTAGAAGGCGAAGTTTCTCAACAACAGGCTGTTGTCATTCCTTTCAGACGTAACAGTGATGAAGAATGGCGTTAAAAACCAAACACTAAGAATATAAAAGGGAGCTTATGCTCCCTTTTGTTGTTTATTCCAGCTGAAACTAAACAGGCTCTTTGCCAAATCGGTTGTCACCTTGAGTGCCTTTCATAAAGCCACACTCAATCAGAATCCAGCAGCCACACATCAATGCGGCGACAGAAATAATGGTTTCATACAACATGGGTTCGTTGGCTGTCAAAGCGTTAGCGCCAACAGGCACACTCATACGACCAATAACCAAAGGAATATTCAGCAGTAACCACCAACTGTTTTTGTCTCTGTCATGCCAACGCTTGGCCGTGATCGCTAAATCAGGAATCAATATCAGCAGTAGAAAAACCGGTAAAATCAGCGAAGCCAATCCCGGAAAAAGCCGATTCACACCGACAACAAAGCCAAGGATCATGGCATAGTAGCAACAGTTCCAAATCCAATAAGTTTGGCGTCCTATTCGGCCTTGGAAGGAAAAGAGTAAAGTGGTTATTGGCATCAGTGTTACCCGTTAATGACTTTCATAAAGTAGTCTTTATCCATATCACGCATATCTACCGTCAAACTGTAGATATGACTCGCCTGAGATACCAGCACATCCATGAGTTGTTGTGATAATTCTCGTTTTTGCGCAGGGGTTCTCCCCTCAAGCAACTCAAATTGAACATGGATAAAATCTTCGCTATCCGCGACATCACCCACCAACCAATGGTGACATCGTAAAGTGCGGGATTTTACTGAGCTTGTCTCAAAAAGTCCGCTGTTTAATGCTACTTGATGTAAATCTTCAAGCAGTCCCTGAACATTTATTCGCTCTTCAGCGGAGTTGGAGTACTCCAGCACTAAATTGGGCATAGTCACTTCCTTTGTTTATCTTCCACTATAATTGACTCTCAGTAATAACAAGGTAACGGGTAAAAACCGAGTATAGACCGCTGATTATGTCAGAGGGATCACGGCGAATGAGGTCTAAGCAGTTATCAAGATCCAAGAAAGTCATGACCCTAGTCATGATTTGCTAAATTTTATCTGCTATATTCTGTCGCAATCACATTTCGTTTATATTTTTATAGACTTTCATTTTTTAGATATTGGAGATCTTTCTATGCGTCGTCCTGTCGTAATGGGTAACTGGAAACTAAATGGCAGCAAAGCAATGGTAACTGAGCTGCTAAATGGCCTTAATGCTGAACTTGAAGGTGTAACGGGTGTTGACGTAGCTATCGCTCCACCAGCGCTTTACATCGATCTAGCTGAGCGTCTAATCGCTGAAGGTGGCAACAAAATCATCCTAGGTGCACAAAACACTGACCTAAACAACAGCGGTGCTTTCACTGGTGATATGTCTCCAGCGATGCTGAAAGATTTCGGTGCTACACACATCATCATCGGTCACTCAGAGCGTCGTGAGTACCACAACGAATCTGATGAGTTCATTGCTAAGAAATTCGCTTTCCTAAAGGAGAACGGCCTAAAACCTGTTTTCTGTATCGGTGAATCTGAAGCTCAAAACGAAGCTGGCGAAACTGAAGCTGTATGTGCTCGTCAAATCAATGCTGTTATCGATGCATACGGTGTTGAAGCGCTAAACGGTGCAATCATCGCTTACGAACCAATCTGGGCTATCGGTACTGGTAAAGCAGCAACTGCAGAAGATGCACAACGCATCCACGCTTCTATCCGCGCGCTAATCGCAGCGAAAGATGCAGCAGTAGCTGAACAAGTAATCATCCAATACGGCGGTTCTGTTAAGCCAGAAAACGCTGAAGCTTACTTCTCTCAACCAGACATCGACGGTGCTCTAGTTGGTGGTGCATCTCTAGACGCGAAGAGCTTCGCAGCTATCGCTAAAGCAGCTGCAGCAGCAAAAGCTTAATTTCAAGCTTATTCAAATATCGAAGGCCAGCAATGCTGGCCTTTTTCATATCCCTTAAACGTCTATCCAGACTTGGGTAGTCCATCAGGCGAAGATCGAGTATTCTAGCTACTTTATCGCCAACCTATTATCTCTATGCTCTATAAACACTGCCTCTATGCACGATAAACACGGCCTGCTTTCTGCGCCCATTCCCACAGTATTGCGTCAAATGACGATACCGATGATATTCGGCTTAGTTGCGATACTGATGTTCAATCTTGTCGATACTTTTTTTATCTCTTTACTGGGTACAGAGGCGCTGGCTGCGATCAGCTACACCTTTCCAGTCACCTTTATCGTCAACTGTATTACGATGGGTATTGGTATCGGTCTATCCACCAATATCGGACGATTGCTCGGCCAAGGCTCAGCAAACAATGCCGCCCGCTTCTCCAGCCACGGCATTCTGCTGGCTGTCGTTTTAGTTATCGTCGCCTCTTCAATTGGTTTTATCACCATAGAGCCGCTGTTCTTATTACTCGGGGCAAAGCAAGATCTTATCCCGCTTATCGAGCAATATATGCAGGTGTGGTATCTCACCATCCCTCTTTTGGTTGTTCCTATGACAGGAAACAGCGTCATACGAGCAACCGGTGATACCAAAACGCCGGCGAAGATCATGATGTTGGCAGGCATCATCAACGGCGTATTAGATCCTATGCTTATTTTTGGCTATGGGCCGTTTCCTGAGTTAGGAATCCAAGGTGCCGCCATTTCAAGTGCGTTTTCTTGGCTGGGCGCTCTGATTTGCTCTTTCTACGTACTGATTAAGCGAGTGAAATTACTCGCTGTTCCGCATTTTCCGAGTTTGCACAAAGATTGGAATCAAATCTTAAAGATAGGGACGCCTGCTGCGCTCTCAACAGCAATGAACCCAATCTCTGGGGCATTACTCATGATGATGCTCTCCAGCCATGGCACAGCGGCTGTGGCGGCTTACGGTGCAGCACAACGCATTGAATCGATTCTGATTCTGGTGTTGATGTCTCTGACTTCCTCTCTGACACCTTTTATGGCGCAGAATCTGGGGGCGAATAACCCCACTCGAAGTTTTGCAGGGCTATTCATCAGTCTGCGGTTTTCCCTGCTCTTCCAACTGATGATATTCGTCATGATGGTGCCGCTAAGCATTCCACTTTCAAAACTGTTTTCTCAAGAAGCAGCGGTTCAGGATTTGCTCTGGCACTACCTGCTCGTTGTGCCTTTCAGTTACGGCTTCCAAGGGGTAGTGATGATGCTTATCTCTGCCCTAAATGCTCTTCATCTACCAATTAAAGCATTCCAGTGGAGTTTCATGCGTCTGTTTGTGTTCACACTTCCTGTGGCTTGGGTAGGCTCTGAAATTTATGGCATTGAAGGGCTATTTATCGGGATTGCGGCAGGAAACATAGCAGGTGGATTACTGGGCTATCTCTACGCGCTTTGGCTGAGAAAAACGCATTGCGTTGAAGCTTCGCCAAGCGAAAACTCAGCGTCTTAAAATCTTTATCGCTGTTGGGCTCAGCGGTAAAACAACAAAGCCGATGCATGGGCATCGGCTCTGATTTTTTTATCGTCGAAGATTACAAAATATCATCTTCTTCAATTATGTCTTCTTCAGTATCAAGATCGACGTTTAGAGGCTCTTGAGACAAAATTACGCCAGTATTGTCGGCATACAGGTAGTCTTCAGGCAGGAAGGTTACACCGCCGAAATTCACCGGCACATCCACTTCACCAATACCTTGGCTGTTTGCGCCTACTGGAATTGCAGCCATAGCTTGAATACCGATGCTCATGTCTTCCAGTTCGTCCACTTCGCGGACACAACCGTAAACAACGATACCTTCCCACTCGTTTTCTTCCGCAAGCGCAGCTAATTCAGCATCAATCAAAGCACGACGCAGTGAACCGCCACCGTCAATAAGCAGCACACGTCCCACACCATCTTGCTCCAGTGTTTCACGAATCAGCCCATTGTCTTCAAAACACTTCACTGTTGTGATTTGGCCTGCAAACGATGCGCGACCACCAAAGTTACTAAACATAGGTTCTACCACATCAACTTGATCGATGTAGATATCACATAGTGCAGAGGTGTTGTATTCCATAGCCTTGCTCTCTTTACGAAAAGTCTTCCAACGAGTATATCGGGTGATGAAGCCAATGCAATGATACAGCGCAAATTAACTTGTCAGAGTTTGAGCGATAACCACGCCAACAAACAATAAGTTAGTAATCAAAGAACACTTTACTATCACAGGTAGCATAGGTGCGATCTGTGCAGGCTTTTCACTCTGCCACACATCTCGTCCATGTTTCGCCACAAAAATCAGGCTGAGTAAGAAAGGCAGGCTAATCCACAGCGGCTTACCTTGCATAAGGAGATAAGCACCGAAAGCAATCACCGCACCGGATAAAAGCAGGAAGTGATATTTCTTTGCTCTCATCTGCCCTAAACGAACAGGAACCGTGCGTTTGCCACACTCAGCATCATTTTCGATGTCTCGCATGTTGTTGACATTAAGCACCGCAACCGCCATCAAACCACAACCGAGTGACGGTAAAAACAGACTCAAGTCTATATTGCCAGTGTGAAGAAAATATGTCCCAGACACCCCGAGTAAACCGAAGAACAGGAAAACCGATAAATCACCTAGTCCCAGATAACCATAAGGTTTGTTTCCGACGGTATAAGCAATCGCCGCCAACATTGCCAACACGCCTAAACCAATAAACGCAAGAATACTTTGCAGACTATCTAGAGCATAAAAAACCAGCATCAATCCCGCCACAACCGTCATAAATACGTTGATAGCAATGGCTTTCTTCATGTCACTCAAACTCACTGCACCAGACTGTATAGCGCGCATCGGGCCGATACGTTTTTCGTTATCAGTCCCTTTTACTGCATCACCATAGTCGTTGGCTAAGTTCGATAAAATCTGCAATAGAGTCGCGGTCAGCAGCGCCAGAAGAGCGATCGGCAAAGAGAAGTGTCCAGAAGAAAAAGCTAAAGCACTTCCGGTAAAAATCGATACTAATGCGAGAGGAAGTGTTTTCGGTCGCGCAGCATCAAACCATATTTGCAGAGAGTTATTCATGATTATGCTAAGTAGTTCAAACAATGTTGCCAGTATATACCCAAAGCGCATACGGTGTCAGCGGGCTCAGCACCCTTGGCTCAGAACGAGAAATGGCGAATTGTAAAAAAGCCCGCTTCGATTTCAGCGGGCTTTTGAGATTTACAGGATGAAGCGACTTAAGTCTTCGTCGGCAACTAAATCACCGAGTTTGCTCTTCACGTAAGTAGAATCAATGGTTAGTGACGAACCCGACTTATCCGTTGCATCGAATGAGATTTCGTCCATCAGACGCTCCATTACAGTATGCAGACGGCGAGCACCGATGTTCTCGGTAGTTTCATTCACTTGCCACGCAGCTTCAGCGATTTGTTTAATACCGTCTTCGGTAAACTCAACATCCACATCTTCTGTTTTCATCAGAGCGATGTATTGTTCGGTCAATGACGCTTTTGGTTCCGTAAGAATGCGTTTGAAGTCATCACTCGAAAGCGCTTCAAGTTCGACGCGAATTGGCAGACGACCTTGCAGCTCTGGGATCAGATCAGACGGTTTGGCCACTTGGAATGCACCTGAAGCAATGAACAAGATGTGGTCTGTACGCACCATACCGTGCTTAGTAGAAACCGTGCTACCTTCGATAAGAGGCAGTAAGTCACGTTGAACACCTTCACGAGAAACATCTGGACCAGACACTTCACCGCGTTTACAGATCTTATCGATTTCATCGATAAACACGATACCGTTGTTTTCAACGCTGTAGATCGCTTGCTCTTTCAACTCGTCTTGGTTAACCAGCTTCGACGCTTCTTCTTCCGTTAACGCTTTAAAGGCATCTTTGATTTTCAGTTTACGTTTCTTCTTAGTGTTACCCGCTAAGTTCTGGAACATACCCTGTAGCTGGTTAGTCATCTCTTCCATACCTGGAGGCGCCATGATTTCCACGCCCATTTGCGGTACAGCAACGTCTAACTCAATTTCTTTGTCGTCTAACTTACCTTCGCGTAATTTCTTACGGAAAACCTGACGAGTATTTGAACTCTCTTCACTTTGTTCAGCTTTGCCCCAAGCGTCACGTGCTGGTGGAAGAAGTGCATCCAAAATGCGCTCTTCTGCCAGCTCTTCAGCTCGGAATTTTACTTTTTCAGTCGCTTGTTGATGAGTCAGCTTTACCGCCACATCCGTTAGGTCACGGATAATGGTTTCAACTTCTTTACCCACATAACCCACTTCGGTGAATTTAGTGGCTTCAACTTTAATGAAAGGGGCATTCGCCAGTTTCGCTAGACGACGAGCGATCTCTGTTTTACCGACACCTGTAGGGCCAATCATTAAAATGTTTTTTGGTGTTACTTCTACGCGCAAGCTCTCTTCAAGCTGCATACGACGCCAGCGATTACGAAGAGCGATCGCTACAGCGCGCTTAGCTTTATCTTGACCGATGATATGGCGGTTAAGTTCATGAACAATTTCACGAGGAGTCATTTCAGACATAATGAATTCCTTTAATTCTAATCACACTGTTTTATGCTTGGTCTTTAGCGATGAGCTCTTGTGGAATTTCCAGCTCTTCGATGGTGTGGTGATGGTTAGTGAAGACGCAAATATCGCCAGCAATGTTTAATGCTTTTTCCGCAATTGAGCGTGCGTCTAAATCGGTATTCTCAATCAATGCAATCGCAGCGGCTTGTGCAAAATTGCCACCGGAGCCAATCGCAATCAAATCATGCTCAGGCTGAACAACATCACCGTTACCTGTAATGATGAGCGATGCTGTTTCATCAGCTACCGCCAAAATCGCTTCCAAACGACGCAAGGCACGATCGCTACGCCAATCTTTCGCCAACTCAACAGCCGCTTTCGTTAAATGACCTTGGTGCATTTGCAATTTGCTTTCAAAACGTTCGAATAGCGTAAACGCATCCGCTGTACCGCCTGCAAAACCAGCTAATACTTTGTTGTTGTACAAACGACGAACTTTCTTCGCGTTGCCTTTCATTACTGTATTGCCGAGCGATACTTGCCCGTCACCTGCGATGACAACTTTATTGTTACGACGTACAGATACGATGGTAGTCACGAGAGGGCCTCTTAATTATTTTCACGATGGAGATGCAAGTTATATGAGGATAAGAGGAAAAAAAATCAAGGGAGAGAGAAAGCAAAACGCCCAGATCATTGCTAACTTTTGTCGTTAACTGACTGGGCGTCTTCCAATTTTTAGCTGGTCAATTTTTAGTGAAAGAATTTACTGCTGTTCTTTCCAAATGGCACAAGGCTCGATCTTCGCGCGTTGCAGTTTGTGTTTATCACGTTCCGCATCACGCTTAAATTTGTAAGGTCCTAACACCACTCGGAACCAACTGCTGTCTTCTTTCTTACGAATTTTACTATTGATCCCTTGGAACGCGATATCGAGCTTACGCGCTTCAGCTTGCTGCATATTCTTGTAAGCACCACACTGCATGATATACGGGATATCTGAGACTTCTTGCTCTTTCGGTATCACTTCAATTTCGCGTTTTGGCAGAGTATCCACATAGTCCCACTTCTCTGTTGGAGGAGGCGGTATGGTCTCTGTTTTCTTTGGCTTAGCAGGTTTTGGATCTGGCTTAACCGCGACTGGTTTCGGCGGCTCTGGATCATTGCTTAACGTATATAAGCCGTAACCGAGAAGTCCAACTAACACGATTGCAATAAGTCCACTACGCCAAGGTTTACGACGAGCAGTTGTTTTTTTAGGGGCCTGCTTTTTCTGACTACGACCGCGTCTTACATAATCTTTATTAGCCACTGGAAATGTTCAATAGTTATAAAATCTGCCCACATGTTAAAGCAGTTTAAAGCGAGTTAACAGAGTATTCACGGCAGTACTGTCTTTCGCACTGCCATTCAGGTGATCAATTTTAGTGGGAACGAGGAGGAGCGGCACTCTCACGCACAATCAAATGGGTTTCTAATAAACGAGAACCCGCTTGTACGTCATGCCCACGCAACAGTTCCAACATCATCAACATAGCTTGACGACCAATCTCATAGCGAGGCTGAGAAATCGTTGTCAACGGTGGATCGCAGTATTGCGAGAACTGAATGTCATCGAATCCGACCACAGAAAGGTCACGAGGAATACGCAAACCTAAGCGCTTAGCTTCCTGCATGGCACCAATTGCCATAGTGTCGTTGTGACAGAAGATAGCAGTTGGCGCATCTGGTAACGAAAGCAACTGACGCACAGCTTTCACACCCGACTCAAAAGTGAAATCACCATAAGTTGTGTAAGTCGGATTCATAGTGATGCCCGCTCTACGCAATGCCTGCTGGTAACCTTGATGGCGGAATTGGCAAAGAGTAGCACTTTCAGGACCCGAGATTTGAGCGATGCGCTTATGCCCAAGTTGAGTCAGATAGTTTACAGCTTCAAATGCCGAAGTTAGGTTATCGATGTGAACTGTCGGTAGTTCTAGCTCTGGTGCGAATTCACAAGCCATCACCATTGGCGGAAGATTTTTCTGCTCAGGTTTGCTCACATCAAATGGTAAGTCAGTGCCTAACAGCAACATGCCGTCGGCCTGCTTGGTAAAGACTAAGTTAACAAATGAGCTTTCACGTTTCTTTTGCTGACCACTATCGCCCAGCAAAACAAGATATCCATGCTCCATTGCCGCATCTTCAATACCACGAATGATTTCGGTGAAATAAGGGTCACAAATATCCGGAACAATCGCAACAATCGTTTTGGACTCATTTCGACGCAGATTTCTTGCTAAAGAATTCGGTGAATAGCCAGCTTCTAAAACCGCTTCTTCTACGCGTTTGCGAGTCGAAGACGATACTTTCTCAGGATTCATCAGAGCTCGCGACACCGTCGCGGTCGATACGCCAGCAAGCTGGGCAACATCCTTCATTGTCGCCATGTTAAATAGCCCTCTTTTCTATTCCTTTGTTGTGCTTAAGCAAACTGCGCTTAAACACCTTTGTAATTATGTTAATGGCGTATAAGTTGTGGGATACACACCTAGCCTTCCAGTGAGAAAAATACATTTCACAAAACGAAAACGATTCACTGAAGAAATTGTACCGTTAGTCTATTCATTTCTAATTAGAAAGTTACGGTCAAATTAACAAAAATTGCACTGCAAGCGTGATTTTTATCACATTAGAGAATCTTTATATAGTACAGCATATTCTGTGCGCAATTTTAACCCACATTAAACTGGCGAAATTAACTTAAATCTTGTGGCTCTATGTCCAGAGTCCAGCGAACTTTACTCGCCAATGGCAGCATTGAAATCGCAGGTTTGGCGCTCATCAACAATTTCTGCATTACCGAGCGAGCTTCTGTTTGCAAAAGCAGTTGCCAGCGATATTTCCCCGCACGTTTGGCCAAAGGCGCAGGGGTTGGCCCCAACACCATACAGTGCTGATCAAACAACGGATGTGCTTCCAAGGTTTGCCGTACCTGACGCAGGAAGTCTTCCACCATCTGCGATTGGTTCGCTTCTGCACGAAACAGGGTTAAAAACGTGTATGGCGGTAGCATAGCCAATTTTCGCTCAGCCAGAGCAGTCAAAGCGAAATGGTGATAATCACGCTGTAGAAGATCCTGCAAAAGACTGTGTTCAGGATGGTGTGTTTGCAATACCACTTCACCGGGCTTACTTGCTCGTCCTGCTCGTCCTGCCACCTGAATAAATAACTGAGCGAGTCGCTCTGATGCGCGAAAATCACTGCTGTAAAGCGAGCCGTCCACATCGAGCAACGCCACCAAAGTCACATCCGGAAAGTGATGACCTTTCGCCAGCATTTGGGTGCCAATTAAAATCTTATATTCGCCTTTACGTATCGACTGTAATGCCGACTCTAAACTGCCTTTGCGGCGAGTGCTGTCTCGGTCAATGCGAATTGTCTTGTATTCAGGAAATAGCTCCGCTAGCTGCTTTTCTAGCTGCTCTGTACCAACCCCCACAGTGACCAATTGCGTTGAACCACAACTCTGACACTGATGAACTACAGGTCGCTGTGAGCCACAATGGTGACAGCGCATTTCATTACTGTACTGGTGGAAAGTGTAATAAGCATCACAACGCTGACAGTCTGCAATCCAGCCGCATTCGTGACACATCAAAGCGGGTGAAAAGCCACGACGATTGAGAAATAACAGAACTTGGTTACCTGCCGACAAATGACGGCGCATATCAGCAATCAAAGGAGCCGATAAGCCGCTTTCCAGATATAAACCTTTTACGTCCAACACACGGTTACGAGTAGGTACAGCCACACCCGCACGTTCCGTCAGTTGTAAATGGTGATATTTGCCGGTTAACGCATTGTGTAACGTTTCTAAGGCAGGCGTTGCAGAGCCGAGTACAATCGGAATCTGTTCTTGATTAGCACGCATCACTGCCACATCGCGAGCATGATAACGCAGGCTATCTTGCTGCTTATAGGAGCTGTCATGCTCTTCATCGACAATGATAATGCCAAGTGAAGCAAACGGAGTTAGCAACGCAGAGCGCGTACCTATCACAATACCAGCGACCTTATCACGCGCGGATAACCATGCATTCAAGCGCTCAGTATCATTGAGCCCAGAGTGAACCACTTCCACAGGCACATTAAAACGCTTTCTAAAACGGTTGATGGTTTGTGGTGTTAAACCTATCTCCGGCACAAGCACTAAAGCCTGCTTCCCTTGCTCCAGTACAGGTTTAATCAAATTGAGGTAAACCTCGGTTTTACCTGAACCAGTAACCCCCTCCAAAAGATAACAACCAAAACCTTTATTGCTGTTCACCGAGGCAATGGCGATCGCTTGTTCTTGGTTTAACTTAGGTTTTTCAACATCCGCTTCAATCTGCTTAGACCAGGCTTTGAATTGCGGCTTTTGCTCAATAACCTCTATCCAACCCTTTTCTTGCAAAGTTTTAAGTGTGGTTGCACTGACTTCTTCTTCCAACAATGAAGAATGAGATACCGGACCTGACGTTAGAAGGTTCATCACCTGAGCCTGTTTAAAGGCTCTGCCAAAGCCTTGCATCATTTTGTCCCGACCGCTTGGGGTTATTTGCCACTCTTTGCAACTGGCGAAATCCGCGGGTTTTCCTTTTCGCAACGCACTAGGCATCGCATTAGCAAGAGTGTCGCCCAAAGGAAACTGATAAAACTGACTACACCACTTCAACAGTGAATAGAGTTTATCTGACCAAAGTGGTTGAGAATCCAAGACTTCTTTGATCGATTTAAGCTGCTCGACGGAAAACTCGGATTCCTGCGCGAATTCGGTTACAACCCCCACCAGTGTTTGACGGCCAAAAGGCACAGATACCCGCCCACCAATAATCGGAAACAGATGACCAGGGATTAGGTAGTCAAACTGTTTGTCTAGCGGTACAGGTAGTGCAACACGAGCTATCGTTGGGCGCATAATTACTTTAGAGGGTAAAAATCAGAGAAAATACAGTCTACTGGATGATGCCCGTAAATTCGAGCAACTAAAGTGGTGAAAATAACAGCGAAAGCGGTTGATCAGTGACTCAGGATTCATTACTATATCGCGCCTTGATGAGACGCTTGTAAGAACGCTCTTCAAGTGTCACTAATTATTTATTAATTTACGTGTGGTGTCCGGCTCAGATTCGGATAGCGACACGGCCTAATTTGAGGTTCTCCCATGAAAACTGGTATCCACCCAGAATACAAAGCAGTAAACGCGACTTGCTCTTGCGGCAACTCTTTCGTTTTCAACTCTACTCTAGGTAAAGATTCAATGCACCTAGACGTATGTGACAAGTGCCACCCATTCTACTCTGGTAAACAACGTATCGTTGATACTGGTGGTCGTGTTGATCGCTTCAACAAGCGTTTCGGCGCTCTATCTAGCAAGAAGTAATTTTACTTTACGCAAAGATTTAAAAAAGGACGCTACGGCGTCCTTTTTAGTTTCCGCTTTCTCCAAGCAGCCAGATGTCGAACACAAGATAATCTGGTCTTAGGAGCTCTATTTCTCACTTATCAAAACTATGAAGATCCATTGACATACTCTAGAATGAGTGGCCTTAACAAAAACAATAAGGCTCCACCAAAATGTCCAATAATGATCGCCATGAACTTAACGAGGAAGAGGCTTTTCGTCAGCAAGCCCTCGACTACCACGCTCTACCGACTCCTGGCAAAATTGCCATCTCTATCACAAAACCAGCAGATTCAGCAAAAGACTTAGCACTGGCATACAGCCCTGGTGTTGCAGAACCTGTTCGCGAAATCGCACAGAACGTTGATAACGTTTATAAATACACGGCCAAAGGCAATACGGTTGCGGTTATTTCTAACGGTACCGCCATTCTTGGTTTAGGTAACCTTGGACCTATGGCTTCAAAACCGGTTATGGAAGGTAAAGCTTTACTGTTCAAACGTTTTGCAAACCTAGATTCTATCGACATCCAAGTAAAACACCGCACTATCGATGAGTTTGTTGATACCGTAGCCAACATCGCTGATACCTTTGGCGGCATCAACTTAGAAGATATTAAAGCACCCGACTGTTTTGAAATTGAACGTCGTCTGATTGAACGTTGCGATGTACCGGTTTTCCATGATGACCAACACGGTACTGCGATTGTGACCGCTGCAGGCATGCTTAACGCAATTGAACTGCAAGGCAAAGAGCTCAGCGAATGTACTATCGTTTGTTTAGGTGCTGGCGCTGCTGCTGTCGCGTGTATGGAGCTACTGATTAAGTGCGGTGCAATGCGTGAGAAAATCTACATGCTTGACCGTAAAGGTGTGATCCACACTCGTCGCGATGACATCAATGAATACAAACAGTTATTTGCTAACAACACAGACAAACGCACGCTTGAAGATGTGATTAAAGGCGCTGATCTGTTCTTAGGCGTTTCAGGTCCAAACCTGCTGACCGCCGACGAATTGAAACTGATGGCCGATAAACCTGTGGTGTTTGCTTGTTCAAACCCAGATCCAGAAATCAAACCAGCGCTAGCTCATGCAGTGCGTGATGATTTAATCATGGGTACAGGTCGCAGCGACTATCCAAACCAAGTTAACAACGTACTTTGTTTCCCATTTATTTTCCGTGGTGCATTAGACGTGCGCGCGAAAGTGATTAACGATGAAATGAAGTTGGCGGCAGTTGCGGCAATTCGTGAGTTAGCGAAAGAGCCTGTACCAGCAGAAGTATTGAAGGCAGCGGGTGTGGACTCACTCACGTTCGGTAAAGAATACATCATCCCGAAACCGATGGATCCTCGTTTACTGCCACGTGTAGCAAAAGCCGTTGCTCAGGCGGCTATTGATTCTGGTGTTGCTCGTATTGAGATGCCAGAAAACTACATGGCGAACTAAATTCAGTTACTACATTGAACGCAATAGCATCAAAAAAGCCCTGAATCATTTCAGGGCTTTTTATATCTATCTGCACAATTGGGCGTCAAAACAGATTATCGGCAACAATTAGTCGTCGTAAGCCTCGAATTCGATGCCCATTTCTGTCATTAACGCTTTCACTTCAGCTGGAATATCATCCGGACGATCTTTACGCAGGTCTTCATCCGTCGGCAGCGGCTGACCGGTATACGCGTGCAAGAACGCCTCACATAAAAGCTCGCTGTTAGTTGCATGACGCAGGTTATTGATCTGGCGGCGAGTACGCTCATCTGTGAGTATTTTCAATACCTTAAGAGGGATTGATACGGTGATTTTTTTCACCTGCTCACTTTTTTTCCCATGCTCTGCATAGGGGCTTATATATTCACCGTTCCAGTCTGCCATTGCGCACCTTCATTGTTCGAATTCGAGTAATAATTCCAAAGGCTAGATTTTAGCGGGATTTACCGCCATAAGCAAAGACATATAGACGTCTAGAAGTGTTGACGTCTTAAAATTAGATAAGTAAAGTATGATGCAGTTCCCCAACATAGACGAACACATGTATTCTTACTGTGAATTTGGATGTCTATTTAAGAGTCTCAGGAAAGGAAACACTCATGACCAAACGCAAACCAGCAACAATCGCAGTTCGTACCGGAATTGAATCAGATACTCAATTCCACGCCGTCGTACCACCTATTTACTTATCGACTAACTACGGATTCCCTGCGTTTGGAGAAGTACCTCAATACGACTACACCCGCTCAGGTAACCCAAATCGAGGCTTGCTGGAAAAAGCGCTCTACGAACTAGAGGGCGGTGAAGGCGCAGTAGTCACCAACTGCGGCACTTCGGCTTTGAACTTGCTTGCGTCAACGTTTCTTGGTCCTAACGATTTAATTGTCGCACCTCATGACTGCTACGGTGGAACTTACCGTTTGTTCAACACTCGCGCCAATAAAGGCGATTTCAAAGTTCAGTTTGTTGATCAATCGGATGAACAAGCACTTGCAGCAGCATTAGCGAAAAAACCAAAACTGGTGCTGTTAGAAACACCGTCTAACCCGCTGGTACGTGTGGTTGATATTGAAAAAATCTGCCAACAAGCAAAAGCGGTTGGCTCTTTGGTGGCCGTCGACAATACTTTCCTAACACCTGTATACCAACAGCCTCTATCGTTGGGCGCTGATTTTGTCATTCACTCAACGACCAAGTTTATCAATGGTCACTCAGATGTGATTGGTGGCGTGGTGATCACCAAAACTAAAGCTCATGCTGAAGAACTTGCTTGGTGGGGGAACTGTATTGGTGCAACAGGCACACCATTTGACAGCTACATGACGCTGCGTGGTATTCGCACTCTAGGTGCACGCATGCGTGTGCATGAGGAAAGTTCTCTGCAAATTTTGGCTTATTTGAAATCCCAATCCTTGATCAAAACCATATATCACCCTAGCCTGCCAGAGCATCCTGGGCATGAGATTGCGAAGAAACAGCAGCTTGGTTTTGGTTCAATGCTCAGTTTTGAATTTGCGGGTAGCTACGATCAACTAAAATTCTTTGTGGGAGAGTTAAAACTCTTCTCACTCGCGGAGTCTCTTGGTGGCGTGGAAAGTTTAATTTGTCACCCTGCGAGCATGACGCATCGCGCTATGGGTGAGGCAGCACTTGCTGAAGCGGGCATTTCGCAGCTGTTGTTACGTTTATCGGTTGGTTTGGAAGATGCTTCCGATCTCATCGCTGATTTGGATCAGGCCTTTACCAAAGCTAAGGAGAAGTTTTAATGACGGTTTTACGCCAACTACATAAATTTGGTGGCAGTAGCTTAGCAGATCCTGAATGTTATTTACGTGTAGCGAACATTCTTAAAGAGTACTCACAGCCTGAAGATTTAGTGGTTGTCTCGGCGGCAGGCAAAACAACCAACCGCTTGATTGCATTTTTAGAAGCATTGAATAAAGACGGCCGTGTTGCCCACGAAACACTGCAATCACTGCGTCAGTTCCAATGCAAACTGGTTGAAGACCTGCTTGAAGGTGAAGTTGCCGATAACTTGCTGACCCAAGTGAATGGCGAATTCATTCGCTTAGGCGAACTGACGGCTCCGTTGTCAAAAGCTGAGCAAGCCGCTGTTCTTGGCCACGGTGAAGTATGGTCAGCCCGTCTGTTAGCGGCGCTACTGAACCAAAACAGCTTACCTGCGGTTGCTCAAGACGCTCGCGAATTTCTTCGCGCAGAAGCAGGGACGCAGCCAGAAGTGGATCGCTCACGCTCTTATCCACTTCTTAAAAAAGTACTGGCACAGCATGCACATCACCGCATCGTAATCACCGGCTTTATGGCTCAGAATGACCAAGGTGATACCGTTCTACTTGGTCGCAATGGTTCAGACTATTCAGCAACGGTAATCGGTGCGTTAGCTGACGTTGCTCGAGTAACGATTTGGAGTGACGTCGCTGGTGTATATAGCGCAGACCCACGTATCGTAGCGAACGCATGCCTACTGCCTCTTTTACGTTTGGATGAAGCCAACGAGTTGGCTCGCCTTGCTGCACCCGTTCTACATAGCCGGACATTACAGCCTGTTGCTCAAAGTGCGATGGAACTTCAGCTACGCTGCAGCCATAAGCCAGAATCAGGCTCAACCAAAATAGAACGTGTTCTCGCATCAGGGCGCGGCGCAAAAATCATTACTTCATTAGATGAAGTATTGCTGATTGAACTTGAATTCGGTCATGGACATGATTTTGCACGTGTCTACGATGAAACCCTTGAGAAGCTCAAACGCGAGCAACTTGAACCTCTTGCATTTGAAGCTCAGGCAGACCAACACAAACTGCGTTTGGCTTACACCTCAGAGATCGCGTCTGGCGCTCTGTCATATCTGCAAGACATTGCGACCGCAGCGGACATCAAACTGAAAGAAGGCTACACCTTAGTCGGAGCTGTCGGTGCTGGTGTCACTAAAAACCCCAACCACAGTTACGGTTTCTATCAACAGTTGAAGAATGCTCCGGTTGAATTTATTTGCGAAGCCGAGTCAGAACTGAGCTTAGTGGCGGTACTTCGCCAAGCACCAGTAGAGAAACTCGTCGTCGGTGTACACAACCAGATTTTCCAAGCTCAGAAACGCGTAGCACTTGTTCTGTGCGGGAAAGGCAACATCGGTTCTAGCTGGCTGAAGCTGTTTGCAGAACAGAAAGAAGAGCTAGAAAAGCGTCGCGGAATGAACTTTGAACTGGTTGCTGTCGTGGACAGCCAGACTTACTGGTTTGACCCACAAGGTATAGATCCACAGACAGTGCTCAATCGTTACCATGATGAAGCGATCCCGAATGAGGACAATTGCTGGCTGTACAAAGTTGGCAAACTGCAAGGTTATGACGATGCTATTGTGCTGGATGTGACAGCCAGTAAAGTTCTGGCTAACCAGTATCTGGATATTGCAGAACAAGGTATGCACCTTATCTCTGCCAATAAAGTAGCGGGTTCCGCATCAACTGAATACTACAACCAAGTTAAAGACGCCTTTGCCAAAATTAGCCGCCACTGGCTGTACAACGCAACCGTAGGTGCGGGATTACCGATCAACCACACGGTTCGAGATTTGCGTGAAAGTGGTGATGAAATTACAGCATTGTCAGGCATCTTCTCTGGCACCTTGTCTTGGCTATTCCAACAATACGATGGCTCAATTCCGTTTAGTGAGCTGGTTGATCTTGCTTGGCAGCAAGGCCTGACAGAACCGGACCCGCGTAACGATTTAGACGGTTCAGACGTCATGCGTAAGCTGGTTATTCTCGCTCGTGAATCCGGACTAGAAGTGGAACCTCAAAGCATTCGCGTTGAGTCTTTGGTTCCAGAAGAACTGCGTGATATCTCATTGGATGATTTCCTCGACAACAGTCAGTTGCTCAATGAACGATTGGCTGAGCGTCTGGCTAAAGCGCAGAAACAGGACAAAGTGCTTCGCTATGTAGCCCGTTTGGAGAAAAACGGTAAAGCAAGCGTCGGCGTTGAAGCTCTGGAAAAAGATCACCCACTGGCGAACTTATTGCCTTGTGACAACATCTTCGCTATCGAAAGCCGTTGGTATAAAGACAATCCGCTGGTTATTCGAGGACCTGGGGCTGGTCGAGAGGTAACTGCGGGTGCAATTCAGTCTGACCTCAACCTACTTTCCAGCTTCTTGTAACTTTATAAAACTCGTCGTAACTGGCGAGTTTTATCGTTTTATAGCTAGCAAATCCTCTCAATGCAGAATATCACTCGAAGTTGTCGGCTTTTGATATAAAAAATCACCTTTTGGCGTTTAACTTAGTTGAAATAGCTTCACGATCAACATGAGAAAAATTCATAATAGTTAAGTTGACATTAAAACGTATTCAATACATTCTGTAGCCATATAGACGTCTAAACGTCAATTTGAACGAATATCAGCGTTTGTAGTGCGAGCTACAAGGAGAAGAAAGATGGGATACACACACGCAGGCCATATTGACGCTTTGAATCAGAATATTTCTGAACTTTCTAACATTAATGTGTCTTTTGAGTTTTTTCCGCCAAGTTCAGAAAAAATGGAAGAAACCTTGTGGAACTCTGTACACCGTCTAAAAACTCTTCAGCCTAAGTTTGTTTCTGTAACCTATGGTGCAAACTCTGGCGAACGTGACCGTACCCATTCGATCATCAAAGCAATCAAAGACCAAACTGGCCTTGTTTCTGCGCCACACCTGACCTGTATTGACGCTTCTCGTGAAGAGCTGATCAACATCGCTGATGATTACTGGGCAAACGGCATTCAAAACATTGTAGCTCTGCGTGGTGACATTCCACCTGGCGGCGGCAAGCCAGAAATGTACGCATCGGATCTGGTTGAGTTGCTTAAATCTCGTCACGATTTTGATATCTCAGTGGCGGCATTCCCAGAAGTACACCCAGAAGCAAAAAGTGCTCAAGCGGATCTGCTGAACTTAAAACGCAAAGTAGATGCAGGTGCCAACCGTGCTATTACTCAGTTCTTCTTCGATGTGGAAAGTTACCTGCGTTTTCGTGACCGTTGTGTCATGGCTGGCATTGATGTGGAAATCGTACCGGGTATTCTGCCAGTGTCTAACTTTGCTCAAGCATCTCGCTTTGCTGCACAAAACAATGTGAAAGTACCAAGCTGGATGGCAAAACAATTCGAAGGGTTGGAAGAGGATCCTGTGACTCGTCAGCTAGTGGGTGCAAGTCAGGCAATCGATATGGTTCGCGTTCTTTCACGCGAAGGCGTAAAAGACTTCCACTTCTACACACTAAACCGTGCAGAGATGACTTACGCGCTTTGTCATACTTTAGGTGTTCGCCCTACTCGCTAAGCACCTATAAAGCTTTTCTAGCTAGAAGTTCGAAACATAAAAAAACGCCGATAATATTCGGCGTTTTTTTATTTGTGAAAAGCGCAGGCTTATTCCACGTCATCCATTTTGCCAAGCAGGCTGCGGATGCGTTCTTGCCATTGGTCGTGCTCTTGTTGAATTTGTTGTGCTTTTTGAATAGAAGCTTCGTGGTTTGCTTTTAACTCATTCGCTTCTTCAACTAGCTTTTGCTTCTCTTCTTTAAGCTCTTCAACTTCCATTTGCAGTAGAGCGATTGTGTCAACCGCGGTTTGGATTTTTGCTTCTAATTGTTCTAGTACTTCAAAAGACATGGTACTTACCCTTTATTGATTCGGTTGAAATGGACAAAACGTCACTGATTGCCCCATTCTACTCAGCCCAGCCCAGAGAAACACTCACTATATTCGATCTTTTTCGCTATTCGCTTAAAAAAACAGCGCAATTTTACCTAACGCTAACTTTCATACCAGAAAGTGACTACAGCTCAATGGGAATACACTCAATAACGTGTTAAATCTCACTATCTTTTGATCCAATACAACTCTCCACCAGGCTAATTAGCAAACGTTTTCCTACTATTATGTTAGAATGCCGCCCAAAATTATCCCCTATCGTTCTGAGTTGGAGTGAACATGAAACGTGATTTAGCAATGGCTTTTTCCCGAGTCACAGAAGGTGCTGCACTAGCAGGTTATAAATGGCTTGGTCGCGGCGATAAAAACGCTGCTGATGGCGCAGCCGTAGAAGTCATGCGCACACTACTGAATCAAACAGAAATCCAAGGCGAAATTGTCATTGGTGAAGGGGAAATCGACGAAGCGCCTATGCTGTTCATCGGTGAAAAAGTCGGTTTAGGTGGTGACGAAGTCGATATCGCGGTTGACCCAATCGAAGGTACCCGCATGACGGCGATGGGTCAGTCGAATGCACTGGCGGTTCTTGCGGCCGGTGAAAAAGGCAGTTTCCTAAAAGCGCCAGATATGTACATGGAAAAGCTGGTTGTTGGTCCGGGTGCAAAAGGCTGCATTGATCTGAATAAACCGCTGAAAGAAAACTTAGAAAACATTGCTCAGGCTTTAGGTAAATCACTTGATACACTTGTGGTTACCACCCTTGCGAAACCTCGTCACGACGCAGTAATTGCTGAAATGCAGCAGATGGGTGTTCGCGTATTTGCAGTGCCAGACGGAGATGTAGCGGCTTCTATTTTGACATGTATGCCTGACAGCGAAGTGGATGTGATGTACTGCATCGGCGGCGCACCTGAAGGCGTGGTTTCGGCTGCTGTTATACGTGCTCTTGACGGCGATATGCATGGTCGTCTGCTTCCTCGTCATCAGGTGAAAGGCGACACCGAAGATAACCGTATTTGGGGTGCAAGCGAACTTGAGCGCTGCAAACAGATGGGTGTTGAAGCAAACGTGGTTCTGAAGATGGAAGATATGGCGCGTAGCGACAATATTATCTTCTCAGCAACAGGCATCACTAAAGGCGATTTGCTGGAAGGTATTTCTCGTAAAGGTCATATTGCGACAACTGAAACCCTGTTGGTTCGTGGCCGTTGTCGAACCATTCGTCGTATCAAATCGATTCACTACCTAGAACGTAAAGACGCAGAAATTCGCGACATTATTCTCTAGTAATCAAGCATAAAAAAAGACCGCACTTAGCGGTCTTTTTGTTGTATTCAATCTTTGTCTTCAAACGTTGCTTAGAATAACTCTTCAGCCACTTTGTAAAGATCTGTACGAACTGGACGACGCATGTTTTCAATCGCATCGATGATGTCATGGTGAACCAATTCTTCTTTTTGGATACCAACACAACGACCACCGTGGCCTTCCATTAATAGGTGAACTGCGTAGTTACCCATACGAGAAGCCAATACGCGGTCAAAAGCTGTTGGTTTACCACCACGCTGAATATGACCAAGAATGGTTGCGCGCGTTTCACGCTTAGTTGCTTTCTCGATCTCTTTCGCCAGTACATTTGCATCCACCATCAACTCAGTAAGAGCGATGATTGCGTGCTTCTTACCTTTTTTGATGCCGTCTTGAATGTTTGAAATCAGGCTATCCATATCTAAACCTGTTTCTGGAGTAATGATGTACTCACAACCACCCGCGATTGCCGATGTTAGAGTTAAATCACCACAATGACGACCCATGATTTCTACGATAGAAATACGTTGGTGAGATGAAGATGTGTCACGTAGACGGTCAATAGATTCGATAACTGTGTTAAGCGCTGTTAAGTAACCGATAGTGTAATCAGTACCTGCGATATCGTTATCAATTGTGCCCGGAAGACCGATACATGGGTAACCCATTTCAGTCAACTTCTTCGCACCCATGTATGAACCATCACCACCGATAACAACAAGCGCTTCAATACCGTGCTTATTCAAGTTTTCGATAGCTTTTTCACGTACTGCCACTTCTTTGAACTCAGGGAAACGAGCTGAACCTAAGAAAGTACCACCACGGTTGATTACATCAGAAACACTTGAACGGTCAAGTTGCTTGATGCGGTCTTCATATAGACCATGGTAACCGTCATAGATACCATAGACTTCAATGCCCGCGCTTAACGCCGTACGTACTACACCGCGAATTGCCGCGTTCATACCCGGAGCATCGCCACCACTAGTCAAAACACCGATCTTTTTAATCATGATCACCCTCAATTTTTTTGAAATTTGTATAGCTATTTTTGGCGCTGCCCGAAATTGTATTCGAACAGCAGAATCTTGTAATTATGTTTGTATGTTAGAAGAACTAACTTGCTTAGCATGCGCTGCTATAAAGCTTTTTACCCAGAAACAGTATTACAGTTTTGCACTATCCCATCGTTGATTCACATCAGATTCGTGCATTTTATTCATACCGCAAAAAAATATAGTCTATCTGACAAGCTTTGTCGCTACCACGATTGAAGTTTTTGCTTCCTCTCTGGGCCAAACATTAACGAGTACGGATCCTGATGGATCAACACATCAGCCCCCGGAAACGCTTTACATAATTTGTCATCGACAACGTCTGCAATTCGATGCGCTTCAATCAACGGCATCTTGTCATCCAGCTCTAAGTGTAGCTGAATAAATCTCACTGGACCTGACATGCGAGTTCGCAGATCATGAACTCCCATAACACCTTCTACAGACAGAGAAATCTGGCGAATCTGCTCTCTTTCCTCTTCCGGAAGTTGGCGGTCCAATAAGGTTTGAATGGCTTCTTGCACCATTTTGTAAGCACTGAATAGGATAAAACAGCCGATACCAATTGCAAACACCGCATCAGCTTGTGTCACACCAAACCAGCTTAGGCCTAATGCAATCATAATCGCGCCGTTCATATAGAGGTCTGATTGATAATGCAGTGAATCCGCAGCAATTGCTTGGCTACCTGTCTTCTTAACCACATGACGCTGGAAAAGCACCAAACCAAAGGTCACGATGATCGCCAGTAAGCTCACGTAAATACCGTACTCAGGGGTTTGCAGTTCATGCGGGCGGAAAAAGCGATCCACACCATTAAGAATGAGGAAACAGGCCGAACCTGAGATAAACATAGCTTGAGCAAGTGCAGCCAACGATTCCGCTTTACCATGACCAAATGCATGTTCTCTGTCAGCAGGTTGAAGTGAGTAACGCAGCACTACAAGGTTGACCACGGAAGCGGCGATATCCAACATTGAGTCGATGAGAGATGCCAGCAAACTGACCGACCCAGTTACCCACCAAGCCGCTACTTTAATGATCAAAAGTAAGGTCGCAACACAAGTCGCTGTCCACGCAGCAATAGTGACTAAACGTGCGTATTCCTTTTTCATAACGTCTTACCATAACAAACAATCCATTGATTATACCTAAAAGCTCTCAGGATGCTTGTTTGAGAATCAAATTAGTCACAGGTTTAACCAGACGAGAAAAGGCAGCCTAAGCTGCCTTTGTACACTCACCAAATTATTATTAACCACAATAACAAACGGAGTGAGATTCACTGTGCCATTTATTGAGCCATAGGCGGAACCATTTGACCTTGAGGACCACCACGCATCATGCCTTGGCCACCTTTACCGCCACCTTTACCATTTGGGCCACCATGACCAAATAGCACACATTCATTCATACGTTCTTGCTGCATAGAAGCAAGTTTTGCTTTTTGATCCGCAGTCAATACGTTCATCATTTCATTACGTTGCTTCATCATCGCAGCACGTTGTTCTGCTTGACGTTGAACCATCTGTTCTGCCAATTTTTTCGCAGCAGCTTCGTCAAAGTTTGCTGACATCACCAAATCGCGCTCTTGCTGTTTAAAAGCACGCATTTCAGCTTGTTTGCCAGAACGTTGTGCTTGCATTGCATCACGCTGTTTTAATCGAAGTTCTGCCATTTTTGCTTTCTGTTCTGGTGTCACATTCAGCTGAGCAAACACTTCTGGATTCATCATGCCACCACGGCCACAATCACCGTCGAAACCTCGACCAGAGCCTTTACCACCACCAGCGGCAAATGCGGCTGCTGAGCCTAAAGTAATAGGTAGAACAACGGCTGCAAGGATCATTTTTTTTGCCAGTTTCATAATCTTTTCCTTCTCGTTTGGACTTGAATCGGCTGCCTGTGCAGCGCTTAAATTTATAATACGACTTGGCATGTAAAGCAGTGTTTAAGAAGCGTAAATAATCGTAAAGGGTGAGTTTACCTATGATCCAAAAGGTCAATTCACAGTACACTATATTCAACATCCAACGTTGATCGTGAACTGGTGTTGTTCACAAACGCTGGAAAGGCAGTTCGTATACTTTTGAGGTAACCATGGCACACATCCTATTAATTGATGACGACACAGAACTAACCAGCTTGCTAAAAGAAGTTTTAAGCTATGAGGGCTTTGACGTATCTGAAGCTAATGATGGTGAAGCTGGGCTACACGCTGTAAATGACAGTGTCGATTTAATTTTGCTTGATGTCATGATGCCCAAACTTAACGGTATGGAAACGCTGAAGAAAATACGCGAGAAATGGCAAACACCAGTACTGATGCTCACCGCAAAAGGTGAAGAGATTGACCGAGTGATCGGTTTAGAACTCGGTGCCGACGATTATCTGCCAAAACCATTTAGTGACAGAGAGCTGCTAGCAAGAATCCGTGCCGTGCTGCGCCGCACTCAGCAACATCAAAACAAACATTCAGACGTTATCGAATGCCAAGACATTCAGGTTTTTCCCGGCAAACAAGAGGCTTACTGTCAAGGTGAATTGCTCGATCTTACATCTACAGAGTTCGCCCTTTTGGCCCACTTTGTTCAGAACCCAGGCAACACCATCACCAAAGAAGATCTGAGCCTTGATGTACTGGGCAAAAGGTTAGCCGCTTTTGACCGCGCCATAGACATGCATGTCTCCAACCTTCGTAAAAAGCTGCCTGAGCGCTCAGATGGAAAAGCAAGAATCAAAACGCTTCGAGGGAGAGGTTACCTAATGGTGTTGGAGGATTAATGCGTTTACCAACATTCAACAATCTCTATGGGCGTATCTTTGCCATCTTCTGGCTCACCATGTTTTTGGTGTTACTGGCTGTATTGGCGCTTCCTCATTTAGACCCTCGAAAGTCTCGCGACCTCCCACCGGAAATGTATCAACGCATAGTGGTACAAAAGGAAATGCTTGAAGAACGTTTCCAAGGTGAAGAGAACCTTACCCGTATTCTGATGTTCCTTGAGGGAAATGGTAACCGTGGTCTCGGGCCGATGAAGCATGATGAGGACCGAGATGATCGACCTCGTTTCTTTGTTACTGATTTAGACGGTAACGTATTAACCGCCCGTGAGCGTCCTGATTTCAAATACAAAGCACTGCAAAACTTTGCGACCAGTATTGAGTCGATAGACAAACCTCAGCAACGCCTTTACGGACGTTATATGATCGCAGGTCCCGTTCCTGTGATTTTCGCTCACCAAGATCTCTTGCTGTATGTCGGTTTCCGTTGGAATGAGCCACCACCATTCTTACTGCAATTATTCGATAAACCCGTTCAACTTCTGTTGGCGATCATGTTAGTTAGTACACCGCTATTACTCTGGCTTGCCTGGGCTCTGAGTAAACCCGCTCAACGTCTGGCTCTTGCCGCTCAGCGAGTCGCGCGCGGACAGTTTGAAGCTGACCCTGATCTTGAAAAAGGAACCATGGAATTTCGTCAGGCTGGACGTAGCTTTAACCAGATGGTGGAAGCGGTAAACCAAATGATTTCGGGTCAACAGCGCTTATTGTCTGATATCTCCCACGAACTACGCTCTCCATTGACCCGCTTACGTATGGCAAATGCGCTAGCCACTCGTAAACAAGGCAGCAGCACTGAGCTGGAACGTATTGATACAGAAGCACAGCGTTTAGAACAAATGATTGGTGAGTTGCTCGAACTGTCGAGAATGCAAACCAATAGTCACCTGAGCCGTGAAGAGCAACCACTGCGTAGCTTATGGGAAGAACTGCTTAGCGATGCACAGTTTGAAGCTGAGCAAATGAATAAAAAGCTGCAATTTGATGATATTCCTAATATCACTATTTCAGGTAACCCAAAACTATTAATGAGCGCTTTGGAAAACATCGTTCGTAATGCCATTTACTATGGTAAAGACACTATAGTGGTTCGCTTTTCCACTACGGAACACCATGTCACGGTTTCTGTGGAGGATAACGGCGATGGCGTACCGGATGACGAACTGACACAAATCTTCCGCCCATTCTATCGTGTCTCGACTGCGCGAGACCGACACAGCGGAGGAACTGGTTTAGGTCTGGCAATCACCGAAAGCGCCATTCGTCAGCACAGTGGTGTGATTGAAGCTAGCCGCAGCCCGCTAAACGGTTTAAAAGTTCAGTTTACGCTACCCATCTAGCTGACAATAACTATCACTTATGAGCGATTGCTATAACTTGTGAATTAAGGGGCGAGAGATTTATACTCGCCCCTTAAATTTAGTAAGGAAGTGAATTGTCATGTTTGATATTGCCCTGTACGAGCCAGAAATCGCCCCTAACACAGGAAACATTATTCGTTTATCCGCAAACTGTGGTGCGAACCTTCATTTAATCGAACCGCTTGGCTTTGATTTAGAAGAGAAAAAAGTACGCCGCGCCGGTCTGGATTATCACGACTTAGCGCGAGTGACTCGTCATAAGGACTATCAAGCCTTTCTGAACTATCTAGCTGAGCGTGGCGACTACCGCATTTTCGCTTGTACCACCAAAACCACAGGGCATCACGTGGATGCCAAGTTCCAAAAAGGTGATGTACTGTTGTTTGGTCCAGAAACACGCGGCCTTCCAGCCGAAGTTATCGAAAGCTTACCAATGGAACAGCGTATCCGTATTCCAATGATGCCAGATGCACGCAGTCTGAACTTGTCTAATGCAGTTGCCATTATTGCGTTTGAAGCATGGCGACAAATGGGATTTGAAGGAGCACTGTAATTTCAGTGTACTCTGCTGTTAGCTGTAAAAATGATAGATCAAAAAAGCTCTGGCACAGACCAGAGCTTTTTTATTGAGGATTCAATACTCAGTGAAGGCGATGATTCGAATTCTTGTCATCATCATCGTCTTTTTTCTCGAACTCACCATCAAAGGTATGTCCCTGATGGGAATCATGCGGACGGTAAGGATCACGCTCAAAATTGCTGGAATGAAAACCACCAGACAGATTGGACACCACCACTTTGCTCATTAGGTATTTAGCAATCATCGCACGCGGTGCTGGCAATAAGACCAACATCCCCATCGCATCTGTCATAAAACCGGGAGTAAGAAGTAAAACCCCCGCAACTGCAAGCATCACACCTTCAACAATTTGCTGTGCTGGCATTTCACCACGTTGCATGCGTTGTTGAACAGTTATAAGCGTTTGCAAACCTTGACTTCTGACTAAGGAAGCCCCGACAAACGCGGTGATCAAAACCAAAGCAATCGTAGGCCACAAGCCCAACATACCGCCGACCTGAATAAACAAGCCAATCTCGATAATAGGCACAGCAATAAATAGAATTAGTAAAATCGGAAACACGGCTCCTCCTTATTTTGCTACACCTTAGCGCCAACAAATCCCCAGCGCAATGGAAAAGCGCCTTCGGCTCAACTACCTTTTAAGTAGTTTTTGAGCCAGAACGTAAATAATGAAGCGAATTGTCAGCACTATCAAAACGGGTACTGTGTTGTGGCTTGTGTTGTCACTGGTTCCGCTCGCCTATTACTTTCATCTTAAAGATAAAGCTCATCAGTTTTTTATCGGTCACTTAGAAGCTCAAGGACTGCAATTTCTCTCTTATGTCGATTCCAAGGCTCGACGAACACACGCACAAATCCAACAGACCTTTTATGAATTGAGCCATTCGACTCTGCTCAATGATTTCGCCGTGAACAGAGATCCCCAATTTCGTCATTATCTTGAAAGCCAATGGTATCTGACGGCCTTTAACTCAACGCTGTTCTATCAGTTACGGTTTATTGATAACCGAGGCTATGAAGTAATACGGGTTGATTACATGCCCAACATGTCTCACCCCTATGTTGTCCCTAATGACCGGCTACAAAACAAAAGCAATCGTGACTATTTCCTTTATGCCCAGAAACTGGCTAACGGCGAGCAAGGTCACTTCGGCATTGACTTAGAGTTTGAGAACAACAAGCCCATCATTCCCTACAAACCGGGCTACCGTATCATTTATCCGATTATCGCCAACTCCGTCAGGCAAGGCTATTTCGTTGCCAACCTTGATGTAATGACCATCATCGAACAGATCACCTCCAACACCCTAAACCTAAGTGTCGATTTCATTGACACTCAGGGTAACTACATCATTAGTAGCGACAAAAATAAGTTGTTTGGTGATCTCGTTCAGGCTCGTAGTGACAATAATTTAGCCAAAGAAAACCAAGAAGTGTGGCAAGCACTTCAACAGAACCAAAGCTCTGGCAATAGTGTGTTAACAGACAAAGGGCTCTATATTTTCCAACGCTTCAGCAGCCCATTATTTGGTTCGCAAAATACATTAACCATGCTGACTATGTATCCCACTTCTGCCATTTCAGAGCTACTGTCTGATCGAGCCAAACAACTCAAAATTGAAGCTTCCGTCATTTTGCTATTTCTGGGGCTACTCTCAATCGTGATTGCAATGTTTATGGATGCGTTTAGACGGATAAAAGCAGACCAGACCTATGCCGAATATGCGATAGAAAACAGCATGGCAGTGGTAGTCACCGATAAAAATATGAGAATACTGAGGGTTAATTCTGGCTTTTGTAACTTGGTCAACGGGGACTTAAGCTTATTGCATGGCAGCAATATGGTTGATTTCTTTCAGTCCCAAACGAAACAAAATCTGATTCAAAGACAGCTTTCGATTCGTGGCATGTGGCAAGGACACATCTCTTTGAACACTATCGATAATAAAGAAGTTATTTGCCAAACTGAAATACACGCCATTTTGGGTAAGCTAAAAAACATTCAATATTATGTCTATTCCTTTACCGACATTTCCGAACATCACAACACCATTATCACACTCAAGGAACGCACAGAGCGCGACCCCGCGACGTCTTTGTGGAACAAGAAGAAATTCGACCAGAACCTTCAGTATCAATGCCGCTTAAAGCAACGCTATACCCATCATCCGCCTTGCTGCCTCGCGGTGCTTGATATTGACTCGTTCAAACAAATTAACGACACCTTTGGACATACAGTTGGCGATGAGGTCATTCTGTACATTGCCAATCAACTGCGCATGGTATTGCGCGATACCGATTTTATTGCACGAATTGGCGGTGATGAGTTTGCGGTACTGGTCCAACATACCGATCTTGCACAAGCCAAAGCGCTGATGCAGCGAGTAGCCACGGACATCAGTAACTGGACACTTTATGATGTGACAATCAGCGTGGGGTTGGCTGAAGTCACTTCAGATGCAAATCAAACATTCTCAAATGCAGACCAAGCCATGTACCGCTCTAAACGAAAAGGGAAAAACTGTATTTCCGTTCACGGGCAAGAGACTTTGCACGTTTTAGGTGCAGATTCCCGATAAACTTGATTTTTACTGACATAAAAGGTGATGAAGTTCCTATTTTTTAATTACAACTTAAGTATTATACGTTGCTATATCAGGACGGTTTTTCAGCCAATTATTCTGATGAATGGATTCTTAATACAGATACGGCTTACTGTAATCAATATCAATAGCATTATTCTCTAAGGATCCAACTATGGCTACTCTATTTGAAGCTACACAAACAGCTCAACCAGCCAATCGTATTGAAGAAGATCTACTAGGTCAACGTCACGTTCCTGCTGATGCCTACTACGGTATCCATACACTCCGAGCCATTGAAAACTTTAACATTTCCAGTGCAACGATCTCTGACATTCCTGAGTTCATTCGTGGCATGGTCATGACCAAAAAAGCGGCCGCTCTTGCAAACAAAGAACTAGCTGTTATTCCAAAAGATGTCGCAAACTACATCATTCAAGCGTGTGATCTGATCCTTGAAACAGGTAAGTGCATGGATCAATTCCCGACAGATGTATTCCAAGGCGGCGCTGGTACTTCAGTTAACATGAATACCAACGAAGTGATTGCCAACTTAGCTCTAGAGCTAATGGGCAAAGAAAAAGGTCAATACCAGTTCATTAACCCTAACGACCACGTAAACCGCAGCCAATCAACCAACTGTGCTTACCCAACTGGTTTCCGTATCTCAGTTTACAACAGCGTATTAAAACTGATTGAAGCGATTGAATACCTAAAAGGTGCGTTTGAGCTTAAGAGCCAAGAATTCACAACAATCATTAAGATGGGTCGTACACAGCTGCAAGACGCTGTACCAATGACTGTTGGTCAAGAATTCCACGCCTGGGCGGTGACATTGAACGAAGAAATTCGTGCTCTGGAGTACACCTCTAAGCTATTGCTTGAAATCAACCTAGGCGCAACCGCAATCGGTACTGGCTTAAACGCAGCACCGGGTTACCAAGCACTTGCAGTAAAACACTTAGCAGAAGTAACAGGTTTAGATGTTGTCCCTGCTGAAGATCTTATCGAAGCAACGTCAGACTGTGGTGCATACGTAATGACCCACGGCGCGCTAAAACGCCTAGCTGTGAAACTGTCTAAGATCTGTAATGACCTGCGTCTGCTTTCTTCAGGTCCTCGCGCGGGTTTAAATGAGCTAAACCTTCCTGAGCTTCAGGCTGGTTCTTCAATCATGCCTGCGAAAGTAAACCCTGTTGTGCCAGAAGTGGTAAACCAAGTGTGCTTTAAAGTACTTGGCAACGACAACACTGTCTCTTTTGCAGCGGAAGGCGGTCAATTACAGTTGAACGTAATGGAACCTGTCATTGCTCAAGCGATGTTTGAGTCAATTTCACTGCTTTCAAATGCGTGTGTAAACCTTCGCGACAAATGTATTGACGGCATTACGGTCAATAAAGAAGTTTGCGAAAACTACGTGTTTAACTCAATCGGTATCGTGACTTATCTAAACCCTTACATTGGTCACCACGAGGGCGACATTGTAGGAAAAATCTGCGCCGAAACCGGGAAAAGCGTCCGAGAAGTTGTACTCGATCGCGGATTATTAACAGCAGAAGAGCTTGATGACATTTTCTCTGTTGAAAACCTGATGCGCCCGCAGTATAAAGCGAAACGCTACGAATAATTAATTCGAAGAAAGGGCTCTGTAAGGAGCCTTTTCTTTTAAAAAAGCTGCAAAAAGCAGCACATAAATAACAATTGCAACGGACTGCAAACCAAATTTTTCATTACTAAACGAGGTATCACTATGGTTTGGGTCGAGCTATTAGTTGTTCTTCTCTTCATCTTCTTGGGTGCACGTATTGGTGGCATTGGTATTGGCTTAGCAGGTGGTGCAGGTGTTATCGCGCTTTCTCTAGGTCTTGGTGTACCAACAAGCCAAGCTTTCATCCCAGTTGACGTTATTCTTATCATCATGTCTGTGATTACGGCAATTGCTGCGATGCAGGTGGCGGGTGGTATGGATTGGTTAGTTCAAATCGCAGAAAACTTCCTGCGCAAAAATCCTCAGCGTATTACTTTTTATGCTCCGATTGTTACCTTCATCATGACGTTGATGGCAGGTACAGGACATACAGCGTTCTCAACTCTTCCTGTGATCGCTGAAGTTGCAAAAGGACAAGGGGTTCGTCCATCCCGCCCTCTTTCTATTGCAGTTGTCGCATCACAAATCGCTATCACGGCTTCCCCAATCTCTGCGGCTGTTGTTGCTTTCGCAGCAATGCTAACTCCGTTTGGCGTTGATTATTTAACGCTTTTGGCTGTGTGTATTCCAACAACGTTTGCAGCTTGTATGGTGGGTGCACTTGTCTCTAACTTCATGGGCGGTGAGTTGAAAAATGATCCTGTTTACCAAGACCGTTTAGAGAAAGGCCTGATTAAACTTGCCGACAAACAGCAACGCACTATTTTGCCAACAGCAAAAACAGCGACTTACATTTTCCTAGCAGCTATCGGTTTCGTGGTTTGCTATGCAGCAGCGATCTCTAAATCTGTCGGTTTGATTGAAAACCCAGCTTTAGGCCGTAACGAAGCAATCATGACTGTAATGCTGGCAGCAGCGGCGCTAATCGTGTTGGTGACTAAGATTGATGCAGCGAAAATTTCAAGTGCACCAACATTCCGTTCTGGTATGACTGCATGTGTGTGTGTACTGGGTGTAGCTTGGTTAGGTTCAACCTTCGTTAACGCTCACGTTGCAGACATCAAAGATGTCGCTGGCGCACTATTGGCAGATAATCCTTGGATGCTGGCTATCGTGTTGTTCTTTGCTTCTATGCTGCTTTACTCGCAAGGTGCAACGACTGTGGCACTGATGCCTGCGGCTCTTGCTATTGGTGTTGCACCTCTTACGGCGGTTGCTTCTTTCGCTGCGGTAAGTGCTCTGTTCGTTCTGCCAACTTACCCAACGCTACTTGCAGCGGTTGAGATGGATGACACAGGTTCAACACGCATTGGTAAATATGTTTTCAACCACCCATTCTTTATTCCGGGTGTTGTAACCATTGCTTCAGCAGTAACTTTTGGCTTCCTATTTGGCGGACTGTTCATCTAATTCTGACTATTCGGTTAAAAGCCAGATAAGAAATAACCCGCGAGATTCAAACAACCCAAAGTTGGATGAATTCGCGGGTTTTGTTTTGCTTCGATGAAACTTATTCGCTCTCATCTCGGTCTGATTGAGTTAATATGGCACAATAAGTTGTCGCCTGTGCCATTCACTCTCAACCAGAAATTGATTAGATGATACGTAAATTTTTCTATTTTTTGCTACTGACACTGTCTGTATTTAGCCATTCAGCCTTAGCTGTATTCGGCAACAACAATACACTTTCGGTGAGTAATGACGGCAATAAGTTTGTTCCTGTCGATCAGGCTTTCCCCTTTAATACCTTCCAGCAAGGCAATCGTCTTTTCGTTGACTGGCAAGTAAAAGATGGCTACTACTTATATCAAGATCGCATCACAATCAGTGCAGAAAACGTCACATTAGGTGACTATGAACTGCTTGATGGCGAACCTTACCATGATGAATTCTTTGGTGATGTGACCATCTACACCACGCCACTTTCTATTGAGCTTCCACTGAGTGACTACCAACTCGGTGCGCGTATTATCATTCAATATCAGGGATGTGCGAAAGCAGGGTTCTGTTATCCGCCAGAAACACGAGTGGTGGAAATCAGTAAATTCAACTTTTCACAACCTACTGATGCTGAGAAAACTGCCGTTGGGCAAAATAACAGTCCACAAAACAAACCTCAGTCTGCCAGCATTAGTAATGCACCCGTTTCAGAACAAGACTCGTTAGCAGGCAAACTGGCGCAAAACTGGTGGACACCTTTACTGTTCTTAGCGTTAGGTGTTGGCTTGGCTTTTACGCCATGTGTGTTGCCTATGTATCCGATTTTGACAGGCATCGTTTTAGGCAATGGACAGCTAACTCATAAACGAACCTTGTTATTGAGCGTGGTTTACGTTCAAGGTATGGCGCTGACCTACACTCTGTTAGGTTTGATTGTTGCTTCTGCTGGTTTTCAGTTTCAGGCCGCTCTGCAACACCCTTATGTTTTGATTGGCCTGAGCGCAATGTTTGTGTTGCTGGCACTGTCAATGTTTGGCTTGTACACACTGCAACTGCCAAGCACTGTACAGACTTGGCTAAGCAATCTGAGCAATCAGCAGCAAGGAGGCCGTCTCGCAGGCGTTTTTGCTATGGGCGCTATTTCTGGCTTAGTGTGTTCACCATGCACAACCGCACCGCTTTCTGGAGCTTTACTCTATGTGGCGCAAAGTGGTGATCTACTGACCGGTGGTGTCGCGCTTTATGGACTGGCTATTGGGATGGGTATTCCACTGATTCTGGTCGCCGTCTTTGGTAACCGCTTATTGCCGAAAGCGGGCGCTTGGATGGGCAAAGTCAAAACCGCGTTTGGTTTCATTCTTCTTGCTGCACCTATCTTCCTGCTGGAACGATTACTGCCAGAAATCTGGGCTACGGCACTTTGGTCTGCACTGGGCTTCACGGCTTTTGCTTGGCTCTATCATGTTAAAAACAGCTTACCTTTTGGCGGCTGGAAACAGAGTACGCTAGGTATCATTGCGATTCTTGGATTACTGGCCTCAGCTCAGCCTGCTTTGAATTACTGGTTTAATGGCACTCACACAGAGCAGCAGCAATCAACCATAAGCTTCAAGCGTATTGCGAATGTGGATGAACTGAACACTGAACTGGAAAAAGCCAAACTAGCGGGTAGGCCGGTGATGTTAGACTTCTACGCCGATTGGTGTGTGGCGTGTAAAGAGTTCGAGAAATACACCTTCCACCAGCCAGATGTTGAACAGAAACTGAAAGACATCGTACTGCTACAGGCCGATGTCACACGTAATCAGCCACAAGACATTGAATTGCTTAAACAGATGGACGTTCTTGGCCTTCCTACCATTGAATTTTGGAATAATCAGGGCGAAAGATTACCAAGCGCGCGCATAACCGGTTTCATGCAAGCCGACCGCTTTTTACAACACCTAAAAGACCATCAGATCTAAGTTTTCAATTCCCTCGCGCAACAAGGTTTGGCCTTATACGTCAAACCTTGTCGTGGTATTCATCTTCATGCAGATAAAAACTGGATATAGTTCAGACTTTTAGTCCATGGACATTGTTCCAAACCTTAAACCAGACAATAATTTATTTAACGTAATTGTTAAAAGTGTTTAACGTCATGGATTCGACATACACCATCATCATCGCTGATGATCACCCGCTGTTTCGAAACGCACTGTTTCAATCCGTCCATATGGCGATAAGTGGTGCAAATTTGCTTGAAGCAGACTCTTTAGATGCTTTACTCAAACTACTTGAAAAAGATCCTGAACCGGATTTGCTGCTGCTGGACCTTAAAATGCCCGGCGCAAATGGCATGTCTGGCCTAATTCAATTACGTGCCGAATATCCAGACTTACCCATTGTGGTGATCTCTGCCAGCGAAGAGGCTTCTGTGGTATCACAGGTGAAGAGTCATGGTGCGTTCGGTTTCATTCCTAAATCCAGTGACATGCGTGCTTTGATCAGTGCTTTGAATCAAGTGCTTAACGGTGAACCCTACTTCCCTGAAGGTTTGATTACTAACAACGAAGCTTGTGATGATCTGGCGGGTAAAATCGCGACACTAACACCGCAGCAATATAAGGTGCTGGGTATGCTTTCGGACGGTTTGCTGAACAAGCAAATTGCTTATGAGTTGAATGTTTCGGAAGCCACTATCAAAGCACATATGACAGCGATCTTCCGAAAACTTGGGGTAAAAAGCAGGACTCAGGCGGTTATCTTGCTCAAAGAACTAAACAGCTAATCTCGTCGCCCACGTTATTCATTTGACTCAACAACGTCTTCCTCGGCTGGCAAACGCAAACCCACTTTGGTCACTTGCCAGTCGACAACATCTGCAACCACCCAATGTAAACCATACCACTCAAAATGGTCACCCAACACAGGGGTTACCCCTAGATGCTCTGTGACTAAGTCCTTTAACGTCATATCGGCGCGGAATGGGCCCAATTCCAGACCGTAAATCATCGCAACATCAACCAGTTTCGATTCTACATCGAGGAAGAAATCACCAAAGAAGCGAGCAAACGACTCTTTCACTGGTGCTTCACTAAACAGTTGGCTTAGCGCCGCCAAATCTTTCTCTTGGGCAACAACACAAAGAATATCGCCAGATTCTAGTCGGGTGCTTCCCGAAGGGTGAAGTAAGGCCTTGTCGCGGAATAACGCTGCAATACGTGTTCCCTCAGGCATAAAGAGATTACGAATTGGCTCGCCAATACACCACTTTTCTTTCTGTAGCTGATAAACAAACAGCTCCCACTCACTGGTTGGGAAAATCTCAAGCCCAGAGCGCGAAATAGGTTCAGGCTTCGAAGGCAGTTCCACTTTCGCTAGGCTCATTGCCTTAGTCAAAGAGCCGCCTTGAACAATCAGCGACACCATCACCACGAAGAAAGCCAGATTGAAATAGAGCTGCGCGTCAGGCAAACCGGCCATCATAGGAAACACCGCCAGAATGATCGGTACTGCACCACGCAATCCTACCCATGAAATGAACCATTTCTCTCTTGAAGTGAAGCTCTTAAACGGCAGCAAACTTATCCAAACCGAAATCGGTCGAGCAAACAGAATCATACCAAACGCTAATGCGAGGCCCGGCAATGCAATGGTTAACAAGTTCGTCGGAGTAACCAACAAACCCAGTACAAGGAACATGCCGATTTGTGCTAGCCATGTCATGCCATCCAATACGTTTAAAATTGAATGACGGCTGCGAGTTGGACGGTTACCTAACAGTAAACCAACCAAGTAAATCGATAGAATCCCACTGCCGCCAAGTGCATTCGCCAGAGCAAAAATGATCAGTCCACCACTTACAGTAAGAATGGAATACAGACCTTCTGGTAGCTTAGTCGTGTTGATAACTTTCCACAGTAACCAGCCACCGGATAGTCCTAATAGCGCCCCCACACCAAACTGCTGAACGAAATTAAGCGCTAAGAAACTGACACTGAAGTCACCGCTGGCACTGCCAAGAATGGCAATCATAGTAACGGTTAAAAACACCGCCATCGGGTCGTTGGTTCCCGACTCTATCTCTAACGTCGCTCCAACACGTTCATTGAGGCTGCGTCCTTTGAGCAAGGAGAATACAGCTGCGGCATCGGTCGAACCGACGATAGCGCCAACCAGAATGCCCTGCATCATCGACAGATCAAACAACCAAGTGGCTAACGCACCCGTAATTAAAGTGGTCAATGCGACACCAAATGTCGCTAACGACACTGAAGGCCAAAAGGCAACTTTAAAACTCGCAACTCGGGTTCTCATACCACCATCAAGAAGGATAATGGCAAGAGCTAAGTTACTGACCAAATACGCTAACGGATAATTATCAAACAGAATTCCGCCCGGTCCGTCTTCACCCGCTAGCATGCCAACGGCAAGAAATACCAACAAAATCGGAATACCCAATTTTGAAGATACGGGGCTGAGCAGCACACTCAATGCAATCAGCAGTGCACCAACCAGAAAAAAGCCGTTTATCGTTATCGCATCCAATCTTTCACCTTTCCAACTGACTCAAATGTTTATAAATACAAAGTTATTATGCTCTCCATTGTGCACATTTTTATTACCTACGTCAGAAAAGTCTGTGTAAATAATTTCAACCTTTTGCATGCCAAACGAGAAGCTAAGCGTTTGACAGAAATAGTGGTAACTCAAACGGCTAATTTTCATACTTCAATGCTCTGACCTTATACTTTCGGCTAATTTAACAGTTAATTAACATTAAAAATAAGTTCGCAAACCAAACAAAAATTAATAATTACAATATCTTAAAAATAAAAAATCACAGACTAAAGTTGCACAGATCTCTTGCCTTAACACTGCTAATGTATAAATCGTAACATTACGTTAACACAACACTTAACAGGAAGGAGAAGGCCATGGCGTTCGAATCTACAGAACATGCTCAAGCCTACTGGAAAGAAAACTTGGGGATTATGGGATCACTGCTCGCAGTGTGGTTCTTGGTGTCTTATGGCGCAGGCGTTTTATTCGTTGATGCGCTAAACAGCATTCATTTAGGCGGCTTTAAGCTTGGATTCTGGTTTGCACAACAGGGCTCAATCTACACATTCGTCGCTTTAATCTTTATTTATGTTGCGCGCATGAACTCGCTCGACAAGAAATATAACGTGCATGAAGACTAAGAGGTTTTAGAAATGGATATTCAAACTTGGACGTTTCTTCTTGTTGGTCTCTCTTTTGCTCTCTACATTGGCATCGCCATTTGGGCTAGAGCGGGATCAACCAGTGAATTCTATGTTGCTGGCGGTGGTGTACACCCTGTAGCGAACGGTATGGCAACAGCAGCAGACTGGATGTCGGCAGCATCTTTCATCTCAATGGCAGGTATCATTTCGTTCATCGGTTACGATGGTGCGGTTTACCTAATGGGTTGGACAGGCGGCTACGTTCTATTGGCTCTATGTTTAGCACCTTACCTACGTAAGTTCGGTCAGTTCACTGTTCCAGATTTCATTGGTGAACGTTACTACTCGAAAACAGCTCGTATGGTTGCAGTATTCTGTGCGATCTTCATTTCGTTTACTTACGTTGCAGGCCAAATGCGCGGTGTAGGCGTAGTGTTCTCTCGCTTCCTAGAAGTAGACATTAACGTTGGTATCGTTATCGGTATGGCGATTGTGTTCTTCTACGCTGTACTTGGTGGTATGAAAGGCATCACTTATACGCAGGTCGCTCAGTTCTGTGTTCTCATTTTCGCCTTCCTTGTACCTGCAATCTTTACGTCAATAATGATGACAGGCAATCCACTACCACAAATTGGTATGGGTTCAACCATCTCAGGAACGGATGTTTATCTGCTTGATAAACTAGATGGACTAACGCAAGAACTTGGCTTTACTCAGTACACTGAAGGTAGCAAGAGCATGGTGGATGTATTCTTCATCTGTGCTGCACTGATGGTGGGTACTGCTGGTCTTCCACACGTAATCATTCGCTTCTTCACAGTACCAAAAGTACGTGATGCGCGTATCTCTGCGGGTTGGGCGCTACTATTTATCTCGCTACTTTATACTACTGCACCAGGCGTTGCTGCGTTTGCTCGCGTAAACCTAATCGAAACGATTAACGGCCCTGATATGCAAGGTGTTCCTGCTGAGCAAGCACCAAGCTGGTATAAAAACTGGGAAAGCACAGGTCTAGTTAAATGGGAAGATAAAAACGCCGATGGTCGTATGTTCTACTCTGGTGACGCTCGTAACGAGATGAACATCAACCGCGACATCATCGTACTGGCTTCTCCTGAGTTAGCTAAACTTCCTAACTGGGTTGTTGGTCTACTAGCAGCAGGTGGCTTAGCGGCAGCACTATCTACAGCGGCAGGTCTACTACTAGTAATCTCTACATCTATCTCTCATGACTTGCTGAAGAAAGGCTTCAAGCCAAATATGACCGATAGACAAGAACTGCTCGCTGCTCGTCTGGCTGCGATTGTGGCAATCGTTGGTGCGGGTTACTTGGGTATTAACCCTCCGGGCTTCGTAGCACAGGTGGTCGCCTTCGCCTTCGGCTTGGCCGCGGCATCCTTCTTCCCTGCCATCATCTTGGGTATTTTCTACAAGAAGATGAACAAAGAAGGTGCTATCGCAGGTATGGTTGCAGGTATCGCATTTACAGCTGCATACATCATCTACTTCAAGTTCATTAACCCAGCAGCAAGTACACCTGACAACTGGTTCTTCGGCATCAGTCCAGAAGGTATCGGCACTCTAGGTATGTGTTTGAACTTCGTGGTGTCTATCGTAGTGAACAAATTTACTGCAGAAGTACCAACTGAAGTACAAGACATGGTTGAGTCTATCCGCTTCCCTAAAGGTGCAGGCGCAGCTCACGACCATTAATAGACTGAAAAGGTTAAGACGATAGCTTAGCCCTACAGATAAAAAAGCCCAAAGCATTGCTTTGGGCTTTCTCTTTTAAGTTCAGCGCAAATTAAGCTTTAGCACCAACCGCAGTAAAGTTTGGATTCACCGAAGTCAGTTTGCCAATCAAATAATTCAGCAATACACCATACATAGGCACAAACAAACCAAGGCTAATCACGAGTTTAAAACCGTAGTCAACCAATGCGATTTCAGTCCAGTGCTCAGCCATAAATGGATCTGGACTGTGGTAGAATGCAATGCCGAAGAAAGCGATAGTATCTAAAGCGTTACCAAACAGCGTTGATGCTGTTGGTGCCACCCACCACTGCTTCATCTGACGAAGGCGATTAAATACAGACACGTCCATGATCTGACCAAGTAGGTAAGCCATGAAACTTGCAATCGCGATACGCGCGACAAACATGTTCAACTCACTTAATGGTGCAAAACCTTGGAACTGACCTTCGTAGAACACAACAGAAAGCAAATACGAAACCACCAGTGAAGGTAGCATGACGTAAAAAATGATTTTACGCGCAAGACCAGCACCAAAAATACGTACCGTTAAGTCAGTCGCTAAGAAGATAAATGGAAAAGTGAAAGCGCCCCAAGTGGTATGCAAACCGAATACGGTAAACGGGATTTGAACCAAATAATTGCTTGAAGCAATAATCACGAGGTGGAACAAAACCAAAAATGTCAGGGCTTTGCGCTGTTGCGCAGGGGTAAAGTTACTCATATTGTACCTTTTTAGTTTGATTTGGGGGCGAGGGAACCCAAATGAAGCTTGCGCTTCTCACTGATTGTCATTCGGAAGATTTACCTCTCCCGAGCTAAGGGCGGCGATTATACATTAATCAATTTTACCTGCAATAGTTGGCAAAATAGCAAACGTTTTCCGGCTCATGTTAAATATAGATAGCTTGGTTTGCTTAGAAATAATGACGTTGACGGGTCAATAATTGCGCCACTTTTGACCTTTTCCTTGAGAAGATCCTCAAGATCATGCTAATCTTCCGCTCCATTTTTCTAGCCTAAATTTCATCAATCCGATGAAATGATTAAGCTAGTGCTATCTTTAAGAGTGTCGGAGCACAATCCGATCACGCAATCCCAAACCAAAGTGGAACCAAACAATGGGCAAAGGTACTCTGTATATTGTCTCTGCACCAAGCGGCGCAGGTAAATCAAGCTTGATCGCAGAAATGTTGGAACACAACCCAGCCTATGCGATGAAGGTATCCGTGTCTCACACCACTCGTGGTATGCGCCCGGGTGAGCAAGACGGTGTTCATTACCACTTTGTACAAAAGGAACACTTTGAAGCGCTGATCGAAAAAGGCGAATTTCTAGAATACGCAGAAGTCTTTGGTAACTATTACGGTACTTCACGTGTCTGGATTGAAGAGACGCTTAATAAAGGTATTGATGTCTTTTTAGATATCGACTGGCAAGGTGCTCGCCAAATCCGTGAGCAAATGCCAGAAGCAAGAAGTGTTTTTATTCTTCCACCATCAAACGGTGAATTAGAACGTCGTTTGAACGCGCGCGGTCAAGACAGCGAAGCTGTTATTGCTAAGCGTATGGCAGAAGCTAAATCTGAAATTTCTCACTACAACGAATACGACTACATCATTATTAATGATGACTTCGATACCGCCCTAACCGATTTTAGAGCGATCATTCGTGCTGAGCGACTAAAACAAGATAAGCAGTCCATCAAATACAAAGGCATGCTTAAAGCACTACTCGCAGAGTAATTAAACGTATTATTAACAACTTTACTAGCTAGAAACCACTAGCGTAAGGTTGTATACTTTCTCGTCATTCAACATTTTTGTTTATATTGGAGTTCTCATGGCACGCGTAACTGTTCAAGACGCTGTTGAAAAAGTTGGCAACCGTTTCGACCTAGTTCTGATTGCGGCTCGCCGCGCTCGTCAAATGCAAACTGGTGGTAAAGATTCACTTGTGCCTGAAGAGAACGATAAGCCAACGGTTATCGCTCTTCGCGAAATCGAAGAAGGTCTTATCACTAAAGACGTACTTGATGCACGTGAGCGTCAAGAGCAGCAAGAGCAAGAAGCAGCTGAATTAGCAGCAGTGAGCAGCATTGTTCACAACCGTTAATCCCTGCAAGTAAGACAATAGACAACTCTCGGGCCTATAATTTGTATCTATTCGATAGCCTCAAAGACGTTGCCCAGGAATATCTCACAGAGCCTCAACTTGAGGCTCTGCGCCAATCTTATATAGTGGCAAGAGATGCCCACGAAGGGCAAACCCGCTCAAGCGGCGAACCTTATATTATCCACCCAGTGGCAGTAGCTCGAATTCTGGCTGAAATGCGCTTGGATTTGGAAACACTACAAGCAGCCCTCCTTCACGACGTTATCGAAGACTGTGACGTCACCAAAGAAGATTTAGAAGCTCAATTTGGTCAAGCCGTCGCTGAACTGGTTGACGGTGTATCTAAGCTCGACAAACTAAAATTCCGCGACCGTAAAGAAGCTCAAGCAGAGAACTTCCGCAAAATGGTTCTTGCTATGGTACAAGACATCCGCGTGATTCTTATTAAGCTCTCCGACCGTACGCACAACATGCGCACGCTAGGTGCTCTTCGTCCGGATAAAAAACGTCGTATTGCCCGAGAAACCCTAGAGATTTACGCACCACTCGCCCACCGTTTAGGTATTCACAACATCAAAACCGAGTTAGAAGAACTGGGTTTTGAAGCGTTATATCCAAACCGTTATCGAGTTCTGAAAGAAGTCGTAAAAGCGGCGCGTGGTAACCGCAAAGAGATGATCCAACGCATCCACAGCGAGATCGAAGGCCGCTTACATGAAGTTGGCTTACCGGCTCGCGTGTTTGGTCGTGAGAAAAACCTTTTCTCCATCTACAACAAGATGAAGACCAAAGAGCAGCGTTTCCACACCATTATGGATATCTATGCGTTTCGTGTTGTGGTTGATACGGCTGACACTTGTTACCGAGCTCTCGGCCAAGTCCACAGCTTGTACAAACCTCGTCCGGGTCGCATGAAAGACTATATTGCGGTTCCGAAAGCTAACGGCTATCAGTCTTTGCATACCTCAATGGTTGGCCCACACGGTGTTCCTGTTGAAGTTCAAATCCGAACTGAAGATATGGACCAAATGGCGGACAAAGGTGTGGCAGCACACTGGTCATATAAAGCCAATGGTGACCGTACCGGCACGACAGCACAGATCAAAGCTCAGCGCTGGATGCAAAGCTTACTTGAGCTTCAACAAAGCGCAGGTAACTCATTCGAATTTATCGAAAACGTGAAATCTGATCTCTTCCCAGATGAGATTTACGTCTTCACCCCTAAAGGTCGTATCGTTGAACTTCCTGTCGGCGCAACCGCGGTAGACTTCGCCTATGCGGTACATACCGATGTAGGTAACACCTGTGTAGGTACTCGCGTTGACCGCAATCCGTACCCATTAAGTAAGCCACTGAAAAACGGACAAACCGTTGAAATTATCAGTGCTCCGGGTGCGCGTCCAAATGCCGCATGGCTGAACTACGTAGTGACTTCACGTGCTCGAACTAAGATCCGTCAGGTTCTGAAAACCATGCGCCGTGAAGAGTCGGTCAGCTTGGGTCGTCGTCTACTTAATCACGCCTTGGGCGAAGAATCGATCACCACGATCAACAAAGACAGCGTGCAACATGTGCTTAATGATTTGAAACTTTCTAGTGTCGATGATTTGTTAGCGGCGATTGGTCTAGGCGAATTGATGAGTATCGTGATTGCTCGTCGTCTGCTAGGCAATGCTGATGAATTAACCGAAGTAGAAAGCAAAGACGGTCAACCTAAGAAGAAACTGCCGATCCGAGGTGCAGAAGGTATTCTGTTAACCTTTGCGAACTGTTGTCACCCAATTCCGGATGACCACATTATTGCGCACGTTTCTCCGGGGCGTGGACTTGTGGTGCACCGTGAAACCTGTCCTAACGTACGCGGGCATCAGAAAGAGCCTGATAAGTACATGGCCGTGGAATGGACTAAAGATTACGATCAAGACTTTATCACTGAACTGAAAGTCGATATGCAAAACCGCCAAGGCGCGCTAGCTGAATTGACTAATGTGATTTCGAAGACAGGTTCCAATATTCATGGTCTGTCGACAGAAGAACGTGATGGCCGTCTGTACACAGTAACTGTGGTACTGACCACCAAAGATCGTGTTCATCTTGCTGGCATTATGAAGAAAATTCGTGCAATGCCAAACGCACCGAAGGTGAGACGCAGAAGGCACTAAATAGCGCCTATGCTGAAGTAACCTAACGATGTAGCCCTTGATATGGCCTATCAAGGGCTTTTTTATTTTATGTGGTGACCGTTTACCAACTACAGACTATACCCAAATTACTTGAAGGGTATAAAGCATAGAAAATTTATTATGAACTTAGAACGTTACACTCGAATTCAAGAGGTGCTCAAAGCACGCCAACCTGATCTGACCGTATGTTTAGAAGAAGTACACAAGCCAAATAACGTCTCTGCGGTCATTCGTACTGCTGATGCAATTGGATTACACAAAATCCATGCTGTTTGGCCGAGCAAGCAAATGCGAACTCTTGGACATACCTCAGCAGGCGCTCGTAACTGGGTCGAAGTCGATACTCACGACAATATTCAAGATGCGGTAAAAGCACTAAAAGCGCAGAACATGCAGGTATTAGTGACCAACCTTTCAGAAACTGCGGTGGATTTTCGTGAAATCGACTATACCAAACCGACAGCGATTATCGTGGGTAGTGAAAAAGTAGGTATCTCAAAGCAAGCTCTTGAACTGGCCGATCAAGACATCGTTATCCCTATGGTCGGAATGGTGCAATCACTCAACGTTTCTGTTGCTAGTGCACTGATTCTGTATGAAGCACAACGTCAACGCCAAGCAGCAGGCATGTATCAGCAAGAAAAAAGCCCACTTCCGGAAGAAACCATTCACCGAATTCTGTTTGAACGTGGCCATCCTGTATTAGCCAAAGTGGCTAAACGCAAAAAGCTGCCTTACCCACCTCTGGATGATGAAGGCCAAATTGTGGCGGATGAATCTTGGTGGAAAGCGATGCAGAGCAAATAATTCCCCTGTACAAAAACACAGCTTAATGTTTGAATAACCCTTATTTCAAACAGCTAAACGGTTGATTATGTCTCAGCTTTTATCAGCAATTCCATTAACCTCACTTTCCGGAGTGGGCGCAAAAGTGGCCGAAAAACTGGAGAAAGTTGGGCTTATCACTGTACAAGATTTGCTGTTCCACCTGCCGCTACGTTATGAAGATCGCACTCGAATCTACCCGATTGTAAAACTGCACCCAGGTCTTTGGGCAGCAGTGCAAGGTAAGGTGATGGCGGTCGATACTACCTTCGGCCGTCGCAAGATGCTTACAGTAAAGATCAGCGACGGAAACGGCACTCTAACTCTGCGCTTCTTCAACTTTACCGCTGGGATTAAAAACAACTTTACCGAAGGTAAGTTAGTGCACGCTTACGGTGAAATTAAGCGTGGCAATACAGGGCTGGAAATCATCCATCCTGAATATAAGTTTTACTTTCCAGAACAAAAGCCTGATGTCGAAGCCAATCTAACCCCAGTCTACCCAACTACTGAAGGTCTGCGTCAGCTCACTCTGCGCAACCTGACTGATCAGGCGCTATCTCTACTTGATAAAGCAGCAGTGCAAGAATTGCTTCCATCCGGTTTATACGATCATCAAATAACTCTTGCTCAGGCGCTGCATACCATTCATCGCCCGCCATCGGATATCGATTTAAGTCTGTTTGATGATGGTCGCCATCCAGCGCAAATTCGCCTGATTATGGAAGAACTGCTGGCTCAAAACCTATCCATGTTGGCAGTTCGCAGTAAAGGGCAGCAAGATGTTGCCCTTCCTCTTCAAGCCTCAGACACGCTGAAAAATCAGCTATTGGCTCAATTACCATTTTCGCCAACCAATGCCCAGACTCGCGTGGTTAACGAAATCGAAGCAGACCTTGCGAAACCTCATCCAATGATGCGTTTAGTCCAAGGGGATGTGGGTTCTGGTAAAACTCTGGTTGCAGCACTGGCAGCAGCCAGAGCGATTGAAAACGGCTACCAAGTCGCTTTGATGGCACCAACAGAATTGTTAGCAGAGCAGCACGCCATAAACTTCAGTCAGTGGTTTGAAGCTATGGGTATCAAAGTAGGTTGGTTAGCGGGCAAACTCAAAGGCAAAGCCAAAGAAGCCGAACTCGCGCGTATTGCCAGTGGCGAAGTAAAAATGGTAGTGGGTACTCACGCACTGTTTCAGGAACACGTGGTATTCGACCATTTAGCCTTAGTGATTATTGATGAACAACACCGTTTTGGTGTCCACCAGCGTTTGGAACTACGCGAAAAAGGCGCTAAGCAAGGTACGTATCCTCATCAGCTAATCATGACAGCAACCCCTATTCCTCGAACGCTGGCGATGACAGCGTATGCGGATTTAGAAACCTCAATTATCGATGAACTTCCACCGGGCAGAACGCCGATTCAAACCGTCGCAATTCCGGATACCAAACGGGATGATATCGTTGAGCGCGTACGTAATGCTTGTCTGAATGAAGGTAAGCAAGCTTATTGGGTATGTACTCTGATTGATGAATCAGAAGTCTTGGAAGCGCAAGCCGCAGCAGACACTGCGGAGGAGCTGCAACGCAAACTGCCTGATGTCAAAATCGGTTTAGTGCACGGCAGAATGAAACCAGCCGAGAAGCAACAAGTCATGCAGGCATTCAAAAATAATGAGCTGCATCTTCTGGTCGCCACCACTGTGATTGAAGTGGGTGTTGATGTTCCCAATTCAAGTTTGATGATCATCGAAAACCCAGAGCGCTTAGGTTTAGCCCAGCTCCACCAGCTGCGTGGTCGTGTTGGCCGAGGCTCTGTTGCCAGTCATTGTGTACTTCTGTACCACGCGCCGCTTTCAAAAACAGCACAAAAACGCCTAGGTGTACTGCGCGAAAGTAACGATGGATTTGTTATCGCGCAACGAGATCTGGAAATTCGCGGCCCCGGTGAACTACTCGGTACCAAGCAAACTGGTTTGGCGGATTTCAAAATTGCAGACTTAGTGCGAGATCAACGCTTAATTCCTGAAGTTCAGCGCATAGCCCGTCATATTCACGATAATTACCCAACAAATGCAACCGCGATTATTGATCGTTGGCTTGGCGAACGAGACGTTTACGCGAAAGCTTAAACCTTGAATTGATTCGTTATATTTTCCTTTGCACCAACTTAAAGCAAACGTTTGCTTTTTACAGTGATTACTCTATAATCGCCGCAAAAATTAGCATTAATACGTTTAAAGCTAGTTTCCAGAGCAGAATCTGATTAACAGCAATCACAGACAACCATTCTGCTCCACAAGAAATGCCCATTCAGCGCATTTTTGTGTACGACTCTATTAGGAAAATAAAAATGACAACCGAAAACGCGGCTCGTAAGTCCGATCTTGTCTATCAACTCAATGACAGACCACCTTTGCCACACACTTTATTCGCGGCTCTTCAGCACCTGTTAGCTATGTTCGTAGCGGTTATCACGCCATCCCTTATTATTTGCCAAAGTTTGGGCGTGCCAGCTGCAGAAACGAACACCATCATCAGCATGTCGCTGTTTGCCTCTGGTGTATCTTCATTTATTCAAATTCGAACCATTGGTCCTATCGGCTCTGGCTTGCTGTCCATTCAAGGCACAAGTTTTAACTTCTTAGGTCCAATTATTGGTGCTGGCTTAGCGCTTAAAGCTGGCGGCGCAGATATTCAAACAATGATGGCCGCTATTTTCGGTACCATCCTTGTTGCTTCCTCTGCTGAAATTCTGCTTTCTCGTGTATTGGAATTTGCCCAGCGCGTTATCACTCCGCTGGTGTCAGGCATTGTCGTTACGCTAATCGGTTTGACGCTAATCCAAGTAGGTCTCGTTTCTATGGGCGGTGGTTACGCTGCGATGGGCGACGGTACTTTTGGCAGCCTAGATAAACTTGCACTTGCGGGAACCGTTCTTGCCATCATCGTTCTGCTTAACCGCGCTCGCAACCCTTACATTCGCGTAGCGTCTATTGTGATTGCTATGCTTGTTGGCGTTGCCTTGGCTTATTTCATGGGTATGGTCGATACCAGCAAAATGAGTGAAACAGCACTTATCGCTCTGCCCGTACCAATGCAATATGGCTTAAGTTTCGACTGGTCGCTGTTTATTCCATTGGTGCTGATTTTCCTAATCACGGCATTAGAAGCGATCGGGGATATTACCGCTACATCTGAAGTTTCTGGTGAACCTGTAAAAGGTCCGGTTTACATGAAGCGTATCAAAGGTGGTGTATTGGCAGATGGTCTCAACTCTGCAATTGCTGCGGTCTTCAACAGCTTCCCGAACTCAACCTTCAGCCAAAACAACGGCGTGATTCTACTGACTGGCGTTGCTAGCCGTTATGTCGGTTACTTCATCGCTGGTATGTTAGTGCTGCTCGGTTTGTTCCCAGGTGTGGCGAGCTTTGTACAGCTGATTCCAGAACCAGTATTAGGCGGAGCAACCATAGTAATGTTCGGCACTATCGCGGCTGCGGGTATTCGTATCATTGCTCGTGTGGATTTAGATCGCCGAGCCATTCTGATCATGGCTCTGTCATTTTCTATGGGTCTTGGCATTGCTCAGAAACCAGAAATTCTGCAATTCATGCCTGACTTTGTGAAAAGCATTTTCTCGACAGGTGTTGCCGCTGGCGGTATCACAGCAATTTTGTTGAACCTTCTGCTACCAGAAACTAAACCTGCAAGAAAAGAACAGCCAGAACAAGAGCTTGAACAAGCTTTAGATTCGTAATCTGTAGTCTTGAAATAACAGAAAGGCTCGCGTTCATGCGAGCCTTTTTGTTTCATATTCGGTTAATTAGCTATTTAGTTGGAAAACTAATCTGAGCTCGTAAGCCGCCTTCACTGCGATTACTCACCACCACTGAGCCTCTGTGCTGACTGATAATACGCTTAACAATGGCTAACCCCAGACCTGTGCCTTCACTGCCCCTAGCCGTATCACCACGAGTAAATGGTTCAAACACCTTATTCACCTGACTTGGTTCAATACCGGGACCATTGTCCTCAACGCACACCCAAACCATACTGTTGTCCGCAGTCACGCCAGAGCTCACTCTCACCCAACCATTGCCATAACGAACCGCATTCACCACCAAGTTACTGACCGCACGCTTAATCGCTATAGGGTTACCAAACGCATTCGCTTTACCTTTGTGCAGTTCAACTTCGATTTGAACTTCGTATCCGCCTTCCGAGCTTGCCACATCTTGTGCAATATCATTCACGTTGACGACTTCGAAGGTCTGCTTATTCACTGGCTTCAAATAATCCATAAACTGGCTGATGATCTCATTACACTCTTCGGTGTCACTGATGATCCCTTCTGCCAGATAGCTGTCTTCCGGTGACATCATTTCAGTGGCAAGACGAATACGAGTTAACGGTGTACGCAAGTCATGACTGATCCCCGCCATCAACAAAGCTCTGTCTTCTTCCAAAGCCTGAATGCCTTTTGACATCTGATTAAATGCTCGTGTTACTGAGCGAATTTCAGAAGCGCCTCTTTCAGGCAATGGCGGCGGAACTTCTCCCCGACCAACAGCTTGCGCCACTTTTTCCAAAGCGATTAGCGGCCTGTTCTGCATACGGATAAACAACCAGCCGCCAAAAATAATCATTAAAGCCATGATAATGCTGTTACGGAATAACGGAGAAAAATCCTTTTCGCGTAACTCAGATAAAGGAATACGCAGCAGTTGCCCCGGGAGCGACTCGATTTTCATCCACAAAACATAACTTTCTGTACCGGACATCATGCGCACTTCCGTTGGCGATCCGAGTTCCGAACTCATATCTTCGCTCATCAGATCAATACTAACTGCATGCTCAAATTCACTGGCAATCGGGCTGTCTTCAGGATGAATGGTCACACCAAGCTGTTCGAGAACACGGCGACGTAAAAGTGCATCCATTGGCACGCCGGTATCTTGATTGACGGTATCATCAAGCATCAGGTTGATTTCGTGGCTGAGGATTTTGTTGAACTGCTTTAAGCTTGGCATCAACGCGTAGTTGAAGACGGCGTAATAAGAATAAACCTGACTGGCAATGAGCAAGCTTAAAAAGAGAAGAATGGATTGAGTAAACGAGCTACGAATACGCATATTTTGCCTATGTTTTTATCGACGAGTTGTTCAAACTGCTTTGACAGACCAGTGTGACATACAGCCCGAAGTCACATACTGATTGTTGCAGACAGAGGTTTACCGTCAATGAAAATTACAGATAAAGGCGCGTGTAGAGAAGAGAGATAACACGCGCCATTGAGTTTAATCAGCCGACGCGTGGATACAGCAGCATAAGTTAAACTTACGCTTAGTTTAATTTACCGTCGGGAACGAATACATAACCTAAGCCCCACACTGTCTGAATGTAGCGTGGTTTGCTTGGGTCAACTTCTAACATACGACGTAAGCGAGAAATTTGTACGTCGATTGAACGTTCCATTGCTGAGTATTCACGACCACGAGCCATGTTCATCAACTTATCGCGAGATAACGGTTCACGTGCGTTCATCACCAGCGCTTTCAGCACAGCAAATTCACCAGACGTCAAAGGCATTGGCTCTTCGCCACGGAACATTTCACGAGTACCTAGGTTCAAGCGGAACTCACCGAACTCGACCAAAGACTCTTCAGAGCTTGGCGCTCCCGGTGCTTCAATAGTCTGACGACGTAATACCGCTTTAAGGCGCGCTAATAGCTCACGCGGGTTAAAAGGCTTGGTCAGGTAATCATCTGCGCCGATTTCTAAGCCAACGATACGGTCGATCTCATCGCCTTTCGCTGTCAGCATCAGAATAGGAATCATATTGTTTGAGTTGCGCAGACGACGACAGATAGATAATCCGTCTTCCCCAGGCAACATCAAATCCAGCACCATGATATGGAAGGTTTCACGAGTTAATAGGCGGTCCATTTGCTCACTGTTCGCAACACTTCTAACTTGGAAGCCTTGCTCAGATAAGTAACGTTCCAACAGCGCACGCAGACGTGCATCGTCATCGACCACTAAGACTTTAAAGTTTTCTTGCATTTACGCCCTACCTATTTCGTTATTCGACCCCATACATTTCTGGGATAGTGAAATGTAACACCGTTCTGACGAAAGTAATTCAAAGAATTGTTAACGTTTATTTCTTTTTTAGCTAATGTAGCAGCCAGTTGCAATTACCATAAGTCAGGAACATGAAGACAAACCTTATTACACGTGAAGGCTTTGATCGTCTAAAAAAAGAACTGGATACATTATGGCGTGAAGAACGCCCTGAAGTAACAAAAAAAGTGACTTGGGCAGCCAGTCTAGGTGACCGCAGCGAGAACGCTGACTACCAGTACAACAAGAAACGATTGCGTGAAATAGACCGTCGTGTTCGATACCTGCGCAAACGTCTCGAGCAGGTGAAAGTCGTCGACTACTCACCTCAACAGGAGGGCAAAGTGTTCTTTGGCGCTTGGGTAGAAATTGAAAACGAAAATGGCGATTCAAAAGCATTTCGTATAGTCGGTCCTGATGAAATCTACGGCGATGCGAAAGGTTATATTTCCATTGATTCCCCCATGGCTCGTGCACTGCTGAAAAAAGAGGTGGACGATGAGTTTGTTGTTCACACACCTGAAGGACCGAAAGAGTGGTTCGTCAACTCTATTCGCTACCAAGATTAATATTTTAAAACAGTGAAGCCGCATATAGTTCAAGACTGGAAATTTCGGCTTCACAGCCCCATATAGCCCTATTAGTACCAATGAATTAAAGAGATCTACGGATGAGCCAAGCTATCTGCCAATTGATTGCCAATGAGCTAAACGTTCGCTCAGAGCAAGTCATCGCAGCCGTCAACCTAATTGATGATGGCAACACAGTTCCTTTTATCGCTCGTTACCGTAAGGAAGTGACTGGTGGTCTGGATGATACCCAACTGCGTACTCTGGATAGTCGCCTGTCTTATTTGCGTGAACTTGAAGACCGCCGTCAAACCATTCTTAAATCGATTCAGGATCAGGGCAAACTGACACCTGAATTAGAGAAAGCCATTTCTGAAACCGACAGCAAAACCCGCCTTGAAGATCTGTATCTGCCATACAAACCAAAACGTCGAACCAAAGGTCAGATCGCGATCGAAGCCGGTTTAGAACCATTAGCAGACAAGCTTTGGAATGAACCACAGACAGAACCAGAATCTGAAGCTGCACACTATATTGCCGCAGACAAAGGTATCGAAGACACCAAAGCGGCTCTGGACGGTGCTCGCGCCATCATCATGGAACGTATTGCTGAAGATGCTGACTTGCTGGAGAAAATCCGCCGTCACTTGACTCGTAATGCAGAACTCGTCTCGCGCGTGGTTGCTGGAAAAGAGCAAGAAGGTGAGAAATTCAAAGACTACTTTGAGCACCAAGAGCCTGTGAGCAAAGTGCCGTCTCACCGCGCGTTGGCAATGCTTCGAGGACGTAACGAAGGTTTCTTAACCCTGACTCTAAATGCAGATCCAGAGCTTGAAGAAACTGCACGTCAGTCTCATTGTGAAACCATTATTGCGGAACATTACGGCATTCATTTAAGCCAAGCGCCAGCAGACACTTGGCGCAAGCAAGTCATTAGCTGGGCATGGCGTATCAAGGTTTCTATGCATATGGAAACCGAGCTAATGGGCACAATGAAAGAACGTGCTGAAATCGAAGCCATCAACGTCTTCGCAACTAACCTGAAAGACCTGCTCATGGCGGCACCTGCTGGTCCTCGCGCTACCCTAGGTTTAGACCCAGGTTTGCGTACCGGCTGTAAAGTCGCTGTGGTTGATTCAACCGGTAAAGTTCTTGCTACCGATACCATCTACCCACATCAGCCACAAAACCAATATGACCGAGCAATGCAGACTGTATCTGCATTAGTGAAAAAACATAACGTAGATTTGATTGCGATTGGTAACGGCACCGCTTCTCGTGAAACCGATGCATTTGCCGCTGAGATGATCAAACGTGATGGTCTGAAAGTGCAAAAAATCATGGTCAGCGAAGCGGGCGCTTCGGTTTATTCCGCTTCAGAACTGGCAGCAAAAGAGTTCCCGAATATGGACGTGTCTTTGCGCGGTGCAGTATCAATTGCTCGTCGTCTACAAGACCCACTGGCTGAGTTGGTGAAAATTGATCCGAAATCAATCGGTGTCGGTCAGTATCAGCACGATGTGAGCCAATCTCTGTTGGCAAAACGTCTGGACGCGGTTGTTGAAGACTGTGTAAACGCCGTTGGCGTGGATGTGAATACCGCTTCTCCAGCTCTGTTAACGCGTGTTGCTGGCCTTTCAACTGTGCTAGCGCAGAACATTGTCGATTACCGTGATGAAAATGGTCGTTTCAATGCCCGTACTGATCTTAAGAAGGTCGCACGTTTAGGACCCAAAGCTTATGAGCAGTGTGCTGGCTTCCTGCGCATTATGAATGGCAAGAACCCGCTTGATGCATCAGCAGTGCACCCTGAAGCCTATCCTGTGGTGAAAAACATCGCAGAGAAAAACAAGCAAGACATTAAAAACTTAATTGGCAACAGCGAATTCTTGAGCACATTACGAGCAGTGGATTACACCGATGAAAACTTTGGAGTGCCAACCGTTAGCGACATCATTAAAGAGCTTGATAAGCCGGGACGCGACCCTCGTCCTGAGTTTAAAACAGCCACCTTTGCCGATGGTGTTACCGAAGTTTCTGATCTTGAACCGGGTATGGTGCTGGAAGGCGTCGTGTCTAACGTAGCGAACTTTGGTGCCTTTGTGGATATTGGTGTTCACCAAGATGGTTTGGTGCATATCTCTGCGCTGACCGATCGTTATGTCTCCGATCCTCGTGAAGTGGTGAAAGCTGGCGATATCGTTAAAGTCAAAGTGATAGAAGTGGATGTCCAGCGTAAACGTATCGCGCTTTCTATGCGCCTAAACGATGAACCGGGTCAAGACAGCCGTCCAGCTCGTTCTGATAACGCTCAGCCGAGGAACGCTCAACCTAAGGGGAATCAACCACGCGGAAATAACCGTTCTTCGCAAGGAAATGGGTCTCAAGGTGGTGGATTTAATAGCGCCTTTGCAGACGCTTTTGCTAAAGCTAAGCGCTAATACTCTAAGGCGAACCTAGAGCAATATTCAAAACAAAAGATTTTAGCGCTACAAATAAAAATCCCCATCGCATTTGCTATGGGGATTTTATTTTGTCTGCTGAGAAATGACGATATTCATAATATCGCGATCACTTCTGACGGAATATTTGGCGCTACAGCGTGACCATAGTGATACTTAATTACAGTACGCCTTCGAGCCATTTTTCCAGCAGTTACCGCATCATCAATGACACGTTTCGGTAAACGAAACCGCATTGCATAGCCTTTACCCTGCTCTTCACTATATGTGGCGAGTGCTAACAGCTCAAATAGCCTATCTAGTTCGCTGTGTCGCTCTTCTTGATAAGAGGATTGTGCTTCATGTTCAGTCACCACATCATAATCTGGATGTTCTGACGGATCCCATGACGCCCGCTTTCGCCTTTTATCATCAGCTCTTACATTACGTTCCGAGTTGGTTTTAACCAGCTCAACGGTCGGCATCACAGGCTCTCGAACTTTATTATCTCGTGCAACCTGTTCAGTCTGAACGTTCACTGATGGGGCGATAAGTGGCACACTAACGTTAGTCGGTGACACAATCATAGCCGAAACCTCCTCAGTATCGCCCAGCCCTATAAAACAGAGTTTTCCTTTGTCTCATCGGGTTAGCTTATTTATCGACCAATCCGTGTAAATATTTAGCACAAAAAGAAAACATATTCATATCAGATAGCTAGCTTCTTTTTAACTATTAACTACGGGCAAATGTGATCAACTGCTGACAGAAAGTATCCAGTTCGGTCATAAATGGTGCGTGGGAAGATTCGGTGAAAATGTATTGTTCGCTGTGTGGTACAACTTGCTGCAAGTCTTGCGCGACTTTAATTGGTACCAGACCATCTAAACGCCCGTATAAGCGCAAAATAGGAACAGAAATGTGAGGCAGTTGTTCACGTAAATCGACATCAGCCAGCATCTTGAGCCCTGCAAGCAAAGCGTTAGGGTTAGGGGTAGGACGAGACAACACAGCTTGCTTTAAGGTTTTCACATCTTGTCTTGCAGAAGGACTACCCATTGCCTGTAAAGCCATAAAGCGCTCAATGGTGAGTTGGAAATCTTCAACCAGCTGATCCGTAAATGCTGCAAGCACATTGGGTTGAATGCCTCGCCATGGTTTGTCTGCTGCAAACTTTGGTGAAGAGGCAACTGTCACCAGCTTGCTGACGTAATCGCTATGATGCAACGCCATATGGGTCGCGACGAGTCCACCAAGTGACCAACCAATCCAAATCGCATTTTTAGGTGCCTGAACCATAAGAGCCTGAGCGATCTCTTCAAGGTTTTCAGCATAACAATTTGCACTGTGACCATATCCCGGTAGATCAACAACGTGAACACGAAACTGAGTCTCAAGAATATCCACTGTTTGTTGCCAAACTGCGCCATTCATTCCCCAGCCATGCACTAATACGATGTCTGGCCCACTGCCGCTGACTTGCCAATACAACTCTGAAGTCATAGTCACACTCTCTCCTACTTTATTCATTCAATCCATTTTACAGAAAGCACAAGGTATTGATTCCTTCTTTTTGAGGCAAAAAGTATGTTATCCAATTGGTTTCAAAAAGCTACGCTGTTGAAATTCAAGAGCAATACCGCCCATTGGCTATCCCCTCAATGCCCCATTTGTAAGTTGCCATTAAATAACGAAGATCCTTACGGCGTCTGTTCTGCCTGTGAGGTTTGGTATTCCCCTACACCTCGCTGCCAACGTTGCGGTTTAGCGACGCTGACACCTGTAGACATGTGTGGTCAATGCCTTTCAAAACCTCCGCCTTGGCACAGGTTGTATTGTATCGGTGATTATCAGTTTCCGTTAAGTAATCGTATTCACCAGCTCAAATATCAGCGTCAGTTCTGGCAAGCGCAACCGCTAGCCAAACGCCTCTCTGGATGTATTGATACTCCGGCTCCCGTGATAACCAGTGTCCCTTTGCATTGGCAGCGATATCTGCGCAGAGGGTTTAATCAAAGTGACCTGATTGCCAAACACTTGGCAGCATATTTGGGAGTTAAACATCAAACGAAACTGTTTTGCCGAGAACTCAACACCCAATCACAGCAGGGGCTAAGCAAAGCTCAACGTAAACGTAATTTAACTAAGGCCTTTCGTCTCAACTCTCATCCCAACAGCCTTCATGTTGGAATCGTAGACGATGTTGTCACCACAGGGAGTACTGTGCAGCATTTATGTCAACTGCTACTTGAAGTGGGCGTCGAAAGGATTGATATTTACTGCATATGCCGCACTCCAGAGCCAGAAGATCATAGGTAAAGCCCTCGCTTGAAATCAAAAGGGCTGGATTCTTCTAATCACAGGAGTAGAATGGTGACCAAATAACCTACAAATGCACTCAGGTATTCGTCGTGTCAAATATTAACACTATAACTATCACTGAATCAGCTCAGTCTCACTTTGCAAAACTGCTTTCTCAGCAACCTGAAGGCACAAACATTCGTGTTTTTGTCGTAAACCCAGGAACACAAAACGCTGAATGTGGCGTTTCTTACTGCCCACCAGAAGCGGTTGAAGCTACTGATACTGAGATTCCATTTAACGAGTTCTCTGCTTATGTTGACGAGCTAAGCCTACCTTTCCTTGAAGATGCGCTGATTGATTTTGTTACCGACAAAATGGGATCACAGCTAACGCTGAAAGCACCAAACGCGAAAATGCGTAAAGTGGCTGACGATGCAAGTCTGATTGAGCGTGTTGAATACGCGATTCAAACCCAAGTAAACCCACAACTTGCAGGTCACGGCGGCCACGTTAGCCTAGTTGAAATCACTGATGAAGGCGTTGCAATTGTTGCCTTTGGTGGCGGCTGTAACGGCTGTTCAATGGTCGATGTCACTTTGAAAGAAGGCATTGAGAAAGAGCTACTGGCTCAGTTCGAAGGTGAACTTACTGCAGTTCGCGACGCAACAGAGCATGACCGTGGTGACCACTCATACTACTAATGAGTCACGACAGAAAAGCTGATGCCAACAAGCATCAGCTTTTTTTATTTCCAGCAGTTTCTTCTTTCCAACAGGTTTTATTTCTGTCAGCGATGAAAGTGATATTTTAAGTTGAGACATTTTCTCATATAGTAAGAAAACTAATGCAGTGAAGGAGTAAGTGAATGTCATCCAAATTACCGGAGATTCTCGCCAAGAACGTAGTGGCTAAGTCAAAGCTATTTTCTATCGAAGCACTCGATCTTCGTTTTTCAAATGGAGAACAACGCACTTACGAACGAATGAAGCCCAGCGGCCGCAATGCTGTGATGATGGTTCCTGTGACCGAGCAAGGTGACCTGTTATTAGTCCGCGAATACTGTGCCGGAACTGAGCGCTATGAATTAGGCTTTCCAAAAGGTCTGATTGATCCGGGAGAAACTGCCGAAGCAGCAGCAAACCGTGAAATGAAAGAAGAAGTTGGCGTCGGCGCACACAAACTTACCGCGTTAAAAGAAGTGGTACTGGCTCCCTCTTATTTTTCGAGCAAAATGACGCTCTTTATTGCACAAGATCTATACTCTGAACAATTGGAAGGTGATGAACCTGAGCCTCTGCAAGTGGTTCGCTGGCCTTTAGCCCAAGCTGAAGAGCTGCTTACTCATTTAGATTTCTGTGAAGCTCGCAGTATCACCGCCCTGATGCTTACTCTGCGCTACTTACAATAACTATCGCCAGAGTTATAGGAAAGATTATGCCAACAGCCAAAGATCTCTCTCATCTATTACCAGACGTCATCGAAATAGCTCGCTCTGCCGGTCAACTGATCCTCGATATCTACGAGAAAAAATCTTACCAAGCGTTTACGAAGAAAGACGAAACCCCTGTCACCAGTGCAGACCTCGCAGCTCACAAGCTGGTGATGGAACGTTTGAAAGAGTTAACACCGGATATTCCAATTCTCTCTGAAGAAGACGCAGACATCAGTTTGCAAACCCGCGAGACTTGGCAGAGATACTGGTTGGTAGATCCGTTAGATGGTACTCAGGAATTTATCGCTCGCAGCGGCGATTTCGCGACGATTATTGCTTTGGTTGAACATAACAAACCAGTGATGGGGGTGGTCTATGGCCCGGTTTCAGGCGTGACTTATTACGCTTATGCTGGCAAAGGGGCGTGGAAAATTCCTGATATGTCTGAAAGCCTGCGTATCCGTACTCACACCCATGAATTGCCTAACCAGTCGATTGCGATTGCTATCAGTCGTCGTCAGGACATCAACCGCATTACCAGCAAACTCAGCAGTGCTTGGAACTATGATTTAGTACCTTTGGGTTCTGCCGCGCTAAAAGCGTGCTTAGTGGCGGAAGGCGCGGTCGACTGTTACTTACGCTTGGGTCCAACCGGTGAGTGGGATACCGCAGCGACACAATGTATTGTTGAAGAAGCTGGCGGACGTATTTTAAATACCAACCTAGAACCGCTTTCATACAATGAGAGAGAAACCTTGGAGAATCCGAATTTCATCGTGTTAGGCGATGCGGACCTTCCTTGGGATAAAATCTTGAAGTGCTAATCAAGCGAGTTTGAAGTTAAAAAGGCGAGAACCCCGTTCTCGCCTTTTGCACATTTGCCATAACAGATTTTAGGTTAGCTATAAGCGACCTTGACGCTTAAACGCATAACGACCTTGTGCGTCAGGCTTAGGCAACCATTTAAGTTGCTGTGCTAACTGCTGAGGAAATTCTGCCCCCACCTTAAACCAGCCTTCAGACTGATAAGTTCGGTCAGGATTCAACTGAGCGGAGAATTGGCTGTTCACTTGAGTACTCTCTTGGCTGCCCTTAATCTTCAACGTATTCCCACTGCACTCTAAATCCGCAATCACTTGTGCCAACTCTAACGAGCCTAGTGGCGACTCCACATTTGCAGAACTCCACGCGATTGCGCCCTGAGCAGTTGAACAAAATGGCGCTTGATAAAGATACTCTTTGATCGACAGTTCCAACTGGCCTTGAGCGACAATAGGAACAGCCATCGGCATTTGTTGAAGAGCCACATCCGCTGGAATAGAAACCAGAGTGTTCTCAGCATAAAGACCTGCTAAACCATAACCAATCGTACCTTTGCCACGTAAGCTCAGTTCACTGCCACGGCCAAAGCGGACTTCAGCTTCAGCTTTTGCCCCAAACAAAGCCGAAGGTTTAAACTGCCAACTCACCTCGCCGAAATTGCGATTCTGCCAACGAACTTGCTCAGCTCGACCTTGCCAGATAGAGCCGTGAACTCCAGTTACCTGCAACTGTGAAGGTAATGGTAGGTGCTTAAACACAAACTGTGCAGGAAGGTGAACGAAAGCACTGGTGACGAATACCGCAACAAACACCATCCCGTATCCAACAACTTTTTTCAACTTAACCGCCTCGTTTTAACTGTAAGCGCTGTACTTCAACCACACCGGCTTGTTTGCCGCGTTTGATATCCATAAAGTCCACATCCACACCTTGTTGCTCTTTAAGGTAAGCAATCCAAGCAACCAGTTGAGTAAACGGAACAGGTTGAATCCAAACCTGCATCATCTCTCCGCGAGGCTGCATGCGAATTAGCTCAATCTTAAATTGACGAGTCGAGCTTGTGATTACTTGGTTCAGCGGCGTAGAGGTTCGCACCACACCACCTTGTTTACGCAAAGCCGTTATTTTATCTGCACTATCAGTAACCCAAGCCAGCAGTTGCTTCTCAGTTTGAATTCGGTTTTGGGCTTGTACACCTCGCTCATTGAGCGGCTGCAGTACTCCCCAAAAAACAATCGCAACGACCGCTAAAAGTGCACAGATCGATACCATCACCTTTTCACGATGATTAATGCTTTGCCACCAGTGTTGAAGTGGCGCTATTACTTTATTCGCTATTTGCTCACTCATTACCAACACCTACTTCTGCTTCAACACAAATGAACCCGCAACCACATCGCCATTTTTGTTCACTTGACCTTGTTCAACAACAAACTGCTCAGCCAATTTCACTCTCGCTTGTTCAAAGCTTTGGAAATCTTTACTGGTGGTTTCTAATCGTACTTCACCACGATTGCTGTCGAACTTAATGCTTTGTAGTTCCATGCCCTGAATACTTCTCAGCGTTGCTGGCAGAGGTGTCAACCATTGCAAAACAGAACCCTGAGCGCTTCCACCTTGCAGAGCATTCAGCTCTTCATTCACAAGGCGCTTCAGATAGCTCACTGTGGGGATTTTCTCTCGCTCAGGAAACACAACACGGAATATGCGTTCACTTTCCGCACGATAAGCCAGAACTTGTTGCTCAAGGCGGTGAGTTTCTAAAAGCTTATAACCAATAAGCACAGCAAGGAACACAAGCGCAGCGTACGCCGCTTTTCGCCAAATGCGCCAATACTTCATAGAGGAAGATTTCACTCTGAAGCTGCCCGTTAACATATTCACTTTGCTTTGCAGAGCTTGCTCAGTCAGCAATTGCATGACTAATGGCGAAGGTGTGAAATGCCAATCTTGACCATCAGCTAAACCAAGTTCTGGTAGAGGCGTGTAAGCAGTTAAAGGTAAAAAGTTGTCACCCTCTTTGACCCAGTCAGATTGACTAAATAACTCCAACCATTCGCTATCAACGCAAATCCCCTGAGAGTCACCTTTGCGGATCAGCCACTCTTTTCCCAACTGAACGGCCGCTAACCCTTGCTGGACAGGCACGGTAAGCACATCAGGAATCACGCGCTTAACCGTCATGCCCAACGAAGCAAGTTCATCAATACAAGATTGTAAGAAATCGCGGTCAATACCAGCCACTTCGACGATATTTCCTGTCTTTTTCAGGATACTAAAGTGCATATCGTCAACATCTTGAGCCACTTCATCTTCAATCAGATAAGGCAGCATGGATTCAATTTTGCGATTTGCACCAGCGGGAATTTCCACTTGGCTCAGAACCACATCACTGGCCGACATCAAGACAATGATTGAACGCTGTTCAGCGTATGAACTCAGTTGCTCAAGTTGTTCCCAACCTGATATTTCTCCGCTCGCAATCACTTCTTGCTGTACTGAAGACCACACCAACCAAGGGATAATGGCTTCTTTTTGACTACTCAGTCGAACGGTCAGAAACTCGCTCACTGATCCCTCCAAAGCGACGGCGAACCACCGTTGCAGTTTCTCGATTATCACTAAAAAACAGGCTGCGAAGTCTCACGCGCGCCTCATCCACTAACACTTGTACATCTAATTCAAAATACTGACTATCGACGGTTAAATAACCTTTAGCCTGATCGATGACACTCTCGCCTGTCGCGGCGATTTGAGCCTCAGCTAAAAATGCATCAACACTGGCCCATCCATCAAAAGGACGATTTTTCAGCACCGCTTCCGCATTCGATTCAGATAAATTTGGACTGAACATCGCCGTTAATAACTGAGCATGTTCAGGAGCCAATGTATTTACGTTTAATCGCCAGTCATCACTGGGTAATGCGCACACATAAGGAGCAACTTTCAGCATCACATCGCCACTGACTTGTTGAATAGCACGTAACTCGCTGCTATCGGCAATCAAGCCGTTGGCACTCATGTAAGCTGGTGACATTGACTCATAGTAGCTGTCTTCTACGCCGTAAGTGCTTTGCACTCGGTTATCGCTGTCAATGAACTCTCTTGTGGAATCTGCGATCACTTCCGCCGAATAATTATCCACCTCTAGCGTCTCAAGCAGTGTCTGCCAAACACGCAGAGGATAGGGCTTAGTGTTGGCACCTGAGCTGGATTCAATCGAACCCAACACATTGAGATTGAAGCAAGCTTGTTTATCGTAAATGCGCCCGCGCAACTGACCATAATCCAACGGATAAGTTTGCTCTTCTAACGCCCATACCTGACTCAAGTTAACCGTATCGCTATCCTTGTAACTTTGTTCAATCGCGACACTCGCCAAACCTTCAGCGCCTACACTATACCAATAGGCTTGCTGGTAGCTCACTTGATGGCTAGCGCGTTGAAACTGAGTAAACAATCTCTCAGACATGGTTGCCGCAATAGAAACCATAATAACCAGCAGTAGCAATACAACAATCAGTGCAACGCCGTGTTGAGAGCGACGATGTTTAGAAGAACCTCGGTGCGCTCGATTTTGCTGCACATGGGTTTGTGGTGCACGGGCTTGCGGCATATCGTTACGAAGCATCTTCGCCCCCTAGCACAACGCCGCCAGCCACTAAATAGATACGCTCAATCTCACCGTAATCTTTTAATGTCAATTTCACTGCGATGGCATTCGGTAACACCATTTTCTGTTCCCAATTGTCGCTCCATTTGCCGTCGTAATAGAAACGCATGCTCCAGCTATCTACTTGAGTCAGTATTGGTGTAACAATACCTTCTTGTCCTACTGGCGAATCCGGATAACGCCACCAAATTTTTTCCAAAACTCCGTCTCTGATTCGGTAAGCAACTTTAGCTACTTCACCACGGGGAAACTGTTGCTGTGGGTTACTCCAACCTAAACGGGTAAATATGATTCCCTTTTGATCCGATCCCAATAGGGCATCTTGCCAAATCAAAAACTGGTTACTTGGTTCATCACCTTGAGTACGAAATTGACGCGCCGCAATTTGGCGAAAATCTGCATCCATAAGCACAACAGCTCGATTGATTTCATTCAGCCGTGTTGTTCGCTGTTGTGAAAGCTCATTGCTGCGTTGTACCTGATTTAAGACCTGGTAAGCACCGACACTCAAACTGGCAAAAATAGCGATAGCCACCAACACTTCAATCAGCGTAAAACCGTTATTTCGCATTCTTCTACTTCGCGACATAACTTCTCACCGTTGTTATAGGGCTTGCGGTCTCTTCTGCCGATACACTGATATCAAAAGCTCTTAAGTAGCCGCTGGAAGTATCGATAGGAGTGACTTTCCAATACCAAGCTCGTCCCGCCAGTGACTCTGTGCCTTTTTTTGCTCGCAGTTCGTTTGGAGCCAGCATCACTAACGCCATCTGATTGTCTATCACCATGGAAGCAAACGTCTTTTCTTCCAGATATTGAACCGTATTAATGTGCTGACTCACCGCTCGTATCACACTAACCGCTGCGGTAGCAAAAATGGCTAACGCAACTAACACCTCAAGCAAAGTAAAGCCTTTATGCTTTTTCATCTTGCTCTCCCGGTGCAAACAAACGTATTTGCCCATTTTCTTCAACGACAATACGCCAGCTCTCAGTAGGTGACTGCTTTGGATAAATACTGACCACAAATGGCGTCACTTCACCGCTCGATAAAATGTAAACTTGCGGCGGTGGTAGCTGCTTTTTCTCGGCAAACATCTCTTTATCAAACAAAGGTTCCGGATCAAACATTCGCTCATCCTTAACCCAAGCATTACCACCCAGCTGAAAATCGATTACTAGCTCAGAAGGGAGCTTCAACTCGGAACCAAACTGGCGTTTTTCAAGCGTCTTCCAGCCATCCTCAGATAACTCAACAAAGAGAAAAGCACGGTTTAGATCATCCACTCTTAAACCAAAATCACGGCCACTTAAAATGGCTTCTTCATTGATAAGCTGAATTCGCTGAAACAGGCTCTGCCCTGCCAGCTTGGCTTCATCTTTGTGCGAAACCGGAAATGTGGCAATAACGGCAACGGTACTGACCGATATCAGCACGAGCACCAACAGTATTTCCAGTAATGTAAAGCCGCGAGATTGCTTCATGAAAGAAAAGCGGGGGCTACCGCCCCCTGTCCTTAGTTATCGGTGTTATTGAAAATCCTGAATATTCCAGTTACCAATATCGGCGTTTGCGCCTTCTCCGCCTTCCTGACCGTCGGCACCTAGAGAGAAAATATCAATAGCACCGTTGTCACCTGGGCTTAAATATTGGTAATCGTTACCCCAAGCGTCTTTTGGTAAACGACGAATATAGCCACCATCGCGATAGTTACGAGGCTCAGGGCTAGATGGTTTGGTCACCAACGCCTCTAAACCTTGGTCTGTAGTTGGATAAACGCTGTTATCGAGTTTATACATATCCAGAGCATTCTCTAATGCAACAATATCCGTCACAGCTTTTTGCTGATCCGCTTTTTCTTTATTGCCCATTAAGTTGGGTACCACGAGGCTTGCCAAAATACCCAAGATCACAATAACCACCATGATTTCTAAAAGAGTGAAACCAGCCTGCGTTTTATTACGTTTTTTCATTTCTGCTCCGTTTCGCAAATTTGTATTTCTTGTATTTGCTAAAAATAACACTCAGCTACTCATCAAAAGCCAAGAAAGTGTTATCTCGTCATTAAATTGTTCATTTCTAGGATAGGCATTAATGTCGCCATAACGATAAACAACACCATCCCTGCCATCACCGCAATCAGCGCTGGTGTAAATATGCCTAATGCAATGTTCACCGTTGATTCGAAATTGGCATCTTGATTATCAGCAGCCCGAGTCAGCATGCTCTCCAATTCACCACTTTGTTCACCACTGGCAATCATATGCAGCATCATTGGCGGGAAAAGTTTACTTTCCGTTAGTGCCCTTCTAAGGCTAATACCCTCTCGAACCTTGTCTGCCGCAATAGTGACCTGCTGCTTAGCATAGTGGTTTGGCATCACATCCACCGCGATTCTCATACCGTCTAAAATGGGAATGGCACTGGAAGCACATATCGACAAGGTACGAGAAAAACGGGAGGCGTTTAAACCTCGCACAATCTTGCCAATCACTGGCCAATGCATCTTTTTTTTGTCCCAACCCATGCGTACATCCGGCTTACGCAGCATCCACTTGCACAGATAGAGGATCGCAATTCCACCGAACAGTACCGCTAACCCCCAGTTTTGGACGAACTCGCTCGCTGAGAGCAAAAACTGAGTCGACGCTGGCAGTTGTTGATTCATCTGAACAAATTGGCCGACAATTTTCGGTACTACCGACGCTAAAAGGAAGGCAACAATACCTACCGCGAACACAACCAACACAATTGGATAAATCATGGCTTGCAGAAGTTTCGACTGCAATTTTTGGCGGTTTTCAGCGTAGTCCGCCAAACGTTCTAGAACTGAATCTAAATGACCTGATTTTTCTCCGGCCGCAACCATAGAGCGGAACAGATCATCAAACACGTGAGGATAGTCATTGAAACTGTCTGCCAATGTGTGACCTTCGGTTACTTTTGAGCGAACAGCCAAAAGCATGTTTCGAATATGCGGCTTTTCGGCTTGCTCCGACACAGCTATCAAACAGTCAGCCAATGGCATTCCAGACTGAACCAGAGTTGAAAGCTGACGGGTAATCAGCGCTAAATCGGCAGTGCTTATGCCTTTTTTAAAGTTGAAAGAAGAGGCGCGTGCACGCTGTGATTTCACTTTGGTTTCAACCACTTCAACTGGCACTAAGTTCTGTTCTTTCAGACGTTGGCGAACCTGACGAGCACTGTCGCCTTCGATGACTCCGGCTTTGTTTCGCCCTTTCTCATCAAGAGCTTTATATTCAAACGCCGCCATTATGACTCCTTGGTCACTCTCATCACTTCTTCCAGTGATGTGATACCTTGAATCACTTTATCCAAACCATCTTGACGAATACTTGGTGTGTAATCGCGAATGTGTTTTTCTATCGCTTGCTCGCCGACCTCGTCGTGTATTAGTGCCTGCACTTTGTCATCCACCAGCAACAGCTCGTGAATGCCGGTTCTTCCACGATATCCCTTGTAATTACAATGTGGGCAGCCAGTGGCTCGATAGAGTGTCAGTTGAGACTTTTTCTTCACGCCACACAGCTTTTTCTGTGACTCATCCGCTTCATAAGCTTGCTTACAGTCAGGGCACAATGTACGCACCAAACGTTGTGCAAGTACGCCCAGCAACGAAGAAGAGAGTAAGAAAGGCTCAATACCCATATCACGTAAACGTGTAACAGCACCGATTGCGGTATTGGTATGCAAAGTGGACATCACTAAGTGACCGGTTAACGAGGCTTGAACAGCAATTTGGGCTGTTTCTAAGTCACGAATTTCTCCGACCATCACCACATCGGGGTCTTGTCGTAAAATTGCCCGCAAACCACGAGCAAAGGTCATATCGACTCTAGGGTTTACCTGTGTCTGACCAATGCCGTCAATATCGAACTCAATCGGATCTTCTACGGTAAGAATATTGCGCTCATTTGAGTTAATCTCCTGCAAACCTGCATACAAAGTCGTCGATTTACCAGAACCCGTAGGACCTGTAACCAGCAAGATGCCATGCGGCCTTTCAATCAGTTTGCGGAAACTCTCTTGGATGGTTTGTGTCATCCCCAAGCTGTGCAGATCCAGACGCGTAGCGTTCTTATCCAACAAACGCATCACCACACGTTCTCCGTGGGACGACGGCATAGTCGAAACACGAACATCCACAGCTCTGCCGCCAATACGTAAGGAGATGCGACCATCTTGAGGAACACGTTTTTCGGCAATGTCGAGTTTCGCCATGACCTTTACACGGGAAACCAACAGTGGTGCTAATTTACGGCTCGGGCTTAATACTTCACGCAGCACACCGTCCACACGGAAACGAATCGATAATGATTTTTCAAACGTTTCGATATGGATATCGGATGCGCCTTCCTTAATTGCCTCACCCAGCATCGCGTTAATCAATTTAATGATAGGCGCATCGTCGTCTGATTCGAGCAAGTCTTCACTTTGAGGCAATTCTTCCGCTAATGAGAAGAAATCGTCACTGTCGGCACCGATATCTTCCATCAACTGACGAGCTTCAGAAGAGTCACGCTGATATACCTGAGTGAGTTTGCTTTCAAACTCGCTGGCATTCAGTTCTACTAACTGAAAATAACCACGCACAACACGCTTCACTTCCGCTAGAGCAGAGATCGAAACTGGCGCGACGTAATAGACTGAAGCCGAAGTTTGACTCCACTCCAAAACCATCTTGAAGCGGTTGGCAAAGCTAAACGGCAATCGTCGAACAATGGACGCCACTACCTCTGTCATTGCTTCGCTTCCATCTGGACGGAACTGATTTGATCAAGAAATGCTTGAATTTCCGCTGGATGGCGGCGTTCTTCACCAAATTTAGGCAATACCGGAATATTATTGTTATCCATCAGTTTTAAGCCTTCTTCGGCTTTAAATAGCTGCTCGGCACGGATGTAATTGTATTTACGCTGAGTAATACCATCCGCCGCCATACCATCGCGGATGATGGTTGGCTTGATAAACACCATCAGGTTTTTCTTTTCAACCTGAGTACTGGTTGATTTAAACAAATAGCCCAGTACTGGAATATCTCCCAGAAATGGCACTTTGGATTCACTTTCCAAGGCTCTTTCATCAATCAGACCACCCAGAACCAGCATCTGACCATCTTGAACCATTACTGAGGTATTGAGCTGACGCTTTGCGAAACGTACGTCTACTGCGCCATTCGCACCTAAAACGTTAGAGACTTCTTGCTCAATCTTCAGTTGAACCGAATCCCCTTCGTTAATCTGAGGAACGACTTTAAGCTTGATACCCACTTCTTTACGATCAACCGTCTGGAATGGGTTTTCGTTATTTGAGCTCGATGTTGAGCCTGTTAATACTGGTACTTCTTCACCAACGATAAAAGAAGCTTCACCGTTATCCATCACGGTAATACTTGGTGATGACAGAATGTTAGAGTTGGAATCGCTTGATACAGCACTCAGTAAAGCCGTCCAGTCGCCCATCATAATGCTGACGGCAGCACCGTTAATTCCCGACAGAGCTGAAGCCAATGTGCTGTAATCACCAGAAGTTGTTGAATCATAAGGATGACGATTACCTGCTGAATCGTAATAATATTCCGTGGTGGTTTGGTCTTTCGCTTCTTCTATACCAACCATTACGTTACCGATTGAAGCACCTGTGTTGCCATACTGAATAACAGAACCGCTTTCCAGCGAACCCCATTGAACACCAAGGTTGATGCCGTCACCTTCTGACATTTCTACGATCAAGGCTTCAATAAGTACCTGAGCACGACGAATATCTAATTGGGCAATCACATCCAGCATCGCATTCATAATGTCTTGCGGCGCAGTAATAACGAGTGAGTTTGTTCCTTTATGGGCAGAAATCATCACTTCGTTATTTTTTGAACTTGTCGCTTTCTGTCCGCCTTGCTGATCTTTTGCTTGTAGGTTGTCGGATACACCTTTCAGGACATCAACCAACTCTTCCGCTTGCGCGTATTTCAAGTACACCACGCGGTTGTTGCCTTTGGTTGCCATCTCAACATCAAGTTGTTTGATTAATTGTCTTAGGCGTTGACGAACTTTAGGGTCGCCAGAAATGAGAATCGAGTTGGTACGGTCATCAGCCACCAGCTTAGGCTGCAAAAATTCAGGTGTGTTTTTCGCGTCGGTGGTTTTATTTAACGCTTCAACAATACGAACCATTTCAGCCGCTGAAGCGTTTTTGAGCTCAACCACTTCAATGTCTTTGTCTCCCGCTTGGTCAACACGGCGTACTATCTCAGCCAGACGATTCACCACAGCAGCACGACCTGTAATCAAAATGATATTCGCAGGATCATAATGCACTACGTTGCCAGCGCCTGCGTTATCAATCAGTTGACGTAAAAGTGGCGAAAGCTCACGAACAGATACATTTTTAACCGCAACAACTTGAGTCACAACACTATCGCCGGACGCTCTGTCATTATCCCCTAAAACCGGAACTGGCGACGTTTTGGCATCTTTTGCTTTAACGATTTTAAGTACACCGTTATCCATTTCGATCACGGCGAAACCATACACCTCAAGGACATTCAAAAAGAAGCTGTAATATTGTTCTTCATTGAGTGTGTCAAAGCTGCGCACATCGATTTTCCCTCGCACCGATGGATCAACAATGATGGTTTTTTCAAGGTTACGCCCAACGATGTTGACGAACTCTTGAATATCAGTGCCTTTAAAGCTCGCACTAAATTCACTGGCTAATACGGCAGGTGAAATCAATAAGCTGCTGGCAATCAGCCACGCACTTTTTTTAAGCCAATGTTTCACAAATACTCCCTAGTCTGAAGCTGATGCATCAGTCTTACAATTGTATATAGATATCATGCTGTTGACCGTCACGAAGAACTGACAGATTAATCTCCGTCATCTCTGACACCGCAGATGCTAATTCATTCATTACTTCGGGTTTGGTTAGGTCAAACCCGTTAAATTCAATCGCTATATCACCATTTTGCAGGCCAACAGACTCAAATAATGCTGTGTCTCTACCCGGACTCACTCGGTATCCGACGATGGTATCGTCTTCTTTTACTTGAGAAAGACGAACATATTGGAAAATTTCTTGTGGATTCTTGAGAATCGCTTCACGAATCGCATCCAGTTTGTCTTCACTTTGTCTCGCATCATTGGCGACTGGACGTTGGGCTCTAGGTTGGTCAGTGCCGGAAGCCGAATTTCTCGCCGCGTAATCAATGCCATCCAGCATTAGAGTTTCATCTCGACCTGAGTTGTCGATTATGACGCGATCAACAAATACAGCTTTGAGCTTTGCCCTTGTGCCTTCTATAACTTCGTTGATTCCGTAGGTAGACTGAGCACCTCGGTTTGCAATAACAGCCAGATTTTTATCTACATCGCTGCTTGCCACAACACCAACAAGGACTAGGTTTAAACGAGTTTTTGGTGCATCGACAACTTTAGGCGTATCAATCACTGGTGTTGATTCTGAATATTGACCAAACAAGCTGCCGTTTTGCAAAGAAGTAATATCAGTGGCGCTAGCTTTGGTTGGCGTAGAACTGATGTTGGAAGGATTCCAAGCAGAGACAAGAACAGGTTCGCTTTGAACCGTCCAAACCATTTTTCCCAGCATCCATGCTGAAGCAGAGAGCAATACAAGAGTGAGAATGACACTGACTGGGTTCTGCCATTGAGAGATATTTTTCAACATATTAATTTGCCACGCAGTCGAAAGTTATTTTGCTTAACTGCATTCTTCTCGCTTTCCTTGATTAATCATTTGATTTTATTAAATCCCTAGCCATTGCCGTCCGAATAAACAGCAGTCGAACAATATAACATTAAACAACAGAGCATGTTTTTTTCTATTATTAAATTTTCGATTCGGTTGAAAATATGATGCTTAAGCACCACTTTATCCCCCATCGAAGAGTAAAGAGCATTGATTAGAGGTCATTAAACAAAATGAGTTCCACTAACGAAGAAGTTCGGCTCGATAAATGGCTTTGGGCCGCGAGATTTTATAAAACTCGTTCAATTGCACGAAATATGGTCGATGGTGGCAAAGTTCATTATAATGGCCAACGTTCAAAACCAAGCAAGATTGTCGAGCTTGGTGCAGTGATAACCCTGCGCCAAGGTCAAGAAGAAAAAACCGTTACCATTGACAGGATTTCGGATCAAAGGCGCGGTGCACCGGAAGCGCAAACCCTCTATTCAGAAACGCCTGAGAGTATAGAAAAACGTGAACGTCAAGCATTAGCACGCAAGCTAAATGCTCACAACCCAAGCCCAGATCGCCGCCCAGATAAAAAACAGCGTCGAGATCTTCTAAAATTTAAACATCAGTAAATAGCCGGATTATTCCTTATGACTACAAGCGCAAAGGCGACCAACGTATTAAATCGCTACCTATTTGAAGACTTATCAGTACGCGGTGAGCTCGTACAGCTAGATAAAGCGTACCAACAAATTATCACTAGCAAGGAATACCCAGCGCCTATTCAAACTCTGTTGGGCGAGCTACTGGTAGCCACTACTCTGTTAACCGCAACACTAAAATTTGAAGGCTCAATTACCATGCAACTGCAAGGTAATGGTCCTGTCTCTTTAGCGGTAATCAATGGCGACAATAACCAACGCATCCGTGGTGTTGCGCGTTGGGAAGGCGACATCGCCGACGACGCTGGTTTACACGACTTGATGGGTAAAGGTCATCTGGTCATTACCATCGAACCGAAAAAAGGAGAACGTTACCAAGGCGTTGTAGGTCTTGAAGGTGAAAACATTGCTCAAGTGATTGAAAACTACTTCTTGCGTTCTGAGCAGTTAAAAACACGTTTGTGGATTCGCACGGGCGAGCATGAAGGCAAACGTCATGCTGCGGGCATGCTGCTGCAAGTTGTTCCAGATGGTACAGGTTCACCAGATGACTTTGAACACTTAGAGCAACTTACAAATACAGTGAAAAACGAAGAACTTTTCACTCTTGAAGCGAACGAGTTGCTATACCGCCTATACAACCAAGAACAAGTAAAATTGTTTGAACCTCAAGACGTTGAGTTCCTTTGTGGTTGTTCGCGTGATCGTAGCGGTGCGGCTATCGTGACTATCTCTCGAGATGAAATAAACGACATTTTGGCAGAGGAAGGATCGGTTTCTTTACATTGTGATTACTGCGGTACAACGTATTCTTTCGATTCAGCGCAAGTCGCTGAGCTGTACTCACAAGCACAAAGTGACTCAAAAACTCTGCATTAATTCACTAGAATTAACAAGCACGTCATTCTCCCGCAAAAGCCAGCCTAAAGCTGGCTTTTTTTGTGATCAAAACCTAATAAAATCAAGGGTTGCAAGCACCGTACAGCATACTTAATTTCTGAGCATTATTAACGATTTCCTCTGGTATCTCTCGCCAACTACAAGATAAAATACTCAGGCTAAGATATGTGACGAGTTACCTAAAACCATAGGAAATAAGTGGGTATTTTTTGAACTATCTCCCTGTTTTCCCCCAAGGCCGTTGATAGCATGGTTAGCAGATAACAATTAAAAACATTATTACAAAATCCCTACAAAAATCCTTATAAGGAGCACCTATGACCGTTATGGAACATACAAAGGCTGCACAATTAGACCTAACCCAATACGGAATTACTAACGTAACTGAAGTCATACACAACCCAAGTTACGAAACGTTATTCGCCGAAGAAACACGCTCAGATTTAGAAGGCTACGAAAAAGGCGTAGTCACTGAACTGGGTGCAGTCGCAGTAGACACTGGTATCTTTACTGGTCGTTCGCCTAAAGATAAGTTTATCGTTAAAGATGACACCACACGTGACACGCTATGGTGGACATCAGAGCAAGCGAAAAACGATAACAAACCTATCAGCCAAGAAATTTGGAATGACTTGAAAGCTCAAGTTAACAAACAGCTTTCTGGCAAACGTCTATTCGTATTTGACGGTTATTGTGGCGCTAACGCTGACACGCGTTTATGTGTGCGCTTTATTACTGAAGTAGCTTGGCAAGCACACTTCGTGAAAAACATGTTTATCCGCCCAAGTGATGAAGAGTTGGCGAACTTCAAACCTGATTTCGTTGTCATGAACGGTGCTAAGTGCACCAATACAAAATGGCAAGAGCATGGTCTGAACTCTGAAAACTTCACTGTGTTTAACCTGACTGAAAAAATGCAACTTATCGGTGGTACTTGGTACGGCGGTGAGATGAAGAAAGGTATGTTCGCAATGATGAACTATTTCCTTCCTCTTCAAGGTATCGCGTCTATGCACTGTTCTGCGAACATGGGTAAAGATGGCGACGTTGCGATTTTCTTTGGTCTGTCTGGCACAGGTAAAACCACGCTTTCTACCGATCCAAAACGCGCATTGATCGGTGATGATGAGCACGGTTGGGACGATGACGGTGTTTTCAACTTCGAAGGCGGCTGCTACGCGAAAACTATCAAGCTTTCTAAAGAAGCTGAGCCAGATATCTACAACGCAATTCGTCGTGACGCTCTACTAGAAAACGTGACGGTTCGTGCCGATGGTTCTATCGACTTTGATGACGGTTCGAAAACTGAAAACACTCGTGTTTCTTACCCTATCTATCATATCGATAACATCGTTAAGCCAGTTTCAAAAGGCGGCCATGCGAATAAAGTTATCTTCTTGTCAGCGGATGCGTTCGGTGTTCTACCACCTGTATCTAAATTGACTCCAGAACAAACCAAATACCACTTCCTGTCAGGATTCACTGCAAAACTAGCCGGTACTGAACGTGGTATTACCGAACCAACACCAACCTTCTCTGCTTGTTTCGGCGCAGCGTTCCTAACGCTACACCCAACTAAGTATGCTGAAGTACTGGTAAAACGTATGGAAGCGGTAGGCGCAGAAGCTTACCTAGTGAATACAGGTTGGAACGGTTCAGGCAAACGTATCTCAATTCAAGATACTCGCGGTATCATTGATGCGATTTTGGATGGCTCTATTGAACAGGCAGAAACAAAACACGTGCCTATTTTCAATCTAGAAATTCCAACCGCATTGCCTGGCGTTGATCCATCAATTCTAGACCCACGTGATACTTACGTTGACCCACTACAATGGGAAAGCAAAGCAAAAGATCTTGCTACTCGCTTCATCAACAACTTCGATAAGTACACAGACAATGCAGAAGGTAAATCACTAGTCGCAGCGGGTCCGCAACTAGACTAAAACGATCACCTCAGCATTTGACGTTAAAAAACTAAGCAAGCCCCTATTTTTAGGGGCTTTTTTGTTGAAGCAAATCCATATTTGATCAAAGCTGTTGGCTTGTTCCGTTTAGCCGATACAAACCATGAAGAAGCTGTTAGCACTAGGGATTGGAGTTATAGCCTTACTACTTACGTTAACGTTGGTGGTATTTGGTGTCATGCACACTCGCTATTTTACCCCTTCAGCACAATGGTTAACTCAACAGTTATGGCCGGATAAGCTCTCTTTTTCTGAGCTCGATTACGAATATCCAGCTCACTTCACCTTGCACAACGTCAGTATTGAGACGAAAGAACAACCACTCTCTTTTTCCAAAGTTGATATCTGGCTAAACGAAAAGCTAATCAAACAAGACAAGCTCGTTATTGATAGTTTGTTGCTCGATGGCGCGAACTTTTCTCAAGGTCTGCCGTCTTCAGACTTCCTTCAAAACTTACAGTTGAATCAACTTGCGCTGCACAATGTGGACTTCTCGCATCAAGGAGTAATTGCCCGAGGTGTCAACCTTCAGGTGAAACACCCTCAATGGAGAGACCACGAACAGCTACTGCCTTATGGTGAACTTCAGCTTTCCGCAGATCAGTTTTATTGGGATGGTGAAGCTTTCGACAAGGTTTTGATTGATGCAGATAACAAAACGAATGACAGTACTGTTTATGGAGCATCATTTAAATGGCGGGGCGCAGATTTTTCCGGTCAGGCAGAGCAGTTTGCTTCGGGATGGTCACTGATTAACACCACCATCAGCCACTTAAAGCTACCAGAATCATTAAGCAGCACGGCCGATAAACTGTGGCAACAAGCGATAAAATACATCACACATATCAACAGTCTGGATATTCTTAACAGCCAGATCACGGTCGCTGGCTTTGAACTTGAAAACACTGCCGCTTCGTTGGAGAACTTCTCTCTCACTGAATCTGTCTGGCAACAAGACAAAGGTTACCTGTCATTAAACGCTGATTCGATTTCATGGAAAGGTCTACAGTGGGTAGAACCAAGCATTAAGCTCGATTTTTCTGACCAAGCCATTTCTATCAGTGATTTTTCAACAGAAGTTTTGCAAGGCGGTATTCGTTTATCAGGTACCGTGACACCAACCAGCATCCACCTAAAACAGCTTAATGCGAGAGGCATTAAATGGTTTGCTGAAACACAGCAAGATTTAGCTTGGATTCCAGCACAGTGGCCACAACTCAATGAGCTTGCCATAGATAGCTTGGCTATCAACAATCTGCAGCTGATTCAGCTTATTAATAAACCTTTCTGGCAACTGTCTGGGTTAACCATTGAAGGCTCTGATACACAGTTGATTAAAAACGCTCAGTGGGGCTTGTGGGATGGAAAACTATCTGTCAGTGCTAATAGCGCAAGCATTGGAGAGCTGGTGAGCACTCAAGGTGTCATTGAAATGCACAGTGATAACGGTAAATGGCAACTCGATAGAGCCTTTATTCCGCTTGAAAAAGGCTATCTAGAAGCAAACGCTAATTGGGATTTCACTCAGCCCAGCGCACCTTGGTCTTTGACGGCGCATGCTGATGGTCTGCCACTTCCTGTGATAAACCACTTCATCCAACTGCCAGTAAAAATCGACGCAATTACTGAATTCGACATCAATGCTGAAGGTTTGGCAGGCGACTATTCCATGCTTTCCCACTCTATTACTGGAGAGCTTAATGGCAGCATGCGTGACGGCATTATGGTTCTGAATACTTCAGACTCACTGGTTGTTCAACCATTTGACGTTGATAACCTTAAATTGACTGCAGACAGAGGCCGAATCAGCCTTGCGAAAACACCTTTGAAGGGATTAGGGTTGGATGCCGATGTTGTTGCCCAACTTGATTTGGTTTCACCTCAAGAAGGGCAATTTCGCATTGATGTGAGCCAAGGCTGTAAAAAGGTCAGCTATGATCTGCTGAGAAATACGCAGCAACAGCTGCCTTGCCCCGACTAAAGCGCGGCATTAACTCGCGCCAGCTTTCTTTAGGATCTCTTGATAATTCGGAATAAGCATGTAGGTTCCAACGAACGCTACAGCGTCAACATCACCACTCGATATATTCACATTCACCACAATTCGGGCTTTGCGACCAGAGGCTAAACGATCCAGGTCACCACTAATGCCATCTAAGGATGTAGAAGCAACCGGATTGTGCACTACAGGGTGATGATAGCGGATATTGCTGTCCACCAGCACGATATCGCCCTCTAGGCCACGTTCACGCATCAACAGCCACGCCATTCCCCAGCCAGTCAAGGTAGCCAAAGTAAAAGCAGAACCTGCAAACATCGTATTGTGTGGATTGAGATTCGGGTTTATCTGCGCACAGCACTGAAACTGATAGCCGGTATATTGCTGAACTTTGATGCCCATTTTATCGCTGATCGGAATTTGAGTTGCCCAACGATCCTGAAGCTCAGTACACCATTCTGGCTTACGTAATACATTTGCCATTGGGTCGAGATGCTTCACCATTTGCTGATGACGAACAGGGCCTCGCTCATCGTTCAATTCACCACGACGCTCAAAGCCGTTTCTTTCATAAAATGAAATCGCATCCTCACGGGCATTACATACCAGACGTTTAGCCCCTTCCTGACGCGCTAGAGACTCCAGAGCAACTAATACTAACGATCCCATACCCTTATTGCGACGAGCCGCCTTCACCGCCATATAGCGGATTTGGCCCTCACTGTCAGGGGTAATGTACAAACGACCGATTGCAATGGGTCTTCCTCTACCATCGACAATCATGCGGTGATGACTCATAGGGTCATATTCATCGCGCTCTGAGCCGATAGGCATTCGCCAAGGCTCTCGCAACATCTGCCAGCGGAAGTGGTAATACTTATTGAGCTGATTATCCGTAGTCGGCGTAATAAGTTTAAACATAGATTCCGTTCCTAAACATTATACCTGCAACCAGAATGTCACAGGTCCATCGTTGACCAGTGAGACTTTCATGTCTGCCGCAAAGCGTCCTCGCTCAGTTGGCAAAACTTCTTCACATAGGTCAGAAAAATAATTATACAGACGCTCAGCATCTTGTGGATGAGCACCACGAGAAAACCCCGCTCGCGTCCCTTTTTTTGTATCTGCTGGCAGAGTGAACTGAGAAACAACCAACACGCTGCCACCCACATCTTTCACACTTAAATTCATTTTGCCAGCTTGGTCTTCGAATACTCGGTAGGAAGTCACGCGCTCCATCAAACGCTTAGCTTTCGCTTCGTCATCTTCACGTTCGACACCGAGCAATACCAATAAACCTTTTTCAATTTCACCGACCACTTCACCGTCGACGCGTACTGCAGCTTCACTTACTCGTTGAATCAACGCTATCACTGGAATTCTCTTCCTTGTCACTCTTTGAAAGGGAACTCGAGTTTACCATGTCTTCTTCCTCACTCCAGCATTCACGCTCACCCAAAGCCGCCGTGACTTCTGCACCAATCAAGACAATCATCCAGCACAAATATATCCAGACGAACAGAATCGGAATCGCAGCCAGCGCCCCGTAGATAAGCTGATATGAAGGGAAATGAGTAATGTAGGCCGCAAAGGCTTTCTTACTCAGTTCAAAGAGAATAGCCGCCACCAGCGCTCCGGCAAGGGAATGATAAATATAGACCTTTTTATTCGGAACCAGTAAGTACAAACCCGAAAAAGCGAAAAAAGAGAGCAGGAATGGAAGCCAGCGCAAAAACAGGTTATAGACGCCAACCAGAGCCTCGCTGTCAATGATTTTCAATGAGGTGATATAAGACGTCATTGCAATACTCGCACCCAATAGCAAAGGCCCAAGCGTCAAAATCATCCAGTACATGGAAAAAGAAAAAACAACACGTCGTTTATTTCTTACTCGCCATATGTAGTTCAAGTTTTTATCTATGTTGGAAATCAGCATTAGCGCTGCAATAAACAAAAACACACCACCGACGGCGGTCATTTTCGCAGTATTAGCAATGAACTCTGACAATGCCGTTCTCACAGCAATACCAGCAGCTGGAACGAAGTGTTCAATAACAAAATCTTGCAGAATTTCTCCCACATTAGAGAAGATCTCAAAAGACGACATGATAGCGAGAGAAACCGTAAACATAGGTACGATAGAAAGCAAAGTGATGTACGCCAGATATCCCGCATTTACATTCACGCGATCATGCTTGACTCTCAAAAGCAGATAACGGCTAAATGCAAAGGTCTGCTTAGCTAAGTTCTGTAAGTTCAACATTCTCTCCTAGGGGTGGGAATCACATCACCTGTTCATTTTAAGCGATGAAGTAAGAATTTGCTTAACCCATTGATTCATTATTGATTTGCCAAGGTATTCTTGCATACAAACGACAAAAACAAAAAGCCCCGAACTGTATCAGCTCGGGGCTTTAGAAACGTTAGCAGTGAGTGGTTAATTAACCGCGAGCTGCACGTTTACGATCGTTTTCCGTTAGGTGACGCTTACGGATACGGATGCTCTCTGGTGTTACTTCCACTAGTTCGTCATCATCAATGAATTCTAGAGCTTGCTCTAGAGTGAACTTGATTGCTGGAGTCAGAACCTGAGCTTCATCAGTACCAGATGCACGTACGTTAGTTAGCTGCTTACCTTTCAGACAGTTAACTGTTAGGTCATTTGAACGGTTATGGATACCGATTACTTGGCCTTCGTAAACTTCATCAGCGTGTTCTGCAAATAGACGACCACGTTCCTGAAGGTTGAACAGTGCATAAGTCAACGCTTTACCTGTCGCATTTGAAATCAATACGCCGTTTACACGCTGACCAATTTCGCCACCTTTGTGCGGAGCGTAATGATCAAACGTATGGTAAAGAAGACCAGAACCTGAAGTTAGCGTTAAGAACTCTGTTTGGAAACCAATCAGACCACGAGAAGGCATCAAGAAATCAAGACGCACACGGCCTTTACCGTCTGGAGACATGTCTTTCAGTTCGCCTTTACGCATACCGATTTTCTCCATGATACCGCCTTGGTGTTCTTCTTGAACGTCGATAGTCACAGTTTCAAACGGTTCCATTAGCTGACCATTTTCTTCTTTCAGAATTACTTCTGGACGAGATACAGCAAGCTCGAAGCCTTCACGACGCATGTTCTCGATAAGAATTGACAGGTGAAGCTCACCACGGCCAGAAACACGGAATTTATCTGGATCGTCTGTTTGTTCAACACGTAGTGCAACGTTGTGAACCAATTCTTTTTCAAGACGCTCAAGAATGTTACGTGAAGTTACGAACTTACCTTCTTTACCAGCAAACGGAGAAGTGTTTACTTGGAAAGTCATGGTTACTGTTGGCTCATCAACACTTAGTGGAGGAAGAGCTTCAACCGTGTTCACGTCACAGATGGTGTCAGAGATTTTTAGTTCGCCAAGACCAGTAATTGCAACGATGTCGCCAGCCGTTGCTTGTTCAGTTTCAGAACGTTGTAGACCTAGGTAACCAAGAACTGTACCGACTTTACCGTTACGTTTCTTACCATCAGCACTAACTACAGTTACTTGCTGGTTTGGTTTTACTGTACCGCGAGTTACACGACCAACACCGATTACACCTACGTATGAGCTGTAATCAAGCTGAGAGATCTGCATTTGCAGTGCGCCATCAGGGTCAACTTGTGGTGGTTCAACGTTGTCAACGATAGCTTGGAACAGTGGTTCCATGTTCTCGCCAGTTACGCCTTCTTCCAGAGTTGCCCAACCGTTAAGAGCTGAAGCGTAAACCACTTGGAAATCTAGCTGCTCATCACTTGCACCTAGGTTATCAAACAGGTCAAAAACTTGGTCCATTACCCAATCAGGACGAGCACCTGGACGGTCGATTTTGTTGATAACGACGATTGGTTTCAAACCGTGAGCAAACGCTTTTTGCGTTACGAAACGAGTTTGTGGCATAGGGCCGTCAACTGCGTCAACGATCAAACATACGCAGTCAACCATAGACATGATACGTTCAACTTCACCGCCGAAGTCCGCGTGTCCCGGAGTATCTACGATATTGATACGGTAATCATTCCAGTTAATTGCTGTGTTTTTAGCAAGGATTGTAATACCACGTTCTTTTTCGATATCGTTCGAGTCCATGACTCGCTCTTCGATGTCACCGCGTGATTCTAACGTACCCGATTGTTGGAGTAGTTTATCAACAAGAGTCGTTTTACCGTGGTCAACGTGCGCGATGATCGCGATATTTCTTAATTTATCTATCTGTGGAGTAGCCATGGAGTTTGCTTCACTTATATACACAAAATAGCCCGCCTTTATGGGATATAAAGACGTAGCCTTAATTTGGTTCAAAAAACGGGCAATAATGTACCAGATTTTGGCGAAAAACCTAGGAATATGTGATCTATCACGCTGATTTTCACTCTATAGAGCCTAGTCGTTAAACTTAATTTAAACAAACAGTGACAAATTAAAGTTAGTTACACTTAAAAATATAGAGTGAATCATTGTGTGAATAGTGTACGCTTTGATAGAAATTGGTGCACTGCACACGCAGTTGCACCAATTCAGTTCATCAAAGGATCTTTTTGGTGCAACAGTAAGCACCAAAAAAAACATAACGCAAGTAATGCATTGATTTATATGAGCTAAAATGTTTGGCACGAATATCGCAAGCATGTGACCAACATCGATTAAGATGGTTTAAGCACTAATTGATGCAAGAAACTAATTTTGATTCGAGCCCAAATCGCTTTATTAACACTGGAGGTTATCCGAGATGTCAGTAGAAAACGTACTATCGCTGATTCAAGAAAACGAAGTTAAGTTTGTGGACCTACGTTTCACAGATACAAAAGGTAAAGAGCAACACATTTCGATTCCTGCTCACCAAATTGATGCAGACTTCTTCGAAGATGGCAAAATGTTCGATGGTTCATCAGTTGCTGGCTGGAAAGGCATTAATGAATCTGACATGGTGATGATGCCTGACGCTTCATCTGCTGTGTTAGACCCATTCACAGAAGCATCAACACTAAACATCCGTTGTGACATCCTAGAACCTGCAACAATGCAAGGTTACGACCGCGACCCTCGTTCTATCGCTAAACGTGCTGAAGAGTACATGCGTTCAACTGGTATCGCAGACACTGTATTTGTTGGTCCAGAGCCAGAATTCTTCCTATTTGACGATGTTAAGTTCTCAACTGACATGTCAGGTTCTTTCTTCAAGATCGACGACGTAGAAGCTGCATGGAACACTGGTTCTGATTACGAAGATGGTAACAAAGGTCACCGTCCAGGCGTTAAAGGTGGTTACTTCCCAGTAGCTCCAGTGGATTCATCTCAAGACCTTCGTTCTGCTATGTGTCTAATCATGGAAGAAATGGGCCTTATTGTTGAAGCTCACCACCATGAAGTTGCAACTGCGGGTCAAAACGAAATCGCAACTCGTTTCAACACGCTAACAGCAAAAGCTGACGAAATCCAAATCTACAAGTATGTTGTTCACAACGTGGCTCACGCGTTTGGTAAAACAGCGACTTTCATGCCTAAACCACTAGTTGGCGACAACGGTTCTGGTATGCACGTTCACCAATCTCTAGCGAAAGACGGTGTTAACCTATTCGCTGGTGACAAGTACGGCGGCCTATCTGAAATGGCGCTTTACTACATCGGTGGTATCATCAAACACGCTCGTGCATTGAACGCGTTGACTAACCCATCAACTAACTCGTACAAACGTTTGGTTCCTCACTACGAAGCGCCAGTTATGCTTGCTTACTCAGCACGTAACCGTTCTGCGTCTATCCGTATTCCAGTGGTACCAAGCCCTAAAGCTCGTCGTATCGAAGTTCGCTTCCCAGATCCAGCAGCAAACCCATACCTAGCATTCGCAGCAATGCTGATGGCTGGTCTTGACGGTATCAAGAACAAGATCCACCCAGGCGAAGCTATGGATAAAGACTTGTACGATCTACCAGCAGAAGAAGAAGCAGAGATTCCAAAAGTTGCAGAATCTCTACAACAAGCTCTGCAATGTCTAGATCAAGACCGTGAGTTCTTAACTGCTGGCGGCGTATTCTCTGATGACTTCATCAACTCTTACATCGAGCTGAAGACTAAAGACGTACAACGTGTGAACGTAGCCGTTCACCCACTAGAGTTCGAACTATACTACTCAGTATAAGAATTCGCTTTAACGATATATCAGGCTCGCCTCGCAGGCGGGCCTTTTTTCTATTCTCAGATACGAATTTCTCTTTAGCATAATCAGCACCATTTGATTCCACTTCGTATCGGAGATCACATTGAAAAACGCTCTACTTCTATTTTTTCTGCTGAGTGTAAGTAACTCAGCAATAAGCAAAGAGATATACACTTGGTTAGACGACAAAGGTGTACAGCATTTTAGTGATACCCCTCAACCAAGCGCAAGGCCTCTCACAATATCGGTTTCCGAAACGACACAAAGCGACTACTCATTATCAGGGAATGAGCTTCCGAAGCAGCAAAAAACGCAAAGTCCTGATAAAAGCCTAATTCCACTCACTATCAACATCTTGTCGCCCAGTGATGGTGAAACCATTCGCAGTAATGAAGGCAATATAAGCGTCAGCATTGGCCTAAACAGGGCGCTTGAAGACTCAGAACAACTACAATTGCTGATGAATGGGCAGCCAATAGGTGCGCCTAGCACCAAAACGGTGTGGCAGCTCAAAAACATTGAACGAGGCTCTCATCGCTTTTCAATTCAGGCAGTTGGAAGCGGCAAGGTTATTGCATCTGGCTCTGTTGTAACGGTGTATCTTCATCGGGCGTCCGTGAATTAGTCGATAAGCTACTAATTAGCCTGATATCACAAAGAGTTTTTCTTTTTCTTTGCATACCGTTGCGCCATACTTGACATTTCAATGCACCAAAAAGGTGCGTTGCATTATTTTGGAACACGGACAAGGAAAAAACTGTGAATGCAGAACTGAGTCACACCATTTTAAACAACGTCGTAACGGCCACTTTAATGTTGGACGAATTGTTGTGCGTACGTTATGCAAACCCAGCCGCCGAGCAACTGTTCTCACAAAGCGCTAAACGTATTACCAACCAGCCACTTTCCAAGCTGATTCAACATGCATCGATGGATTTGGCATTGCTGACTCAACCTTTGCAAAGTGGTCAAAGCATTACCGATAGCGACGTGACGTTTGTTGTCGATGGTAAGCCGTTAATGCTTGAAGTGACGGTTAGCCCAATGTCGTGGGAAAAAGAGTTGTATTTGTTGGTAGAAATGCGCCGCATTGGTCAGCAAAGACGCCTAACTCAAGAGCTCAACCAACATGCACAACAACAAGCCGCCAAATTACTGGTTCGCGGTTTGGCTCATGAAATTAAAAACCCTCTAGGCGGATTACGCGGGGCGGCGCAGCTTTTAGAGCGAATGCTTCCCGATCAAAGCCTTACCGAATACACCCAAATTATTATTGAACAAGCTGATCGCCTAAGGGCTTTGGTTGACCGCTTACTGGGTCCGCAAAAACCGGGTAAAAAGAAGTCAGAAAACCTGCACCTCATTTTAGAAAAAGTACGTCAGCTTGTTGAACTCGAAGGTGGGCCTGAGTTAGTCATTGAACGCGACTATGACCCAAGCTTACCGGATATCGTGATGGACACGGATCAAATTGAGCAAGCACTGCTTAATATCGTCAGTAATGCAGCACAAATCTTATCTAATCAAAAACATCAACAGATCACGCTGCGTACCAGAACCGTTCATCAAGCAACCATTCAAGGCCAACGACATAAGTTAGTGGCCAGAATAGAGATTACAGACAACGGTCCGGGCATTCCGATGGAATTGCAAGACACCTTGTTCTACCCAATGGTCAGTGGACGAGAAGGTGGAACGGGTCTAGGGCTATCAATCTCTCAAAACCTGATCGACCAGCACAATGGAAAAATTGAAGTAGAAAGCTGGCCAGGCAGAACCACGTTCACTATTTATTTACCAATTTAGACACATTAGTCACAAGATTTGCTGCTAAGGAATTAAAACTATGAGTAAAGGATACGTATGGGTTGTCGATGACGACAGTTCTATCCGCTGGGTTATGGAAAAGACTCTTTCATCAGCCAATATCAAATGTGAAACCTTTTCCGATGCCGAAAGCGTTTTAATGGCGTTAGAGCGAGAAACACCTGATGTGTTAGTTTCCGATATTCGTATGCCGGGGATTGACGGCATCGAGTTACTCAACCAGGTACATTCGCGTTCGCCAGAACTGCCGGTCATCATCATGACAGCTCACTCTGATTTGGACGCGGCTGTTAACGCCTACCAAAAAGGCGCTTTTGAATACTTACCGAAGCCATTTGATGTGGATGAGACGCTGACTCTGGTTGAACGTGCCATTGCGCACGGCCAAGAGCAACGTAAAGAGCAATCAAAGCAACTCGAGCAATCCTATGATTCACCAGAAATCATTGGTGAAGCTCCGGCAATGCAAGAAGTGTTTCGCGCTATCGGTCGCTTGTCTCGTTCTTCCATCTCTGTATTGATTAACGGTGAATCCGGTACGGGTAAAGAGCTGGTCGCGCATGCTCTGCATCGTCACAGTCCTCGCGCTCAAAAACCGTTTATCGCTCTAAACATGGCTGCGATTCCTAAAGATCTGATTGAATCTGAGCTGTTTGGTCACGAAAAAGGTGCCTTTACAGGAGCAAACAACGTGCGCCAAGGCCGATTTGAGCAAGCAAACGGCGGTACACTATTCCTTGATGAAATCGGTGACATGCCACTCGATATTCAGACTCGTTTATTACGGGTATTGGCAGATGGTCAGTTCTACCGTGTGGGTGGTCACTCAGCAATAAAGGTTGATGTACGTATCGTAGCTGCGACTCACCAGAACTTAGAAAAACTGGTTCACCAAGGTAAGTTTCGTGAAGACTTGTTCCATCGTTTGAATGTAATACGTATTCAAATTCCATCTTTACGTGAACGCCGTCAAGATATCGAGAAGCTCACTCAACATTTCCTCGCACTTGCCGCTAAAGAACTTGGTGTCGAGATGAAAACTCTTCATCCTAAAGCTGTAGAAATCCTTAACCGTCTAGATTGGCCGGGTAACGTTCGTCAACTAGAAAACATGTGTCGTTGGTTAACGGTCATGGCAAGCGGTTCAGAGGTTCTGCCAAGTGATCTTCCATCAGAACTGATTTCAGAGAAGAAGAGTGTCGATTTTGAAAATGATACCAGTTGGCAAAAGCAGTTGGAGTCGTGGGCTAAATCAGCACTGGCATCGGGAGAAACGGAAATTCTTTCGTACGCATTACCTGAATTCGAACGTATACTTCTAGAAGCAGCACTACATCATACGAATGGTCATAAACAAGATGCTGCAAAAGTACTAGGCTGGGGTCGTAACACGCTTACAAGGAAACTCAAAGAGCTGTACTGATTTTATTTCTATCAGGCATTTGATGAGCCCTTTCCTGTAGGCATAGGAATAGTGCTTTTATTAAGATCAGGGATATGCCTTTTAAGAAGCAAATAAAACTAAAAACTGCTGTATTGCTACCGTTCGTGATCATCTTCTCGGTCACGTTCGGAGTGATTGCTTTTGTCCAAAAAGCCAACTACGAACAAATGGTGCAGGATATCAGTAGTAAACAACTGACCTATCTGACCAATAATGTTGAACAGCGCCTCTACAATTTTCTCGAAGAACCTTTTTTAGCGAACTTAAGTTTGAGTCACAATCTCGGCTTCAGTCACCTCTATCAAAAAGGCAACACGCAAAAAATAGAAGACTTCTTCAGATTCAACTTTTCAGATCTCTATAAATCTATCCCCCAGTTGGATGTGATCGGGTTTGGTGGCATCAACGCAGAATATATCGGCTTCCGAAAAGAGGTGGATCAAAGCTACACCTTGATGGTTCAAGATAGACGCACCCAAAATAAGCTCGTTATTTATCAGAACGATATTATTAGTAAGGATGTCCGTTCTGTAATAGACAATTATGACCCGCGAGTGCGTCCTTGGTATGCCCCTGTCGCTGAAAGTCCTAAACCGACGTGGTCTTCAATTTATACCAACGCCGATGAGCGACAAGAGATCACCCTTTCTTCACTAAGCCCGGTTTTTCAAGACAAACAATTTGTCGGCGTCTCGGTCGCAGATGTCAAGATCGATACATTTAATGCCTTTTTGCGTGCAATGAAGCAGCAAACTGAGGCAGATATCTACATTTTTGATAATGAGCACCGACTTATTGCTCATTCAAGTGCTGGCGGTGTGGTTTCTTGGGGAACAAGCTTATCGCCGAAAGGGACTCGTTTGATGACGACAGAAAACGCCAGCCCTGTCATTAAAGCCAGCGCGGAACACTTCAAACAGCTTGAACAACCCACTGATATCGCGACGAAAAATTTCGTCACTCATGTTAACAGTGATCGCTATTTCAACAAGGTTACACCTTTTGAAGACGAGTTTGGATTGCATTGGTTTATCGGCGTCTCAATTTCAGAGCCGAATTTATTAGGTGAAGTACCTTACAATCAACGTAATGCTTGGTATATCGGCCTATTAATCAGCTTGTTTGGCATTGGCATCGGCTACATCGCGTTTAATCGTATTACCGCGCCAATTACATCCACAGCTTCCGCAGCTCAGCATTTGGCACGTGGTGACTGGGCAACACCGATGCCAAAATCCGGCAACATCTATGAAACCAGCTTACTGGTTCACGCCTTTAATGAAATGGCCAACAACCTGAAAGCGTCGTTTAAAGCTCTGCGAACCCAGTTGGTGTATGACTCACTTACAAAACTTTATAGTCGCGAAGGTTTAGTTGAAAGTTGCAGTAACCTCAAGAATCTCAACGGCTGTTTGTTCCTTATTGGCATTGATAAATTCAGGGATATCAACGATAGCTTGGGTCACCAATTGGCAGACCAACTACTTATCGCTATCGCACAACGGCTTAAAAACATTTATGCATCCGATGCTTATATCGCTCGAATTGGCGGCGATGAATTTGCACTGTATCTGCCTCTCGTACAAGATGAGCAGGAAATTCAAGATGAAGCGAACCGCATTCTGCAGTTATTTGCTACGCCTTACTCAATGCCAAACGAGCCTATCGCAGTCAACGTATCTGTCGGCATAGTGCATAACTCCGATTCAACCAACATGACTGTCTGGCTCAGAAACGGCAGTATCGCTCTAAGCAATGCCAAATCAGATTCAACACGAATCAGTTACTACGCACCGGAAATGGCGGGAATATCTCGTAAAAGAACGCAGATGGTTACCTTGTTAAAAGTCGCCATCGAGAAGCATGAATTTGTCCCGTTCTATCAGCCCATCGTTGACTTAAACAGTGGTGAAGTTCTAGGCGCAGAAGCTCTTGCTCGTTGGATTTCACCTGAACTTGGTTTGGTTCCGCCAACCGAATTCATTCCCGTAGCGGAAGAAAGCGGGCTGATCAACACCATTGGTGAACAGATACTCCTTCAAGCTTGCATCGACACAGTAAAAGGGATTGAAGAAGGGAAATGGGCTTGCGATTTTCGTATGCACGTCAATTTGTCTGTAAGTCAGCTTTCCAGCTATCTCTTCCTACCGCAACTTGAAGAAATACTGCGTATCACACAGTTAAGACCAAGCAATCTGGCGTTAGAGATTACTGAATCGAAGATCGTGGATAACGACCCAATCATTTTGAGCAACATGCTTGCGTTGAAAAAATTAGGGATACATATCGCTATCGATGATTTTGGCACTGGCTACAGTTCGTTATCTTACCTTCATAAGCTGCCATTTGATTGCTTGAAGATAGATAGAGCCTTTGTTACTCAGCTTAATCATGACCATCTTGAAGAAAGTATCGTTGCGGCCATTATCAACATGATGAAAGGTTTCAAAGTACAACTTGTCGCGGAAGGGATTGAAACTCAGGAGCAAGTTGACTTGCTTCACCAACTAAATTGCCCACAAGGCCAAGGCTTTCTATTCAGTAAACCAATCCCTTACCAAGAATGGCCAACAAACTTAGTTAACATGAGGCAAAAAACAGCAAATTAGGCTTATTTTGCCTCGTTCAGCTACTGACAGGTGGGACATAGGTTCTTATACTTCACCCAGATAACAATGGGGATAGATAATGATAACCAAGAACTTACCATTAACGGATTTACACCGTCATTTAGATGGCAATATACGCACTCAAACTATCCTAGATTTAGGCACAAAGTTTGGTGTGAAATTACCTGCGAATAACATTATCGATTTAACACCTCATGTGCAGATAGTAGAAGCAGAACCCTCATTGGTCGCATTTCTATCAAAACTCGATTGGGGTGTAGCGGTATTAGGCGATTTGGATGCATGCCGACGCGTAGCCTATGAAAACGTAGAAGATGCACTGAATGCGCAAATTGACTACGCTGAACTTCGCTTCTCTCCTTATTACATGGCGATGAAGCACAACTTACCAGTGGAAGGTGTCGTTGAAGCCGTTGTTGATGGTGTGAAAGCTGGCATTCGTGACTTTGGTATCAAAGCTAACCTTATCGGTATCATGAGCCGTACGTTTGGCACAGAGGCCTGTCAACAAGAACTCAACGCAATCCTATCTCAACGAGATAACATTGTTGCCGTCGACTTAGCGGGTGACGAACTGGGCCAACCAGGTGAGCTTTTCACTAGTCACTTTAAACAAGTTCGTGATTCAGGCTTAAATATCACTGTTCATGCTGGAGAAGCAGCTGGCCCAGAAAGTATGTGGCAAGCCATTCAAGATCTTGGTGCTACACGTATTGGACATGGTGTGAAAGCAATTCAAGATCCTAAACTGATGGATTACTTAGCAGAGCATAAGATAGGTATTGAGTCTTGCTTAACATCTAATATTCAAACCAGCACTGTTGAAAGCTTACAGAATCACCCTTTGAAACAATTCTTAGAACATGGTGTACTTGCTTGCCTGAATACCGATGACCCAGCCGTAGAGGGTATAGAGCTACCACACGAGTACGAAGTCGCAGCGCCTCAAGCTGGTTTGTCTCAGGAGCAAATTCGCCAAGCTCAAATAAACGGTTTAGAACTGGCATTTTTGTCTGACTCAGAAAAAGAAGCGCTTAAACTAAAAGCTGCCAAAAGAGCTTAAGCGTAATACGTTAGAAGCCGATGCATCTGCATCGGCTTTTTTATATCTGTTTTTTGAGATGGGGAAGCATTTGAAAAGTGGGATGAAAAGGATACAAAGAGTTCGGTCGATATGGACTAGCCCTGCTAAAACGAGGTCTTCAAGCATAACAAGCTCATGATTCCTCAAAAGACCCTACCGTAACTTCCACACCTTCTTGGTACATCGCCAGTGTGACAGGTCTACTATCTTTTAAACCAAGTGCAACCTACTGAATTACCGCTTTGCCTTGGTCACTTTTCTTCAGACGTAAAAAAGCCCCGTCATTTCTGACGAGGCTTTCAAATAGTGGCGGAGCGGACGGGACTCGAACCCGCGACCCCCGGCGTGACAGGCCGGTATTCTAACCAACTGAACTACCGCTCCGCATTGGTTAGCGCTTGGTGCTAAATATGAGCCTGGCGATGTCCTACTCTCACATGGGGAAACCCCACACTACCATCGGCGCTAATTCGTTTCACTTCTGAGTTCGGCATGGAATCAGGTGGGTCCAAATCGCTATGGTCGCCAAGCAAATTCTTTAATTCGGAAAGCTGTTTTCAGTTCTTATACACAATCAAGTTTATGTTCTTATTTGAGCCCACAAAACCCCTTGGGTG
>NZ_JABEQC010000008.1 GCF_013041605.1 Vibrio plantisponsor | reverse complement strand
CACCCAAGGGGTTTTGTGGGCTCAAATAAGAACATAAACTTGATTGTGTATAAGAACTGAAAACAGCTTTCCGAATTAAAGAATTTGCTTGGCGACCATAGCGATTTGGACCCACCTGATTCCATGCCGAACTCAGAAGTGAAACGAATTAGCGCCGATGGTAGTGTGGGGTCTCCCCATGTGAGAGTAGGACATCGCCAGGCTCATATTTAAAAAGAGCCCGTCTAACGACGGGCTTTTTTAGTCTTATAAGACACAGCTTCTTGCTGATATGGCTCAGTCGGTAGAGCGCATCCTTGGTAAGGATGAGGTCCCCAGTTCGATTCTGGGTATCAGCACCATGCATTCGACACGCACTGTAAATTTGTCTTCATCTTTGAAAAAGATGAAAGTCAAAAGCGGTCACAAAATTTGCTTAGCGACCATAGCATTGTGGACCCACCTGATTCCATGCCGAACTCAGAAGTGAAACACAATAGCGCCGATGGTAGTGTGGGGTCTCCCCATGTGAGAGTAGGACATCGCTAGGCTTTATTTCCAAGCCCCTGTAGAGATACAGGGGCTTTTTCATATCCGTCATTCTAAACGTTCGTTATTTCTTCTCATTCAATTTCCAGTCGTACTCATATTTTATTTTCCCTTCATAATGAGTTACTCCCGTTCGGTATTTGCTCAGATGGTCAAATAATTGAGTTCTGCTACCAAAATCTTGCGCAAACCAATCATAAATAGAAGAAAGGGTCAGTTGGCCATCTTGATACGAAACACCCTTATGACTATTGATGAAATCACGAGCCGCCTTTTCTAACAGAAGCTCAGTATTTTCCGCGGTGAATGCTTTTGGTTGCAGGTTGGGGCATCCTAGGCTGGCACAATTGATTGCATAATGTGTTCTCGGGTCACCCCAAATAGGCCTTAAAATTCGATGTTCTATATCATTGAGTGTTAAAGGCTTTCCTGCCACATTTGCGATTTCATCATCCCATGGACCAAAACCAAACCAACTACCGATTTTGGTGATTGAGGTAACAGGGTAATTATCCAATATGAGTTGTACTGTGAGTGCGTTATAGAGGTTTACCCAATATGCATACTGTTCTTTTTTGTTCAGTTCTCTTGGGTCAGTATTTGATAAGTCAGATAAATATTGCGTGAGCTTCTCTTTATCGGATGGTGTGACTTGGGCGTATTTAAACAAGGTGTATTCACCCTGAGAGATAAGATAAATGTCTAGGATGGCTTGCCATTTGTGGTGAGATAGTGAAGTACTGCTTTGTTGATTGCTGACATCCCAATAAGGCCATAAATCGGATTTAGGTGCCGAAAACGAAAGTGGTGAGAACAGCAAAAGTGCATACGCAAGGAGTCTTTTCATAAATAGTGTCGGTTAAAGGATATATGGACAATAAGACCAAGGTTACTACGCTTTTATTTCAGCGATAAAAAAGGGTTGCTTGTCTGCAACCCTATATTCATTTTCGCTATCTTAAGAATGAAGGAATTTTCGCTTCATACTCTGCGATTTTAGCTTCGTGTTGCAGAGTCAGACCAATGTTGTCTAGGCCATTTAGCAAACAGTGACGACGGAATTCATCGATTTCGAATCCATATTCTTTACCGTTTGCTGTCACGATCATTTTTTCCAGATCAACGGTAACCTGCGCACCTTCGTTTGCTTGAACATATTGGAAAATCTCATCAACTTCTTGCTCGGTTAAACGAACAGGAACCATTTGGTTGTTGATAGAGTTGCCATAAAAAATGTCTGCAAAGCTTGGAGCGATCATCACCTGAATACCATAGTCAGCAAGTGCCCATGGTGCGTGTTCACGAGAAGAACCACAGCCGAAGTTCTCACGCGCTAGCAAAATACTTGCACCTTTGTAACGAGCTTGGTTCATGACGAAATCTGGATTTGGTTGCTCACCAGCATCATCAAGGAAGCGCCAGTCATGGAAAAGGTGCTTACCAAAACCAATGCGATTTACTTTTTGTAGAAACTGCTTAGGAATAATTGCATCTGTATCGACGTTCGCTGCATCTAGAGGAACAACTAAGCCTGTATGTTTTTGAAAACCTGCCATTTAAATTTCCTCTATCCTTAGTTGTTACGAATATCGACAAAGTGACCAGCAATCGCTGCTGCTGCAGCCATCGCAGGGCTAACCAGATGGGTTCTACCATCACGACCCTGACGTCCTTCAAAGTTACGGTTTGAGGTTGATGCACAACGTTCACCGGCACCTAAACGGTCATTGTTCATAGCCAGACACATAGAACAACCTGGTAAACGCCACTCAAAACCAGCTTCGATGAAGATCTTGTCTAAGCCTTCAGCTTCTGCTTGAGCTTTTACCTGCTCCGATCCCGGAACAATTAGCGCCTGTACATGTGATGCGACTTTTTTACCTTTCGCAACGGCGGCGGCTGCACGCATATCTTCAATACGAGAGTTCGTACAAGAACCGACAAAGACTTTATCGACTTTGTAATCCGACAGCATTTTGCCAGCTTCTAGCCCCATGTATGCCAAAGCTTTTTCAGCAGATACACGCTCGACTGGATCGCTAAACGATTCTGGTGAAGGAATAGGTGTATCAACCGCAATAACTTGACCTGGGTTGGTTCCCCAAGTGACTTGAGGACGAATACTTGCTGCATCTAGCGTTACAACTGCGTCAAACTTCGCATCTTCGTCTGTTTTTAGTGTTTGCCAGTATTCAACCGCTGCATCCCAATCTGCGCCTGTTGGAGCAAACTTACGGCCTTTGATGTAATCAAACGTTGTTTGGTCTGGAGCGATCAATCCCGCTTTTGCACCTAGTTCGATAGCCATGTTACATACTGTCATACGACCTTCCATAGAAAGATCGCGAATCGCTTCACCGCAGAATTCAACTACGTAGCCTGTACCGCCCGCTGCCGTCGTTTTACCGATAATCGCTAGAACGATATCTTTTGCTGTGATACCCGGAGCGACTTTGCCTTTGACTTCGATTTTCATGGTTTTAGCGCGAGCTTGTTTCAGCGTTTGAGTTGCCATTACGTGCTCAACTTCAGAAGTACCGATGCCGAATGCCAAAGAACCAAATGCGCCGTGCGTTGCTGTGTGAGAGTCACCACAAACAATAGTCATACCAGGAAGCGTAATGCCTAATTCAGGGCCCATTACGTGAACGATACCTTGGTATTTGTGGTTAATGTCATAAAGGGTAACGCCAAACTCTTCGCAGTTTTTCGCTAGGGTTTGCATCTGGATTCGAGCCATTTCACCCGATGCATTGATGTCTTTAGTTGTGGTTGAAACGTTGTGATCCATGGTTGCGAAGGTTTTGCTTACTTGGCGCAGTTTGCGTCCTTTCTCGCGTAAGCCATCAAACGCTTGAGGTGAAGTTACCTCATGAACCAAGTGACGGTCGATGTATAGAATTGGGTTTTCGCCTTCCGCGGCAACTACGACGTGGGCGTCGTAGACTTTTTCATATAATGTTTTGCCCATGTGTTTGCTTCCTTGTCTCGCTCTCCTTGAGTAGCCAATGACTGGTAAATCGGTCATTGGCTGGCGAGAGTACTAATTATTATGAATTAAGAATGTATTCAGCGATTTTGTCGCCCATTTGCGAGGTGGTCAGCGCAGGCTTGCTACCGGATAGATCCGCCGTTAATTCGCCAGCTGATAGTGCTTTGCCTACCGCAGCTTCAATATCTTGTGCAGCGGCTTCTTCGCCTAAGCTGTAACGAAGCATGAGTGCAGCAGAAAGGATTTGAGCGACAGGGTTAGCAATGTTTTTACCTGCAATATCAGGAGCACTGCCGCCCGCTGGTTCATACAGACCAAACTTACTTTCATTCATACTTGCAGAAGGAAGCATACCCATTGAGCCAGTGATCATGGCACATTCATCAGAAAGGATGTCGCCGAAGATGTTTGAACATAGCATGACGTCAAACTGAGAAGGATCTTTGATCAACTGCATAGTCGCGTTATCAATATACATATGTGATAACTCAACATCTGGGTAATCTTTTGCAATTTCAGTGACGACTTCGCGCCATAGAATCGAGCTTTGAAGTACGTTTGCTTTATCGATAGAACAGACTTTCTTGCGGCGCAGACGAGCTGATTCAAAAGCAATCTTAGCGATACGCTCGATTTCAAAGCGATGGTAAACCTCAGTATCAAACGCTTTCTCGTTAGCGCCTTCACCTTCACGGCCTTTAGGTTGACCAAAGTAAATGCCGCCCGTTAGCTCACGAACAACAACAATATCAAAACCACGATCAGAGATATCAGCACGCAGAGGTGAGAACGCTTCTAGCCCTTTGTGGATCTGTGCTGGTCGCAAGTTACAGAACAATTGGAAATGCTTACGTAGAGGTAGAAGTGCGCCACGCTCAGGTTGTTCGTTTGGTGGAAGATGTTCCCATTTAGGACCACCAACAGAACCGAAAAGTACAGCATCGGATTCTTCACAAGCACTCAATGTGCTATCAGGAAGTGGGCAGCCATGGTTATCAATCGCAATACCGCCTACGTCATGTTCTTCACGCACGAAAGTTAACTTGTGTTTTTGTTCGATAGCATTAAGTACTTTATGTGCTTGTTGCATTACTTCTGGGCCGATGCCGTCACCTGGTAATACGGCAATCTTATAAGTTTTGTCTGTCATGCGAGTCCTTCACTAATTTTGATAATATTCGTTCAATGTTGTGTTTGCTTTACGTCCTTCCAACTGAAGTTACAGTAGTGGTGTCTGGGTTCATTCAACACTCTGCAACTCCAAGTATTCAGGAGGCTATGTTATTTAAACGCCAGCAATTACTTTCTTCTTCTGTTTTATTTCTTCAATTTGGTTTGCGCGATGAATGCTGTTGATAACATGCAATAGCGCTTGACCAGAGGCTTCAACGATATCCGTAGATACGCCAGTGCCGTGGTACTTGCGTCCTTTGTAGTTGGCAATGATGTCTGCCTGACCTAAACCATCTTCGCCTTCACCTTTTGCGGTTAAGTCGAATTTGTCTAGCACGATGTCATAACCAGTGACGCGGTAGATACATTGATATAAAGCATCTACTGGACCATTACCGACTGCCGCTTCACATTTCTCTTCGTCACCACAAAGCATTTTGACGCTGGTTGTCGCCATAACACTACCAGATTGAACACTCAAATAGTTCAACTTGTAGTAATCGTCTTCATCGCGAAGATTTGAGAAGTGCATTAATGCTTCCAAATCATAGTCGAATACTTGGCCTTTGCGGTCAGCAAGTTTCAAGAAGTCTTCGTATAGCGCGTTTAGGTTGTATTCGTTTTCGTTGTAACCCATGGCGTCCATATGACTCTTCACAGCGGCACGACCACTGCGACTAGTCAAGTTAAGCGCTTGGTTTTTCAAGCCAATAGACTCAGGCGTCATGATTTCGTAGGTATTCTTGTTTTTCAACATACCATCTTGGTGAATACCTGAAGAGTGGCTGAATGCGTTTGCACCAACAATCGCTTTGTTGCTCTGAATCGGCATGTTGCAAAGCTGGCTAACCAATTTGCTGGTTCGGTGAATTTCTTCATGCTTGATACCAGTGTGAACACCTAAGAACTCTTGACGAGTTTTGATGATCATGGCGATCTCTTCTAAAGCACAGTTACCTGCACGTTCACCGATACCATTAATCGTACCTTCGATCTGGCGAGCACCAGCTTGAACTGCTGCAATGGAGTTCGCCACAGACATGCCCAAGTCATCGTGACAGTGAACAGAGATAATCGCTTTATCAATGTTTGGCACACGGTTAAATAGGGTTTGGATGATGCCACCAAATTCACTTGGTACTGTGTAACCGACAGTGTCTGGAATGTTGATAGTACGAGCACCAGCATTGATTGCAGCTTCAACCATACGGCATAAGTTGTCGATTGGTGTACGACCAGCATCTTCACAAGAAAATTCGACATCATCAGTATATTGGCGAGCATGTTTCACAGCGTTCACCGCCATCTCTACGACATCGTCATAACTACGACGAAGCTTGTCTTGAACGTGAATGGTCGATGTTGCCAAGAAAGTGTGGATTCGGAACTGATCTGCCACTTTTAACGCTTCAGCTGCTGCATCGATGTCTTTCGCAACGGCACGTGAAAGAGCACAGATTCGGCTATTTTTGATATTTTTCGCGATAGTTTGTACAGATTCGAAATCACCCGGTGAGGAAACAGGGAAGCCCGCTTCGATCACGTCAACACCTAAGCGTTCCAGTGCGTAAGCGATTTGCAGCTTCTCTTTTACCGTTAGGCTTGCTGACAACGCCTGTTCACCGTCGCGCAAAGTTGTATCGAATATGATGACCTGATCGTTCATGTTTGCTTCCTTACTCGAAGAGTTAATCGTTTACTTCCTGAATTTAGTTATAAAAAAACCCGCATCGTGTGCGGGTTCTTGTAAATCTGTTGTGGTGTCTTCCGTCCACTCATTACCCGCGCGATTGATTCACGATAAGGAGCAGGTTCAGGAGTAGAGAAGAACGAATTGTCATTATTAACATCCACAAATTTGAATTAACAAATTAGTACCGTACTCAACCGAGCGCGTCAACCCTAAAGTTGTTTTTTTGTTCATATCGGAGCAGTTACTTCGTCAACAAGGCAAAAATTAGCAGTTTGTTGTTGAAAGCATGTCGCCAATGTAACGCCTTCGAGCCTCAGTGTAAGACTAAGGTTAAAAAAAATTGTTGAACTACGACTAACTGTCATCCATTTACAAACAAACAGTCACGGATTTGCAATCTATTGCTTTTAGCTTGGAGGTAGGAACATTTCTATCTGAAGCACTTTCAATTGAAAGTAAGGGGATGCCATGAAAACCATCAAGCCCATCGCAAAGCTTGATTTAGCTTTTTCGATGCTTTGCCTACAACATAGATTCAATCAGCCAGTTGCGAGGATCAGTAAAGCGGTCTCTCATACCGGAGATGGACATTTATACGCTCTATTTGGTGTTTTAGCTTGGGCGATTGGTGGTAGCCATGGCTCAAATTTCTTAGCGGCGGGGTTAGTGGCATTTGCTATCGAACTGCCTTTGTACTGGTTATTAAAAAACAGCTTCCAACGCCGACGCCCTCAAGAACTCTCACCAGTATTAACCGCTTTTATTACTCCTTCTGATCGTTATAGCTTGCCTTCAGGCCATACTGCTGCGGCATTTGTTATGGCGACCTTGATAGGTCAGTTCTATCCAGATGGCTATGGGATTGCCTTTATGTGGGCAGCACTTATTGGCAGTGCGAGAATTTTGCTTGGCGTCCATTTTTTAACGGATGTGATTATTGGCGCCATTCTTGGTGCTAGCTGTGCAACGATTTCAATGCAGTTGTTGGAGATGAATATTTGAAGATTCTGTATGGTGTTCAAGGTACCGGTAATGGTCATATTGCGCGTGCTCGGGCAATGAGTGAAGCTTTCAAAAATACCGATGCGAAAGTGGATTTCTTGTTTTCCGGTCGCGAAGCACAAAAATTTTTCTCTATGGAGAGTTTTGGTGATTACCAGATCCGTCGTGGATTAACCTTTGTGTTTGAACAAGGACGAGTAAACTATCTCCAAACCGCGCTCAACAATAGCCCCTTACAATTAATGAATGAAATTCGCCAATTGGATTTGTCGGGTTATGATCTGATTCTGAATGATTTTGAACCCGTGTCTGCATGGGCGGCAAAACGCCAGAAGAAGGATGTCATTGGTATCAGCCATCAAAATGCATTTCGCTATCCAGTACCGTTAAAAGGTGCAAGCTGGCTAGATAAACAAATTATGCAGCGTTTCGCGCCAGCAAATTATAATTTAGGCCTGCATTGGTACCATTTTGATCAACCGATACTGCCTCCGATTGTTCATACCACAGTGCAAGACATGCTCAACCAAGACTTCATTTTGGTTTATCTGCCTTTTGAAGATGTTGACCAGGTGTGTGAACTGTTATTCCGCTTCGTGAACAAATCTTTCATTTGTTATCACCCTCAGGTTATAGAGCCGGAGACGGTGGAAAACGTTGAGTTAAGACCTCTGTGCCACAGCAGTTTCCAATACCATCTCCATCGCTGTGATGGTGTGATTGCCAATGGCGGTTTTGAGCTGCCTTCTGAAGCTCTTTCATTAGGCAAAAAACTGTTGTTGAAACCTTTGATTGGACAGTTTGAACAGCAGAGTAATGTTGCGACTTTGGAAACGCTTGGTCTGGCATCTGCGATGGACTTTCTAGACGTATCAGCGGTGAGTAAATGGCTTGATGAAAAACAGGCTGAAAGAGTTATTTACCCCAATGTAGCCCAAGCAATTGTTGAATGGATCTTGCAAGGTAATTGGTCTAATCAACAAGATTTATGTGATGGTTTATGGCAACAAGTCGATTTCCCTAGTTACGCTTCAGTAAATTAACGCCTAGTCATTAACTCCTAGCCGTTAGACATGAAAATTAAAAGTTGCAGCTTATAGGCTGCAATTTTGATTTTCCGGTACTGAGAATCCCTGAATGATTGGATTTAAATATAGTTAATATCAATGCGTCTATTCCACATCCTCGCTTTCTGACATTGGTTTTTATCTTTTTTTATACTTGCGATAGAGCTTGATAAAGCTTGTATCTTGTAGGTTTATTCCTCTTTTTAGTATCAAAAAATCTGACTTTTCCTTAATGCTATTGCTATTCGGCAAACGAATGAATCATAGTTGGGGCAGCTTAAAAATATCCAAGCAACCAATAATAAAAGTACAGGTTATCTATTCGCTAACGAATGTTTGATATTTGATTGGATAGATTAATTTAGAGGTATAGCGAATGTTAGATAAAAACGGCGGCATGGGAGCCATTTCTAGTTATCGTATGGAAAGCGTTTTACGTGGTGTCGATTTAAACCTGCTGACGGTTTTTGATGCTGTAATGCAAGAGCAAAATATTACTCGTGCAGCTCATAATCTGGGTATGTCGCAGCCTGCGGTAAGTAATGCGGTTGCTCGTCTTAAAGTAATGTTTAATGACGAACTCTTCATGCGCCAAGGTCGTGGTATTCAGCCTACTCAGCGTGCTCGTCAGTTGTTTGGTCCAATTCGCCAAGCTCTTCAACTTATCCGTAATGAGTTACCAAGTTCTGTGTTTGCGCCAGAAACATCCAGTCGCTTATTCAAACTGGCTATTTGCAGCCCGTGTGATATTCGTTTTGCACCGAAGATCATGGAAACCATTCATGAAATTGCGCCAAGTATCCAATTGCACTTAGATGCAGAATTTGACCGCATGTTGGCGGAGCGTATGCGTTATCAAGATACTGATTTTGTTATCGACTACGCACATTTCGATGGACAGGGATTCTCAAGCACAGAGCTTTTCCAAGATGAGTTAGTGGTTGTTGCAGCAAAATCTCACCCTCGTATTCAAGGCAAAGTGACTCGCGAAGAGCTGACACAAGAGAAGCACGCTAAGCTATCAAAAATTCACGGCCAACGCAGTTTTTCAGAGCAGGCTTATCAAGAGCTATACTGCTCTTCAAGTTACGAAGGCACGAGCTTAAGCAACGTTTTGTACGTGGTTGGTCAATCTGAGCTTGTTACTGTTGCGCCTCGCTGGATGGTAGAAAACGTGGCAAATGCAGATATGCTACAAATCCTAGACTTCCCGTTTGATAACGCGAAAATCAGCGGTTACTTAAGCTGGCATGAATCGAGTGAAAAAGACCGTGGTCACATTTGGTTACGAGACCAATTGATGATGATTTGTCGCGAAGTGATTGCCCGCAAATAAGACGTGATTCCACGTTAACTATTTAAAACAGGACGTTAAGAAAAAGCCTTGGGAAGGGAGACCAACTCAAGGCTTTTTTATTGTTCGCTAAGTCTAAAATTATCCATAAGTTTGATGTTTGTCAGTTGCCTTTTGTAGTTCAATCGGTACACTTGTGCGCTCGATTAAGCTTACAGGTGTAAGCTATAGGTAGATAGATGACTAATTTAGATTTTCATATCGTTAAACGTGTTCGTGAGCAAGTCTCTCACAACGGTGATCGTAGTGCCCTGAAACACAAAATAAGGGATGCATGGAAAAGCATTAGTTGGACGCAATTTGGACAGCAGATGGACGCGTTATCATTAGCGCTTCTTTCTCAACATATTGGCGTTCAGGATAAGGTTGGTATTTTCTCCAACAATATTCCTCAATGGACCATTGCGGATTTTGCAGCATTGCAATTGAGAGCAGTGACTGTCCCTATCTATCCGACCAATACCGCCGATCAATCTGCATATATCTTACAAGATGCAGATGTCAAAATTCTCTTTGTTGGCGAGCAGCCACAATACGACATTGCTTTAGACATTTTCGAACAATGTGAACAACTTCAGCTCGTCGTTGCTATGGACGACAACATTGACCTGAGCGGTTTTGAACATGCTGTTCATTGGTCACAGTTTATCGCGTTGGGACAAGAGTCTGATCGTGAAGAGTTGGAAACTCGCGTTACTCAGGCAAACTTTGAAGATCTGCTAACCTTAATCTATACCTCTGGCACAACTGGTCAGCCGAAAGGTGTGATGCTGGATTACCGTAATATCGGTTCACAGTTAGAGGGACACGATCAGCGTCTTAACTTAACTCAAGACGATGTATCCTTGTGTTTCCTTCCGCTGTCCCACGTGTTTGAACGTGCCTGGACTTTCTACGTGCTTTATAAAGGTGCGACCAACTGCTACTTACATGATGTTTCGCATGTTCGTGAAGCGCTGAGTGAAGTTCGTCCGACAGTAATGTGTGCGGTTCCTCGTTTCTACGAGAAGATTTTCTCTGCTATCCATGAAAAAGTGGCTAGAGCTTCTTTCATTCGCAAAGTGATGTTTACTTGGTCTGTGAACATGGGTGCGAAGATGGCGGTTTGTCATCAAGAACACCGTAAACCGTCTTGGTTACTTACTCAATGCTACGGCATCGCGGATAAAGCGGTTCTGTCTAAATTGAGAGGATTATTAGGCGGGCGCATCAACTTTATGCCATGTGGCGGTGCCAAATTAGATGAGACGATTGGCCGATTTTTCCATGCCATCGGAATCAATGTGAAACTTGGCTACGGTATGACCGAAACAACCGCGACGGTTTCTTGCTGGGATGACAAATGTTTCAACCCTGATTCTATTGGTCTGTCTATGCCGGGTGCTCAGGTTAAGATTGGTGAAAACAACGAGATTTTGGTTCGTGGTCCAATGGTGATGCGCGGCTACTACAAAATGCTGGAAGAGACGGCAAAGACATTTGATGAACACGGCTTCTTAAAAACGGGCGATGCTGGTCATATTGATGAGCATGGCAACCTGTTTATTACCGATCGCATCAAAGAACTGATGAAAACGTCGGGTGGCAAATATATTGCCCCTCAGGTTATTGAAGGCACGATCGGTAAAGATCATTTCATCGAACAAATCGCGGTTATTGCAGATACACGTAAATTTGTCTCGGCGCTGATTGTTCCTTGTTTTGATGCGTTAGAAGAACATGCTAAAGAACTGAATATCAAATATCACGACCGTTTAGAGCTACTAAAAAACAGTGAAGTGTTAGAGATGTTTGAAAAACGCATTAATGAACTTCAACATGGTTTAGCGAAGTTTGAACAAGTTAAAAAATTCAAATTGTTACCGAAAGCTTTCTCTATGGATGAAGGTGAGTTAACACCGACGCAAAAGCTGCGTCGTAAGGTGATCAATACTCGCTATCAAGACGAGATTGAAGAGATGTATCAGGAGAAGAAAAAGTAGTTCTCGCTACTGATTTCTAAACACCGACAATAAACATCGATCCCCAGTGAGATTATCTCTTACTGGGGATTTTTTATATGTGGCAGAAAGTGGCTCGTTTCGCCATTCATTACGCGACGGGTGTTAATATTTTGTACCGTTTTTCATTGTTGTTCTAAAACTATCCTCTGTGTCGATGCTTCGAGGTAATCGTTGATACTTGTTGAATAAGCTTCTGCAATATATCGCCGAGATTGCATCAAATTAGTGGTTAGACCTAATGCTAAGAAAGGGTTAAAGTTGTTGCGTTACCTTAGCTTTTGTTATGACAAAAGCGGGACATAGCTGAAAGCGGAAAGTTTTCGAATTAGGCTACGAATAAGCCCTAGACTATGTAAAACCAGACCAATTAACCGACCGTGTTAATCGGCTTCTGGTAAGGAGAAAATATGGCAATGTTATCCGGCGCAGAGATGGTCGTTCAGTCTCTGATCGAAGAAGGCGTAGAACAAATTTTTGGCTACCCAGGTGGTTCCGTTCTTGATATCTACGACGCCCTCCACGAAAAAACCGAAAAAATAAAGCATGTTCTTGTTCGTCATGAACAAGCAGCAACTCACATGGCTGACGGCTATGCACGTGCTACGGGTAAACCGGGTGTGGTGCTAGTGTGCTCTGGCCCTGGTGCAACAAATACTGTTACTGGTATCGCAACGGCGTACATGGATTCGATCCCGATGATCGTAATCTCAGGTAACGTAGCAACCAATTTGATCGGTAATGATGCTTTCCAAGAGTGTGACATCGTTGGTGTTTCTCGCCCGATCGTTAAGCACAGTTTCCTAGTAAAGAAAGCAGAAGATATTCCAGAAACGATCAAGAAAGCGTTTTACATTGCATCGACCGGTCGCCCCGGTCCAGTGGTGATCGATCTGCCAAAAGACGTAATGAATCCGCAGATTAAGCTTCCATACCATTACCCAGAATCAATTAAGATGCGTTCTTATAACCCGACGACTTCAGGTCATAAAGGTCAAATCAAGAAAGCATTAAAAGCTCTTCTAGAAGCGAAAAAACCTGTGCTTTACGTGGGTGGTGGTGCGTCTATCGCTGGTGCTCACGAACAAGTGCAGCAGCTAGCAGAAAAACTGAATTTGCCAGTCGTTAGCACACTTATGGGGTTAGGCGTGTTCCCGGGAACACATAAGAATGCCCTAGGTATGTTGGGAATGCACGGTGTGTATGAAGCTAATATGGCAATGCACAATTCAGATTTGATCTTCGGTATCGGTGTTCGTTTTGACGATCGAACCACCAACAATCTTGAGAAATATTGTCCGAATGCGAAGATCATGCATATCGATATCGACCCATCTTCTATTTCCAAAAACGTAAAAGTTGATCTGCCAATCGTAGGTTCTGCGGATCAAGTTTTGGAAACTATGTTGCAGCTTCTTGGTGAACAAGAAGGTGGCAACGATGTGGAAGCCATTGAACAATGGTGGAGCGAAATTCAAGTGTGGCGCGATCGTAAATGTTTGTCTTACGAAACATCAAGCGAACGCATTAAGCCTCAGCAAGTGATTGAAACTTTATTTAAACTGACTAATGGCGATGCTTACGTAGCATCAGACGTAGGCCAGCATCAGATGTTTGCAGCACTTTACTATCCGTTTAATAAACCACGTCGTTGGATCAACTCAGGTGGCTTAGGCACTATGGGCTTTGGTCTGCCAGCTGGTATGGGCGTTAAGTTTGCTATGCCACAAGAAGAAGTGGTAGTAGTAACCGGTGATGGCAGTATCCAGATGAATATTCAGGAGCTATCCACTGCGTTGCAATACGATATTCCGGTGAAAATCATTAACCTGAATAACCGTTTCCTAGGCATGGTAAAACAGTGGCAAGACATTATTTATCAAGGGCGACACTCTAACTCCTACATGAGTTCAGTACCGGATTTTGCAGCTATCGCAGAAGCTTATGGTCACGTTGGTATTCGCATCAACACACCTGATGAGCTAGAAGCTGGCCTGCAAAAAGCATTGGATATGAAAGACCGATTGGTTTTTGTTGATATCAATGTAGATGAAACTGAACACGTGTACCCAATGCAAATCAAAGGCGAGGGTATGGATAAAATGTGGTTGAGCAAAACGGAGAGAACCTAAGATGAGACACATTATTTCAATATTGATGGAAAACCAACCAGGTGCTTTGTCTCGCGTTGTTGGTCTGTTCTCTCAACGTGGCTACAACATTGAGAGCTTGAACGTATCGCCGACCGATGATGGCACTTTATCGCGTTTGAACTTAACCACTACTTCAACTGAAATGCAGCTTGAGCAGATTCAGAAACAACTGCATAAGTTGATTGATGTGCTTAAAGTTCAGGAAGTGACAGAGGGTGATCACATCGAACGGGAGTTGATGTTAATTAAAGTGAAAGCGACAGGTTTTGCTCGTACCGAAGTGAATCGCACAACAGATATTTTCCGTGGTCAAATCGTGGATGTTACGGCTTCTCAGTATACAGTTCAGCTTGCTGGCACCAGCGAAAAACTCGATGCCTTTATTCAGGCAATGGCCGAAGTAACAGAAGTGGTTGAAGTGGCTCGAAGTGGTGTGGTTGGTATTGCTCGTGGCGAACGAGCATTACGTAGCTAATATCTTTTCGATATAGTCGAAGAACCATTGAACGAAAAAACCAGCCGATTGGCTGGTTTTTTACTTTCTATCACTTAACCACCAGTTTCAGCTGGTGGTCAGTTTTAGAGATTAAAACATTAGTGCAGGATACGTGCGCGAATAGTGCCTTCGATACCTTTTAGTTTATCCAGTGCTTCTAATGAGCGATCTGCTTCAACATCAATAACCACATAACCGATGTTTCCGGTTGTTTGTAGGTACTGAGCTGCGATGTTGATGCCATCTGATGCAAAAATGGTGTTAATTTGGGTCAAAATACCAGGGCGGTTTTCGTGAATGTGCAGCAGACGCGAACATTGACGATGTTCTGGTAGTGAAACTTCAGGGAAGTTAACACTTGAAAGCGTAGAACCGTTATCTGAGTATTTCGCTAGCTTACCAGCCACTTCAATACCGATATTCTCTTGTGCTTCTTGAGTTGAGCCACCCACATGAGGAGTCAGAATGACGTTATCGAATTTCATTAGCGGAGATTCAAACGCTTCTTTGTTTGACCCCGGTTCTGTTGGGAATACGTCGATGGCTGCACCAGCCAGGTGACCAGATTCCATTGCATCACATAACGCTGGGATATCAACTACTGTGCCGCGTGCTGCGTTAATGAAGATTGAACCCGGCTTCATGCGGTCAAATTCCTCTTTACCCATCATATTCTTTGTTTCTGGTGTTTCAGGAACATGAAGAGAAATAACGTCACACTTATTCAGTAGTTCACTCATGGTGTGAATCTGAGTTGCGTTGCCTAGTGATAGCTTGTTTTCGATATCGTAGAAGTAAACACGCATACCTAAGTTCTCTGCGATAATACCTAGCTGAGTACCGATGTGACCATAGCCGATAATACCTAGAGCTTTACCACGAGCTTCATATGAGTTGTCTGCACTCTTCTTCCAAATACCACGGTGAGCAAGAGCGTTCTTTTCAGGGATACCGCGTAATAGAAGTAGGATTTCACCTAGAACAAGTTCTGCAACACTACGCGTGTTTGAGAATGGAGCGTTGAACACTGGAACACCGCGAGCTGCGGCAGCATCAAGATCTACTTGGTTTGTACCAATACAGAAACAGCCAATCGCTACTAGTTTGTCTGCAGCGTTAATCACTTTTTCTGTTAGGTTGGTACGGGAACGAATACCGATAAAATGAACATCCTTGATTGCTTCGATCAGTTCATCTTCTTCTAGTGAGCCTTTGTGGTATTCAATGTTGGTGTAGCCTGTAGCTTGCAGTACTTCTACCGAAGATGGGTGAAGTCCTTCAAGGAGTAGTATCTTAATTTTTTCTTTTTCCAGTGAAACTTTGGCCATTATTCTCGTCCTTAAAATGGAAAGGGAGGGCTGATGCGTGAAACATCAAGCGAACTACACAATTAATAATCTAAATTTAAAAAGCAAACGTTTTCGTTGCGTTTGTTCTGACCATTAAGTTATCAAATTTTTTTGTGATTGGGTAAGAAAATTACGGAATAAGGCATAATTTTCTTAATAGAAAAGTAACAAAAACGGCACCAGAGGTGCCGTTTGTAATCAAATAACGAAAATTGTTCGTTTTTTAGAATTATTCTTCGATTTTTGCGCCTTCAGGAGTACCTGTGATCACCACATCGGCTCCGCTAATAGCGAACAGACCGTTAGTTACCACACCTGCGATACCGTTAATCTTTGCTTCTAGGTCTTTAGCATGAGTAATGTGTAGTCCGTGAACGTCAAGAATCACGTTACCGTTGTCGGTCACCACACCTTGACGGTAAACCGGATCGCCGCCAAGTTTAACCAGTTCGCGAGCAACGTATGAACGAGCCATCGGGATCACTTCAACTGGAAGTGGGAATGTACCTAGTACATCAACAGCTTTCGTATCATCAACGATACAAACAAATTTATCTGCAATAGCGGCAACGATTTTTTCACGAGTAAGCGCTGCGCCGCCACCTTTGATCATCTCACGTTGAGGGTTGATTTCATCTGCACCATCAACATAGATGTCTAGGCTCATAACATCGTTACAATCGAAGACTTCAATGCCTAAACCTTTAAGCTTCTCAGTTGAAGCGATAGAGCTTGATACGGCACCTTTAATATCATCTTTGATTGAACCCAAAGCATCGATGAAGTGATTCACTGTTGAACCAGTACCAACGCCGACAATGCTGCCTTTTTCTACGTATTTAAGTGCAGCCCAACCGGCAGCTTTTTTCATTTCATCTTGAGTCATGCCCATCTCCTGAGACGATTTTTTGCGAAAACTTGATTTCTAAGTGAAAGCTGTATGTTTTATATAAACGTTAGCGTGCGCGGGATTATATACGCAAAAGATTGAGAGATGTACTTCGGTTTCTGAATAATTGAAGTTATCCCCTTCCTACTTGAAGCTGCAGGGGTGTTGGCTACGTTCGTTCACCCCAATCACGCATGGTAATTTGTGGTCATGGGGATTCACTCACTTGCCGCCTACCTGCAACGCCAAGTAGTTTGGGTATAGCGTCATTTCAGTGATGTTTGGCTCAGTAGGCGTTAAATGCGGTGATTACCACTGCCAAATTTGGCTAGGAGTAACGATTTTAGGCAAGGGAACATCCCACTCTTCTGTTGGCAGTTCGTCTACATGCTGGCAATCATGAGCTAAACCTAATGGAGATGCCCCTTTACCTGTAGTAAACCAAGGTTCGAGAGTTCGGTCATAATAGCCGCCGCCCATGCCTAATCTATGGCCCTGAGAGTCAAAAGCAACCAATGGTGTGCAGATAAGATCCAGTTCTTTGACCGGACAAATGAGGGTTTGATTGAGTTTAGGCTCAAGAATGCCAAATTTGTTGTAAGTCATCGGTGTCTCTGGCTGATAATGCAGAAACAGTAAATGACCAGCAGAAAAAGGGTGTAAGACAGGCAGGTAAATACTTTTACCTTGTGACCAAAGCCATTCAATTAACGGTTGGGTATCCAGTTCGCCATCGGTTGAGAGATAGAGAGCAATCTTCTGGCATGTGCGCATTTCTGGCAGAGTGGAAAAACGTTCAATAAGCTCTTGGCTTGCCTGAAACTGAACATCACTGGCAAGTTGATTACGTTTTTCGCGGATAAGTGTTCTTAGTTCTTGTCGTGAATACAACATTAGGGAACCCCAGAGTGCCGTTGTAGATTGTGGCCCTTGAACCAGCTAGTTCAAGGCGGATCAGCAATGGTAACCGTAGGCTTCTCGGTACGAGCCAAGCTTGCTCAATAGCTACTAAGTACTAATCCTTGGGTATTGCTTATCGGCTCGGGGACTTAAATCCACTGACAAACACCCCAGGGTAAATACTTTTGATGGCGGACGTCTAGATTCGTTCTAGTGTCACCTTATTGAGAGCTTCTTCTAGAGAAACGGTGAGCTTTTCCATGCGTTCACTGATTTCTTGCTGTTGACCACTATTTTGCTGCTGATAAGTTTGCAACTCATAGCAAATGTTCAACGCCGCAATAGTTAAGAGCTTCACTTCATTCGTTACTTTTGTGCGGTCAGCCATTTCTTTTAATCGTCGGTCTAGATCTTGGGCTGCACTGATCAGAGAGTCTTCCTGACCCGCTGGGCAATTTACCCGTGTCATTTTACCTAAAATTTCAACGTCAACCGCTTGATTACTCATGATAAATGAACTCTATTCATATCGCCAAAGATGATACTTCTCAAGTGACCATCGTGGGGGAAACTATAGGTAAAGCGCTCTCAAGATTCAAGCTTTTCCCGATTATCTATCAAAAATGAGTAACGAAAACTCAGTTCTTAGTCAATTTGCGTAAAAGCTAGCCACAATTGGCAACTTGAGCGTTTTCGCATGAGTGTTGAAGTGGTAGGATTGGGCTTATTTTTCTGATTATGAGCCCGTTATGAGCGACATTACATTTCCGACTTACGACATTTTATCTGGCGAGCTGAAGTCAGCTTCGTTAGGCATAAATCCTGCTGAACTGCACGGTTTGTTGACTGGCATGTTAGCTGGTGGATTAAGTTTGAAAGACGACAGCTGGCAGCCTTTGATTTTCGATTACACCAATGAAGGCATGGGTTGGCCGGTTAAAGCGCTTGAAATGGCAAAACAACTTTTAGTGGCAACCAATGCTGAGTTGACGGACACCACTCTAGAGCTGAGTCTTGTTCTTCCGGTTGGAGAAGGCCCAGAGGCGCTGTTTGATTTTGCTGATGGAGTCGCGGATTGGGTAAACCACTTTATTTCAGGTTTAGGTTTAGCGGGGGCTTCTCTGAACAAAGCGTCATCTGATGCAAAAGAAGCACTAGAAGACCTTGAAGAAATTACCAAGCTAGGCATTGATGAAGACGATGATCTGGAAGAGCAAGCACACCTTTTAGAACAGGTGCTGGAGCACGTCAAAGCTTGTGCGCTGCTTCTGCATGCTGAGCTGGGGATTAAACCTGAGCAAGACAAAGCACCGACCATTCACTAAGGGCAAGGACTGTGAGCCAAGTAAAATCGTTTGATGTGATTATTGCTGGTGGTGCTATGGCTGGAGCAACGTTGGCTCTGGCACTGCATCAATTGAGTCAAGGACGCTTATCTGTTGCGGTTGTTGAGCCGTATCAAACCGATCATCAGCAACATCCCGGTTTTGATGCTCGTTCTATTGCTCTGTCTTATGGAACCGTCCAAATCTTGCAACGCTTTGGACTTTGGGAATCGCTTCAGTCTGTAGCCACACCTATCGAGCATATTCATGTCTCTGATCGTTCCCATGCCGGAATGACGGATATCACGAAAGAAGAAGTGGGCGTTAATGCATTAGGCTATGTGGTTGAGTTGGCTGACGTTGGACGAATCTATGCAGAGAAAATCGAGAAAACATCCAGTATTACTCTGTATTGCCCGCAAAGTATTCAAAGCGTAGAGCGCAACATCAATAAAGTCACAGCGATTTTATCTAATGGTGAACAAATAGAAGCTAAGCTACTAGTAGCGGCTGATGGTGCGGTGTCCACTTGTTGTGAACGAATAGGCTTACCACTGCAAGAACACGATTTTGAACAAGTAGCCATCATTGCCAATGTGGTTACGAGCGAAGCTCATCAAGGTCGTGCGTTTGAGCGATTTACCTCTCATGGTCCAATAGCGTTATTGCCTATGAGTGACAATCGAATGTCGTTAGTTTGGTGTTTACCGCCAGATAAAGCACAAGCTGTTATGGCGTATGATGACGATGTGTTTCTCAATCAATTGCAAGCTGAGTTTGGCTGGCGTTTAGGTAAACTTGAAAAAACGGGTGCAAGAAGCGCGTATCCGTTGCTATTGAGATATCGAGAACAAAATATCTCACATCGTTTTGCCATTGTGGGGAACGCCGCTCAATCACTTCATCCTATTGCTGGGCAAGGTTTTAATCTTGGTATCCGTGATGTTGCCAGTTTGGCTGAAGAGATCGTTCATGCTGAGGATGTGGGAAGTTACGCACTTCTGACAAAATTTAAGCGCAGACGTGACAACGACAGAACGGCAACGATTACGCTAACTTCCAGTCTGGTTCATCTGTTTTCAAATGACTGGCTAACTCTGCGTATTGGAAGAAATTTAGGATTAGCAGTGATGGATAACATTCCGGTGCTAAAAACTCCGCTGTTACGCCGCACCTTGGGTGTGGTTAATCGATAAGGTACTCGAAAATGATGCGAAGTGTAGATATTGCAATTGTCGGTGGCGGAATGGTTGGCCTAGCTTTAGCTGCGGCCTTTAAGCATACCGATTTAAGAATTGCAGTGATTGAAGGAAATCTTCCTCATGAAGGATTGGGTGAACAACCTGATACCCGAGTGTCTGCTTTAAGCCGCTCAAGTGAAGTGATTTTAAGAAACTTAGGCGCGTGGCAAGGTATTACCATGCGACGAGCTTCGCCATATCAAGCCATGGAAGTGTGGGAACAAGACAGTTTTGCTCGCATAGAGTTTGATGCGAACAGCCTCACTCAACCAGATCTAGGTCATATCGTCGAAAACCGAGTCATTCAACTGGCATTACTTGACCAAGTGAAGCTGCAAGACAACGTTTCTCTATTTATGCCTGCAAGTTGTGAAAAAATGGCGATCGGAGAAAGCGAAGCGTGGCTAACCCTAAATAATGGACAGACACTTACGGCCAAGCTAGTCGTCGGCGCTGATGGCGCAAACTCTTGGGTTCGCAAGCAACAGGACATTCCATTAACTCATTGGGATTACGGACACAGTGCAGTCGTGGCAAATGTTCACACTCATAAGCCGCATCAGCAAGTGGCTCGTCAGGTATTCACACCGTTAGGTCCACTGGCTTTTCTGCCTCTTGGCGATCCGAATATGAGCTCTATTGTTTGGTCGACTGATCCAAACCGAGCAGAACAGTTAGTCGCCATGGGCGATAGTGAGTTTAATAAGACACTGACAGCAGAATTCGATTCGAGACTCGGGCTGTGTAAAGTTGTCAGTGAACGAAGTGCTTTTCCTTTGAAGATGCGTTACGCGCGAGATTTCGTTGCAGAACGAGTGGCTTTAGTTGGCGATGCTGCGCACACCATTCATCCGCTGGCAGGTCAAGGCGTGAATCTCGGTTTTCTCGATGCCGCGAGCTTAGCTCAGGAAGTGATTGAACTCTGGAAGCAGGGGGAAGATATTGGCAGCAAGCGCAATCTACGCAGTTATGAGCGTTGGCGTAAAGCTGAAGCGGCAAAAATGATTGCAGCCATGCAAGGGTTCAAGGACTTATTTGAAGGTAACAATCCTGCGAAGAAATTGATCCGTGGTATTGGTATGCGTTTAGCGGGGCAACTGCCGGGCGCTAAAGATGAAATCATGAAGCGAGCGCTTGGATTAAAAGGCAACCTGCCTGATTTGGCCAAAGTGAATAACGCGCAACCTATGATTTAAAACGCTCTGTGAGTGAGATGCATCAAAAACGTTAAAGGGTTGGCAATTGCCAACCCTTTTAAATTTGATCAGAAACTCATTCGCGAGAAGCGTTATTTAAGCGTACGCACAGCGTAATTTTTTGATTTCTAGATTCACTTCTTTCACGGTCTGAAAATGTCGATGCTCAGCGCGTTCTGGCAAAATCAACTTACCGTTATCAAATTCGAATGTTCCAATTCCGTAGATATAAATTCTTCCCTTAAAAAGACGACTAACATGTTTAGCAATCATTCCAGGCATGTAGCGCTTAAACAGTCTCATACTTCGATCCTTACGTTGTTCAGCACCTTAAGTATAGTAAAACCAGCATAAAGTAAGTGTGACTTAAATGGTGCTTTATGCAGTTTTTGCTGACGTATTTATATTAATGTGTGGTTCTATGCAGAATTTTGGGTAAATATCCTAATTTGTGTGACCAGAGCCTCAAATGAAAATGAACAATGGAACCCAAGGTTTTCTGGCGTGCTTATTGAGCCAGATGAATATTACACAAAAAAGAATAATCCAATTTACATTCCCTTAATCAATGTAAATGCGAAATGCGTGCCAGCTTTAGGTAAAAAAGTGCCCGCAAAGATGTGCGGGCAAAAGTCACAGATGCATTACACAAAAAGTGGATGTCCTGAAACAATCAGTGGATTCACTTTTTTGTTGGTGAAGGACCAATCTCTTCGTTTATAAAGAGCCAGAATCACACATTCTGAATGAGCTTTAACCAACGGTTGGAGATTACTTTAAAATTTACAGAATGACTATTTATTGATCTTAAATGAGTAAAAATTCAGTTGGTGATTTTTGTTTGTGTGATATTGATCGCTATAAATTGTAATTCATTGCATCAATTTAGTTCATTCTTCGCGCTGAATGTGTGCAAAGGTGGGGCAGCATAGCTGAATCAGGTCATGGGTTTGAAGCGCTATGCCAGCCATTGAAGAGCCGCTACTGATAGTGACAACTGGTTGTTCAAGAATTTGATGGTCAAAAATGATGGGCATTGATGTTTTAAGCAAAAGAGGTGTCACCGTTCCAAGTTGGTATCCGGTGATAGATTCGACATCTTTCATATTTACGCATGTCATGCGTCGCCATTGCAGCAACTCTCGAACTTTTTTCGGGTCAACACTTTTGTCACCAGGCGCGCAAGCTAGAGCCAGTTGTCCGCCCATATCTCGAAGCAGGATGCACTTCACCATTTGGCGTGGCGTAATACCGCGCTGATTTGCTGCATCTTCAATGGTGACTGCTGGTGTTTGATGGTGCAGCAAGCGGAAATCCACTTGCTGCTGCTCAAGGAATTGAGTGAGTTTTGTCTCGCTAACTTTATTCGTCATCGTTTAATGAATAAGGAAGCGCTTCGATGATCCAGCGAGTGTCCGGTTGCGAAGACAGTCTGAATTCGGTCTCTTCATCTAAGTTGTTTGGCAGTACGACTAAACCAATCGCAGTGTTATTCGCAAATGTGTAATGAACCATAAGCTGGCCAGCTGAGCGCCAATTTTCACCGACAGAACGTTCCAACTGAACGACTTCATCATCACTCAACGGCGATTCGATGTTGCCTTTAACAATGTACATTGCACGCTTGTTAATACCGCGATACTTGGCACGAGCTACGGTTTCTTGGCCTGTGTAGCAACCTTTGTTAAAGCTGATGCCATTTAGCGCTTGAAGGTTGAGCGCTTGAGGAATGTGTTCATTTTGCTCAGCTTGAGTGACCACAGGGTAAGCTTGCTCAATCTCGAATCGAGTCCAAAGCGACTCGTCCACTTTTACTGCTTCAATAGTATTAACAAGTTCTGCGGTACGTTCGCTATTGATGAGTAGTAACCAGCGCTGCGAATCAATTTTTACAGCACTTCCGCCTTCGATAGAGCGAACATCGCCACGAGTTTCGCTATGAGAATCAATCCAAGCTTGGGCTTGTACACCCATTAAACCCAGAGCAATATCGCCGCTGTGGGTTATCTCAGCTTTGGAGAAAATTGCATATTTCTTGAGTTCGCGCAGTTCTACATCGATGGCTGAAAGCGGCTGAAACATCGCATAACCACCGTTATGGTGAAAAATGCGAAAGACCGACCAGACTTTTCCTTTTGCGTCGCAATGTGCGCCAAAAGTCATTTGCTCAGCTTCCAGAGAAACCACGTTACAGGTAACTTGTCCTTGCAAGTAAGATTTAGCATCCGTACCTACAATTTGAATAGCGCCCCAAGATGCTAGATGTGCGAGCATGAGCTCAGGCAAAGCGTCATCAGCATTAACAGATAGGGGAGAGAAAGTGTTTTTCCAATCCATGATACTCACCATAGTGAACGATATTGAACTATGGTAATCCGGATAAGTTTTTTTGTCAGCTTGATTGGGACTGTGATTGAGACCCTAGTTGATTTTTCTGTCTGTTGGTAGACTTAGCAAAATTACCGTTTGTTAGCCCAAATAACTATAAAGTGAGAAAGGTAAATGTATAACGCTGAAGAAAAAGCTCGAATTAAATGGGCATGTCGTCGTGGTATGTTGGAACTGGACGTCGTTATTATGCCATTTTTTGAAGAGTGTTTTGACTCCTTAACTGAATCCGAGCAGAAGGATTTTGTCTCTTTGTTGGAATGTGATGATCCAGATTTGTTTACTTGGATTATGGGACATGGTCGCTCTGAAAACTTAGGGCATGCAGCTATCGTGGATCAAATTGTCGCTCATAACCTCAGCAAAGTCCGTTAAGCTAGAACTCTGCTATTCCTATACTGCCCAAGTATTCGCTGCCATTGTTTTCATGGTATTGATATGGGCAGTCATTGTTTCTCCCATTCCCCTTAGCGCTTCTGCATTCTTATTCTCTGTTTTTTTAACTCGTCCTTTGAGTGCGTTACTGCCGGACTGTTTACACGGTTCTGTTGAGATTGGTTTTGATGGTTATTTAAAAATGAACGATCAAACGCAGTCTTTCCAGTCAGTCAGCGATCTTCACTCTTTTGCTTTCTTATCTTTTCATGCCAGAGGCAAGCATTGGTTGTTGTGGAGAGACAGTTGCGAAGAAGCGACTTATCGTCAGTTATTGGTGAGATTGAAAAGAAAACAGGAGCCTTAGCTCCTGTTTTCGATGTGGGACATGATGCTTTTGCTTAAAGAATGATTACTCTTTTGGCGAGAGAATTGTCGGACCACTGTTTTCAAGCTGATCTGGGTAATCCAAGGTGTAGTGTAAGCCGCGGCTTTCTTTACGTTGCATTGCACAGCGCACCATCAGTTCAGCTACTTGCAGCAGGTTACGCAGTTCAAGCAAGTTGTTGGAAACACGGAAGTTACTGTAGTACTCCTGCGTTTCTTGTTGCAGCAACTGAATACGACGTAAAGCTCGCTCTAATCGTTTATCTGTACGCACGATACCCATGTAATCCCACATAAACAGGCGCAGTTCGTGCCAGTTGTGTTGGATAACCACTTCTTCGTCAGAGCTGGTTACTTGGCTCTCATCCCACACAGGAACCGATGGCGGCATGTCGATATTCTTAATGTTTTTAACAATATCTTTAGCCGCAGACCAAGCATAAACCACACATTCCAACAGTGAGTTTGAAGCCATGCGGTTTGCACCATGCAGACCGGTATAGCTAACTTCACCAATTGCATAAAGGTGTTTGAGGTCAGTTTGACCTTGTTGGTTCACCATAACACCACCACAGGTGTAGTGTGCAGCAGGAACAATTGGAATCGGCTCTTTGGTGATATCAATACCCAAATCCATCAGACGGCGATAGATAGTCGGGAAGTGTTTTTCAATAAAATCTGCAGGCTTATGGCTGATGTCGAGATACATACAGTCTGCACCTAAGCGTTTCATTTCAAAGTCGATAGCTCGAGCTACCACATCGCGCGGTGCCAGTTCTGCACGCTGATCGAAATCGAGCATAAAGCGAGAACCATCAGGACGACGAAGGTAAGCCCCTTCGCCACGAAGCGCTTCTGTCAGCAGGAAGTTACGAGCTTCAGGATGGTACAAACAGGTTGGGTGGAATTGGTTAAATTCCAAGTTCGCCACTCGGCAACCCGCACGCCAAGCAATCGCAATACCATCGCCGGAAGAAACATCAGGGTTTGAGGTATATTGATACACTTTCGAAGAACCACCAGTTGCTAGAACCACGTATTTAGCACGAATGCTTTCAACGTGCTCTTCATTACGGTTCCAGACATAAGCACCAATCACTTTATTTTTATCACCGCCGACTTTGTCTTCGGTAATCAGATCTAACGCGTTGTAGCGTTCAAAAATAGAAATGTTCGGATGTTTGTGTGCGTTGTCTTGCAATGATGTTTGCATGGCCATACCGGTGGCATCAGCTGCATGCAGAATTCGACGGTGGCTATGTCCGCCTTCACGAGTTAAGTGATAACGAGGGTTATCATCACCATCATCACTGTCTTCTTCTTTGTCGAAAGGTACACCACCATCGATAAGCCACTGCACACACTCTTTTGCGTGTTCAGCAATAAAGCGAACGGTCTTTTCATCACAGATACCATCGCCAGCGATAAGGGTATCCTGAACATGTGAATCAATGCTGTCAGATTCATCAAATACAGCGGCAATGCCACCTTGAGCGTAGAAAGTTGCGCCTTCACTACGAGGTCCTTTACTCAGTACGATGACTTTGCAATGTTTTGCGATACGCAAAGCTAACGACAAGCCTGCTGCACCGCTCCCTATCACTAATACATCACATTGATGCTCTCGGTTTTCGTTCATAAAACTTTTAAATTCCCGAACTATAGTAGAATCGTCCTACTCTATATTTAAATTTTTCACTTGCTGATTTGATGAGCCTGATTGAAAAAGAGCGTCATACCAATGACTAATCTATAAGATGAATCAAGCAATTAGGAAACCGAGCTATGTGAGTCCCGCATTTATAATGTGTTTAAAAAATAATAGTTTTTAAAAGCTATTGTTTTTATAGATTTGTATCCGCAAAATCGTTTCGGGGTTACAAACCTCGATTACATCACATTGTGCATTATGTTTGGCAATTAAATTAACACATAATTGAACTTTATCTTTTTTACTGAGTCACAATAGTGCTCATGTAAACAGTGGTGTCAATACTACATTCTGGATAATTAAAGCCCATATCTGAGAAGGTAAGGGAGATAACAATAGGAGTAACCGCTCGAATGAACGAGCAGCTAACCGATCAAGTATTGATTGAGCGAGTTCAGAATGGAGATAAGCAAGCATTTAATCTTTTAGTTTTGAAATATCAAAATAAAGTCTGCAATCTTATTTCTAGGTACGTGAGCAATTCAGGAGATGTTGCTGATGTAGCACAAGAGGCTTTTATTAAAGCTTATCGCGCTATCCCAACTTTCAGAGGTGAAAGTGCGTTCTACACTTGGCTATATCGTATTGCTGTCAATACCGCGAAAAATCACATCGTAGCACAAGGGCGTAGACCGCCAGCCACGGATGTTGATGCTGAAGAAGCTGAATTTTACGAAACAAACAATGCGTTAAAAGAAATATCGAACCCTGAGAACATTACGCTGTCGAAAGAACTGAAGCAGGCAGTGTTTAGTGCGATAGACGCGTTGCCTGAGGACTTAAAAACGGCAATGACTTTACGCGAGCTGGAAGGCTTAAGTTATGAAGACATTGCTGAAATTATGGATTGCCCTGTTGGTACGGTACGTTCTCGTATATTCCGTGCTCGTGAGGCGGTAGAAAAGAGAATCAAATCTCTTTTGTAGCGTTGGAACCAGTAAGAACCCAGTAATTGGAAAATAATGGTGAAAATAATGGCGGACAAACAACAACTTTCAGCTCTCATGGATGGAGAGATGGTCGACAAGTTGCTAATTCAAGAGTTAGCCAACGATCGTGAAAGTATCGAAACGTGGAAAAATTACCACCTGATTGGTGACGTAATGCGTGGCGATGCACCCGAGAGACCTGAATGGAATATCGCTGAAAGTGTGGCATTAGCGTTGGAAAATGAACCAGCACATACCCCATACAGTACCAATGTCACTGATTTAGAGAGTATGCGAGTGGTCGAGGAACAACCTGCACCGCATAAAGCGCGCCGACAACTGCCAAAATGGTTATCGCCATTTGGTCAGGTGGCTGTGGCTGCGTGTGTCTCTTTGATTGCTATCATCGGTGTTCAACAATATGGTGCAAGTGGTTCTTCAGCTGCGGATCAACCTTTTCCCGTACTGCAAACAGTTCCTTTATCTGGCAGTGTAGAACCTGTGAGTCTGACACGTGAGTCAGTAAGACCAAGTATAGAATCAAATGCTCAGGAGCAGCGTCGTCGTGTTAACGCTATGCTTCAGGATTACGAACTGCAACTGAGATTAAATAGCGAGGGCTTGGGACAACACCAAGACTCAATCGAACCGGTAATTGAATGAAAAAATTTCTGATCAGTGTGTTGGCGCTGTTCAGTTTGAGCTCTACTTCAGCCTTTGCAGAGGACGAATCTGCAGAGGCTTTATTGCATCAAATGAACGAGGCCAGTCAACATCTCAACTATGAACTGTCTTATATCCTGATTAAGAAAAACAGTATTGAACCTTTGCTGTATCGTCATGCTCGACATGAGCAAAAGGAATACGCTCATCTTGTTTATTTGAGCGGCCCTATACGTGAAGTTTTTCAGCGTGACAATGAAGTAAGTTACATTGAACCCGGCGTAGAGCCTTTCACCATCGAATCTGGCAACATGGTTGCGCCAACCATTCCAATGCTCAATAGTGATGTTACTGAGCTTAGCCAGTTCTACGATTTCGTTAAAATGGGACGAGCACGCGAAGCGGGCACCCCTTGCCAAGTGGTGCGTATTGTTCCGAAAGACGGTTTAAGATATTCCTACATGCTTTGGGTCGACGAGAAAACGCATCTTCCGTTGCGGGCAGATCTGATTGATCGCTACGGTGAAGTGTTAGAGCAGTATCGATCTATCTCGTACTCAGTCAGTGACAAACTGGCAGAATTGATGGCAGGTTTTGATAATGTTCAGTTGCCTGAAGTGCTATCCTTACCGAAAAGTAAAGTAAGTGAGACGTTCTGGTCAGTAGGTTGGAAGCCGGATGGTTTTAAATCGGTCAATCTTAATCGCTACCGAATGATTAATACCGAACGAGTAGTCGAAAATCAGATGTTCTCAGACGGTTTATTCAGCTTCTCTGTCTATGTTTCTTCCAGTGATGAACACTCACTGCAAGGACAGTTAGTAAGACAGGGGCGTCGTACTTTACAAACGTTTATTAAGGGTGATCGTGAGGTTTCCGTTGTAGGGGATATTCCACCAGAAACGGCGAAACGTATTGCTCAATCGGTTGTATTTGATAATACCAAGGCTACACCACAATGATGACTGCACTTGCCACTGTGATGGCTGTACAAACAAAAGAACAGGGTTTTCATGTTGAGCTAAGTTGCGAACAGAAAACCAGTTGCAGCAGCTGCTCGTCGGCGAAAAGCTGTGGTACAGGCATTGTTTCTAAAGCTATTGGTGGCAAGTCGTTACGCTGGCATTTGGATACGGATAAGAGCGTATCTCAAGGTCAGGTGGTTGAAATCGGTTTTCCAGAAAAAAGCCTGTTGCAGTCAGCAGCGTTGGTTTATTTAGTTCCTCTGTTAATGATGATCCTCGGTGCCTGGCTTGCTGATAGCTGGCTTGCCCCTCTGTTCGGCATGGGAGAAGGAATCATCATTTTAACTTCACTTGTCTTTATCGGTTTGGGTATACGCCTAGCGAAAATCTGGTCTGGCTCGCTGGAAAAGCGTACAGAGCAAGAAGTGGTTCTGCTAAGAGTGCTTGGAGAGCCTATTGCCTAAATTATGATGCGATCCCAAAGGAAATTGGGTAGAATCGCCCAACTTGAATGAAAGGGCACTAAAAATCGCCCCTCATATGTCCTAATTTGCAAAGAGTTTAGTCATCCCAAACCTATGAAGCACATTCGTAACTTTTCGATTATCGCCCACATTGACCATGGTAAATCGACTTTATCTGACCGTTTAATCCAAGTATGTGGTGGATTAAGTGATCGTGAAATGGCAGAACAAGTTCTTGATTCAATGGATCTAGAACGTGAGCGTGGTATCACCATCAAAGCACAGAGTGTGACACTCGATTACAAAGCAAATGATGGCGAAACATACCAACTTAACTTCATCGACACACCTGGACACGTTGACTTCTCATATGAAGTATCTCGCTCTCTAGCCGCGTGTGAAGGTGCATTACTTGTTGTTGATGCTGGCCAGGGTGTAGAAGCACAAACCCTAGCTAACTGTTATACGGCTATCGAAATGGATCTGGAAGTAGTGCCAATCTTAAACAAGATTGACCTGCCGGCAGCAGAACCTGAACGTGTAGCAGAAGAAATTGAAGATATTGTTGGCATCGACGCAGTCGAAGCGGTTCGCTGTTCTGCGAAAACAGGTCTTGGTGTTGACCTTGTTCTTGAAGAAATCGTTGCAAAAATTCCAGCGCCAGAAGGTAACCCTGATGCGCCGCTGCAAGCTCTGATTATTGACTCATGGTTTGATAACTACTTAGGTGTTGTTTCACTAGTACGTATCAAACACGGTAGTTTGAAGAAGAATGACAAGATCAAAGTCATGAGCACTGGTCAGGTTTGGAACGTTGACCGTTTAGGTATTTTTACTCCTAAGCAGATCGATACCACTGAACTAAACACTGGCGAAGTGGGCTGGGTTGTTTGTGGTATTAAAGACATCCTAGGCGCGCCTGTGGGTGATACGCTGACTTGGGCGAAAAACGGCAGTGAAAAACCACTACCGGGCTTTAAGAAAGTGAAGCCTCAGGTTTATGCGGGTCTGTTCCCTGTATCATCAGATGACTATGAAAACTTCCGTGATGCGCTAGGTAAACTTAGCCTGAACGATGCGTCTCTGTTCTATGAGCCAGAAACATCAGCAGCACTAGGTTTTGGTTTCCGTTGTGGCTTCTTAGGTATGCTACATATGGAGATCATTCAGGAGCGTCTAGAGCGCGAATATGATCTCGACTTGATCACCACCGCACCGACGGTAGTGTATGAAGTGGAAATGACCAACAAGCAAGTTATGTATGTTGATAGCCCAGCGAAGCTGCCAGCAATCAACGACATTGAAGAGATACGTGAACCTATCGCGCGTTGTAATATCCTAGTGCCGTCGGAATACCTAGGTAACGTTATTACCTTATGTATCGAAAAACGCGGTATGCAGGTGGACATGGTTTACCACGGTAACCAAGTGGCACTGACTTACGATATTCCTATGGCAGAAGTGGTACTGGACTTCTTTGACCGCTTGAAATCAACGTCTCGTGGTTATGCGTCACTGGATTACGGTTTCCAACGTTTCGAAGCGTCGAAGATGGTTCGTGTAGACGTACTATTGAACGGTGACAAAGTGGATGCATTAGCCATCATTACTCACCATGACAACGCTCAGACTCGTGGCCGCCAATTGGTTGAGAAGATGAAAGAATTCATTCCTCGCCAAATGTTTGATATCGCGATTCAGGCTGCTATCGGCAACCACATTATCGCGCGTTCAACAGTGAAGCAGCTACGTAAGAACGTAATCGCTAAGTGTTATGGCGGTGACGTGAGCCGTAAGAAGAAACTATTGAAGAAACAGAAAGAAGGTAAGAAACGTATGAAGCAAATCGGTAACGTTGAGCTTCCACAAGAAGCGTTCCTTGCAATTCTTCACGTAGGTAAAGACTAATCGTTTTGTCTTATCTGCAAGGTTTTATGTATTAACTCGCAAGTGAAAGAGTCTCGGCTCTTTCACTTTCGTATTTTTTAGATAAGGGAAGTCAATGGCTAATACATTCTCACTCATCTTAGTTCTTGTAACCTTGGTTACCGGAATTGTGTGGGCGTTGGAAAAATGGGTTTGGGCGAAGAAGCGCCATGAAAACGTGGCACGTCAGCTAAAAGCCGAACCCGACAGTATTGATACCAGTTTGACAACCAAAGTCGCGCCACAGCCATGGTGGATTGAGAATTCCGTTTCAATTTTCCCAGTGATCGCATTCGTGTTAGTTCTGCGTTCGTTTGTATTTGAACCGTTCCAAATTCCATCAGGCTCTATGATGCCAACGCTGCTGGTGGGCGATTTCATTCTTGTTGAAAAATACGCGTACGGTTTGAAAGATCCAGTATGGCGCACACAGTTAGTGGAAACGGGCAAGCCTGAGCGCGGCGACATTGTGGTGTTCAAATTCCCGCAAAACCCAAGTATTGACTATATTAAGCGTGTGGTTGGTATGCCTGGGGATATCGTGCGTTATAGCCGAGATAAACAGATTTGTGTGCAAAGTGCAGGTGAGTCAACCTGTAAGCCTATCAAGCTGTCAAACGTGCAGGAAAGTGAGTTCACTCAGAACAACATTCCAATGATGCAACTTGATGAACAGCTAGGCGAAGTAAAACACAATATTTTGATCAACCCTCTCCGTATTGATGATGTACGTAGTTATGCACCACGTAGTGGTGTGAACGAGTGGGTTGTTCCACAAGGGCACTATTTTGTGATGGGTGATAACCGTGACAACAGTGCTGACAGCCGTTTTTGGGGCTTTGTTCCAGAAGCCAACTTAGTAGGGAAAGCCGTTGCTATCTGGGTGAGCTTTGAGTTTGACCGAGATCCTAACAGCGTAATTCCTGCTTGGATTCCAACTGGTGTGCGCCTTAGCCGCATCGGTGGCATTAACTAGGGCTGATTTATCAGCCCCGCAACACATCGAGAGAGTATGACTTCTCCAGTTAGTAGATTAGAAACAAAGCTCACGTATCAGTTTAAAGATCCTGAGCTTCTTGATTTGGCACTGACTCACCGCAGTGCCAATGGTAAACACAATGAACGTCTTGAATTTCTGGGCGATTCAATTTTAAGTTTTGTCATTGCTGACGACCTGTATCATCGTTTCCCGAAAATCAACGAGGGCGATATGAGTCGTATGCGTGCTACGTTAGTTCGTGGTCACACACTGGCTGAACTAGGTCGTGAATTCGAACTAGGAGATTACTTAAAATTAGGTCCAGGCGAGTTGAAAAGCGGTGGTTTCCGTCGTGATTCAATCCTAGCTGATGCTGTTGAAGCGATTATTGGTGCTATCTATTTAGATAGTGGCACTGAAGTGGTTCGCAGCATTATTTTAAGCTGGTATCAAACTCGCCTAGATGCGATTAAGCCTGGTGTGTCACAGAAAGATCCAAAAACTCGCCTGCAAGAATTTTTGCAAGGCAGAAGAAAGCCTCTACCTGTTTACACAGTGACTAATATTAAAGGTGAAGCACACAATCAGGAATTCACTGTATCGTGTGACGTAGCAGGTATTGGAATGCCTGTGATTGGTAAAGGTACCAGCCGCCGCAAGGCAGAACAAGCGGCTGCTGAGACTGCACTAGAGCAATTAAGCAATGGCTGATAAAGAATTTGATATTGATGCATTCTTTGCATCAGAAGGTGACGACGCCAAAGTTGAAGCGTCACTACCAGAGAACCAGCACTGTGGTTTTGTTGCTATCGTAGGTCGCCCGAACGTGGGTAAATCTACGCTACTGAACAATATCCTTGGTCAGAAAATTTCGATTACTTCACGTAAGCCGCAAACCACTCGTCACCGCATTATGGGTGTCGATACTCAAGGTGATTATCAAGCTATTTATGTTGATACACCGGGGCTACACATTGAAGAGAAACGTGCGATCAACCGTTTGATGAACCGTGCGGCAAACAGCTCTCTGAGTGATGTGAACTTAGTTTTGTTCCTCGTTGACGGTACGCATTGGACTGAAGACGATGAAATGGTTCTGACTAAACTTCAGAAAGCGAACTTCCCTGTGATTCTTTGTGTTAACAAAGTCGATAACGTGAAAGATCGCAATGAAGTGATGCTGCACATGCAGGCGATGTCTGAACGCATGAACTTTGTTGATGTGGTGCCTATTTCAGCGAAATTGGGTAAAAACGTTGATGTACTGCGTAAGCACGTGCGTGATCACTTACCAAAAGCGGTTCACCACTTCCCAGAAGAGTATGTGACAGACCGTTCGCAACGCTTTATGGCTTCAGAAATCATCCGCGAAAAGCTGATGCGTTTTACTGGTGAAGAGTTGCCTTATTCGGTAACGGTTGAAATTGAACGTTTCGACTACAACCCAGAAACCGACGGTTTCCATATCAATGCCTTGATTCTGGTTGAGCGTATTGGTCAGAAAAAAATGGTGATTGGTAAGAACGGCGAAAAGATCAAAACCATTGGTCGCGAAGCTCGTTTGGATATGGAAGAGCTGTTTGGTCGCAAAGTTTACTTAGAAACTTGGGTTAAAGTGAAATCCGGTTGGGCTGATGATGAACGAGCTCTTCGTTCATTAGGCTATATCGACGACCTATAATCTTGTAATCTGGCTCCATGTAATGGGGCCAGATTTTTATCTGCCTCTGTCCTTATTTCTATATTTGGATTCAAACTATGTCTGACGGTTTACAGCGCTGCTTTGTATTACACCGCCGCCCATATAGCGAGACCAGCTTAATTCTGGACGTATTCAGCGAAGAATATGGCCGTTTAAGCATCATGGCAAAAGGGGCGAGAAGTAAGCGTTCAACAACCAAAGGTGCTTTGCAGGCATTCACGCCACTACTGTTGAAGTGGTCGGGCAATGGCTCAATGAAAACCTTACGTCAGGCAGAGGCTATCAGCCTTGGATTACCGCTAACGGGCATATCTCTGTATTCGGCCATGTACGTCAATGAACTCATAGGCCGAGTCTTAATGCCTGAAGTTCCCTCTCCCGGCTTGTTCCATGATTATCTTACTGCTTTGACCGAGCTAGCACAGAGTGATAACCCAGAACCGGCGTTACGCCGTTTTGAGTTAGCTTTGTTGTCTGCCATGGGCTATGGGGTAGATTTCATGCATTGTGCGGGAACCGGAGAACCGGTTGATCCCAATATGACTTATCGATATCGAGAGCAGAAAGGGTTTATTGCATCGGTGAGGCGCGATAATCTCACTTTTCTCGGTAACGAATTAATCGCGATCAGTGAACGGCGCTTTAGCACAAAAGAGCAACTTCAAGCGGCAAAACGCTTTACACGTATCGCTTTAAAGCCGTATCTTGGCGGCAAACCTTTAAAAAGTAGAGAGTTGTTTAGACAAGCAACTCCCCTAAAATTAAATTCAAGAGGGACTCTCTCTTGAGCACGGAGTGTAGGAAAATGAGCTCAATTTATTTAGGCGTTAATATTGACCATATCGCGACAGTGCGTAATGCACGTGGTACTCAATACCCAGACCCAGTTCACGCAGCGGAAATCGCGGAGCGTGCAGGTGCAGACGGTATTACGATTCACCTTCGCGAAGACCGTCGTCATATCAAAGATCGTGATGTACGTATTCTGAAAGAAACCATCCAGACCCGCATGAACTTGGAAATGGCAGTAACAGATGAGATGGTTGAAATTGCTTTAGAAACAGCGCCTGAGTTTGTTTGTCTTGTTCCTGAAAAACGTGAAGAGCTCACCACTGAAGGTGGCTTGGACGTGATTGGTCAGTTTGAGAAAGTAAAAGCGGCAACGCAAAAACTGACAGAAGCAGGCATCAAAGTGTCTCTGTTTATTGATGCTGACCGTGAGCAGATAGATGCGGCGAAGAAATGTGGCGCACCGTTTATCGAGCTTCACACTGGTCATTACGCTGATGCAAAAACCGAAGCGGATCAACAAGACGAGCTGAAGAAGATTGCAGCGGCAGCAAGCTACGCTTCTGATCAAGGCATCACAGTAAACGCAGGTCATGGTCTGACTTACCACAACGTTGCAGCCATCGCTGAAATTCCAGAAATTTATGAGTTGAACATCGGTCACGCAATCATTGGTCGTGCATTGTTTGATGGCTTACCAAAAGCTGTGGCAGACATGAAAGCCATCATGCTGGACGCGCGTCGCTAATACCTATGATTGTTGGATTAGGAACAGACATCGCGGAGATTGAGCGCATAGAAAAGGCGCTCAATCGTAGTGGTGATGCGTTTGCGCAGCGAATTCTGACTGAAAGTGAGCTGGACGTGTTTACTCACCTAAAGCAGAAAGGGCGTTATTTGGCTAAGCGTTTTGCGGCTAAGGAAGCGGCTTCAAAAGCATTAGGAACAGGTATCGCTCACGGTGTGAGCTTTCAGGATTTTGAAATCAGCAATGATGAGAATGGCAAACCGGTTCTTACGCTATCTGGAAAAGCACAGCAAATTGCTCAAGCCTCTTCGGTGCGTTCTGTTCACCTTACTATTTCAGATGAACGTCACTACGCAGTAGCGACGGTGATTCTTGAATCTTAATCCGTATAAGAGTTTCAAACTCAATAAAAAGAGGTGCTTAAAGCACCTCTTTTTCTATACGCGAGTTTCTTGGCGGCAAGATAACTAAGCGATATCGCTTAAACCAAATATGGGTCAGCGCTTGCTACCACTTTTTCCATTTCATCCTGAAGTTCAAACAGTTCTGGCTCAACATCTTGCACGCGAGCTCCTGAACGCAGGGTGTGCTCTAAGGTCTCACATACTTTTTTCAGGCGAGGAACGCCACTGTATGAGCAACTGCCGTGGAGCTTATGAATATGATGCAGTAAATCTGTCGCAGGGTACTCATCATCGTTGAGTGCCATCTCTATTACTTGATTGATCTCTTTGAAAGAGGCAACCAACATCTTCAGCATATCTTTGGCCAAATCTTCCTTATTGGCCGCCTGTCTTAATGCCAGCGGCCAGTCGATAGCAACGGTCGCATTGACTGGTGCTGACTCTTCAACTTGAATCTCTTCCAGCTCAATCGGTTCTTGATGCTCAAGCGTGATGGCTTCATCCGTTTCTGGTTTCAGACTCCAATGTAATAACACTTGTTGCAAGATATGCTCTTCAATCGGTTTGGTGAGGTAATCATCCATACCGGCTTTCAGTAGTCTTTCACGCTCACCAACCATTGCATGTGCGGTCACGGCTATAATCGGCGTGTTGCTGTTGAGCTTGAGCTTCTTAATTTCGTGACAAGCGGTGACACCATCCATCTTCGGCATTTGAATATCCATCAAGATGATATCGAAATGATGCTCTTTTGCTCGTTCAATGGCATCTTCACCGCTGCTGCATGACACCACAGTTTCGACGCGCTCTTGCAACAGTGCAGTAATCAGTTTCAAGTTGGCTGGGTTATCGTCAACCGCCATAACGGTGAGCGGCATTTTTTCAATATGAGTAATGACCTCAATAGCTTTTTCAGTTCGAGCCGGCTGATTGGCGATCAGAGTTTGTAGCAGTTTCTTACGTGACAATGGCTTGGTAATACATTGCACTGGATATTTCTGCATTAACAAATCCGCCAGAGCCAGTTCGGTACTCGGCGTGCCGATAACTACGTTTGCTGCGATGGACAGCGCTTTCTCTACCCATTGCTCAACCAGTGATTGGTCCGTTTCCTTGCTTGGTGCAAGGTTCAACAGAACGTAGTCGTACTGCTCTGATTCGGCTGGAATCGCTGAGCGATAAACCACATTCAATCCAGCTTGAACTAAGGTGTGCTGAACAATAGAGGCTGCTTGCATGTTTGGTTCAACAAGCAGCAGTTGTTTATTGCGCAGAGCTTGAGGATCAAGCCAGTCGTGCATTGGCAAATCTGTAGTCATCAAACGCAGGTTAAACCAGAAAGTTGAACCTTGGTGTAGTCGACTGGTTAAACTGATTTCACCGCCCATTTGGCTGACCAACTTTTGGGTAATAACCAGACCTAGACCCGTACCACCATAACGACGTGAAATGCTTGCGTCGGCTTGACTGAAAGCTTGGAAAAGCTGAGCTTGTTGACGCTCTGAAATACCGATACCGGTATCACGCACCATGAATTGCAACTCAACGAAGTCATCGCGTTGAGAACGCATTTCCACACTGATATCAATGTTGCCGCGCTCGGTGAATTTAATGGAGTTACCCACCAAGTTAGTGAGTACTTGCTGAATACGCAGCGGATCCCCCACCAAGCCTGCTGGAATTTTTGGATCCACTTTGAGCGTGATTTCCAGCCCTTTCTCGTGTGCACTTGCCGCCTGTAAGTTGACCACCTCTTCTAGCGAGTCTTGGAACTCAAATGGAATATTTTCCAGTGCCAGTTTGCCTGCTTCCAGTTTCGAGAAGTCGAGAATATCGTTGATGATGGTCAGCAGGTTATTGGCTGATTTCTCGATGGTTTGCAGATAATCCGCTTGGCTGTTGGTCAACTGAGTTTTCAGCATCTGACGTGTAAAGCCGATAACACCGTTCAATGGGGTACGCAGCTCGTGTGACATGTTGGCGAGGAATTCAGACTTCACGCGCGCGGCTTCTTGCGCGCGTTTTTTCGCAATATCCAACTCAACGTTTTGAATTTCTAGCTGTTCCAGAGTTTCACGCAAGTCAGAGGTTGCTTGGTCGATACTGTGCTGCATCTCCACATGGTATTCCGACAGCGACACCGCCATGGCGTTGATACCTTTTTTCAGGTCATCCAGCTCACCGTGCATTCGTCCTTCAATTCGCACATCCAAATGCCCGCGACGGATGCGGTCAACCACGTTTTTCATATGAATAATTGGGCGGGTAACATCGTGCATCAAGCGGAATGCAAACACGCCAGACAACACTAGTCCAAGAATCAACACCAAACAGGCTGAGAAAATTTCCTGATACTGTTGTAAACGCAGTGAAGACAGGTCGAGCTCAATTGCGATATAGCCTAAAACCGGCGCAGACGATGTTTTTGCCGCACTGTCACTGAACAAAGTTTCTGCCAGTATCGGGGTGCGCAAAATAAGCGTATTTTCATCGAGCTGAGAACTGCTGAGTACCGGAATCGGTTTATCTTTCGGATACATCAAAGATTCGAAGTTCGGATGGAAGTTCGACGTGACGAAGAGTTCGTGGTTGGCATCAAACACCGCAATACTGCGCACTATGGTCGAATTTTTACGATGTGCGTAGCTGATGATGCGTCTTACCGATTCACGGCTTTGGTTTTTTAACGATTCTTCACTGGCAATAGCCAATGGTTCGATAATACTTGCACCCGAGTTGAGCACTTGTGTCTCTAAATCGTGATATCGGTTGAATGAGAATAACGCACTCAAAAGTAACCCGATAATCAAGGTTGGAGCCAAAGTGAGTGTAATTACACGTGCGCGTAAGCCGTATCTGGTCATTATTGTCTAAACATCATGGTGTGGATATGGGAAAATAGCCAACTTTGCAGCTAGCCAACTACTCAAATTATGGTTAGCTTAATTCAAGAACCTTAGCTTCGACAATGCTCCCCAAGCAGAATAGTGACGCTGGGGCAAAAACTAATACATTAGGCACAGAACATGGCACGTTTCTTCCAACCGAAAAAGCGCATCGCTTTAGAGACTAAACATCAAGCAGTGAGCGTTCAGAAGCTCGATCATTTAGGCGCAGGCATTGCCTATCTGGATAAGAAACCCGTCTTTATCGATGGCGCATTAGCGGATGAAGAAGTACTGATTCAGCTGACGGAAAGTAAAAGTAAGTTTGCACGCGCAAAGCTGATTAGAGTGCTTAAGCCAAGTCAGCAGCGCACTGTGCCTTTCTGCCCTCATTATGCTCAGTGTGGCGGTTGTGATTTGCAGCATCTGTCGCGTGACGCTCAGATTGAACATAAGCAGCAAACCCTGAGTCAGTTGATGACTAAATTCGCAGGACAAGAACTTGCGCTTTCGGCTCCGGTTTCTGGTGTCGATAAAGGTTATCGCCGCCGTGCTCGTATCAGCATGATGTGGGATAAGAAAAGCCAGCAACTTCAGTTCGGTTTTCGCCGTAAGCAGAGTAAAGAGATTGTCACCGTGACGGATTGTGCTGTGCTAGAACCCAGCTTAAATGCGTTGTTACCGGAACTGAAATCTCTGCTCAGTGTCTTTAAAAAGCCTGACCAGCTTGGTCACGTTGAACTGGTGAAAGGCGACAATACGTCGGTATTGGTGCTGCGTCATTTATCTCCTCTAGCGGATAAAGACCTTTCTGCGCTAAAAGAGTTCGCGCAGCAACATCAGTTAACCCTTTATGTTATGCCGAATGCTAATCAATTGGATAAAGTGCTGGGTGAGCAGGCTTACTATCAAGAAGTGGGCGTCACTATCCCGTTTCTGCCAAGCAATTTTATTCAGGTAAACCAGCAGGTTAACCAAGAAATGGTTGAACAGGCGCTTGAGTGGTTGGACGTTCAAAAAGACGACCGTGTGTTAGATTTGTTCTGCGGTTTAGGTAACTTCAGCCTGCCGTTAGCAAAGTTAGCCGATAAAGTTGTCGGAATTGAAGGTGTGGATGAAATGGTAGAGATTGCGAAAAGCAATGCTCTGCACAACAAGATTACGAATGTTGAATTTTATCAGGCAAATCTTGAACAAGAGTTCGTAGGGGAAATCTGGGCACAGCAGCAGTTTAACAAGGTTCTGCTTGATCCTGCACGTGCAGGCGCGGTAGGTATAGTTGACCAACTTGCCAGTTTAGGTGCTGAGCGAGTTGTGTATGTTTCATGTAATCCTGCTACGCTTGCTCGTGATAGCCAAAGCTTACTTGAGCAGGGATATCAGCTGAAAAAACTCGGTATGTTGGATATGTTCCCACATACCAGCCATTTAGAGTCAATGGCTCTATTTGTAAAAATATAGTTATTTGTAAAAAGTAAAAAAGCAAAAGTGTAAAACTTGGTTAGGTAACGGACTTCCGTTGTCTAACCAGAGTAGAATAGCTCGCAAATTATAAGAATTAGGATAAAAAGATGGTCGCGGTACGTAGCGCACACTTAAACCCAGACGAACAGTTTGAGCTAGAAAAGTGGATTTCTAGTTTACGGCAAGACCCAAAAACAGCGGCAAAGCTTACAGAGGTGTATCACCAATGTGAGCAATTCTTGGTGGGCAATGCTAAAGGCCCGCTATTGTTGTGGCGTGGCCGCGAAATGATCGAAATTCTGATCACTTTATCGATGGACCGCCCAACGCTGGTGGCAGCGTTGTTGTTCCCAATTGCGACCAGTGGCTTAGTGGATCGCGAAGAAGTCGAAGAACATTACGGTAAAGAGATCATTAAATTAATTGCTGGCGTCGAAGAGATGGCAGCGATTGGTCAACTGAATATCACCATGCAAGGCAGTGAAGCGTCAGCACAAGTCGATAACGTACGTCGTATGTTGTTGGCGATGGTGGATGACTTCCGTTGCGTGGTTATCAAGCTTGCAGAGCGAATCTGTAACCTTCGTGAAGTGAAAGATCAACCGGATGAGGTTCGTCGTTCAGCGGCAAAAGAGTGTGCCAACATCTATGCACCACTGGCGAACCGATTAGGTATCGGTCAGCTCAAGTGGGAAATCGAAGACTACGCATTCCGCTACCAACAACCCGACACTTATAAACAGATAGCGAAACAGCTGTCTGAGCGTCGTATCGTTCGCGAACAGTACATCCGTGACTTTGTGGACAACTTAAGCGCGGAAATGAAAGCGGCGAATATCAATGCTGAAGTCAGCGGTCGTCCGAAGCACATTTACAGTATCTGGCGCAAAATGCAGAAGAAGAATCTGGCATTTGATGAACTGTTTGATGTGCGCGCCGTGCGTATCATCGCGGATAAGCTGCAAGACTGTTATGCCGCGCTTGGTGTGGTTCATACCCAGTTTAAGCATTTGCCTAGCGAGTTTGATGATTATGTCGCAAACCCGAAACCGAACGGTTATCAGTCGATTCATACTGTGATTCTTGGCCCTGAAGGCAAAACCATTGAGATTCAGATCCGTACTAAGCAGATGCATGAAGAGTCTGAACTGGGGGTCGCTGCGCACTGGAAATATAAAGAAGGTGCAAGCAGCGGACGTAGCGGCTACGACGAGAAAATTACTTGGCTACGTAAACTGATTGATTGGCAAGAAGAGATGTCTGACTCCGGTGAGATGTTGGATGAACTTCGCAGCCAAGTGTTTGATGACCGTGTGTATGCCTTTACGCCGCGTGGTGATGTTGTCGACCTGCCAATGGGCGCAACGCCACTGGATTTCGCATACCACATTCACTCTGAAGTGGGGCATCGCTGTATTGGTGCCAAAGTTGGCGGGCGTATTGTGCCATTCACCCATAAACTTCATATGGGTGACCAAGTTGAAATCATCACAGCGAAAGAGCCGAACCCGTCTCGCGATTGGCTAAACCCAGCAACGGGCTTTGTTCATTCAGGTCGTGCTCGTGCGAAGATCAATGCTTGGTTCCGTAAGCAGAGCCGAGAGAAGAATCTCGAAGCAGGGCGTGAAATTCTAGAAACAGAGTTATCGAAAATCGGGGCAACGTTAAAAGACGCAGAGCAATACGCTCTGAAACGCTTTAACGTTAATAGCGCTGATGAGCTTTATGTTGGTGTCGGTAGTGGTGACCTACGTATTAACCAAATCGTTAACCACATCAACGCGTTAGTGAATAAGCCGACGGCGGAAGAAGAAGATAAACTGGTACTTGAAAAGCTCAAGGGAGACGAATCGAAATCGTCAACTCCTCACCGTCCGCAAAAAGATGCGGTCGTGGTGGAAGGTGTCGATAACTTGATGACACACCTTGCGCGTTGTTGCCAGCCAATTCCGGGTGATGAAATTAAAGGTTATATCACTCAAGGGCGCGGTATTTCGGTGCACAGAAGTGACTGTGAGCAGCTGGAAGAACTAAGCCACCACGCACCTGAACGTATTATCGACACTGTGTGGGGTTCTGGATTTATGGGTTCTTACATCCTGACTCTGCGAGTGGAAGCGATGGAGCGCGTGGGCTTGCTAAAAGACATCACGAGTCTGCTGGCGAACGAGAAGGTGAAAGTACTCACTATGAAGAGCCGCAGCGACTACAAGCGCCAAATCGTGACGATGGATTTCGAACTAGAGGTTAACAACATCGAAACTCTGGCTCGTGTGTCTAAGCGACTAGAACAAGTGAAAGACGTTATGCTGGTCAAACGCCTCGGATAAATCAAATAACAGATTGAAATTAAAGGTAAGTGATTAGTCACTTACCTTTTTCTTTTATAAGGAAATCAACATGGCACATCCAATTGAACAACTCGTCGACATCATGGCGAAATTACGTGATCCGCAAAACGGTTGTCCTTGGGATAAGAAGCAGACTTTTGAAAGTGTTGTTCCATACACTATTGAAGAAACGTATGAAGTGGTGGACGCCATCCATAACCAAGATTGGCCCAACTTAAAAGAAGAGCTGGGTGACTTACTGTTTCAGGTGATTTTCTACAGTCAGATGGCTCAGGAACAAGGACTCTTCGATTTTCGTGAAGTGGTGGAAACGGTAAATGAAAAGCTGACTCGTCGCCATCCTCATGTTTTTTCAGATGCAAAATTTGCTGATGAAGCGGAATTGAATGCCAATTGGGAAAGGGAAAAATCCCTCGAAAAAGCCCAAGTAGGCAAAAGCGAGCAAAGTATTCTAGACTCTATACCACAATCGCTGCCTGCGTTATCGCGAGCGAATAAGATTCAAAAAAAATGCGCAAAATACGGTTTCGACTGGGAGACTTTAGGTCCGGTTGTAGACAAAGTGCATGAAGAAATTGAAGAAGTGGTTGCCGAAGCCATCAATATCGATGTTGATGAGTCGAGAGTTGAAGAGGAGCTGGGGGATTTGCTGTTTGCCACGGTGAATTTAGTTCGTCATCTCAAGAAAGATCCTGAGGTCGCTCTTACCAAGGCTAACCGTAAATTTGTAAAGCGTTTTCAAGGTGTTGAGGCTCAAGTGAGAGAGCAGGATAAAACCTTGACGGACTTTTCATTGCAAGAGTTAGATGGCATGTGGGAGCGAGTAAAAAGACGGGAAAAAGGTCTAGAGTGAAGCTCTGAAAATGGGCTTTTGAGACAAAATTAACCCAATTAAATTACTTTGTTTGCATTCTGCGATATGGCTATTTGATTTGAAGCAAAAAATTAAAAACTGAGTGTGATAGATTTCACGTTGTGGCGGTAATTGGGTTCTGGTATAGTTTCGTCCCGTCCAGAAGAAATCCATTTCCCTCATTCAACCAATTTCAGGTTAAACATGACGACAAATTATATTTTTGTTACTGGCGGGGTCGTATCCTCTCTAGGTAAAGGTATTGCAGCAGCATCTCTTGCCGCTATTTTAGAAGCTCGCGGTCTTAAAGTGACCATGATGAAGCTTGACCCTTACATCAACGTTGACCCAGGCACTATGAGCCCGACTCAACACGGTGAAGTGTTTGTTACAGAAGATGGCGCAGAAACTGACCTAGACCTTGGTCACTACGAGCGTTTTATTCGTACTAAGATGACCAAACGCAATAACTTTACTGCTGGTCGTGTTTATGCTGACGTTTTACGTAAAGAGCGTCGCGGCGATTACCTAGGTGCAACTATTCAGGTTATCCCGCATATCACTAACGCTATCAAAGACCGTGTAATCGCGGGCTCCGAAGGTCACGATGTGGCTATCGTTGAGGTTGGTGGCACAGTTGGTGATATCGAATCTCTACCATTCATGGAAGCGATTCGTCAGTTGGCAATCGAAGTAGGTCGTGAACACGCAATGTTCATGCACTTGACTCTAGTTCCTTACCTTGCAGCAGCAGGTGAAGTGAAAACTAAGCCAACTCAACACTCTGTAAAAGAACTGCTATCTATCGGTATTCAGCCTGACATTCTAGTATGTCGTAGCGACCGTATGATCCCAGCAAACGAGCGTAAGAAGATTGCACTTTTCTGTAACGTTTCTGAGAAAGCAGTTATTTCAATGAAGGACGTAGATTCAATCTACAAGATCCCTCAATTGATCAAATCTCAAGGCTTGGATGATTTAGTTTGTGCTCGTTTCGGTATCAATGCTCCTGAAGCTGATCTATCTGAATGGGAACAAGTAATTTACGAAGAAGCGAATCCAACGGGTGACGTTACCATCGGTATGGTTGGTAAGTACATTGAACTACCAGACGCTTACAAATCAGTAAACGAAGCACTAAAGCATGCTGGTCTAAAAAATCGTTTGAATGTAACGATTAAATATGTAGATTCTCAAGACGTAGAAACTCGTGGTTTCGAAGTTCTGCATGGTCTTGACGCAATTTTAGTTCCAGGTGGCTTTGGTGACCGTGGTATTGAAGGCAAGATTATGGCTGCTCAATACGCACGTGAAAACAAGGTTCCTTACCTAGGTATCTGTCTAGGTATGCAAGTAGCGCTTATCGAGTACGCTCGTAACGTTGCAGGCATGGAAGGTGCACATTCAACAGAATTTAACAAAAACACTAAGTACCCTGTGGTAGGTTTGATTACTGAATGGGTAGATAGTGAAGGTAACGTTGAAGAGCGTACTGAGACTTCTGATCTTGGCGGCACAATGCGTCTAGGTTCTCAGCTATGCCACCTAGAAAAAGGTACCAAAGCTTACCAACTATACGGTAGCGCGACGATCCACGAACGTCACCGTCACCGTTATGAAGTAAACAATAATCTTCGTCCGCAGATTGAAAAAGCTGGCCTAAAAGTTTCAGGCTTATCTGCTGACAAGAAATTGGTTGAAGTGATTGAGAACCCTGCTCACCCATGGTTTGTAGCAGCGCAGTTCCACCCAGAATTCACATCAACCCCTCGTGATGGTCACCCATTATTTGCTGGTTTTGTGAAAGCAGCGGGTGAGTTCCAACGCGGTGAATCTGAGAAGTAACAAGGATACGGACAGTTGCTTTAAGTTGTGCAACTGTCCTTTATAGTTTTGACATTTAAATTCAACGAGAGGAAACATTAATGTCTAAGATCGTTAAAGTTCTAGGTCGTGAAATCATCGACTCACGTGGTAACCCAACTGTAGAAGCTGAAGTACACCTAGAAGGCGGTTTCGTTGGTATGGCAGCTGCTCCATCTGGCGCATCTACTGGTTCTCGTGAAGCTCTTGAGCTACGCGATGGCGACAAATCACGTTTCCTAGGTAAAGGTGTTCTTAAAGCAATCGCTGCTGTAAACGGTCCAATCGCTGACGCTCTAGTTGGTAAAGATGCTAAAGACCAAGCTGCTGTTGACCAAATCATGATCGACCTAGACGGTACTGAAAACAAATCTAACTTCGGTGCTAACGCAATCCTAGCTGTTTCTCTAGCAAACGCTAAAGCAGCAGCTGCTGCTAAAGGCATGCCTCTATACGAGCACATCGCTGAGCTAAACGGCACTGCAGGTCAATTCTCTATGCCTCTACCAATGATGAACATCATCAACGGTGGTGAGCACGCAGATAACAACGTTGATATCCAAGAATTCATGATTCAACCAGTTGGCGCTGCAACTCTTAAAGAAGCTGTACGTATGGGCGCGGAAGTATTCCACAACCTAGCTAAAGTTCTTAAGTCTAAAGGTTACAACACTGCTGTTGGTGACGAAGGTGGTTTCGCTCCTAACCTAAAATCTAACGCTGAAGCGCTAGAAGTTATCGCAGAAGCAGTTGCGGCTGCTGGCTACGTTCTAGGTAAAGACATCACTCTAGCTATGGACTGTGCAGCATCTGAGTTCTACGACAAAGACGCTGGCATCTACAACATGAAAGGCGAAGGTAAAACTTTCTCTTCTGAAGAGTTCAACCACTACCTAGCTGGTCTAGTTGAGAAATTCCCTATCGTTTCTATCGAAGACGGTCTAGACGAGTCTGATTGGGATGGTTTCGCACACCAAACTAAACTTCTAGGCGACAAGATCCAACTAGTTGGTGACGATCTATTCGTAACTAACACTAAGATTCTTGCTCAAGGTATCGAGAAAGGCATTGCTAACTCTATCCTTATCAAGTTCAACCAAATCGGTTCTCTAACTGAGACTCTAGCTGCAATCAAGATGGCTAAAGACGCAGGTTACACAGCTGTAATCTCTCACCGTTCTGGCGAAACTGAAGATGCAACTATCGCTGACCTAGCGGTAGGTACAGCTGCAGGTCAAATCAAAACTGGTTCTATGAGCCGTTCTGACCGCGTTGCTAAGTACAACCAACTTATCCGTATCGAAGAAGCTCTAGCTGGTCGTGCTCCTTTCAACGGTCTTAAAGAAGTTAAAGGTCAAGCTTAATTCTTAGCTTAGCTTTATAGTTCTTTATAAATACCTCGCTTAGGCGAGGTATTTTTTTGCGTAAAGAAAAGTAAGGTGACATTCAAAACAGGATTGATTCCACAAATCGCTCAAGACTTCCCTGTGCGCTTAGACAAGGGCATCCATGCCCTTGTAAATTTGTTCCATCAAACCTGTCTTGAAAATGAATTTCTTTTGGTAAATAAGATTAAGGATACTCATTCCCAGTTTCGACTATTTAGAAAGCGACGAAATCGCCTCAATCCGTCTTTTCTCTAACTCATCGCGAATCGCTTTGCCCTGAAAGCCATCGGCAATAATATCCTTCACTTCGATACTGAGTGCGGCTTGATACGCAGCTTCAAATAGTGCCTTTTGAGGGTAAGAGTTCTCTTCGCAACCTAAACGACCTGAATGGTCAGCCTGACAACAAAGTAACACTTCTTCTAAACACTCTGGCTTTCGCCATACGTCGAGTTTATTGAGAATTTTGAGTTTGGTACTGGCTTTCAGCTCTGCTGCTCTGTGGATGTTTGAGTGCTGCTCACAAACCAATAGCGCCAGCTCTTTAAATTCATTCGGCACGCGTACTCGTTCGCACAGTTTCTTGATGATTTTAATGCCTGTATGGCAATGCATTTTATGGCTTGGCCATTCAGACTCAGGTGTGACACCTTTCCCTAAATCATGCACTTGCGCGGCAAATCGCACTGGCAGTGATTGCGAAAGTTGAGCCGCTTGTTTCGCCACCATAAGTGTATGAATACCTGTATCAATTTCTGGATGCCACTTTTCCGGTTGAGGAACACCAAACAGACGATCGAGTTCAGGAAGTACCACCTTTAATGCGCCGCAATCTCTCAGTACAGAAAGAAATACTTCAGGATTCTTAGTCGAAAGGGACTTATGCCACTCTTGCCATACACGTTCTGCGGTTAAATGCTCAAGCTCGCCACTACTCGCGATTTGAGCCATAAGAGCCATGGTTTCTTCTGCAACCACAAAGCCAAGATGAGAAAGTTTTGCTGCGAAGCGGGCTAAGCGTAAAACACGCAGCGGATCTTCAATAAAAGCGTCGGATACATGGCGTAGGATGCGATCATTAAGATCACGCTGACCGCCATAAGGATCGATAAGAGTGCCATCTTCGGCTTGTGCCATCGCATTAATCGTGAGATCGCGCCTGATCAGATCTTCTTCCAACGTAACATCGGGTGCAAAGTGACATTCGAAGCCTGTGTAACCTGCTCCTGTTTTTCTCTCGGTACGGGCAAGTGCGTATTCTTGCTTGGTTTTAGGGTGTAAGAAGACAGGAAAGTCTTTGCCAACGGCGGTAAAGCCTTGGCTTAACATTTCATCAGGGCTACTTCCCACTACAACCCAGTCCTTATCGTAAACAGGGATGTCGAGTAGTTTGTCGCGAACGGCGCCGCCAACCAGGTAAACTTGCACTAAACCGCCTCAAAAATCATTAATGTCATTGGATAATCATCAGCGGCAATGATACTTTGCGCTTAATCACTTTGATAGAGGCAGGGGTATGTATCAACAATTTTTCGGTTTAACTGAGTTACCTTTCTCAATTGTGCCGAATTCTCGCTATTTGTATTTAAGTCAACGTCACCAAGAGGCTATTTCCCATCTGCAAGAAGGATTGGGTGACGGTGGTGGTTTTGCCATGTTGACTGGCGAGGTTGGTACTGGGAAAACGACCGTAGCGAAAGCGATTCTGGATAATTTGCCTGCCAATACTCAAGCTGGATTTATTCTTAATCCAACCTTTTCAGAACAAGAGCTGCTGGAAGCCATTTGTGATGAGTTTGCCGTTAGTTATGGAAAAAAAGCGACGATCAAAAAACTCAGTCAGGCTCTTAACCAATTTCTTTTGGATAAGCATGCTGCTGGTATTCAGATCCTGCTGATTATCGATGAAGCACAGCACCTTGCGCCCGATGTTTTAGAACAACTAAGACTGCTGACCAATCTAGAAACAGACAGCCGAAAGCTGTTGAAGGTGTTACTCATCGGTCAACCTGAACTGCAACAGAAACTTCAACTGCCTCAGCTTCGCCAGCTAGCACAGCGAATTACTGGTCGATATCATCTGCTGCCTCTCGATGACGTCGAAACGGCTCATTACATCCGTTTTCGTCTGCAACAAGCGGGTGGCGATGGCAATTTGTTCTCTAACAAATGCGCCAAGTGGATTGCTCGTGAAACCCACGGAATTCCGCGGCTGATTAATTTAGTCTGTGACAACAGCTTGAAAGGTGCATTTAAAGCTGGTGAAAAAGAACTCGGTTTAGAGCGAGTAAAATGGGCTTGCCAGCAAGTGATGAGCTTTCAATCAACGGTCTATCAGCGCTCGGATGCAAAACCTTCTTCTGCGCGTTTCCCTTTTGTTGCTGCGACGTGCAGTTTAATCGGCCTTTCTTTAGCTGCCGCAAGTGCGTATTGGCTTCCACCTATCATCAATGAGCAGGTGGCTCATCATTGGCCACTGCCAGAAGCAAAACCAGCGCTGCAAGAAACGGTATTTCCAAAACAAGTTGAAGAGGTTCTCATTCAAGCTGAGGACCTAAGTAGTGCTCTGCGTGCTCTCTATGCAGTCTGGGGATATCAGGCATCGGTAACAGATACGTTTTGTCAGTCGGATAGCTCATCGCTTTTGCAATGCATGCCAAGTCAAGGTGACTGGCAGACTCTTTCTCAGCTCAATATGCCGGTGGTGTTAACGCTTGAGGTTGATAACAAGCCGAGTTACGCAGTGTTGTATCGCTTAAATGGAGATGAGCTGGAGCTTCTGGTGAATGGCGAACATATACGTATTGATAAACAGTGGATATCTCCGTTGTGGAATGGTGAGTTTCATCTAACTTGGCAAGCCAGTTTTAAGCAGACCTTGAAGAGAGGAATGAAAGGACAGGAGATTGCTCTTCTTGATCGCAAGTTATCGCAAATTCTGGGCGAGCCGGAGCGGGAAACACAAGTGTTTGATGACGAAGTAAAGCGTAAGGTTTCCTTATTCCAGCGCTGGCAGAATATGTATGTGGATGGCATTGCGGGAGAACAAACCCTGCGTCGTCTGGAGCTGCTTACTCAGCAAGATGCACCTAAGCTGGACGCTCCTAAACTCGGTGCGTCACACTTGGTAGGAGGTGCATAATGTCGCAAGTAATGAATGCGCTGAAATCGTCACACCAAGGTTACCAGTCTAATACTATGACTCATGGGTATAGCTCTGCGACTATCTCTGCTGAGAAGTCCATGCTTTTCCGCTGGTATCACAGCTTATTGTTGATTGTACCGAGTGCTGTGACTGTCTCGCTGCTGAGCTATCAAAGTTATCAACTTCAGCAACAGAATATCACTCAAGTAATGAGCCAGCCTGCGCTAGTGGAACAAATTCCAGCACCGGTTGAGTTTCTGCCTTACCCTGAGTTTACTGAGCTAAAAAGTACCTATCTGATTCCTGCTCAAACTAAACAGCTTTTAGCTGAAACGGAAGACACACCATCAATTGATACTAAGCAAACCAATGAAACGACAGTTGCTAAAACAACTGAGGTTAAAACACCAGAGCCCTCAACTTCCGTGCAGAAAGAGAATACCCCTTTAAATCTCGAACAACTGGATCTGAGTGGTCTTTCGCCTGCGCTTGCCATGAGAGTAGAGTCTGCGATGAAAAGCACAGCTAGCGCCTCTAAACGAAGTAATTCAAGAGCGATATCCTTGGTGCAAAATGCTGATAAGTACTCAGGTCAATTACCCGCGATGGATTTTCAGACCCACGTTTATGCCAGCTCTGAAAGTAAGCGTTGGATAAAAATGAATGGTGTGGAATATCACGAAGGGGATATGTTGTCAGACGGTGTAATGCTGGTAGAAATTAATCCTCAAACAACTTTGGTGCAGTTCGAACAGCAGTTGATCGAAATTCCTGCACTCTACCACTGGCAAGGATAGGCTTTGTTGCTTCTCAGAAAGCACTGTTCAGCATAAACAAAAAAAGGTCACTAGCGAGTGACCTTTTTCAATTTGATAACGTTTATGCCCAACCAGCAGGATTGCGCTTACGTCGTGGAATAATGTGCGGAAGGATTAGACCCAGTAGTAAACCGATACCTGCAACACCACCACCATAAGTGAAGTATTTCAGCAGTAAGTCTTCTTTCTGTGTATCCAGTTTCGCACGCAATTCACGGATCTCAGTTTGAGACGCTGTTAGCTGCTTGCTGATTTCACCGTAGTTTTGTTCCAGTTGTGCAATCTGTTGGTTGCGAACATCCAAAGATTCAACCAAACCCGCTTTCTCAGAATCTGCACTTTGACGTGCATTCGCTAGTTGTGATTTTACCTGAGCCAACTCTTTTTCAAGTTGCGGTAAACGCACAGCCATACTGATATCGCGAGTCACAAAACGGCTCTCCACCCAACCTCTTCTACCGCGAGAGTCTACAACTTCGCTGTAGTCGGATTCTTTATTGGTTGAAACTAGCTGAACTTTCTCACCTGCGTCAATGCTGCCGATAATACGATATTGGTTGCTTGGACCAGAATGCATATAAGTAAACAGCTTATCGGCGATGTAACGGTCTTGTGCAAACACTGGGCTTGCTAACATGGAAAATAACACCATGCAGATAAGTTTTTTCACGGTAAATCCCTTAGTTATAAATTGTAGCTTTACACTCATGTGGCAAATAGTAAAAAGTTTCTTATTCGCGTGCAACAAAGAAGGGAGGCAAAGCCTCCCTTTATGTGCGTTTGAGTCAATAATGACATCGCCTTAACAAAGCACTGACTTAATAAATTAAGCGAAAATGCCTTGAATAGCGTAGAAGAACACAACAGCTAATAGAGCACCAGCTGGAAGCGTTACAATCCAAGATGCAACGATGTTACGTACAACACCTAAGTTAAGTGCTGCAATACCACGTGCAAAACCTACACCCAGAACCGCACCAACAAGTGTCTGAGTGGTTGAAATCGGCAGACCAGTACCAGACGCTAATACTACTGTAGACGCAGTTGCAAGCTGAGCTGCGAAACCACGGCTAGGTGTTAGTTCTGTAATACCTGTACCAACCGTTGCCATTACTTTGTGGCCCATAGTCGCTAGACCTACAACGATACCGAAACCACCTAGAGGCAGAATCCACCAAGCAATTGCGCTTTTCGCTGTAATTTCACCCATGTGTTCAATAGTAGAAACAACCGCAGACAGTGGACCGATCGCGTTTGCAACGTCGTTTGAACCGTGAGCAAATGCCATGGCACAAGCTGTGATTACCATCAATACGCTGAAGATACTCTCAACACCAGAGAAGCTATGGTCGTCTTCGCGGTTAGCAAACTTCTTCTGAATGTACAGGTAGCCACCAACCATCACTAGCGCTGATACGCCAGCAGACCATAACCAAGCTTCTGTGCTTGAAAGGTGTAAACCAACATGTTTAAGACCTTTCTTGATAGTTACAAGTGCAATCACCATTGTTGTGATGAACATGTACACAGGAACGAAGCGCTTAGCGTTGATAAGCGGTCTTTCTGTATCGAAAATCAGTCGTTGGGCACTAATGAATATGAAATACGCAAAGATACCTGAAATCAGAGGGGTAACAATCCAGCTACCAACGATACCTTTAACAGAGCTCCAATCCACCGCTTCAGTACCGAAAGATACACATGCGAAACCGATGATCGCACCGATGATTGAGTGAGTGGTTGATACAGGCCAGCCCATATATGAAGCAAGCAGTAACCAAGTTCCCGCCGCTAGCAGAGCTGACATCATGCCATAAATAAGAACGTCAGGATGATTAGCAAATAGTGATGTATCAATCACGCCTTTGCGGATTGTGTCAGTTACTTCACCACCGGCTAAGTAAGCACCTGCAAATTCGAACACCATCGCGATAAGAATCGCTTGTTTAACGGTTAGAGCTTTAGAACCAACTGATGTTCCCATTGCGTTCGCAACGTCGTTCGCACCAATACTGATAGCCATTAAGAAACCAAAAATGGCAGCAACAATGATCAGGACAGTGCCGTAGTTAGCAAGGATATCCATCTTTATACCTAGTTGTTTATAACAAGCGGAGCTATTTCTTCGTGTTTTAGGCACGAATTTAAACCGTTGGCGATAAAAACTTAACGCTTAATTCAGTTTTACAAAATAGCTCTTAGTTATTTGGTTAACTTTAAATTTATGAGCGAGAAAGCATCACTTCTAGACGAGCGCCAACGCGCTGCGCCTGATCAGCGATACCGCCAACCCATTCAAAAATCTTGTATAAGAACATAACGTCAATCGGATTAAGCGAAGATTCTAGGGTTCTCAGCTTTTGACGTAGACGTATCTGAATAGTGTCAGTATCGTCTTCGATTTCATCCAATTGATTAATCATTTCAGCAACGAGTGTTACTTCACGGCCTTTGAAACCAGTCTCTAACAATTCGTCTAGCTCGTTGATAACTTTCTGTGCTTGATCCGCTGCATCTAAGCAACGTTTTACATAGATGATAAAGTCAGCTTGAAGAGGTTCAGGAATGATAAGCTCGCGACCTACAACTCGACCTGAAATGTCTTTTGCTAGGTTGGCAAGTTTATCTTGCTGTGTAAGAAGTTCGAGCATGTCTGTACGGTCTACAGGCATAAACAAACCACGAGGAAGTTTAAGGCGAATTTCGCGCTTTAACACGTCAGCTTCTTTCTCTAAGTGAGAAATCTGTGCGCGGATTTCAGCTGCTTTTTCCCAGTCTCCAGTCGCACAAACTTCAAAGAAAGGCACTAGATAAGAACAGCATTCATTTACACACACTACGTGTCGTTGCAAAGGCTTTATAGGGGACTTTGCAAATAACCCCATAATTGTATTTACTGGCATGGTCATTCAACCTAATAACTATAACCTTAAAAAAACATACACCATTGTATGGCTAAATGTTGAGCGATGGCTATAAAGGCGCGCATGTTAACCCATTAACAGTGTCATGAAAACTGTTTTAGATCATCAAACGGTCTATATTTCACTCTTGCTCAGCCGCGTTTTAGGCAATATCCTTTCGGTATCTGCTTTGAAAGGGTTAAATATGGAAACCGAGATAGAACTGAAGTTTTTTGTGTCACCAGATTTTTCAGAAATTTTACGTCAAAAGATTTCTGATACAAAAGTACTTCAGCACAGTTGTCGAGAGTTAGGTAATACGTATTTTGATACTCCTGATAACTGGTTACGTCAACACGATATTGGGTTAAGAATCCGACGTTTCGATGATGTGTATGTTCAAACCGTCAAGACCGCAGGACGCGTCGTCGCTGGCTTACATCAAAGACCGGAATTCAATGCTGAACATCAGAGCAACGAACCTGAACTATCGCTTCACCCTGCTGACATTTGGCCTCAAGGTAAAGAGGTTGACGTTCTGCAATCTGAGCTAAGCGCGCTCTTCTCTACTAATTTTACTCGTGAACAATGGTTGATCGGCATGCCGGACGGTAGTCAGGTCGAAGTCGCTTTTGACCAAGGTTTAGTGGTTGCGGGTGATAAAGAGTATCCAATCTGCGAAGTGGAGTTAGAACTGAAATCAGGGCAAACCGATGCGCTGTTTACCTTGGCTCGTCAGTTCTGTGATAACGGTGGAATGCGCCTAGGCAACCTGAGTAAAGCCGCAAGAGGTTATCGTCTGGCTGCGGATTATCAAGGTGATGAAGTTAAACCACTAAGTTTAGTGAACACCAGCAGTCAAGACACGGTTGAGTATTGTTTGATTAACTCGCTGGAACATGCGCTGTCTCATTGGCACTACCATGAGCAAATCTATACAGAGCGAGATTCCATTCCTGCATTGCATGAAATCAGCAACAGTATTCGATTTATTCGCCAGATTCTAAGCATCTACGGCGGCGTTGTTCCTCGTCGAGCAAGTGCGATTTTGCGTCAGGAACTGAAGTGGTTGGAAGAAGAACTGAGCTGGTTAAAGTCATACGACTATCTTGATGATCTTCTTGAAGACAAAGGCTATGCGCTGCGCAAACTGGATGCCCGTAAGTTTTTAATTGCTGAACTGAAAGAGCAGCAATATAACTTACCTCAACGAGAAGAAAACCTACGTTTGCTCAACTCTGCTCGTTATACCGGTTTGTTGCTTGATTTGAGCCGCTGGATCCTGACTCGTGGATGGCAGCCGTTTCTCGATGAAAAAGCGCGTGAAAAAATGGCGACCAACATCCTTCGATTCTCTGCCAAGCAGTTGGATCGAACTTGGGCAGAGTTGATCGAATCGTTCCCACCAGAGCATCATTTGAGTAGCCAAGAGTATATTGATCAGCAGTATCGTTTGATGCGAAATCTTTATACCGGAATTGGTTTTGCAAGTTTGTACGATGCAGAAGAACGTAACTCTTTCCGCATGCCTTGGGCGGATCTTCTACACGGTATCGACGATTTGTTGACCTTAAGAACGTTAGAACCGTTTGTTGAGAAGCTGGAAGGTGAGGAAAAAGAACAGCTACAACGCTGGCTGATTCGCCAAGAGAACTCGATTTTACATGCCATGGAGCAGACTCGAATTATAGGTGTTGAAGCTCATCCTTACTGGCGTGACTAACAAAGGCATTGAGTTTTTGAATCAGGGATACTTTTTTGTATCCCTTTTTGTTTTCTATTCCGCTGGCTTACCTTGTCGCGGATGATCGGTGTTGTTTTCCAGCTCTCCAATCCGGCGCAAAATTTCGTTTTGCTGCACAACGATTTGTTGCAGCATCTGCTGCTCTCTCTGTGCATGTAATAGCTGCTTTTTATCGGGAGAGGTGAGCAGCGACGTGATCAAACCGGAAATCATACCGAAGATCCCTACGCCGCACAGAATCATAGCGGTCGCAATCAAACGCCCTGCCGTAGTGACTGGATAATGATCACCATAACCTACGGTTGAAATGGTCACTAAGGCCCACCACAAAGCATCACCACCGGATTGAATATTCGCATGAGGATCTTTGGTTTCGAAAAAGAGCATGAAGCTTGAGCCCAGCGTCATCATCAAAACTAACAGCAATAATATGGACGCAATGGTGGTTTCTCTTCGGTTCGAAAGTAGCTGTTTAGCGATCGCTCTTCCTGAACGAACAACTAAAATGATTCTTAGAATGTGAAAGATGCGCGCGTAACGCAGAGGTTCGATCATCGGAATACTGGCAAGAAAATCGATCCAGTGTCGTTTCATAAATTGCACCCGATCTGTCGAGCGGATCAAATCTACGCTAAGTTGTAGGATGAAAATACTACATATAAGGAAGTCTAGGCCGATAAACAAATGGCGCATTTCTGGCTCTATTGGAAAAAATAGTAAGCCTGAGATCACAAATAGAGCTAAGAAAGACAAAATGAGTGATAACAATCCCATAGGTTTCGTTTCATCTTTGATACTATCTTTTTTCATACGAGGCTCGAAATAATTCAACGTGCGTGAAGATTTTTTCACTGTAGTAGTGATAAATAAGCGATTTTCAATATATAAGACATTGTGGAGGCATGACAATGACAACAATGGCATTTAAGCCATGGGAACGAGTAATAACGAATGTTCGCCTTGTTCCTAAGATGGTAATGCTGATGGTGTTCAGTACGTTACTGATCATCGGTAAGCAGCTTTGGGATGCTCACACCTTTTATAATGCTCTTTTGGCGGCAACCCAAAATCTAGAAGTCGCACAGAAACATTATGACGACTACATTGTGCAAGTGATTTGGCAGACCGGTTTGATGATCGCTGTTTTTGTTGTTTTACTGCTTTTTGCAGCGCGCGTTATGTTGCGTCAAACACACTATCTGAGTGACTCGATCAAACAGATGGCACGTCGTGACTTATCTGAAGTTATCGAGATGGAGTGTAAAGATGAGTATGGCGAGCTGGCGAAAGAGCTGGAAAAAACACGTCTTCAACTAAAAGAGTTGATTCTTGCTCAAGTCGATGCTTCACAAGAGCTTACGGCTATGACGGAAATTATGACGCTTAGCATGTCTGAGACTAAAGAGTCAGCGCAAGAAGAGTTCAATGAAATCGACCAGTTAGCCACCGCGATGAGCGAAATGTCTTCAACGGTGCAAACCGTGGCAGGGCATGCACAAAGTGCTTCTTCTTTAACGGAAGACGCTTCAAAACAAGCTCAGACTGGCCAGCGATTTGTGAAAAGCACTGTAGGCAAAATGAGTGAGCTTTCAAAAGACATCTCTAAATCTGCTCAGGCTGTAAACCAAGTTGAAGAGCGTGTTGAATCAATCAGTAGTGTTGTTGGTACTATTCAAAGCATTTCTGAACAAACAAACTTATTGGCGCTAAACGCAGCGATTGAAGCGGCTCGAGCTGGTGAAGCTGGGCGTGGTTTTGCGGTGGTTGCAGATGAAGTCCGTAATCTAGCCCAACGTACTCAAACCGCAACAGTAGAAATTCAAGACATGATTTCACAACTGCAAAGCAGTGCGAACTCAGCGGTAGAGTTGATGGAAAAGAGTGTGGTTGAAGTGGCTGAAGGCGTTGAACTGGTGACTAATGCAGGTACTGAGCTTGACGGTATTGTGGCTCAAGTTCAGCAAATCAACGATATGAACTTCCAAATTGCCACAGCAGCGGGTCAGCAAAGCAGTGTTGCAGAAGAGATGAACCAGAACTTAACCAATGTGAGAGAGCTGGTGGAAGCTTCGGTTACTGTCGTAACTGAGTTGCTTGAGACCTCGGAAGTGATGCAGGCAAATGCACAAGAATTAGACAGCAAAATCACTGAATTTAAAGTTTAATTCTTTCTGACATCGATAAGTCATGCATAAGCGCCCACAATTCGATTGTGGGCGTTTTTTATTACACTAATTTTGATATACCCTTCAATGAGTTTGGGTATAGTTACATCATCTTTCTTCGGGCTACCAGCATCAACAAGGACATACCATGCCATTGCCATCTCTTCTTGAAGATTACGCGAGTCAACAGTTCAGCCATTTGCTAGAACAGCAGCCAGTGATTGCTCAATGGAATAGCGATCTGCAAGCTCAGCTAAAAACCGTTATCGGGTTGAGCAAGTTTGTCCATGAAACCTTGATGCGTGATGAAGCTTTGTGCCGTGCGCTACCCGAGATTCTTAGCGAAGACTCTCGTTATGAATCGTATCGTGAGCGCCTTTTTGCGCAGCTTTCCGTCTGCGAAGATGAAACAAGTGGTTTGCGCATTTTGCGCCAGTTCCGCAATCAAGAGATGGTTTATATCGCTTGGCGTGATTTTTTAAATACCTGGACATTGAATGAGAGCCTAGAGCATTTATCGCAATTGGCGGAAGCTCTGATATTCGAAACTTACCAATGGCAGTACAAAGCCTGCTGCCAAGAGTGGGGAACACCTTGTAATGCTCAAGGTGAAGCTCAGCCTATGTTGATTATGGGCATGGGTAAACTCGGTGGTGGTGAACTCAATTTCTCTTCTGATATCGATTTAATTTTCACTTATCCCGAAAACGGGGAGACACAGGGTCAGCGCAGAAGTATTGCTAACGCTCAGTTTTTCACTCGTCTAGGCCAGCGCATCATTAAAATGCTTGATCAACAGACCTTTGACGGTTTTTGCTATCGGGTGGATATGAGATTACGTCCTTTTGGTGAAAGTGGCCCGTTGGTGATGAGTTACGCAGCGCTTGAAGATTACTATCAGGAGCAGGGCAGAGACTGGGAACGCTACGCAATGGTCAAAGCGCGCGTTATGGGGCGCGAGATGTATTCTCAGTATCAAGAGCTGCGCCAGATGCTGCGTCCGTTTGTATTTCGCCGTTATATCGATTTCAGCGCGATTCAATCACTGCGTCGAATGAAGTCGATGATCAGTAGCGAAGTCCGTCGTAGAGGGCTCAGTAACAACATTAAGTTGGGAGCTGGTGGCATTCGAGAAATTGAATTTATTGCACAAGTTTTCCAATTGATTCGGGGCGGAAGAGAGCCGAGCTTACGTCATCGCGGGTTACTTGAAACATTGCAAGCCATTGATGAGCTGGAATTGTTGGAAAAAAAGGAAGTTGAACAGTTAACCGAAGCGTATTACTTCTTGCGTCGTCTTGAAAATCTTCTTCAAGCATTAGCAGATAAACAAACTCAAACCTTGCCTGACAAGGCGGATGACCAGTTGAGACTGGCTTTTGCTATGGGCTATGAATCTTGGGAGCAACTCAATGCTCGAGTAAAACATCAGATGGCGAATGTGCATGCGGTGTTTGCTGCTCTGATTGGTGAAGAGGATGAGCAAGACGAAAATACGATTGCTGCTCATTTCCACGAATTGTGGGACATGAGCCATAACCGCGAGTTGATAGAAAGCATTGTTGAGAATGAACTCGCTATGCAAGATGGAGACGAAATCGTTGGTACCATCATCGGCTTCAAAGAGGACTTAGCGAAACGTACCATAGGCCCTCGCGGAAGAGAGGTGCTTAACCGTTTGATGCCAAAGGTGTATCAAGCGATTTTCAATCACCCTGAGGCAAAGTTTGGCTTATCAAGAGTATTGTCTTTGCTGCACAGCATTGCTACTCGTACTACTTATTTAGAACTGCTAGATGAACACCCTGCTGCGCTGGTGCAGTTGGTGCGTCTTTGTACCGCGAGTTCGATGATCTCTGAACAACTGGCTCGTTACCCGATTCTTCTTGATGAGTTGATTGATCCGCAACATCTCTATAATCCGATTCCTTTGGAAAGTTACAAAACCGAGCTGAGAGATTTTCTCGCACGTATTCCAGAAGATGATATGGAACAGCAGATGGAAGCGCTGCGTCAGTTTAAGCAAATATGTATTTTAAAGATTGCTGTCGCTGATATTGCCGATGTCTTACCTGTGATGAAAGTGAGTGATCACTTAACTTATCTTGCTGAAGCGATTGTTGACGCTGTGGTCAATCAAGCTTGGTTGCAGGTGACCGCCAAATACGGAGAGCCGACCCACTTAAAAGATCGTGAAGGAAAAGGGTTTGGCGTGATTGGTTATGGCAAAGTCGGTGGCTGGGAGCTTGGCTATAACTCTGATCTCGATATTGTTTTTATGCACGACTGTCCAGTTAGCGCCTACACTGATGGTGTTAAAGAGATAGATGGTCGTCAGTTTTATCTGCGTTTAGCTCAACGCATCGTTCACATATTCTCAGTGAGAACGGCTTCTGGAATACTGTACGAAGTTGATACCCGCTTGAGACCATCTGGCGCATCTGGGCTTTTGGTGAGTCCAACAGAAGCTTTTGAAGAGTACCAGCGCAATGATGCGTGGACTTGGGAACATCAGGCGTTGGTCAGAGCTCGCATGATTTATGGTGATACTCCTTTACAGCAAGCTTTTGCCAAGATTCGCCATGATATTTTGGCTCTACCTCGTGAAGAGGAAAAACTGAAGCAAGAGGTGGTGGATATGCGAATCAAAATGCGCGATCACCTCGGGGGCAAGAAGCCCGGCCGTTTCATGATAAAACAAGATGAAGGCGGTATTACGGACATTGAATTTTTGGCTCAGTACTTGGTCTTACGTTTTAGTCATCAACAGCCTAAGTTGACCCGATGGTCTGATAACGTGCGTATCTTTGAGTCATTGTTGATTCAGGGTGTGCTGGATGAAGAACAGGCCATGGCATTAACCGACGCTTATACGGCGATGCGAGATCAAATCCATCACCGTAATTTAGTGAATCAAGACGCGGATGTGGATGAAAGCAAATTTGTCCACGAACGTGAAGTTGTAAAACATGTTTGGAATCAGTGGCTAGGTTAATAACAGAGTTCTGATATTAGATAACTTTAGCCGCTCATAGGGCTGTGATAAACTCCGCCCAGAAACAGTTATTGGAGATCCATAATGAAACCAATCCTACCTGACTACAGTGATGCAGGGGTATTAATTATTGGCGACGTCATGCTTGACAGATACTGGCATGGCCCTACTGGTCGTATTTCGCCAGAAGCCCCTGTGCCAGTAGTAAAAGTAGAGAAAAACGAAGAGCGTCCTGGTGGTGCTGCTAACGTAGCAATGAACATCGCTTCATTAGGTGGTCATGCGCATCTCGTTGGTTTAACAGGGATTGATGAGCCAGCTCAGGTGCTGAGTGAGAAGTTAACTTCTCTGAAAGTGACGTGTGATTTTGTTGCTTTGCCAGACTATCCAACGATTACAAAACTGCGCGTACTGAGCCGTGGTCAGCAACTTATCCGTTTAGATTTTGAAGACAAGTTTGAAAAAACCGATCCTGAATTGATCTTATCGCGTATGGAATCAGCATTGCCAAATGTGCAAGCGGTGATCTTATCGGATTACGCGAAAGGTGCTCTTGAACATGTACAACAGTTCATTCAAAAAGCACGAGCAGCAAATGTTCCAGTGTTTATTGATCCTAAAGGCGCAGACTTTGAACGTTACCGTGGTGCAACGTTGTTAACTCCAAACCTTTCTGAATTCGAATGTGTTGTGGGCAAAGTTAAATCTGATCAAGACTTGGTCGAAAAAGGTTTAGGTCTGATTGAAGAGTTCGATCTTGATGCTCTGTTGGTGACTCGTAGTGAACATGGTATGACACTACTGCGTCGTGGTATGGATCCTTTCCATCTGCCAACTCAAGCTAAAGAAGTTTATGACGTAACGGGTGCTGGTGATACAGTGATTTCCGTATTGGCGTCTTCAGTCGCAGCAGGTAAGCCTTTAGATGAAGCTTGTGCGCTAGCAAACGCAGCCGCTGGAGTTGTGGTCGGTAAACTTGGTACATCGACAGTCTCTACCATTGAACTTGCTGAAGCTATTCACGGCAGCAAAGATACTGACTACGGCGTGATTGGTGAGAAAGCACTTATTGAAGCTGTGCGTAAAGCGCAAGCTCGTGGCGAGAAAGTTGTTATGACCAACGGATGTTTCGATATTCTTCATGCGGGTCATGTTTCTTATCTGAATCATGCTGGTGAGCTTGGTGACCGCCTGATTGTTGCTGTTAATACGGATGAATCTGTAAAACGTTTGAAAGGGCCTGGTCGTCCAGTGAACCCGACCGATCGCCGTATGGCTGTATTGGCAGCGCTAGGTGCTGTGGATTGGGTAGTACCGTTTAGTGAAGATACGCCACAACGTTTGATCTCTGAAGTGTTGCCTGATTTATTAGTAAAAGGCGGCGACTACAAACCAGAAGATATTGCGGGTGGTAAAGAAGTGATTGCGGCTGGTGGTCAGGTTAAAGTACTGAACTTTGAAGACGGCTGTTCAACCACAGAAATTATCGAAGCGATTAAAGGTGGCAGAGGTTAATTAGCCTTTGTTGCATTTTTAGATATGCCGAGAAAGAAAAAACGCCAGCATGCTGGCGTTTTTTTATGTCTGTAAAAAAAACAATCTTAAGATTTAGTCTTTGCTGATTTCGCTGCTTTTAGGCCGCTGTTGATATCAAGGATATCTTGTTCAGACAGAGAACCTACTGCTTGGCGAAGTTGCAACACACTAAGAATGTAGTTGTAACGAGCTGATGATAGGTTTTTGTTCGCGTTGTACAAGCTACGAGTTGAATCCAGCACGTCTACGATTGTACGAGTACCAACATCAAAACCTGCTTCAGTTGCTTCTAGCGCTGATTTAGCTGAAATTACCGATTGTTCGTAAGCACGCAACGCACCGATTGAAGCGTTGATGTTGTTGTTGTTTGCACGAACAGCCTTAATCACACTGCGGTAAGACGCTTCTAAATCTTGGCTTGCTGCAACGTACGCGAACTCTGCTTGTTTGGTTTGCGAAGTCACATTACCACCTGTGTATAGAGGCACAGATAAGTTCACACCGATGTTTAAATCGTTGTAGTCGTGACCGTCAAAACTATAAGCACTCGCGCTGCTATCCATTTGCTTGCCATAGCTGTATCCACCATCAAGTGTTAACGATGGTAGGTGGCCTGAACTCGCTAAAGAGATGTTGTCTTTCGCTACATCTTGCGCAATGCGAGATGACAAAAGAGACAAGTTCTTTTGTTGAGCTTCTTCAACCAGTGCATCCATTGATGTCGCTGATGGGCTAGCAGAAAAACGGTTAGTATCGAGAATGCTTAGATCTTTGTGATCTTGACCAGTGATTTCACGCAGTGACTCATAGCTGTTTATCAGAGTGTTCTCAGCTAACACTTCATCTGCCAAAACGCTGTCGTATTGTGCTTGAGCATCATGTACGTCAGTAATTGCAGAAAGACCCACTTCAAAACGTTGCTTAGTTTGTTCTAACTGACGACCAACCGCCGCTTTTTCTGCGCGGACAAATTCTAGGTTGTCTTGAGCACTGAGCACTGAGAAATAAGCCTGAGCGACACGCAGGATTAATGACTGTTGAACAACCGCGTATTGTGCATCCGCTTGGCGAGCTTGTTTCTCTGCTGTGTCTAATGAAACCCAGCTTGAACGATTGTAAAGTTCTTGCGAAAAGGAAATTCCTGCTGATAGCAGTTCACTATCTTTTGGTTCGTCACTACTAGTAATGTTGTAACCAGCCGTTAGGTTGATCTGTGGTAGTAAGCTACTACGACTTGAAGTTACTGCTTCAAATGCTGCGTCACGTTGTGCCGCTGCGCTCAGTAATTGAGGGTCATTTTCTTTTGCTTGATCGTAAATTTGAGCAAGATCGTCAGCCGATACTGCAGCACTTAAGCTGCCAAGAGCTACGCTAATAAATACTGGAAGCAGTTTTTTCATTGGTCCTATTCCTGCCTATTATGAAGTTAGGGTGGGCGTTTCAAGAGTTTACCCCATTTTGGTCGTAATTTACTCGAAACTTTGCACTTTTTTACACTTAACTATCCATGTGTGCAATATAAATTTTGCTTTACTTAAAAATATATATAATTTTTATATAAAAAGTTGAGCAATGTCCTTGGAAGTCACCAGTTACCACGAGTAAACTACGTTGTTTAGCCGTCCTTTATTCGTATCGGGAGCTCTCGAATGTCACAAACCGGTAAACCATTAGGTCAGTTTTCGTCACAAGACATTGAAATCGTCTCAAAAGAGACACTGTTTCAAGGTTTTTTCCGAATGGTTAAATATCGCTTCAAACATAAGCTTTTTCAAGGCGGATGGAGTGAACCTATTGAACGTGAACTTTTCGAACGTGGGCATGCGGCTGCGTTGTTGCCTTATGATGCGGTTCGAGATCAAGTCGTTATCATTGAACAAATTCGTGTTGGAACACTCGAACAACAACGGCCTTGGCAACTGGAAATTGTTGCGGGAATTATTGACCGTGATGAAAGTGCCATTGAAGTTGTTCGTAGAGAAGCGGTAGAAGAAGCGGGTGTTGATATCGGCCGAATTGAATCGGTGACTTCGTATTATCCTTCGGCTGGCGGATGTTCTGAGAAATTAGATGTTTACGTCGGCGAGGTTGATTCCTCTCAAGCGAAAGGTATTCATGGTTTAGACTATGAAGGAGAGGATATTAAAGTGCATGTCATGAGCCGTGAGCAGGCTTACCAGTTGGTAAAAGACGGTGTTATTGAAAATGGTGCATCAATCATTGCACTACAATGGTTGGAACTGAATTACGAGAATTTGAGAACTCAATGGCTGAAGTAATGGTGAAAAAACCATATCACGTAGATCTAAAAGAACTGATGCGAGTTTATGAAACAAACTACGCTAAGTTAAACGCTTTGCTTCCTACACAGCCAAGTGTCGATGACTTACGTTGCTACCAAGCGGCTCAAATGACTTACCAACTTCAAGTGCTAGAAGTCACAAAGTACACAACTTTGGTGGAGATCTGTCAAAGTGATGATATTTCAGTGTTTCCATTACCAACCATGTCTGTCAGGCTGTACCACGACGCTCGTGTAGCAGAAGTGCACACCAGCGATCATCTCAGCAGGATAAAAGCGCGTCATGATTATCCGAATGAGAAAATGGTACAAAAAGATGAAAAGGCTCAAATTAATCGCTTTTTAGGTGATTGGCTTACCTTCTGCTTAAAGCATGGTATTAGCCGCCAGCCAATTAATTTTAGTCATCCATAATAGTTAGGTTTATCGAGTTTGAACGTGTCGCCCAGTATAGATAATCCAGATAGCATAAAGCTTGTACAGATAACGGATACTCACTTATTCGCGCCAGATGACGGCTGTTTGCTTAGCGTAAACACCGCTGACAGCTTTCGTGCTGTAGTGAAAGAGATTTGTACTCAGAAAGTTCAGTATGATGCCGTTCTCGCAACGGGCGATATTTCTCAAGATCATAGTGCTGAATCCTATCAACGTTTTTCAGAGAGCATTAAAATGCTGGAGAAAGACTGTTTCTGGCTGCCTGGTAATCACGACTACAAACCTAACATGGGTGCAGTGTTACCATCCCCCCAGATTCGCACTGAGGAACATGTATTGCTTGGCGAACACTGGCAAATGGTGTTGCTAGATTCGCAGGTTGTTGGTGTTCCTCATGGCCGTTTGAGTGATCATCAGCTGGCTCTGTTAGATGAGAAACTGACACAGTATCCGGATAGATACACCTTAGTGCTTTTGCATCACCATCCTCTTTTGGTTGGCAGCGCTTGGCTTGATCAACACACGTTAAAAGACAGCGAATCGTTTTGGGATGTAGTAAAGCGCCATTCCAATGTCAAAGCGGTCTTGTGCGGCCATGTACATCAGAATATGGACAAGGAACATATGGGCGTGAGAGTCATGGCGACACCTTCGACCTGTATCCAGTTCAAACCTAACTCGAATGATTTTGCGTTAGATAAAACCTCACCAGGTTGGCGTGAACTGGAGTTATGTGCTGATGGCACTGTGAAGTCAGCAGTGAAACGCTTGGCAAATGGCGTGTTTCAGCCTGATTTTGATGCGAGCGGTTACTAATATGTCAAAGCGTCCATCTTTACTTCTTTATATTCATGGTTTTAACAGTTCTCCTCTGTCGCATAAGGCGCAGGTGATGAGTGAGTACTGCAAGAATCATCGTCCAGACATCAAAGTGGTTGTTCCAAAATTGCCGAGTTTTCCTGCTCTGGCAGCGCAACATCTATTGGATGTGGTTAATCAATATAAAGATGACTATCAAATTGGCTTGGTAGGCAGTTCTTTAGGTGGCTATCTCTCCACGTGGCTAAACGCAAAATTTGGTTTTCGCGCGGTGTTAGTCAATCCAGCCGTGAAACCTTATGAACTGTTAGCTTCGTTTCTTGGTGAACAAGAGAATCCGTACACCCAAGAACGTTACGTTTTGGACGAGTCCCACATACAAGAACTCATCGCGTTGGATATTCCTGAATTAAAATCGCCTCAAGATTTTTGGCTTCTGCAGCAAACGGAAGATGAAGTGCTCGATTATCGTCAAGCTGTGGAAAAGTATGCAGATTCAAAACAGACGGTGGAGACAGGTGGCGACCATAGTTTTATTGATTTTGAACGTTATCCAGCCCAAATCATCAAATTCTTAGACTTATAGCCTTTTCATTGAGGTTAGAGTCATAATTTTGCTTGCCACTGACTGATGTCTCTTGACATCAGTCGTTCTCTTCCAGACTATGTTCCTCTTAGACTTTTCTCGTTTAGGTGTTAAAAAACACGTTAATTCTTAACGTATTGTTATAAAAATAAAGCGTTAATAAACGAGATGTAAAGTTACCAATTATTTATCGATAAAAGCATTACATATTATGACTGAACAATATAATGCTGGAGCCATTGAAGTCCTTAATGGCTTAGAACCAGTGCGTCGCAGGCCTGGGATGTACACGGATACAACGCGCCCGAACCATCTTGGGCAAGAAGTTATCGACAACAGTGTCGATGAAGCGTTGGCCGGACATGCCACAAAGGTTCAGGTAATCCTTCACGCCGATCAATCATTAGAAGTGATTGATGATGGTCGAGGCATGCCTGTAGATATTCACCCAGAAGAAAAAATTTCTGGTGTCGAGCTTATCTTCTGTAAGCTTCATGCTGGCGGTAAGTTTTCGAACAAAAACTATCAATTCTCAGGCGGTCTACACGGTGTAGGTATCTCGGTAGTTAACGCCCTTTCTAAACGCGTTGAAGTTGCTGTACGTCGCGATGGTCAAATTTACGAAATCGCTTTCGAACACGGCAACAAAGTTTCCGATCTCACTGTAACAGGAACCTGCGGTCGTCGTAACCGCGGTACCAGCGTTCATTTCTGGCCTGATACTTCTTATTTTGATTATCCTAATTTCTCCGTATCACGCTTAGTCAATAACTTGCGAGCGAAAGCCGTACTGTGTCCGGGGCTAGAAATCACATTTACCGACAAGGTGAATGATAAAGAGTATCGCTGGCTGTACGAAGATGGTTTAAAAGACTATCTCACCGAAGGTGTAAAAGATTCGGTTGTTCTACCAGAAGAGCCTTTCACCGGTGAGTTTAAAGCTGAGACTGAAGCGGCAACTTGGGCCGTTATTTGGCTTCCTGAAGGTGGCGAGCTCATTACTGAGAGTTACGTTAACTTAATCCCAACTGCGCAAGGTGGTACTCACGTCAATGGATTGCGTCAGGGCTTATTGGATGCAATGCGCGAGTTCTGTGAGTTCCGTAATTTATTGCCACGTGGTGTTAAGCTCACGGGTGAAGACGTATTCGACCGCTGTGCCTATGTTCTTTCGGTGAAAATGCAAGATCCGCAGTTTGCTGGTCAAACAAAAGAACGTCTCTCTTCTCGTCAAACGGCCGCATTTGTTTCTGGTGTGGTGAAAGACTCGTTTAGCCTATGGCTGAATGAAAAGCCTCAACTTGCAGAACAACTTGCAGAAGTGTGTATTGCGAATGCTCACAGCCGTATGCGTGCTAGTAAGAAAGTGGTCCGTAAGAAAGTGGCTTCAGGGCCAGCTCTACCGGGTAAACTCACAGACTGTTCAGTGCAAGACCTTAGCCGTACTGAAATCTTCTTCGTCGAAGGGGATTCTGCGGGTGGTAGTGCGAAGCAAGCACGTGATCGCGAGTTCCAAGCGGTGATGCCACTACGCGGTAAAATTCTTAATACTTGGGAAGTGTCTGCTGATCAGGTACTAGCGTCTCAAGAAGTACACGATATTTCTGTTGCTTTGGGCATTGACCCGGATAGCGACGACCTCAGCGGATTGCGTTACGGCAAAATCTGTATCCTTGCCGATGCGGACTCGGATGGTCTTCATATCGCAACTCTGCTTTGTGCTCTGTTTACTAAGCACTTCCAAGCTCTGACCAAAGCGGGTCATATCTATGTCGCTATGCCTCCTCTTTATCGAATCGATTGCGGTAAAGAAGTGTTCTATGCGCTAGATGACGCAGAGAAAGATGGCATTTTGGAAAGACTAAGCCAGAAGAAAGCCAAAATTAACGTTCAGCGATTCAAAGGTTTGGGTGAGATGAACCCACTTCAATTGCGCGAAACAACCATGGATCCAAACACTCGTCGTTTAGTACAGCTCACGATTGATGATGAAACGGCAACGGACGAGATGTTGGACATGCTTTTAGGCAAGAAACGTGCGGATGACCGCCGTACTTGGCTACAAAGCAATGGCGATTTGGCTGAGGTGTAATGAATGAGTACTGAAATTAACTTCGAGGGTGTTGAACAACTTCCAATGCGCAAGTTTACGGAAGATGCTTACCTGAACTACTCGATGTACGTAATCATGGACCGTGCCTTGCCATATATTGGTGATGGTTTAAAGCCGGTTCAACGACGCATAATTTATGCAATGTCGGAGCTGGGACTTTCGGCTGCGGCAAAATATAAAAAGTCTGCACGTACCGTAGGTGACGTGTTGGGTAAATACCATCCGCATGGTGACTCTGCATGTTACGAAGCGATGGTACTGATGGCTCAGCCTTTCTCTTACCGCTACCCTCTGGTGGATGGTCAAGGTAACTGGGGTGCGCCGGATGATCCGAAATCCTTCGCGGCCATGCGTTATACAGAAGCAAAGCTATCTAAGTTTGCGGAAGTATTATTAGGCGAACTTGGCCAAGGTAACGTGGATTGGCAGCCAAACTTTGATGGCACGATGAAAGAGCCGCAAATGTTGCCAGCACGCTTGCCACATATTCTATTGAACGGTGTAACAGGTATTGCCGTTGGTATGGCGACTGATATTCCGCCACACAACGTACGCGAAATTGCCGATGCAACTATCCATCTGATTGATAACCCGAAATCGGAACTGTCAGATGTGATGCAGTTTGTGAAAGGGCCGGATTATCCAACTGAAGCGGAAATTATTTCACCTCAAGCTGAGTTGGAAAAAATTTATCGCACTGGCCGCGGCAGCATCAAAGCGCGTGCGATTTGGCACAAAGAAGGTTCTGACATCGTTATTTCGGCGCTGCCACATCAGGTTTCGGGTGCAAAACTTCTTGAACAGATCGCTAACCAGATGCGTGCGAAGAAACTGCCTATGGTTGACGATCTACGAGACGAGTCTGATCACGAAAACCCGACTCGAATTGTGATTGTTCCGCGCTCGAATCGTGTCGATTGCGATTTGCTGATGAGCCACCTGTTCGCTTCGACTGATTTAGAGAAAAGCTTCCGCGTAAACCTGAACATGATCGGTCTGGACAATCGTCCTCAGGTCAAAGGTTTGGTCGACATTCTCAATGAGTGGATCGAATTCCGTCGTACCAGCGTACGTCGTCGTCTTCAATTCCGTCTTGATAAAGTCATGGCTCGTTTACACATCTTGGAAGGTTTGTTGGTTGCATACCTTAACCTTGATGAAGTGATAGAAATTATCCGTACTGAAGACGATCCGAAAGCAGTATTAATGGCTCGCTTTGGTATCAGTGATATTCAAGCTGATGCGATCTTAGACACCAGACTTCGTAACTTAGCGAAACTGGAAGAGATGAAGATTCGCGGTGAGCAAGACGAGTTAGAGAAAGAGCGTAAAAAACTGGAAGATCTTCTGGGCTCTGAACGCCGTCTAAACACCTTGCTGAAAAAAGAGATCAAGGCGGATGCTGAGAAATACGGTGATGATCGTCGCTCACCATTGGTTGAACGTGAAGAAGCGAAAGCGCTAACTGAACGTGATTTGATGCCAAGCGAACTGATCACTGTGGTTCTGTCTGAAAAAGGTTGGATTCGTCATGCGAAAGGCCATGATGTTGATGGCACCAGTCTAAGCTACAAATCAGGCGATGCTTACTTAGCTCAAGCGAGCGGTAAGAGTAACCAACAAGTTGTTTTCTTCGGCAGTGATGGCCGTAGCTACTCTCTTGAGTCACATACCTTGCCTTCGGCTCGTGGTCAGGGTGAACCGATTACAGGCCGATTGAACGTTGCTGAAGGGACGACGATCCGTCAGGTTATCATGGGTGAAGAAGAGCAGCTTTGGCTGGTTGGCTCTGATGCTGGCTATGGTTTCGTCTGTAAGGGAACCGATCTGCTTTCGAAAAACCGCAGTGGTAAAGCACTGGTGAATTTGCCTGAAAATGCTGAGATTATGGCACCTCAAGCGGTCAATGATCTTGAAACTGATGAGATCCTTACCATTACCAACTTGGGACGTATGTTGTTGTTCCCAATTAAAGACTTGCCACAGTTAGGTAAAGGTAAAGGTAACAAGATCATCAATATTCCAGCGGCAAAAGCCAAATCTCGCGAAGAGGTTGTGTCTCATCTGATTGCATTACCAAGTGGTGCTTCAGTCACTCTGTATGCTGGTAAGCGTAAGCTTGGCTTGAAACCGAGTGATTTGGATAACTTCCGTGGTGAACGTGGTCGCCGTGGTGGATTGTTACCTAGAGGCTTACAGCGAGTAACTGAGATAGATATTGATACTTCAAATGCAGAATCAAGCTCAGAGCCTGAAGAGTAACACTAACGAGTAAAAGCAAAAGCCCCGAACTTCGGGGCTTTTTTGTGCTTAAAATTCAATATCGGATTAAGAGTTGTAGTCTTCTGTCCATCCGTCAGAGTCGGACATATCTGGCGCACCAGCAATGGCATTTTCTTCATCAGCCCATTCACCAAAATCAATTATTTGGCATTGTTTACTACAAAAAGGGCGATAAGGACTTTGCTCATTCCATACGACTTCTTGCTTGCATTGGGGACATTTCACCACAGTAGGCTTTTGGGACGACATCTAGATTTCCTATTAATGATGGTTCAGCTGCTAAGAAACGTTTATTCAGCAGCACACAGCAAGGTCGAAGGGTATCTCTTCAGAGCTGGCTTGCCCAGTTTTAAAGTCGATAAATTTAATCGCAAAACGATTTTTATGACCTGAGATCATTGGGTACACACCATATTCGAGCGGAATGGACAAGCGCAGTATGTTGGCATCTTCTGCATCGCTTTGGAAAAATCCAGATTGTGCGACACGAGGTTTAAAGCTACCTGTTTCACGAGTCAGTTTGAGCCAAAGAGTCAGTGCATCTAACAATGGTTTTAAGGTACTCATCCATTTGTTGGCATCTTGAGATTTTTTCTCTGGCGAGAGGTGAAGCCAGTAATGCAAAGCGGGAAGATCAAAACAGCATGATCCGCCGGGTAGGTTAAAACGCTGTCGGATGGCAGACAAGAAACGATCTTCTTTAAGTGACTGACCAAAACGATCTGCGCTCATTAGATTGCGATGTACTTCATCCACTTCAGCAAGCAGTGCTGAAAGCATCTCTTGGTCTACACCGTCCACGTTTAACCAACTGCGGTAAGTGAGGCGCTGTTTTTCGATATCTTTTGCCAGTTCACTCTTTAATTGTATCTGCTCAAAAATTTCGAGTAGATCGAATAGAGAACGGAAAAATAACTGGTGCTGAATACTGTCAGCAAAGGCTGATGCTTTTTCCATCTGGTGCAGCAAAGCTTCAACTCGTAAGTAAATACGTGTTTTTTCATTCAGAGGGTGTTCAAACTTGTGTGTCGTCATCAGATTTGCCTTGCGTCCTTTCGGCTTATTCTCACAGATTTTTACGGCTGATGGCTAGGTACTTTTTGTGTAATTCTGTGATTTGAGGCAAAAGTTTCTGGTTTTTCGCGTCATTTTTAATCACATCGTCGGCAATGGCTAAACGTTGTTCACGACTGGCTTGTGCAGCTAAGATCGATTTTGCTTGTTCCATCGGCACCTTGTCTCGACTCATTGTCCTTTCAATTTGTGTTTCTTCATCGACATCCACAACTAAAACTCTATCAGCCATATGCTGTAGATTGTTTTCCGTAAGTAACGGAACGACCAATAACGCATAAGGCGATGTGACTCGTTGCAGATCTTGCTCCATTTGTTGACGAATCATTGGATGAAGCAACTGATTAACCCAAGTTTTTTCTTCTTCATTGGCAAATATTCGTGTTCGAAGCTCAGCGCGGTTGAGTTCTCCCTCTGCCGTTAAGATCTCATCGCCAAAATGCTGATGGATGGCTTCGAGGCCGATACTGCCTTTTTCTACTACTCGTCGAGCAATCACGTCAGCGTCGACGATTTCAATACCAAACTGGTCGCGAAACATATTGGCGACAGTGGTCTTTCCGCTTGCGATGCCTCCGGTTAAGCCAATCACTAATGCCATCGTTTAGTACCCCAATAAGTAAGAGTAGTAGCTATCAATGATTTCGTGTCCCCACAGAAGAGCTATCCATCCAGCAATGGCAATATAAGGTCCAAAAGGGAAGGCTTTATCGATACCTTGCTTCTTTAATCGCAGTTGAATGATACCAAACACAAGCCCTACTAAGGATGAAAGCAGAATAATCAGAGGCAACTGCTGCCAGCCCAACCAAGCACCCAGTGCCGCAAGCAGTTTAAAATCACCATATCCCATACCTTCTTTGCCTGTTGCGAGCTTGAAGACCCAGTACACAGACCACAAGGCTAAATAACCCGCGATAGCGCCGATAATGGCATCTTGCAGAGAAACTGGGCTTATACCTATAAGTGAAAGTGTAATACCCGCCCAAAGCAACGGGAGTGTCAGTTGATCTGGCAGCAACATGGTATCTAAATCGATAAAGGTTGCTGCGATGAGAACATAGCTGAAAAACAACAAGGCAATAGTGAAGTAACTAAAGCCAAAATGTTGTGCGACAAGAAAGCTCATCGCTGCTGTAAGGAGCTCAATCAACGGATAACGCGCACTGATGGGAACCTGACAATGGGCGCATTTACCACGCAATAGCAGCCAGCTAATCACGGGTACATTATCCATAATGCGCAGTGGTGTTTGGCAACTCGGGCAAGTTGAGCGTGGTGTGCTAAGGGTCAGCTTGCCTTCTGGCACTTGAATGTTGGATTCTGGAAAATATTCCGCACATTCCTGACGCCATTCTCGCTCCATCATTTTCGGTAGCCGATAGATCACCACATTGAGAAAGCTGCCGATAATTAAACCGAGTAGAGAGGCAGATGCTACGAAAAGCCAAGGATAGTATTCAAAAATTTCCATTTGTTCGCTCATTTGCCGCAGTAAAAGGGAGGGTATTGATTAAAAAACTAAGCGGTTGAATGCGTTAGTGATGGTTATATTACCCTAACACACTCATTAAGTTAAAGATTGGCAAGTACATTGCCACTACTAACCCGCCGACAACCACGCCAAGAAACACAATAATTAAAGGTTCGAGGATTTTTCCCAGATTATCGACGGTATTATCCACCTCGAACTCGTAGATCGAAGCAATTTTATTCAGCATGTCGTCGAGTTTTCCTGACTCTTCACCGATCATTACCATTTGCAATACCATCTCAGGAAAAGCTTCCGTATTTCGCATCGCGATATACATAGGCATACCCGACGCGGTATCACGATGAACCTCATCTATGGCGTATTCAAAGTGGACATTGCCAGCGGTTTTAGCAGTGGTTTTTAAACTGGAGAGAATCGGAATACCCGCGCTGAAACTGGTTGCCAGTGTGCGGCTGAATTTGGCGATAGCGGCTTTGGCTAACACGCTGCCGATAACAGGGCATTTTAATCCTAGGCGGCTGGTTTTCAGGCGAAACAGTGAGGATTTTTTCCTTGCAGTACGAAAGGCGACAACAGACGCAATAGTAACAACAAGAGCAACCAAACTATAAGCCTGAACGCCGTGCGAAAGTTTTAAAACCTGCTGCGTAAACCAAGGAAGTTCTGCGCCAAAGCCACTGAACATGGCTTCAAACTCCGGTATCACCATGGTTAACATCAAGTACGAGACACTTAGGGCAACAAGTACAACCATTGCTGGGTAAATCAATGCTTTAATAACTTTTGCTCTCAACTCTTCGCTTTTTTCGCGGTATGTGGCTAAACGTTCAAAAACTTCAGCTAGGTTTCCGGATTGTTCACCAGTCTGAACTAAGTCAACATACAAGGAATCAAAGTGGCTGCTGGTGTTACGCATTGCTTTTGAAATGGGAGTACCGGCCTCAACTCCTTTGGATATTTGAGTCAGAATCGATTTCATTTCTGGTTTACGGTGATTGTCACCAACCAGTTTCAGTGCTTGAACAATAGGAACACCCGTCGTCAGCATGGTAGAAAGTTGGCGAGTGAGTATGGTGATGTCATTTCCCTTAACTCGGTGAAACAGACGCGTAAAAAGAGGGGCACTGCCTTTCTTGAGTTTTTTGACCTTAATGCTCTGTTCACTTAGTTTGTCTCGAACCTCGCTTTCTGTCAGCGCCAGAAGCTGACCAGACACTTTTTTACCTGTGCTGTTTATTCCGCTCCAACGAAAGCTACTGAGTTGAGGGCTAGAGTTCTTTTTCATATAAATACTCACTAATGATTAGAAATACAAAACACGTTGTAACTCGGCAAAACTGGTGACACCTTGCTTTAACTTCTGTACGCCAGAATCCAGCAAAGTGCTCATGCCATTGGCCTTAGCGATGGTTTCGATTTGCGCCACACTTGACTTATTCATGACGGCTTCAGCAAGAACGTCATTGAAAGCCATCACTTCGTAGATTCCGACACGTCCAGAATATCCTCCGGTGCACTCGGTACAGCCTAAGTGGTTGGCTTGGTATATGGTTTCGTCCGCTGACAAGTTAAACTGAGCTTGCAAGGTGACGGATGGCGTAGTGGCTATTTTGCAGTGGCTGCATAAACGGCGAGCCAGACGTTGGGCGATGATTAAACTCAGAGACGATGCGAGGTTGAAGGGTTCAACACCCATGTTGGCTAAACGTATGACGGTTTCGGCGGCAGAGTTGGTATGGAGTGTTGATAACACCAAGTGTCCAGTTTGAGCTGCTTTCACCGCTATTTCCGCAGTTTCGAGGTCTCGAATCTCACCCACCATCACCACATCAGGGTCCTGACGAAGAAAGGAACGTAGTGCATCAGAGAAGCCAAAACCTATCTTAGGTTGTACCTGCACCTGATTAATGCCCGAGAGGTTGATTTCCACCGGATCTTCCGCGGTGGAGATATTAATTTCAGAGGTATTGAGTATGCGTAGCCCTGTATAAAGAGAAACGGTTTTGCCGCTTCCTGTTGGACCTGTCATCAAGATCATGCCTTGCGGCTTTTTAAGGGCATCTAAATAGTGCTGCTTTTGCACTTCGTCATAGCCGAGTTTGTCGATGTTGAGATTGGCTGCGCTGCTATCAAGCAGACGTAATACAATCTTCTCTCCCCATAAAGTTGGCAGCGATGAAACTCGCATATCAATCGCAGTATCGCGATTTAAGCGAAGTTTAATTCGTCCGTCTTGGGGAAGTCGGCGTTCGGCAATATCCAGCTTTGAAAGTATTTTAATACGCGCAGCAAGCCGCCGACTGAGATGGCTCGCAGGGCGGTGAGTTTCGACTAAAATACCATCACAACGTAGGCGAATACGATACACATCTTCATAGGGTTCAAAGTGAATATCGGAAGCTCCTTTGCGCACAGCATCAAGTAACACTTGATTGATAAATCGGCTTACCGGCGATTCGTCTTTACTGAGATCCTCAATCGATTGCAGCTCATCATCAGAAAGTTGAACTAAGCTTGCAAGTTCATCTTGGCTGATCTCTTTGTTCTGCTTAGCTTCGTCGTTGATTGTTTTGCCATAGAGGCGACGAATGGCGGCTTGCAATGATTTATGATCGGCGAGTGCCAGTTCAACGTTTAAGCCAGTTGTGAAGCGAAACTCATCTTCTACACTCGGGTGTGTTGGATCTGATACCGCCAGAAGCAGTTGGTTATTTTGGTTTTGAATTGGCAGAGCATTAAAGCGAGTGATGAGATCTCTTAAACCAAGCTGTTGACATACCTGTGCATAATCAAACTCATTGAGTTGAGTGACTGGCATCGCTAGTTGTTGCTGTAGATAGTTAGCGAGTTCAGACGAGTGAATAAACCCAAGCTGAATTAAAGCTTCCGGCACATCAGTGCCAGAAGCTTCAATATGGCTCACCACACTCTGCTCTTGCTCCAAGCTTAATAAATTAGCTTGGCGCAGTAGGGTGATTAGGTTGGTTATCATTAGAGTTCGTTATTATTAAGTGGCAGGCTTAGCAGTAGGGTCAGAACAGCCTTTTAATTTTTGTTCTGTCGTGTGGGTACATTTCCAACCATTTTCGTTACGAGTAAAAGTAACGGTTTTGTCTTTGAGTGCACTATCACTCTCGATTTTAAAAATAAGAGTTCCTTTAGTCTTTTCTGTTTTGGTAAGTGTGAGCGAGCCTAAAGCACTCATGTTTTTCGCGCCGCCAATTTCTGAAAAATTACTATCTGAAGGAAATTCGCCTTTCTCTTGAATAAATAAGTCGATATTGGTTAATAGCGTTCTAGGAATACTGACGGCTGTGTTCGCCTCAGTTTTTAATAGATAGCTTTGGTAGGCTGGAACTGCGATCGCACTCAGTACGCCAATGATGCCAACCACAATCATCAATTCAATTAAGGTAAAACCTTTCTGTTTTTTAAGCTGATTTGTTTTCATTGCCTCTCTCCGTTTGTTTGGGCTATTCGGAGTAAGAGATTATGTGCTTGGTTTGATATTGAGAACGACAGCAGTTCAGTTGCGCGAGTGATGAGATTTATTTATTGAACGACTTTCATATCATCAACAAAAGCTTTCGACTGGCTTCGCATTCGTTTGGAATGGAGTATCAAGAAGGAACGAAAAACCCGCCGAAGCGGGTCTTAAAATTGAAACAAATTTGGGTTCAAATCTGCTGATGCATATTCACCGTGCTGATTTAAAACGCTTATTTGAAACGCATAGAGAGATCCATGGCTCTCACGTGCTTAGTTAACGCACCCACAGAAATGTAATCAACACCTGTTTCCGCGTATTCGCGCAGTGTTTCTAGAGTAACGTTGCCTGAATTTTCTAACGCCGCACGGCCTGCATTAATCGCAACCGCTTCTCGCATCATATCCATGGTGAAGTTGTCGAGCATGATGATATCAGCGCCAGCTTCAATCGCTTCACGCAGTTCTTCTAGGCTCTCTGTTTCAACTTCAACAGGTTTACCCGGATTAAGTTCTTTCGCTGTTTTAATCGTTTGAGTAATACCACCATTGGCGATGATGTGGTTCTCTTTAATTAGGTAAGCATCAAACACACCGATACGATGGTTATAGCCGCCGCCACAAGCAACAGCGTATTTCAGAGCACTACGTAAACCAGGAATGGTTTTACGCGTATCCAGTAAGCGGCAGTTGGTACCTTCTAACGCTTTCGCATATTCAGCGGTTGTCGTTGCACAACCTGAAAGTGTCTGAATAAAGTTCATCGCGTTACGCTCGCCTGTAAGAAGGATTCGCGCTGGGCCAGAAAGCGTGCACAGTGTTTGGTTTGGTTCGACTTTGTCGCCATCTTCCACATGCCAGTCGATTTTGACTTCACCACCCAGTTGTTTGAAGACTTCATCCGCCCAAGCTTTACCGCAGAACACACCGTGTTCGCGCGTGATAATGGTGGCAGTGCCTTGCACATCTGCAGGGATAAGATTTGCTGTCAGATCAGCCGCTGGGTCGAGAGTTCCACCTAAATCTTCCTTTAGGGTCGCTTCAACGGTACGAGCAATTTCCAATGGTAGTTGTTGTTTTAGGTAATCAAGGCGCTCTTGGCTATTGTGAGTATTTTTCATCGCAAATCTTAATCCGGATTAACAGAGGCAGGCATAATACGATGAGTAAGATTTAAATTCAGCCCTTAATCTCGCATTTCCTCGTGAGACGGTTAAAATCAAAAGCACTGAATGAATAAATAAAGGTCTCTTTATGATTGATAACCAAGGCTGGTATCACACTGCGCGCAAAGTGCCGTCACCGTATTTTGATGAGCGAAGCGACGTTAACGATATCTCATTGCTGGTGGTGCATAACATTAGCCTGCCACCGGGCCAGTTTGGCAGTGATCATATTGAGCAGTTTTTTACCGGAAAACTAAATCCGGATGAGCATCCGTTTTTCAAAGTGATCCATAAAATGGGCGTCTCTGCGCACTGCTTGATCAAGCGCAATGGCGAAGTGGTGCAGTTTGTTCCATTTACCGCTAGAGCCTGGCATGCAGGACAGTCTTCTTTTGCGGGCAGAGAGCGTTGTAATGATTATTCGATAGGTATTGAGTTGGAAGGTACAGATTATGTCGCTTATACCGAGGAGCAATATCAGGCGCTAGCCAAGCTCAGCCAAGCACTGATGATTATGTATCCGCAAATCACTGTGCCAAGAATAACGGGGCACCAATACATTGCCCCGATGCGTAAAACAGACCCAGGTTTGGTATTTGACTGGATAAAGTACCGCGCTTTGCTTGATTGAGCTTAAAGAGACTCTTGGTACTCAATCAGCACTTGCTCAACCCAAGTGGCAATGCGTTCATCGCTGAGTTCGTATTGAGAGTCTTCATCCAGCGCTAAGCCAACAAACTGAGTCCCATCTTCAGTCAGTGCTTTTGATGCTTCAAAGGTATAGCCTTCAACAGGCCAGTAACCGATGATGTTAGCTCCCGTCTTCTTGATCTCGTCGTGTAGTAGTCCCATCGCATCCAGATACCATTCGCCATAACCTTCTTGATCGCCTAAGCCGAACAATGCGACGGACTTGCCGTTTAGCGGTACGCCATCTATTTGATCCCATAATTCGTTCCAGTCCTCTTGGATCTCTCCAAAGTCCCACGTCGAGATGCCTAATATTAGCAGATCATAGTCACTCATTAAGCTGAGCGGTGTTTCTTTTACATTGTGAATGTCGAGCAGATCATCCCCGATGATCGCGCGCATTTTTTCAGCGGCCATTTCGGTATAGCAGGTCGTTGAGCCGTAAAATAGACCAATTTTCATAGGTTATTGAGTTCTTTCTTTCTCTGGGATGGTAGATTCTAAACATAAAATGACCGAGAGTGCAGCGAATATCCTGAGCATGCCCGATTTTTATGGTATATCCATGCGATATCTCGTAGCCTTAGTGGCTATTTGGCATATTGTCGATATCTCGCATAATGATAAGAAAAAGAGGAACACGTGTCGGAATTATTTTTGCCTGACCAAGGAATCATGGAGCAGTTCTTAGATACTCTTTGGCTGGAAAGAGGCTTGTCAGAAAATACGGTAGTTTCATACCGTAATGATTTAACAAAGCTTTTAGGCTGGATGAATAAGAATAACTACCGTCTGAACTACATCAGTTTATCGGGTCTGCAAGAGTATCAAACATGGTTAATTGACCAAGACTACAAGCAGACCTCGCGTGCGCGAATGCTCTCTGCAATACGCCGTCTTTTTCAATATCTGCATCGTGAAAAAATCCGCAGTGATGATCCAACGGCTTTGATGGTCAGTCCGAAACTGCCTAAACGCTTGCCGAAAGATTTAACTGAAGAGCAAGTCGAAGCGCTGCTCAATGCTCAAGATCTGAATGACCCCGTTGAACTTCGAGACAAAGCCATGCTGGAGCTGCTTTATGCGACAGGGCTGCGTGTAACAGAACTGGTATCTCTGACCACAGAAAATATCAGCCTGCGCCAAGGCGTTGTGCGCGTAATTGGTAAAGGCGGAAAAGAGCGCTTGGTTCCGATGGGAGAAAACGCGATTGAGTGGATTGAAACTTTTTTCCATCAAGGGCGGTCTGAATTATTAGGTCAGCAAACTTCGGATGTAGTTTTCCCAAGTAAACGAGCACAGCAGATGACCAGACAGACTTTTTGGCATCGCATAAAGCATTATGCTGTGATTGCTGGAATTGATGTTGAGAAGCTTTCACCGCACGTTTTGCGTCATGCTTTTGCGACTCATTTGTTAAATCACGGCGCGGATTTACGTGTGGTACAGATGCTTTTGGGGCATAGTGACTTATCGACAACCCAAATTTATACTCATGTTGCAACTGAGCGACTTAAACAAATACATAGTGAGCACCATCCAAGGGCTTAAAGGTGATTTTAATGAGCGTATTACGCCGACTGACTTTATCTCTCTTACCATTATTCGCTTTAGCCGGTTTTTCAGCAGGCTCTTCTGCGGAGACTGATATTGATAAAGAAGCTTTTATCAGCAAATTTGAAAAACTGGGAATGCCTGTGATTGATGTTGTTCCTTCCTCTATTGATGGCTTGGTTGAAGTCAATACCGAAGGCGGTGTGTTATTTGCGTCTCCTGACGCCAAATACCTGATTGCTGGCACACTTTATGAGCTGAGTGAAGACGGCTCTTATGTTGATGTGATGGCCAAGCGCCAAGCGCCAATTAATGCTGAAAAAATTGCTCAGTTCAGAGACAGCATGATCGAATACAAAGCGGATAATGAAAAATACGCTGTGACTGTGTTTACCGATATCACCTGCGGTTACTGTGTACGTCTGCATCAAGAGATGAAGGAATACAACAAGCGCGGTATTACCGTTCGCTATCTGGCTTTTCCTCGTCAGGGACCAAGTGGACAAGTCGCTGACAATATGGCGAAAATCTGGTGTGCAGCAGACCCTGCATCAGCGATGCACAATGCTAAAGTGACCCGTGAGCCTGCCGAAGTCGCGCAAGGTAAAAATCTCGCTCAATGTAAACAAACGATCACTGACCATTATCAGCTTGGCCGTCAGTTAGGTATTAGCGGTACACCAGCCATATTCTTACCTTCGGGTGATATGGTGGGTGGTTACTTGCCTCCATCACAACTTGAACAACGCCTACAACAGCAATAATTACTGAGGATACAGGCTTGAGGAGACTCAAGCCTGCGCATGTATGACAGAAATCCAGCCATGATCGAAATTCAACGCAGACCAGAACCTGATTTATCTCTTCTTCCTGATTCTATTCCGCCCATCTTAAAACGTGTTTATTTAAACCGTGGCGTTACCGATTTAGAGCAATTGAATAAAGCCGCTAAGGCATTGCATTCATACCAAAAGCTGCACGGTATCGAGCAGGCGGTTGAACTTTTATATCAAGCAATTAAAGAGCAAACGCGCATCATCATTGTTGGTGATTTTGATGCCGATGGCGCGACCAGTTCTGCGCTTTCGGTATTGGCTTTGCGTATGCTTGGCAGCCGTAATGTGGATTATCTGGTGCCAAATCGTTTTGAAGACGGATATGGATTAAGCCCTGAAGTGGTTGATCAGGCGATCAGCCTCGGTGCTGAGATGATCATGACTGTCGATAACGGCGTTTCTTCAATCGAAGGCGTCCGTTATGCCAAACAAAAAGGTTTGCAGGTATTGGTAACAGACCACCATCTGCCGGGACATGAGCTGCCAGAAGTGGATGCGATGGTGAACCCAAACCTTCAGCAGTGTGCTTTTCCTTCAAAAGCATTGGCGGGTGTGGGCGTTGCTTTCTACCTGATGATGGCTTTATGTGTTCACATGCGCAAAGTTGGCTACTTTACCGAACAAGGTATGCAAGAGCCTAAATTGATGGAACTGATTGATTTAGTCGCTTTAGGCACAGTTGCTGACGTAGTCGCACTCGATGAAAACAACCGTATTCTGGTGCACCAAGGTTTACAGAGAATTCGCGCTGGCTTGGCAAGACCTGGTATTCAGGCATTGATTGAAGTTGCTAAGCGTGATGCGAGCAAACTGGTGGCATCAGACTTTGGTTTTGCGCTTGGTCCACGTATTAATGCGGCCGGCCGTTTGGATGATATGTCCTTTGGGGTTGAGCTTCTGCTGTGTAACAACATCCATGCAGCGCGCAGAATGGCAAGCGAACTGGATGGTTTAAACCAGACTCGTAAAGATATCGAAGAGGGGATGAAGCAAGAGGCGATGGCCTTTTGTGAGCGTCTGGAGTTTGGTAAAGACAGTGAACTGCCGTATGGCTTAGTGCTGTTCCAAAGAGACTGGCACCAAGGCGTTATCGGTATTCTGGCTTCGCGCATCAAAGAGCAATATCACCGTCCTGTGATTGCTTTTGCTGATGGTGGAGATGGTCTGATTAAAGGTTCTTGCCGTTCTGTTGCTGGGCTGCATATGCGTGATGCGTTGGACAAAATTGATACTCAGAATCCGGGTGTCATCAAAAAGTTCGGTGGACATGCGATGGCAGCAGGCTTGACGATCGCTGAAAAAGACTTCGAGCGCTTTTGTAAGTTGTTCGATGAAGTGGTTCGCCAAGAGCTTGATGATGCGATGCTGAAAGGGGTGATTTTGACCGATGGAGAACTCAAGCCTGAAGAGTTCTCTATGCATACCGCAGAGACACTGCGTGCTGGTGGCCCATGGGGACAAGCATTCCCAGAACCGATCTTTGACGGTGAATTTAAAGTGTTGCATCAAAAATTAGTGGGAGAAAAGCATCTCAAGTTGATGCTTGAACCTCTACATAAAGGTCATCCAACCAATATTATGATTGATGGAATAGCCTTCAATATTGACCTGCGACGTTGGCCCGACGCTTCAGTGAAAACGGTTCGATTAGCGTACAAATTGGACATCAATGAGTTCCGAGGAAATCAGTCTTTACAATTAATGATCGACCATTTAGAAGCAAAATAGCTGCAACAATCTAATAACTTCTTCCAATCGCGGCTTTATTCTAAGCCGCTTTTTTAATTCATCGTAAATGTGACAAGGATCAGTTCAACCGCACCTTGTACGATAAATATTTGTGATTTTTATCCTAAAAAGCCATTCGCTCTATTCATGCAATGAATTGGTAACACTAATTACCCATAACTTCAATTCTGTGTCTATTTTGTAATTGGTCTGACCAATGTTGTATTGAAAAATAATTTTTATTGTTAATAAAGTATTTCCAATACCTGTGTTTTATGATTTGGGTCAATAATTGACTGGACACTAACACGTTGGATATGTTAATTTCTTCGTCAATTTGAAATTGGTATTACCAATTGCCAGCAAGGCATAAAGAGTAGAAGAATAATAAATTATGGCTTATCAAAGGATTCGTCAGCCGAAACTCTCTGATGTTATTGAACAAGAGTTGGAGCGACTGATTATTGAAGGAACTCTGTCCCCAGGACAGCAACTGCCACCAGAACGCGAGTTAGCTAAACAGTTTGAAGTCTCTCGTCCATCGGTTCGTGAAGCTATTCAACGCTTAGAAGCTAAACGTCTACTGACCCGTCGCCAAGGCGGTGGTACGTTCGTCAGTGAGCATATTTGGAAAAGTTTCTCTGATCCTCTGCTAAATTTATTGTCAAACCATTCAGAAACTCAGCTGGACTTACTTGAAGCGCGACACGCATTAGAAGGTATTTCTGCCTATTTTGCGGCTTTACGTGGTACAGCAGAAGATTTTGCTCGTATTCAATCAAGCGTATTGAAAATTAGCGAAGCACAAGAGAAACACGATTTTGAAGCAGAAGCTTCAACCGTAATGGAGTTTTTAATTGCCATTACTGAAGCGACCCACAATGTGGTGATTCTACATATCGTTCGTAGCCTTGCGCCTTTGCTAGAGCAAAATATTTTACAGAATTTTAAATTACTCCGTCACCGCCCAGAAGCGGTTGAGAAAGTAAACAAGCACCGAGCTAACATCGTGGATGCGATTGTTTCTGGTAAGCCTGATACGGCGCGCGAGATGTCACATTCTCATTTAGCTTATATTGAAGAAACATTGTTGGAACTGACCCGAGAACAGTCTCGTCGTGAGCGTTCTTTACGTCGTATCCAACAGGGTAATGAGCCGCAGTAAGCGGTTTATTGCGATTATAAATAGAATCCAACCAATAGAAGGATAGATCGCCATGTCCGACATGAAGCATGACGTAGACGCACTGGAAACTCAGGAGTGGTTAGCTGCCCTTGAGTCAGTTGTTCGTGAAGAAGGTGTAGAGCGCGCGCAGTTCATTCTTGAAGAAGTGCTAGAAAAAGCTCGTTTAGATGGTGTTGATATGCCTACTGGCGTTACAACAAATTACATCAACACGATCCCAGCAGCACAAGAGCCAGCATATCCGGGTGACACAACGCTAGAGCGTCGTATTCGCTCTATCATCCGTTGGAACGCAATCATGATCGTTCTACGTGCATCTAAGAAAGATTTAGAGCTAGGCGGCCACATGGCGTCTTTCCAATCTTCGGCTGCATTCTACGAAACCTGTTTCAACCATTTCTTCCGTGCTGCGAACGAGAAAGATGGCGGCGACTTGGTTTACTACCAAGGCCACATTTCTCCAGGGATCTACGCACGTGCATTCGTTGAAGGTCGTCTAACTGCTGAGCAACTAGACAACTTCCGTCAAGAAGTAGACGGTAAAGGTATTCCTTCATACCCACACCCTAAATTGATGCCTGAGTTCTGGCAATTCCCAACGGTTTCTATGGGGCTTGGTCCAATCTCTGCAATCTACCAAGCTCGTTTCCTTAAATACCTAGACGGTCGTGGCCTAAAAGACACTTCTGAGCAACGTGTATACGCGTTCCTAGGTGACGGTGAGATGGATGAGCCAGAATCACGCGGTGCTATCTCTTTCGCTGCTCGTGAAAAACTAGACAACCTATGTTTCCTAATCAACTGTAACCTACAGCGTCTAGACGGCCCTGTTATGGGTAACGGTAAGATCATTCAAGAACTTGAAGGTCTGTTCAAAGGTGCTGGTTGGAACGTAGTGAAAGTTATCTGGGGTAACAACTGGGATTCTCTACTAGCAAAAGACACTAGCGGTAAGCTTCTTCAACTGATGAACGAAACTATCGATGGTGACTACCAAACATTCAAATCTAAAGATGGCGCATACGTACGTGAGCACTTCTTTGGTAAGTACCCAGAAACTGCAGCTCTAGTTGCAGACATGACTGACGACGAAATCTTCGCACTTAAGCGTGGTGGTCACGAGTCTTCTAAACTGTACGCAGCATTCAAAAATGCACAAGACACTAAAGGTCGTCCAACTGTAATCCTAGCGAAAACAGTTAAAGGTTACGGCATGGGTGAAGCGGCAGAAGGTAAGAACATCGCGCACCAAGTTAAGAAGATGGATATGACTCACGTTCTACACCTACGTGATCGTCTAGGTCTTCAAGACATCCTAACTGACGAAGCAGTGAAAGAACTTCCATACCTAACTCTGGAAGAAGGTTCGAAAGAATACGAATACTTACATGCACGTCGTAAAGCTCTGAAAGGTTACACGCCTAAGCGTCTGCCTAACTTCACTCAAGAGCTAGTTATTCCGCCTGTTGAAGATTTCCAACCGCTACTAGAAGAACAGAAGCGTGATATTTCTACAACAATGGCGTTTGTACGTACTCTAAACGTGCTGCTTAAAGATAAGAACATCGGTCAAAACATCGTTCCTATCATTGCTGACGAAGCTCGTACATTTGGTATGGAAGGTCTGTTCCGTCAAATCGGTATCTACAACCCGCACGGCCAGAACTACACACCACAAGACCGCGACATCGTTTCTTACTACAAAGAAGCAACGTCTGGTCAGGTACTACAAGAAGGTATCAACGAACTAGGTGCTATGTCTTCATGGGTTGCTGCTGCAACTTCATACAGCACTAACGATCTACCAATGATCCCGTTCTACATCTACTACTCTATGTTCGGTTTCCAACGTGTTGGTGACATGGCATGGATGGCTGGTGACCAACAAGCTCGTGGTTTCCTACTAGGTGCAACAGCAGGTCGTACAACGCTAAACGGTGAAGGTCTACAACACGAAGACGGTCACTCACACATCATGGCTGGTACTGTACCGAACTGTATCTCTTACGACCCAACATTCGCATACGAAGTTGCGGTAATCATGCAAGACGGTATTCGTCGTATGTATGGTGATCAAGAGAACGTGTTCTACTACCTAACTCTGATGAACGAAAACTACGCAATGCCAGCAATGCCAGAAGGCGCTGAAGAAGGCATCCGTAAAGGTATCTACAAGCTAGAAACTTACGCTGGTAACAAGGCGAAAGTTCAGCTTATGAGCTCTGGTACTATCATGAACGAAGTACGTAAAGCGGCTCAAATCCTAAGCGATGACTACGGTATTGCTTCTGACGTTTACTCTGTAACGTCATTCAACGAAGTGACTCGTGATGGTCAAGCGGTAGAGCGTTACAACATGCTTCACCCAGAAGCGGAAGCACAAGTACCTTACATCCAAACTGTAATGGGTACTGAGCCTGCAATCGCTGCTACTGACTACATGAAGAACTACGCTGAGCAAGTACGTGCGTTTATCCCAGCTGAATCATACAAAGTACTGGGTACTGATGGCTTTGGTCGTTCTGACAGCCGTGAGAACCTACGTCGTCACTTCGAAGTGAACGCAGGTTACGTTGTGGTTGCAGCTCTAAGCGAACTAGCGAAACGTGGTGATGTTGAGAAATCTGTGGTTGTTGAAGCAATCAAGAAGTTCGACATCGACACTGAAAAAACAAACCCGCTATACGCTTAATTGAAGGTAGGAAAGAATAATGGCAATCGAAATTAATGTACCAGACATCGGTGCGGATGAGGTTGAAGTTACTGAGATTCTTGTAAGCGTTGGCGACAAGGTTGAAGAAGAACAATCTCTTATTACGGTAGAAGGCGACAAAGCTTCTATGGAAGTACCTGCTTCTCAAGCGGGTATCGTAAAAGAAATCAAAGTTGTTGCTGGCGATAAAGTAACAACGGGTTCACTTATCATGATCTTCGAAGAAGCGGGCGCAGCTGCGCCTGCTCCAGCGGCAGAAGCGGCTCCAGTAGCTGCACCTGCAGCTGCGGCAGCAAGTGAACTGAAAGAAGTTTGTGTACCGGATATCGGTGGCGACGAAGTAGAAGTTACTGAAATCCTAGTTGCTGTTGGCGATTCAATCGCTGAAGAGCAATCTCTACTGACAGTAGAAGGTGACAAAGCTTCAATGGAAGTACCTGCACCATTCGCTGGTACTCTAAAAGAAATCAAAGTTGCAGCTGGTGATAAAGTATCAACTGGCTCACTAGTGATGATCTTTGAAGTAGCAGGTTCAGGCGCAGCAGCACCTGCACCAGTTGCAGCAGCAGCTCCGGCGGCGGCACCAGCAGCATCTGGCGTTAAAGAAGTTAACGTTCCTGATATCGGCGGTGACGAAGTAGAAGTCACTGAAATCATGGTAGCGGTTGGCGATACAGTAACTGAAGAGCAATCTCTGATTACTGTTGAAGGCGACAAAGCTTCTATGGAAGTACCAGCTCCGTTTGCTGGTACGGTTAAAGAAATCAAAGTTGCAGCTGGCGATAAAGTATCAACTGGCTCATTGATCATGGTGTTCGAAGTAGCCGGTGCAGCTCCTGCGCCAGCAGCACCAGCTCAAGCAGCGGCTCCTGCGGCAGCTCCAGCTCCTAAAGCTGAAGCAGCAAAACCAGCAGCAGCTCCGGCAGCAACTGAGTTTGAAGAGAACAACGACTACGCTCACGCTTCACCTGTTGTTCGTCGCCTAGCGCGCGAATTCGGTGTAAACCTAGCGAAAGTGAAAGGTTCTGGCCGTAAGAGCCGTATCCTGAAAGAAGACGTACAGAACTACGTGAAAGAGGCTCTTAAGCGTCTTGAATCTGGTACTGCAGCTTCTGGTAAAGGTGACGGTGCAGCGCTTGGTCTACTTCCTTGGCCGAAAGTTGATTTCAGCAAGTTTGGTGAAACTGAAGTTCAACCTCTATCTCGTATTAAGAAAATTTCTGGTGCGAACCTACACCGTAACTGGGTAATGATCCCTCACGTTACACAGTGGGATAACGCAGACATCACTGAACTAGAAAACTTCCGTAAAGAGCAAAATGCGATTGAAGCGAAGAAAGACACTGGCATGAAGATCACTCCACTAGTGTTCATCATGAAAGCTGTTGCTAAAGCGCTTGAAGCGTTCCCTGCATTTAACTCTTCTCTTTCTGAAGATGGCGAAAGCTTGATTCTGAAGAAATACGTGAACGTAGGTATCGCGGTTGATACGCCAAACGGTCTAGTTGTTCCAGTATTCAAAGACGTGAACAAGAAAGGCATTTACGAACTTTCTGAAGAACTAGCAGTAGTGTCTAAGAAAGCTCGTGCAGGCAAACTGACTGCAGCAGACATGCAAGGCGGCTGTTTCACTATCTCTAGCCTAGGTGGCATTGGTGGTACTGCATTTACGCCAATCGTGAATGCGCCAGAAGTAGGTATCCTTGGTGTATCTAAGTCTGAAATGAAGCCAGTTTGGAACGGTAAAGAGTTCGAAGCTCGTCTACAACTTCCGCTATCTCTATCATACGACCACCGTGTGATCGATGGTGCTGAAGGTGCACGCTTCATCACTTACTTGAATGCTTGTCTAAGCGACATCCGTCGTCTAGTACTGTAATTTAAGAGAAATAAGGCGGCGAAAGCCGCCTTGATTCAACTGTTGACTATCAGTTTGAATGTAATAATGAATGCCGAAAGGCGTTAAGCGCATTTGAATTGTTGGCTAGCTCACAGGCTAAATGGATTTACTTTTCACACCATTAACATCTCTGTAAACTGTTGCGGTCTGAAAATAATCGTATTAATTAAAAAAGATATCATACCCACTCAGCCTGTTAGGGATATTGACTACAAGAGGTCGAAATGAGCAAAGAAATTAAAGCCCAAGTTGTTGTACTTGGTGCAGGTCCTGCTGGTTACTCCGCTGCATTCCGTTGTGCCGACTTAGGTCTGGAAACTGTTATTATCGAACGTTACAACACTCTAGGTGGTGTATGTTTGAACGTGGGTTGTATCCCATCAAAAGCACTTCTTCACGTAGCAAAAGTTATCGAAGAAGCGAAAGCTCTTGCTGAACACGGCATCGTATTCGGCGAACCTCAAACGGATATCGACAAAATCCGTCTATGGAAAGAAAAAGTAATTAACCAGTTAACTGGTGGTCTTGGCGGTATGGCTAAGATGCGTAAAGTAACGGTTGTTAACGGTTTTGGTAAGTTTACTGGTCCTAACACTATTGAAGTGGAAGGTGAAGACGGTAAGACAACAGTAAACTTCGACAACGCTATCGTTGCTGCGGGTTCTCGCCCAATCAAACTTCCATTTATTCCACATGAAGATCCACGTATTTGGGACTCAACTGACGCTCTTGAGCTGAAAGAAGTACCTGGAAAACTGTTGATCATGGGTGGCGGTATTATCGGTCTAGAAATGGGTACGGTATACCACGCGCTAGGTTCACAAATCGACGTAGTTGAAATGTTCGACCAAGTGATTCCAGCTGCGGATAAAGACATCGTTAAGGTTTACACCAAGCGCATCAAAGACAAGTTCAACCTGATGCTAGAAACGAAAGTAACAGCAGTTGAAGCGAAAGAAGATGGTATCTACGTTTCAATGGAAGGCAAAAAAGCACCAGCTGAAGCTGAGCGTTACGATGCTGTTCTTGTTGCTATCGGCCGTGTACCAAACGGTAAACTTCTTGATGCAGAGAAAGCGGGTCTTGAAGTTGATGAGCGTGGCTTCATCAATGTAGACAAGCAAATGCGTACTAACGTACCTCACATCTTCGCTATCGGTGACATCGTTGGTCAACCAATGCTTGCTCACAAAGGTGTTCATGAAGGTCACGTTGCTGCAGAAGTTATCTCTGGTAAGAAGCACTACTTCGATCCTAAAGTTATTCCTTCAATTGCGTACACTGAGCCAGAAGTTGCCTGGGTTGGTAAGACTGAGAAAGAAGCGAAAGCTGAAGGCATCAACTACGAAGTGGCGACATTCCCATGGGCCGCATCAGGCCGTGCAATCGCGTCTGACTGTGCTGACGGTATGACTAAGCTAATCTTTGATAAAGAGACTCACCGAGTGATTGGTGGTGCTATCGTTGGTACTAACGGTGGTGAACTACTAGGCGAAATCGGTCTTGCTATCGAGATGGGTTGTGATGCTGAAGATATCGCTCTAACTATCCACGCTCACCCAACTCTACACGAGTCTGTTGGTCTAGCGGCGGAAGTGTTTGAAGGTACAATTACTGACCTGCCAAACGCAAAAGCTAAGAAGAAATAATTCTTCTTGAGAGTCAAAAAAACCGCTGAATCTCCAGCGGTTTTTTTACATCTAAACGTTAAGTTTTGGCTCAACAGTTAGTTATTTATAGATACACAACATATCCATGTAGGTGTTCGCTAACTGGTTGATGCTCTCTTTGTCTTCCACTCGGTTTGCCTGAACAAACAATGAGTAGCAAAGACCGTGGAACAGCATAGTTAGTTCTTCTGGATCATGCTTATCGCACACTTCACCACGTTCAATCGCTTTGCAGAAGATGTTCTTCACTAGCATTTGATTGGTTCGGTTGGTCGACATAAAGAGTGGCCATACTTCATCACGAGTTGAAGCACTCCATTCAAACCATACTTTTAGCCAGTAGCAATCCTGATAGCTGATTTCCACTAGCTCTTTGGTGATGTTGCTTAGGTTTTCTTTGGCTGGTAAGTCTAAATCAATGTTATCGGTTAAGAAGTTAGAGAATTGACGTACCACGTGAGTAAGAACTTCATCCACCAAGTCTTCACGAGTAGGGAAGTAGTTAAATACCGTAGCTACTGACACTTGAGCAATTTCAGCGATATCAGCATGTCCGCCACGACCAATGCCGCGTCTGGCGAAAACCTCTAGCGCGATTTCCATAAGTTGAAGTTTACGTTTCTGGGGAGATAGCCTAGTTCTCGGGCGTTTCTCAATCGATGCGTCCATAGTTGTAAATCCTGCCATTTTTCGTTGTTACGTTGTTAGTTGAGTGTTTACCACTCTAATGATTATTTTATTAGTTGCCTAAAGCTCTATGAGTGTACTGGTGCATATATTGAAGGTCAACGTTTGAACTAGGTATTCATTCCAATTATTAAAAATGAGCTTTATCAACAAGTTTAATTTGTATAGACAGAGACTCATCATTCAGGGTAGGAGAAAAGGTTAACTCTATTGCTCGGCAGTGTTACTATACGCGCCGAACAAATTCTGCGGCGCGTCTATTAGTGTATTGTGCCCCAACCAAATGAGAATGGTATGAAGCATACAGTTGAAGTAATGATTTCTGAGCAAGAAGTTCAGGAACGTATCCGTGAACTAGGTAAGCAAATCACTCAACACTACCAAGGCAGCGAAGATTTGGTGCTGGTTGGCTTGTTGCGTGGTTCTTTTGTTTTCATGGCTGACTTGGCGCGATCGATTGAGCTGATCCACCAAGTAGACTTTATGACAGCATCTAGCTACGGCAACTCAATGACGAGTTCTCGTGATGTTCGCATCCTGAAAGATTTGGATGATGACATCAAAGGTAAAGATGTTCTGCTTGTTGAAGACATCATTGATACCGGCAACACACTGAATAAAGTGAAAGAGATCCTATCTCTGCGTGAGCCTAAATCAATTCAAATTTGTACACTGCTTGATAAGCCTTCTCGTCGCGAAGTGAATGTAGACGTGTCTTGGATTGGCTTTGAAATTCCAGATGAATTCGTAGTGGGTGTGGGTATCGATTACGCACAAAAATACCGCCACTTACCATACATAGGTAAAGTTGTCCCTCAGGAATAATTGCCTTTGTTGTAAAAAATGAAAAAGCCCACTGAAGTGGGCTTTTTTGTGTTCTTAGCTTTTAGTAAGCAATTAGCGACAAAGCAGTTGGTGTTCTGGGTTAAGAATTTTTTCCATTGCTTTGTTGTAGCTGTCATTAATGGTTTCACGAGAGTTGCAGCGAACGCCTAGGTACTCTAGCTTGCCGTCTTCGATACCATATACAATACCGTGAAGTTCAACTTCTTGTCCGCGTTCCCATGCATTTTGCAGAATGGTTGAATTAGCAAGATTGTGGACTTGTTCTGCTACGTTGATTTCCGCCAATTTGTCAGAGCGATCAATTTCAGGCATCAGTTCAATGTATTTGCGGTGCTTAAAATATAAATCGCGAATGTGCAGTAACCAGTTGTTGATTAAGCCTAGTTGCGGGTTGTCGATTGAAGCTGTCACACCACCACATCCATAGTGACCACAAACAATAATGTGCTTCACTTTAAGTACATCAACTGCATACTGAACAACAGAGAGACAGTTTAAGTCGGTGTGAATGACTTGGTTGGCAACATTACGATGAACGAACAATTCACCTGAGTATAGGCCAGTTAAACGTTCTGCTGGTACACGGCTGTCTGAACAACCAATCCATAAAAAATCTGGATTCTGTCCTTCAGCAAGCTTAGTAAAGTACTCTGGGCGATCAGCTTTAATCGACTCTGACCACTTTGAGTTGTTTTCGAATAGTTGTTTAATCTCTGGCATGTTACTTCCCTTAAAGTGCTGTTACAACTATACACAATGTCACAACATCGATCTCTGACTATTTCGCCTAGAGATTACTCATCTGAGCAGTGTAGAAAATTATTCATGATTTCATCGACTAACAACACTCAGTTAGTAAGGCTATTTAAACGCACTGTGGTTTAAGGTTTATAAAAACTATTTAATGCTTGGGGTTGAAAACTGCCGTTAAAATCGGCACATATACGGTATTCACACAAAAAGAGCTCCATTATGTACGCATTAGAAATAGATCAGCTGCGTAAAACCTACGCAGGTGGTTTTGAAGCGCTGAAAGGCATCAGTGTGTCTGTCAAAAAGGGCGACTTCTACGCCTTACTTGGGCCTAACGGTGCAGGTAAATCGACGACTATCGGTATCATTTCTTCACTGGTTAACAAGACGTCAGGCAAGGTGAAGGTGTTTGGCTATGACATTGATACACATCTTGAGCAGGCGAAACAACAACTGGGTCTTGTCCCTCAGGAATTCAACTTTAACCAGTTTGAAACCGTAGAGCAGATTGTTACTCAGCAAGCAGGTTATTACGGTGTCTCTAAAGCGATAGCCAAAGAGAGAGCAGAGAAGTATCTGACCCAGCTGGATTTGTGGGAGAAGCGCAAAGAGCGTGCTCGTAACTTATCTGGTGGTATGAAGCGTCGTTTGATGATTGCTCGCGCATTAATGCATGAGCCACAACTGCTGATCCTTGATGAGCCGACTGCTGGGGTTGATATCGAATTACGCCGCTCTATGTGGGAGTTTCTGAAGAAGATTAATGCGCAGGGTATTACGATTATCCTGACGACTCACTATCTTGAAGAAGCGGAAATGCTGTGTCGTAACATAGGTATCATCAACCGTGGTGAAGTTATCGAAAATACCACCATGAAGGGCTTGTTATCTAAGCTTCACGTCGAAACTTTTGTCTTGGACATCGAGAACGAAAGCCTGCTAACTGAGCTTGATGGCGTCATTTCGCAAACCTTGAAAGACGGTTCGCTGGAAATTGAAATCGAAAAGACAGAAGGGTTAAACCACATTTTTAGCCAGCTTACAGAGCAAGGTGTAAGAGTGCTGTCGATGCGTAATAAAGCTAACCGTTTAGAAGAGCTGTTTGTTCGAATTGTTCGCGAACAGAGTTAAGGAACCACTATGTATCAAATTTATTGGACAGCTTTTGTTAGCTTGTTAAGTAAAGAAGTCACTCGCTTTACGCGAATTTGGGTGCAAACCTTAGTTCCACCAGTGATTACCATGTGCCTCTATTTCATCATTTTTGGTAACTTGATTGGTTCTCGCATCGGTCAGATGAACGGCTTTAGTTATATGGAGTACATCATTCCCGGTTTGATTATGATGTCGGTGATTACCAACTCCTACTCAAACGTAGCCTCTTCATTTTTCAGTGCCAAAATGCAGAAGAATATAGAAGAGTTGCTGGTGGCACCTGTGCCTAATTACGTCATCATTGCCGGTTATGTCATGGGTGGAGTAACTCGTGGTTTACTGGTTGGTGCGCTGGTGACCTTTGTTTCTTTATTCTTTGTCCATCTGAATGTGGAACACTGGGGTGTGATCTTCCTGACTGTATTTATGACCTCGGTCGTTTTTGCTTTGGGTGGCTTAATCAATGCGGTATTTGCCAAAACGTTTGACGATATTTCAATTGTTCCAACCTTCGTTCTGACGCCATTGACCTATTTAGGTGGTGTATTTTATTCGATCAGCTTGTTGCCAGAGTTCTGGCAAGGAGTGTCAAAGGTTAACCCAATTGTCTATATGGTGAACGCATTCCGCTATGGCTTCTTGGGTGTGTCAGATGTAGATATCGTCACTTCTTTCAGCGTACTCAGTGTGTTTGTCGTTGTGCTTTACTGTGTCGCTCACTACTTGGTCACTAAAGGTAAAGGTCTGCGCAGTTAATTATTTATCTTCGCGATAGCTCATTAAAGAGTGCATTTTTACTCAATAAAAAAGGTCAACATAAGTTGACCTTTTCTTTTTAAACCAATTAATTATAGAAACTAATTGTCAGTTTAGTTCTGTTGTTCTGATACGAAATCGACAACCTGATTATCAATCAGTCGGACTTTACCTAAAAATGCGGACATCAGAATCACGACTTGCTTGGTTTCTTCAGAAACCGGTAGCAAAGTGCGCGAATCACGAATAAAGATTTGATCCGGTTCTAGTCCTGCCGCACGCAACTGGTCTTGAGCATCGACAACGATAGTATCGTAATCACGACGACCACCACGTAAAGCGCTGCTGATCCAGTGCATAGTACGAGCCAGCACTGGCGCACGTTGACGCTCGTTTAGAGACAGCAAGTTGTTGCGAGAACTCATCGCAAGACCATCCATCTCACGCACAGTTGGTACGCCGACAATCTCGATATCCATGCATAGGTCAGCAACCATTTGGCGAATTACAGCCAGCTGTTGGAAATCTTTTTCACCAAAGCAGGCTACATCAGGTTTAACGATGTTAAATAGCTTTGTTACCACAGTGGCGACACCACGGAAGTGCCCAGGACGCGAAGCGCCCTCAAGCATGGTTGATAACCCAGGAACTTCAACGGAAGTCTGCTTATCAAGGCCATGTGGATACATGATTTCTGGGGTCGGTGTGAATACAATTTCCACGTTTTCACTGGTCAGTTTGTTATAGTCTTCTTCCAGTGTACGAGGGTAACTATTGAGATCATCCGCGCGTTCAAACTGCATTGGGTTAACAAAGATACTCACGATAACAACATCGGCTAATTCGCGAGCTTTACGCACGAGAGTCAGGTGACCTTCGTGTAAGTTACCCATAGTTGGAACAAACGCCACTTTTCGACCATCACGCTTATACTGTTGGATCTGCTCGCGAAGAGCTGAGATATCAGCATATGTCTGCATGAACTACTCCTTAGGCAATAGTATGTGCTTCATCAGGGAAGCGTCCGGCTTCTACGTCAGCAATGTAAGCTGCAACAGCTTTATGCATGTCGCCTGTTTCAGCAAGGAAATTCTTTGAGAATTTTGGCATGTAATTGGCTGAAATTCCGAACATATCGTGCATTACCAGAATTTGGCCGTCAGTGCTGTTACCCGCACCAATACCGATAACAGGTACATCCAAAATTTGGGTAATACGCTCAGCCAAACCAGCAGGTACACACTCAAGAAGAACGATTTGCGCGCCAGCTTCTTGTAGTGCAATAGCGTCTTTCACCATACGATCGGCTTGTTCTTGGTCACGACCTTGAACTTTGTAACCACCAAAGATGTTCACTGACTGAGGCGTTAAACCTAGGTGCGCACAAACCGGTACAGCACGCTCAGTAAGCATTTTAACGGTATCGACTAGCCAGTCACCGCCTTCGATTTTCACCATGTTCGCGCCAGCGCGCATGATTTTTGCTGCATTTTCACAAGCTTGTTCAGGCGTTGCGTAACTCATGAACGGCATGTCCGCCATTAGCAAGCAGTTAGGGCTACCTTTACGTACACAACGCGTGTGGTAAGCGATATCGTCAACGCTGACAGGTAGAGTGTCACTCTCACCTTGCAGAACCATACCCAGTGAATCGCCCACTAAAAGAACAGGCATCTCTTGGCTTTCAAATAGTTGCGCGAAGCTGGCGTCATAGGCAGTAGAAGTCGCAAATTTACGACCTTCTTTTTTCCACTTCATTAGGTCGTTGATCGTTATTTTTTTCATTGTATGTCCTTACTAAGTCAATTGGTCAGAGCTTGGCTATTGCCAAATACTCAGCCCATTGAGCGGAACAGATTTAAGTAACTCTTGTAGGGATGTGCCATCAGGAAGTTGCAGTTCAGGTGCGATTTCTGCAAGTGGATAAAGGACAAATTCTCTGACACGCATGCCGTAGTGGGGTACGGTTAATCGCTCAGAATCGATGGTTTCGTTGCCATAAAGCACTATGTCGAGGTCGAGAGTTCTTGGTCCCCAACGCTCATCTTTACGGACTCGCCCTTGTTCCTGTTCAATCGCCTGAGTGCAATCAAGCAGCTCAAGAGGTGTTAATTCTGTCTCAACTGCCACCACAGCATTGATGTAATCGGGTTGATTTTGCGGACCCATAGGTGTGCTGCTGTACAGTGATGAAGCCGCGATAAAACGCGACTTCGGTAACTTGGTTAGTGCTTCAATAGCATTGTTGGCTTGAGTCACAGGGTCGCTGAGATTACTGCCTACTGCGATATACGCTACTGTCATGATGCTGGTTTGCTCTTTTTCTTGCGTGTCGATGGACGACGGCGACGAGTACCAGAAGGTTTAGCAATGCTGTCTAAATCAGCCACCATTGCTTGTCGCATAGTGCGACCCGCAGTTTGGAAGGTTTGCCACCAATCTGCCAGTTGCTTAACTTCACCGTCTTCAACTTCACCGCGCATTTCTAGGAAATCGAAACCAGCTCGGAATTTATTCAATTCCATCAAACGGAAAGCGCGTTTACCGTTACGACGAGGTAGACGTAACTGTAGCTGCCAAATTTCGCGCATAGTGGCGGTGTGACGGCGAGGAATCGCAATCGACTTGACCACTTCATCAAGAATCTTGTTGCTCGCTTCCATTACCGCATCGTAGAAGTTGAGGTTATGGCTTTCCATCATCTCTTCTGCGAGTTTAACCATCGGATACCAGAAGATTGCGGCAAACATAAAGGCAGGGTTAATGCGTTTGCCTTCTTCAATACGCAAATCCGTCGAATCAAGCACTAAGTCGAGCATGTGCTCTGCCTGTGATGAATAATCTTCGGTGAAATGACGCGCTATGGTCGGGAACACTTGTTGGAACAGGTTGTATTCACGCATTAAGTGGTACGTTTCCAAACCGTGTCCTGATTGCAGCATTTTCAGCATCTCTTCATAGAGACGAGCAGCAGGAACGTCACGCAATAGCGGCGCTAAATCTTCAATTGGCGCTGCGGTATCTTCTTCAATATCGAAATCCAGTTTTACTGCAAAACGAACCGCGCGGAGCATACGTACAGGATCTTCGCGGTAACGAGTTTCCGGATCACCGATAAGACGAACAAGTCTGTCTTCAAGATCTTCCATACCACCTGCGTAGTCGTGGATAGAGTAATCGGCGATGTTGTAGTACATAGCATTGATAGTGAAGTCACGGCGTTCTGCATCTTCATCTATGGTGCCGTAGACGTTATCGCGCAGCAGCATGCCAGCTTCTGACTGCACAGCCAGCTGTTTGTTTGGTTCCTGATGGTGTCCACGGAACGTCGCTACTTCAATGATGTCCCGTCCAAACATGATATGTGCAAGGCGGAAACGACGACCAATCAAACGGCAGTTGCGGAACAACTGACGAATTTCTTCTGGTGTCGCATTGGTTGCGATATCGAAATCTTTTGGTATTTCTTCGAGTAATAAATCTCGAACACCACCACCGACTAGGTAGGCGTCAAAACCCGCACCTTGAAGACGATACAACACCTTTAACGCGTTATCGCTAATCTGCTTACGCGAAATGTTGTGCTCTTGGCGCGTGACGATATTCAAAGCTAAGCTTGGATATATGTGATGTTCGCTTTCTTTTAAGTCGTTGTTATTCATGTATGTTTTACAATGATTGGTGTTGCCTTTTGTGCCGTTAATCCTTGAGATTACAGCCCAAACTGGCTGGATTTGCGGCTAATAATAGCTTACAAGGCGTCATTTGAGAATCTTGGTGTGATCTCGATCTGCTGTGGAAGCTGCTCAATATGCCAATTCTTTGTTCCCCAATGGATGATCTCATCAATTCGACCATCGGCGATATCCTTGGGGAGTTTAAACCCTAAAAACTGCATCGCTTTAATTAGCGTTGGCTTAGGGGTGTTAGGATCAATCGCTGTTGCATGGTTTTGTTTGGATAACTTATTGCCGTTGATGTCCATCGCAAGCGGCAAATGCAGATAGCTTACCGGCGCTTGGTTGAGCGTTTTATATAAGCTGATTTGACGGCCTGTTGGCTCAATCAGATCTGCGCCTCGTACAACCTCTGTGACGCCTTGGTCAATGTCATCAATCACTACTGCTAAGTTATAAGCGTACAAACCATCTCGACGCTTAATAATAAAATCTTCCCTGCTTAGTGCTTCAGGTATTGTCATCTCGCCGTGTTTCAGGTCGATGAATGACGAAACCGGATGATCCATCCGCAGTCGCACTGAGCATTCAGAGCGGTTTGTTAACTCTTTATCTCGGCATGTTCCAAGATAGAAGTCACCCGCTGCTTTAATTTGTTTACGCGTACATTGGCACAAGTAAGCTTGTCCAGATGCGAGCCATTGATCGATTTGCTGTTGGTATAAATGGTGGCGCTGGCTCTGATAAACAACCTCTCCATCCCATTCTAATCCATACGCTTCTATTGCCTTTAATATAAGGCTGGCGGCGCCGGGCATTTCTCTTGGCGGATCGAGGTCTTCAATTCTTACTAACCATTGGCCAAGTTGCGATTTGGCTTGGAAGTAACTGCCTAAAGCGGCGACTAATGAACCAAAGTGTAATGGCCCAGAAGGAGAAGGGGCGAAACGACCAACGTAACTCATAATGCCTATATTTGCTTAACCTGATGGATAGAAGAAGTGTAAGTATCAAACTTTATGCTGTTGTTGGCTATCTTTACTGACATTTGTGAAAAAATAGCAAAACAAAAAGGGAGCAATTGCTCCCTTCGTGACATCTGTTGGGGTTAACCCATCATCTGTTTTTCTTTGATTTCTGCAAGCGTTTTACAGTCGATACAAAGATCAGCAGTAGGGCGAGCTTCCAAGCGACGAATGCCGATTTCAACACCACAAGACTCACAGAAGCCGAAGTCATCTTCTTTTAGCTTGTCGAGTGTCTTTTCGATCTTCTTAATCAAACGACGTTCACGGTCACGATTGCGAAGCTCTAGGCTAAACTCTTCTTCTTGAGAAGCACGGTCAACAGGGTCTGGAAAGTTTGCAGCTTCGTCCTGCATATGGTGCACAGTGCGATCAACTTCTTCCCTGAGCTGGTTGCGCCAAGCTTGTAAAATTTTCGTAAAATGAGCCACTTGCTCAGGTGACATGTACTCTTCACCGGCTTTTTCTTGGTATGGCTCAACACCTGCAATGGCTAGGATGCCTAGCGTTTTCTTTTTGGATTCTGGCATACAGCATCTCCTACTAACACCTAGTCAACTGCTATCGCAGTCAATTTAAGGCGGGTATCTATAGCAAAAAGAAGTAACTGAGGCAAACACTGTTTTACAAAGTTATCGTCAATGTGGAGGTTTCATCAATTTTTTGACGATTGATGGGAAAATTCGATTGCCGATACCAGTTGTATTTCATTGTCTGAAAGTTCTGCTTTGTAGCACAGTACTTCCACGCCTGCTTCTTGTGCCATTGTTAACAATTGTGAATAGTTCGCGTCTATATGGCGAGCTGGTGAGACTTTTTCAATCCCCGAATGTAAAACCGTGAACAAAAGTATGGCTCTGCTCCCACTTTGGGCCATTTCTGACAGCTCTCGTAAGTGTTTTTGCCCACGAGTGGTGACGGCATCGGGGAAATAGCCTTGTCCAACCCTTTGATTCTCTTCCCCTGTCTCGATGTTGCGCTCATCCAAAAGAGTCACGCTTTTCACTTCTACATAACAGTTTGGTTTAGATTCGCTACAGAGCAAGATATCAATGCGACTATTTTCAGCACCATACTTAACTTCTGTGCGTAATTGCTCATAACCTTGCAGTTCTTTAATTGTTCCGTTTTGGATTGCTTCGACCGCAAGTTGGTTTGCTCGCGCGGTGTTGATGCAAATTCGATGGCCTTGCGCTGTTTCTGTCAGTTCCCAACTATTAGGATACTTGCGCTTAAGATTATCGGAGGTTGAATACCAAACTTGGTTTCCTGGTTCAGCACATCCCGTCATCGCACCGGTATTGGCACAATGAATAGTGATTTGCTTTCCATCTTTTAACTCAACATCCGCCAGAAATCGTTTGTAGCGTTTAACTAATGTGGCGCGTTCAAGCGCTGGTGTAAATTGCATCGAGATCCCTGTACTGTTTTTATGTACAATGCTTTGGTTGTTAATCTGGGATATTTAAACATAAGGACATTCTCTTGTCACAGCTGCCGATTCTCGCAGTAATACCTGATTTGCTTGCAGGTGTTGAGCATTCTCCCCAACTGATTTTAAAAGCGGCTCCCGGTGCGGGTAAGTCGACCTATTTTCCACTCGCGTTACTCAAATCAGGTTTAGTCGACGGGAAAATCATCATGCTGGAACCCAGACGATTGGCAGCGAGAAACATTGCTCGTTACCTGTCTCAACAACTAGGGGAGTCAGTCGGGAAAACTGTCGGTTATCGGGTGAGAGGAGAAACAAAGGTCAGTAGTGATACCCGCTTGGAAGTGGTGACAGAAGGCATCATGACGCGCATGATTCAAAACGATCCAGAGTTGGATGGCATCGGCGCATTGATCTTTGATGAATTCCACGAGCGGAGCATTCATGCTGATACGGCTTTGGCGCTCAGTTTAGAAGTGCAATCCGTGCTTCGTGACGATCTTAAAATCATCGTGATGTCTGCAACGTTAGATCAATCGGCTCTGCAACAGTTATTACCTTTGGCTGAATATGTGGAGTCACAAGGTCGCGGTTATCCGATTGATGTTCGTTATCAGCCCATCGGTGTTAATGAGCCTTTGGTTCCTGCAATGGCAAAACAAATCAGAACCTTAATATCTAACGAACAAGGTTCTCTACTCGCTTTTTTACCGGGTGCTGCCAGCATCACCGCGTTAGCTGATCAACTTAATGACCTTCCAAGTGAAGTCGATGTTTGCCCGATTTACGGACAGATGAGTTTTGCCGAACAGCAAAAGGCGATTTCGCCAGCGCCAGAAGGAAAGCGTAAAGTGGTTCTCGCGACCAACATTGCGGAGACATCACTGACCATTGAAGGTATTCGCATGGTGGTGGATTCTGGTTTGGAACGCGTGGCACGTTTTGATTTGAAAACCGGAATCACCCGCTTAGAACAGATGCGGATTGCTCAATCGTCCGCCGAACAGCGTGCTGGTCGTGCTGGTCGTTTAGAAGCAGGTATTTGCGTACGTTTATACAGTGAAGCTCAGTTTAATCAGCAGCCGAAAGTTTCAGCACCGGAAATTTTGCAAAGTGACCTTGCACCTCTGATGCTGGAATTGGCTCAATGGGGTGTCAAAAATGCTAATGAACTGCAATGGTTAGATTTACCGCCGATATCAGCGATAAATCAGGCGGCATCTCTGTTGCAATCTTTAGGTCTGATGGACAAGCAAAATCAGTTAACAGCAATGGGTAAAGAGGCGCATCGCTTGGGTGTTGAACCCCGAATTGCAGCCATGTTGCTAAAAGTGGAAAACGAGAATTCCGCACTTTTTAATAGCGCAATAGCATTAGCCGCGCTGCTTGAAGAGCCTGAAAGACAGATACTCGATTTGCAACACAGTTTGCATCGCTGGCAACAGGGAAGTCACCCTAAATCTAAACAAATGACGCAAAGAGCGAACACCTTAGCCAATAAGCTGGATGCGGTTTTTTCTCTTAGTCAGGTAAAGAGTTCATTGTTGCCTCTGGTCGCTTGTTTAGCTTTTCCAGACCGTATTGCTCAGAAGCGAGGTCAGGGATACGGTCAGTTTTTGCTGGCAAACGGACATGGTGCTTTTATCGATGAGTCACAACCTCTGGCGGGAAGTGATTATGTGGTCGCTCTTGATCTTATGCGTTCGCTGGGTTCTTCAAACCAAATAAGCCAGTCAAGCCGGATCTTTTTCGCACTGGATCTGGATATCGATGCTTTGGAATCTCAGTTTGGCTTTTTATTTGTGACCAGTGAGCAGGTGGATTGGGATGAAAAAGCCGGGAGGCTTGTCGCCGAAGAGCGTTGTTGCTTGGGAGAGCTTGTTATTCGACGTCGAGCGTTACCTGAGCCAGATAAACAAAAAATGACGCAAGCCTTGCTTAATTATGTCGAGCGTAAAGGCCTTTCGGTTTTAAACTGGAGCGAAGAAACCGTACAGTGGCTGGAACGAGTGCGCTGTGGCATTGAATGGCTCGATGATGAAGAGTGGCCTGCGATGGATGACGCAAGCTTATTAAACGATCTAAGAGAGTGGCTAGAGCCTTACTTGATTGGCATTACCTCAGTGAAAGCTTTGCAGAAAGTACCGCTTATTGAAGCACTTAATGCTCGGTTGGGGTGGCCGCTCAATCAGCAGTTAGATGAATGGTTGCCAGTTACCCATGTATTGCCAACCGGAACACATAAGAAAATACGTTATCAATGTGGAAAAGAGCCAGTGTTATCGGTTCGAATGCAGGAAGTGTTTGGTGAAAAAACGTCACCCGTTATTGCCAAGGGGCGTCAAGCTATCGTGATGGAACTGCTGTCACCAGCGCAAAGACCATTACAGGTGACGCGCGATCTCGCTGGTTTTTGGGCTGGTGCATATAAAGAAGTGCAAAAAGAGATGAAAGGCCGATACCCGAAACATGTTTGGCCAGACGATCCTGCAAATCACGTTGCAACTACTAAAACAAAACGACAATTGAATTCATGACAAATAAACGCAGTAACCCGAAATCGGAAAGTAAAAGAAAAACGTCGGCTAAACCGTCTTCAAGATCTCGCACTCCGTCAAACAAACCGAACCGCCCTAAGTCTTGGTTAAAGCGGTTGTGGGGGATTGGTTGGAAAGTAGGTGTCGCCGCCATCGCTTTGTTGGTCTTTGCCGGTATTTATCTCGATAGTGTGATTAAGCACCGTTTTGAAGGGCAGCTATTTGATCTGCCTACGGTTGTTTACGCGAGAATTCTGGAGATTGCACCCGGAGACAATTTAAGTATTAAAGAGCTTCGTAATGAGCTTGATGTACTGAACTACAGAAAAGTCGCTAACCCAAGATATGCTGGCGAGTATTCCGCGTCTTCAACACGTATTGAAATGATTCGTCGTCCGTTTGAGTTTTCTGACGGACCAGAACCAGATCGTCACGTTATGATCAATTTCGATGAAAACGGTGTACAACGTATTCAATCATTGGAGCAAAAGGGTGACCTGGGCTATCTGCGCTTAGAACCCAAGATGCTTGGGATGCTTGAGAAAGATGTTCAAGAACAGCGTCTGTTTTTACGTCGCGAGCAATTCCCTGAAGTGATGATCGATGCTCTGTTAATCACCGAAGACAGACACTTCTATCAACACGACGGAGTCTCTCCACTGGCCATTGCGCGCGCTATGATGGTGAACCTCAAAGCGGGTCGTACAGTACAAGGTGGCAGTACTCTGACTCAGCAGTTAGCTAAAAATATCTTCTTGTCCAGCGACAGAACCTTGTGGCGTAAGCTGCGTGAAGCGTATATGGCGCTGATCATTGATTACCGGTACAGCAAAGACCGCATTCTGGAAGCGTATCTGAACGAAGTGTATTTAGGCCAGAATGGTAAAGAAGGCGTGCATGGTTTTGGTCTGGCGTCTCGCCTTTATTTTGGTCAGCCGCTGCAAGAACTGCGCATTGATCAACTGGCACTGCTGGTGGGTATGGTCAAAGGTCCTTCCTATTACAACCCAATGCGTTATCCAGAAAGAGCAAAAGAGCGTCGAGACTTAGTTCTGCGTCTGATGATGGATCAAGACATCCTAACCGCTAAGCAATATGAGCAAGCGGTGACTCGTCCGTTGGATGTGCAAAAAGTGGCACGCATTGCCAGCCGTCAGCCAGCCTATTTCCAGCAGCTTTCTATTGAATTGAATGAGAAACTTGGGCGTGATTTTAAATCAGATTCAGGATTGCGTGTTTTCACTTCTCTTGACCCTGTATCGCAAGCCAAACTGGAACAAGCGATCGCGAATAAAGTTCCAGAGTTAGAAAAAACGGCAGGCAAAGATTTGGAAGCCGCAGCGATTGCTGTTGACCGTCATAGTGGTGAAATTCGCGCAATGGTGGGCGGTAAACGAGCTGGCTATGAAGGGTTCAACCGTGCGCTTAATGCGCGAAGACCGATTGGATCTCTGGTGAAGCCAGCGGTTTATCTTACCGCATTGGCTCAGCCTGAAAAATACAACTTAGCGACCACCTTAGTCGATAAGCCAATCTCATTAAAAGGCAGTGAAGGCAGCGTTTGGAGCCCAAGAAACTTTGATCGCCAGTATCGCGGTGATGTGCCTCTATATATGGCTTTGGCTAAATCTTTGAACGTGCCAACGGTGCAATTGGGGATGTCTCTGGGTATCGATAAGGTTTCAGATACCTTGCAGCAACTGGGTGTCGATAAAAGTGAAATTCGCCCTGTGCCATCGATGTTGCTTGGTTCATTCTCGCTCTCACCATATCAGGTGGCACAGATGTATCAGACGTTAACCAACTCTGGCAAAAGAGCACCGATGTCTGCGCTACGTTCGGTATTGGATTTAGAAGGCAATGTTCTCTACCAGTCTATTCCTAAAGTGTATCAAGCTGTCGATCAACAAGCGGCTTGGCTCACAACATACGCCATGAAACGTGGCGTGTTAGAAGGAACAGGACGTTACCTGCAAAACCAGTTTGCTTGGGCTGCGCTTGCAGGAAAAACAGGTACCAGTAATGACAGCCGAGATAGCTGGTTCGTGGGCGTTGATGGTCGAGAAGTAACGACAATCTGGCTAGGACGAGATGATAACAAACCTACAGCTTTAACTGGCTCAAGTGGTGCTCTGCGTGTTTATGCTCAGTATCTGCAGTATCGGATTCCAGAGAAACTGATCTTGCCATGGCCGAATGGTGTTACCACTGTGGGCTTCTCGAACAAGAGCAGCGGTGCTCTCGCTCTGGACTGTGGCAACGATTTTAAACTTCCGGTGTGGGATCCGAATGGCGACTGGAAGAAGCAGTGTGAGAATCGCCCTGTGGAATGGATAAAAAAACTCTTCCAGTGGTAGAGGCCGAAGTTTATAGTATTTTGAATTTTAAGGGATTGAGGGCGTAGTGTGACTTATAAGTTACTCTGTTTTATCTGCTTGGCGAATGTGGTGCTTCCATTTAGCGTTTTCGCTAACGTTGCGGATTCACAAACGAAATCTATTCAAATAGAACAGCCCCAAACCAAGCGCCCTAAAATTGCGTTGGTACTCGCAGGTGGCGGCGCTAAAGGCGCTGCACATATCGGCGTGCTAAAAGCTCTGGAAGAAATGCACATTCCTGTCGATATCGTGACTGGTACCAGTATGGGGGCTTATGTCGGTGGTTTGTATGCCACGGGTATGAGCGCCTCTGAAATAGAAAGCCTGATTTATAGCGTTGACTGGAACAGTGGTTATCGCGATCGCGTAAGTCGTAGTCAACGTCTTGTGCGAGATAAAGAATACGAAGACCGTTATCAACTGACAACGGATTTAGGTATTCACTGGTGGGAAGTGCGCGCTCCTAAAGGCGTGGTTCAAGGGCAGAACATGTTACGTATTCTGCGTGTGACTACTGGCAACCTCTCTCCGTTTGAATCCTTCAATCAGCTTGCCATTCCTTATCGCGCGGTAGCAACGGATATTGTTGAACTTCAACCTGTTGTACTCGATAAGGGTTATCTGGTTGACGCCATGATGGCGAGCATGTCTGTTCCCGGTGCGTTACCTCCTTATGAAGTTGATGGACATCTGCTGGTGGACGGTGGTGTAACCAATAACATGCCTGTTGATGTTGCCAGAGAAATGGGCGCGGACATTGTCATTGCGGTAGATATCAGTACGGATTACAAAGCTCAGGAAGACTTTACCAACTTCTTAACCATGGCTGATCAACTGTCAAACTATCTTGTTCGCCGCAGCACTCAAGACCAAGCTGATATGTTGACAGACGGCGATGTTTTTCTGAAGCCTCAAGTCGGGCAGATGGAGACCACTGAATTCGAGCGTATGCCAGATGCTTTTGAGAAGGGTTATCAGGCAGCAATAGAAAATCAGCAGGCATTATCTCATTTGTCACTGAGCAGTGCGGATTACCAGAAATACATTGATGAAAAAGAAGAACGCAGACGTGAGTTGAAATATGGTGATGAAGTTGTTGTTGATAAGGTCATTCTCAATAACAACAGTCACTACAGTGATTTGTTACTGAAAAACCTATTAAACCTAGATCAAGGTAAGGCGTTGACAACTGAAGAAATAGAAACAAGTGTCGAAAATCTTTATGCGTTAGATAGGTTTGAACTGGTCAGTTACAAATATCAAGAAAATGAAGGTGATGAAGAGCTGGTCGTTGATGTGAGAGAAAAATCGTGGGGGCCAAATTATGCCAATTTCCGCTTTTTCTTGGAAGACGACTTTACCACTGACAGCCAGTATTCGATTGGCATTTCAACCAATTTCACTGATCTTAACTCCAGCGGTGCTGGAGTCATGATCAATATGGATGGTGGTACGGATAAACGCCTTGAAGCGGAATTTTACTCCCCACTATTTTCCACACAAAAGGCATTTACAACGCTGTCTGGACGATACACTAATGATAAGCGAAATGTGCCAATCAGTGGATTTGATAATACCGGCTTAGAAGCAAGCAAAAACTATGTACCTGTCTCTTATTTGGAGTGGGTAGCAGAAGCTGCGATTGGATATCAGAGCGCGCTGTGGAGTGAAGCGAAAATTGGTATTCGTTATACAGACGGTAGTGCAGAACTCTCAAATTTACCAGATATAGGGGATGTATCTTTTAAACGCCAAGGATTATTTGCCAGTTATCGGATTGATACATTAGACAGTTTCAGCTTGCCGACTCAAGGTGTCTATTTAGACTTCGAATATCTGATTTCTCATGATGATTCCTATTCTAATTCCTCTGTAATGGAAGAGGATGGTGAAGATACGGTTTATGAACTTTCGACCAAATTTGTCGCTGCACAAAGCTATAAACGCCATACTTTGGTCGGAAATGCAGAGTATGGAATTGTAAAAAGTAAGAACTCTTCCACACCGATTGATCCTAAAACCATCGGTGGTTTTTTGAATTTGTCCGGTATACCGCGCAACAGTCTGATTGGACAAAACAAAGCGTATACCAGTTTGATTTACCGTTATCGCTGGTTTGACAATGACTTTGGACTCTTCGCATCGCCTGTATATCTTGGGGCGTCGATTGAGTATGGAGGCGTTTGGTCTGACCCTGATTTAAGTCTAGAAGAGGCTCCTTTATATGGTGCAGCGTCTGTTTTTGCATGTGTTGATTCGCCAATAGGGCCTGTAATGTTCGGTTATGGACGCACAGAGCAGAATTTCGATTCGTTATATTTGATTCTAGGAACCACGTTTAAGTGATGAGGGATAAAGTTTAATGGTGAGAATCGTCAAACTTTAGTCTTAAGTTGCTATGTTGGTCAAAATGATGAGATTTTAATTTATCGTTAAATTTGCTATTCTGACGCCCACAGTTTGGCCTCTAGGGCGCTGTTTCTCAGTCATATTTGAATGAAAACAAGGGCAACGGAGAGCCAAGTTTCCAAGGATGTTCACTTACATTTTTATAATTATTAGGTGAACCGCAATGAGAGGAAAAAAGTCGTGCTTGAAGCCTACCGTAAACACGTCGAAGAGCGTGCCGCTGAAGGAGTTGTACCTAAACCCCTAGATGCAGAGCAAGTTGCTGGACTTGTTGAACTGTTAAAGAATCCCCCTCAAGGTGAAGAAGAATTCATCCTTGATCTGCTTGAAAACCGTATTCCACCGGGCGTTGATGAAGCTGCTTATGTAAAAGCGGGTTTCCTAACGGCTATCGTGAAAGGGGAAGTAACTTCTCCTCTAGTCAGTCGTGCAAAAGCTGCAAAACTACTAGGTACCATGCAAGGTGGCTACAACATCGAGCCACTGGTTTCACTTCTTGATGACGCTGAACTAGCACCTATTGCTGCTGAAGCTCTATCTCATACTCTGCTTATGTTTGATGCTTTCTATGATGTAGAAGAGAAAGCAAAAGCAGGTAATGAACTCGCAAAACAAGTCCTTCAATCTTGGGCTGACGCAGAATGGTTCCTGTCTAAACCTGCGCTACAAGAAAAAATCACTCTGACTGTATTTAAAGTAACAGGTGAGACAAACACGGATGACTTGTCACCAGCACCAGATGCATGGTCTCGTCCTGATATCCCTGTACACGCTTTAGCAATGCTGAAAAACGAACGTGACGGTATTAATCCAGATCAACCAGGCAGCATTGGTCCAATTAAGCAAATCGAAGCGCTTAAAGAGAAAGGCCATCAGCTAGTGTACGTTGGTGACGTCGTAGGTACGGGCTCATCTCGTAAATCAGCGACTAACTCTGTGCTTTGGTTCATGGGTGACGACATCCCATTCGTTCCAAACAAACGCGCTGGCGGTTATGTGCTGGGCGGTAAGATTGCTCCAATCTTCTTTAACACTATGGAAGACGCTGGCGCGCTACCAATCGAAGTTGACGTATCGAAAATGAACATGGGTGACGTAATTGACGTCTATCCATTCGAAGGCAAAGTATGTAACCACGAAACTGGTGAAGTACTGGCTACCTTCAAACTAAAAACTGACGTACTGATTGATGAAGTTCGTGCTGGCGGTCGTATCCCATTGATCGTTGGTCGTGGTTTAACAGATAAAGCTCGTCAATCTTTAGGCTTGAGCGCATCTGATGTGTTCCGTCGCCCAGTACCTGTTGCTGACAGCGGCAAAGGCTTTACGCTTGCTCAGAAAATGGTGGGTAAAGCGTGTGGCGTAGAAGGTATTCGTCCGGGTACTTACTGTGAACCGAAAATGACAACGGTTGGTTCTCAAGATACTACTGGCCCTATGACTCGTGACGAGCTGAAAGACCTTGCGTGTCTGGGCTTCTCTGCTGACCTAGTGATGCAGTCATTCTGTCATACTTCAGCGTATCCAAAGCCAGTAGACGTGAATACTCACCACACACTGCCTGATTTCATCATGAACCGTGGTGGCGTATCACTACGTCCGGGTGATGGTGTTATCCACTCATGGCTAAACCGTATGCTGCTTCCAGATACCGTTGGTACTGGTGGTGACTCACATACTCGTTTCCCATTGGGTATCTCTTTCCCTGCGGGTTCTGGTCTTGTTGCGTTTGCAGCAGCAACAGGCGTTATGCCTCTTGATATGCCTGAATCTATCTTGGTTCGTTTCAAAGGCGAAATGCAGCCGGGTATCACACTACGTGACCTAGTACATGCAATCCCTTACTACGGCATCAAGCAAGGTCTGTTGACTGTAGAGAAAGCAGGTAAGATCAACGAATTCTCTGGTCGCGTACTAGAAATCGAAGGTGTTGAGCACCTCACGGTTGAGCAGGCATTCGAACTTTCAGATGCTTCTGCAGAACGTTCTGCAGCGGGTTGTACAGTGAAACTGTCTCAAGAATCAATCGAAGAGTACTTAAACTCTAACATCACTATGCTTAAGTGGATGATCGCTGAAGGCTACGGTGATGTGCGTACGATTGAACGTCGTATTAAAGCGATGCAAGAGTGGTTAGCAAACCCTGAGCTAATGAGTGCAGATAAAGATGCAGAATACGCTCACGTAATCGAAATCGATCTTGCAGACATTAAAGAACCAATTCTTTGTGCGCCAAACGATCCAGATGATGCTCGTCTTCTATCTGAGGTTCAAGGCACTCAAATCGATGAAGTGTTCATTGGTTCATGTATGACAAACATTGGTCACTTCCGTGCGGCGGGTAAACTGCTTGAGAAGTTCAATGGTCAGCTAGAAACGCGTCTATGGGTGGCTCCGCCAACTAAGATGGATCGCGATCAGCTAACAGAAGAAGGTTACTACGGTATCTTTGGCCGTGCTGGGGTTCGTATTGAAACTCCGGGATGTTCACTATGTATGGGTAACCAAGCTCGCGTAGCGGACAAATCAACGGTAATGTCTACGTCAACACGTAACTTCCCGAACCGTCTCGGTACTGGTGCAAATGTGTATCTATCTTCAGCAGAACTTGCGGCTGTTGGTGCAATTCTAGGTCGTATCCCGACCAAAGAAGAGTACCTACAATACGCAGAGCAAATTAACGCAACTGCTGCGGATACATACCGTTACCTAAATTTCCACCGTATGGCGGATTACACCAAGAAAGCTGACACGGTAATTTTCCAAGAGCCGGCATAAGTAACCTTGGTGAAACTTTAATGATTAAAACCGCTGATGAAAATCGGCGGTTTTTTTATTATCAATTCAAAGCGGATGGCTGCGATAAAGACACTCACGTATTGTCGCTTAATAAAGATACGTAATCATAAACGTAATAAAAAGCCACTTGAATAAGTGGCTTTTTAGCTGTTGGAGAGAGCTTGATATTGTTACGCGAGCTTGAGCAACCTAGCTATATTGCTTGATGTTTGCAGCAGGTTAAGTTCAGCTTCCTGTAATGCAGTATCGAGATCAACGGAGCGGTTAACAATCGCGAAGACTGCATCCAAACCATGATCATGAACCACACCATAGTCAGGTGTAAAACATCCAGCAATCGCGATCACTTTTCTACCATAACGTTTGGCTGTACGTGCGACACCGATAGGAGTTTTCCCATGTATGGTCTGACTATCTATGCGCCCTTCACCTGTGATCACTAGATCGGCATCTTGTACCAAGCTATCGAGCTTTATTGCTTCAATGACGATATCAACGCCCGGTTGTAGCTCCGCGTTCAACACTCCGACTAAAGTGGCGCCCATTCCTCCGGCAGCACCGCCACCAGAAAGAGGCAAAATATCTTTATTAAGATCTTTTTTAACCACGTCAGCAAAGTGCTTCAAAGCCCGATCAAGAGTTTCTACCATCTCTGGCGTAGCCCCTTTTTGCGGGCCGAATACGGCAGAAGCACCATGAGCACCACATAGTGGATTATCCACATCGCAAGCAACCAGTAATTCCACTTGCTGAAGACGAGTATCCAAGGTTGAAAGATCAATAGTGTCAAGCTTGTTTAACGAAGATCCTCCAGCTGGCAAAGCTAAACCTTGCGCATCCAAACACTGAACTCCTAAAGCTTGTAACATGCCGAGACCAGCATCGTTAGTGGCGCTACCACCGAGTCCAACAATGATGCGTTTTACGTTGTGATTCAAAGCAGCCAGAATCAATTCACCTGTACCGTACGAGGTTGTGCACAGTGGATTTCGGCTTGCTTGAGGAACCAAATGTAAACCGGAAGCCGCAGCCATTTCGATGACGGCAGTATCACCGTCACCTAATAGTCCATAAAAACCTTCAACAGGTTGCCCCAGTGGATTGGTTGCTTGGCAAGCGATAATGCGGCCACCCGTTGCATCCACCAAGGATTGCACCGTGCCTTCGCCACCGTCTGCCATTGGTACTTTGACGTAGTCTGCGTGAGGAAAGACTTGTTTAAATCCTTGTTCAATAACAGTCGCCACTTCCATTGCGGACAGACTTTCTTTAAAAGAATCAGGTGCAATAACTATCTTCATGAACTCTCTCTTACAGTAAAATCAGGCTTAATAGGTAAACCAGCGCCATGGCTGTCACACCTTGAATCAATGTTGCTGTGGTCTGTGCGCGGTACGCCAAACCCACACTCATGCGGCTGAACTGAGAAACAACCCAGAAGAAACTGTCGTTGGCATGAGACACTGTCATTGCACCTGCACCAATCGCCATAACGGTCAGTACTCGACCCATTTCAGTATCTAAGCCTAGTTGAGCTAACATCGGAGCGACAAGAGCAGAGGTCGTAACCAGTGCAACTGTTGAAGAGCCTTGTGCAGTTTTCAATGCGGCAGCTACGATAAATGGCATAAAGATACCTACGCCATAGCTTGATAACGTCTCACCTAAGTAACTGCCTAGCTCTGTTGCTTTCAGCACTGCACCAAATGCACCACCAGCGCCTGTAATTAGCAAAATAGGTGCAGCAGATGTAATGCCTTGGCTGATTCTTTGACCGAACTCTTCTGCCTTGTCGTCTGATTTAAGCAGACGAATAGAAAGTAGCAAACCCATAAACAATGCAACCAGAGGCTGGCCTAAGAACGCCAAAACATCAAAAACAATTCCCTGACCCAATGGATAAGATGGGAACTTTGCAATAGAGCCTAAACAGATAAACAGAATTGGCACAAAGATCGGAGAGAATGCTTGGCCAGCTGTAGGTAGCTTACCGTAAGACTCTTTCAGTGCTTTCCAATCTTGGTTTAGTTCTTGATGTGCTTCGTCGATGTTATCTGGGGCAACGTCTTTGAAGCGATTCGCCCAAAGCATACCTGCAAGAGCAGCTACTGCGGCAACAAAGACACCGACACCAATAACTAATCCAAGATTCGACTCCAGACCTAAGTTACCTGCAGCGGCGATAGGACCTGGTGTTGGTGGAACGAAGGTGTGGGTTGCGTATAAGCCTGTTGCTAACGCTACACTCATTGCAACACTGGAAGTGCGCAGACGTTTAGCGAGTGACTCTTTAAGTGAGTTCAAAATAACAAAGCCAGAATCGCAAAATACAGGAATGGAAACGATGTAGCCGATGATTGTCATTGTTAGGGTAGGGAATCGGTCACCCAAGATACGAATGACGCTATCTGCCATAGTGATAGCAGCGCCACTTTTTTCCAAGATAACACCAATAATGGTACCTAAGACAATCACCAAACCGATGTAGCCTAGGATCCCACCAAAACCACTGGTGATGGTTTTAGCGATGCTATCAGCGGGTAAGCCGTAAGCAAATGCAGCGATAAAAGCGGCACTGATTAATGCTAAGAATGGGTGTAACTTGAACTTTGTAGTAGCGATGACGATAAAGCCAATCACCGCCAACAATATGAGTATCAGCTCCATGTGAAAACTCCGAGTAGGGTTAAGGACGGTAAGTTTGTTGGTCGATCTTTCAGGTTCGACGAGTAATTAGCTAACGAGATATGATGTTTATTTGTATGTTTCTCACTAGCTAGGGGCATTATCGTGGTTTTGAAATGAATTGAATTGTGCAAACGCACAGGATTGAGTTTTTAAATTGGGTTTAAATTGTGCAATTGAACATTCCTTATGTTTATTTAGTACAATTTTAATGCCAAATATAAGTGTATTTTGTCTTCTAACTTATTGATATCTAGTGATATGAGCTCATTAATCTTATCGAGTCTATAACGCAGAGTATTTCGGTGAATATGTAGCTCTTGGCAGGTTTTAGCTGGATCACAATTTAATAACAAATATGCTTCGATAGTCTTTTGCAGTAGCCCCTGACGGTCATGTTTTTGCAGTTCCAATAATGGAGTGAGCAGTTTTTCTCTCTGCCAGTTTTGATATTGCATCGCACTGAGTAAAACGGGTAACTGATGATCGTGGAAAAAGAAAATCGTACCTTTTAGTTTGCGTGTTACTTGTAACGTAGTTTTTGCGCTTTGATATGAACGAGTAAGGCCATTGATGCCAGGGAAGTAATCTCCCACCGCGACGCGCACGCGAAATCCTGCTTCTTTATTGATACGTTTAAGCAATGATTTTACGCGTTGACGTTCTTTATCCGGATTCCACTCATCACCGAATACCGATGCAGGTTTGAGTACCACCACTTCATGTTCTGAAACCGATAAAATACCGACGAGGTTATTCCGTTCAGGATATTCAAGCAGATGAACAAGATGCTGCATATGCTCTAGCGTTAGCGTGTTATCGTCTAGTGCTATCAGCTTGATGATGGTTGCGATTCTGGGTTCATTGATGTCGATATCAAGACGTTGTGCAATGGTGGCGAGTTTTTGTTCGTCGCTCTCTTCTGCTGATATCAGTTGCATCACCAACTCTTCTCGATGACGCTTATCCCACTGCACTTGTTCCATCAGTTCAGCTTGTTCGACGATTAACTCAGCCGTCATCTTCACTAACTCACCATAATGATGAACTTGCGAAGGCTCGCCGGAAATCCCCACAACACCCAATACTTGTTCGTGGTGCACGATTGGTAAATTAATCCCAGGTTTGACGCCTTTAAGGCGGGCGGAGGTGGCTTGATCAATTTCAACCACGCGGCGCTCGGTGCTGGCTAATACCGCTCCTTCGTGTTTTTGTTGCAGGCGAGACGGGTCTCCTGAACCAATGATTCTTCCTTGTTCATCCATAACATTGACGGAATAAGGAATGATTTTCATGGTGCGTTCAACGATTTGGCGAGCGATAGTTTCGTTTAGTTTCATGCTGAGAATGGCGTTAGAATACGAATTTGCCGATAATAGTACCTGATCTCGGTATTAATAGAGAAACCCATGGAATTTGAATTTACGAAAAACACCTTAATGGGTGAATATTACGTTAGCTGCAACATGGAGCACCAGGTAGTGGCTCGTTGGCTGCAGGAAGAGATAGGTAAAGATCGCACAAAGATTGAGCAAGTGTTTTCGTTACTCGACCAAGTGCACCAAAGTCCAGCAAAAGAGTGGAAACTGGCAGGAAAAGAGATCTCTCTTTCGGTGTTAGGGAGTGAAGTGACTGTGCAGGAAAACGCGCTTGGTTACAGCCATGATATTGAGTTTGAAAGCGAATTTGAGCTTTACGATAGTGAAAGTACCGCCGAATGTGGTTTGGAAGATTTTGAGTCAATGATGAGACAGTGGAGTGAGTTCATCCAAAACTATTAGATGACTGACTTTTACAGTGTGCACTTAAGTGGTGAAGAATGGCTTGAGCGCATTATTTTTGGGAAAGGGTTGCACAATATTTGTGCGACCCTTTCTTTTTTTGGGACTAATATTACTCTAAGTTTATATATATCAATGAGTTAAAAAGTTGGCACGTACCTTGGATTACTAGAATGGGATTAGAGTTAATGGACTACAGCTTCAGAGAGGACGCGATGAAACTCATAAACGCAATCATCAAACCATTCAAACTTGACGATGTACGCGAAGCTTTAGCTGATGTTGGCATCGAAGGGATGACAGTATCAGAAGTAAAAGGCTTCGGTCGTCAGAAAGGTCACACAGAGCTTTACCGCGGTGCGGAATACCAAGTGGATTTCCTACCTAAAGTAAAAATCGAAATCGCTACACAAGCAGACAACGTAGACCGTGTTGTTGAAGCAATCATCAAAGCTGCTCATACAGGCAAAATTGGTGACGGTAAAATATTTGTTTATGACTTAAGTCATGCTGTTCGTATTCGCACTGGCGAAATGGACGTAGAAGCACTTTAAGAATCAGGGATTGGAGACAACTATTATGGAACTGTCAGTAACTGTAGCGGAGTTACGCTACGCACTGGATACTTTCTTCTTCTTAATTTCAGGCGCACTAGTAATGTGGATGGCTGCAGGTTTTGCAATGCTGGAAGCGGGTCTGGTTCGTTCAAAAAACACCACTGAAATTCTGACCAAAAACTTTGTGCTTTACGCTATCGCGTGCACTATGTACTTAATCGTTGGTTACAACATCATGTACGTAGATAACGCAGAAGCGGGTTGGTTACCTTCATTCGGTACACTAATCGGCTCTCAAGCTGAAGGCGCTGACCACTCTCTAGAGTCAGATTTCTTCTTCCAAGTAGTATTCGTTGCAACTTCAATGTCTGTGGTATCAGGTGCGGTTGCGGAACGTATGAAGTTATGGGCATTCCTAATCTTCTCTATTGTTCTAACAGCATTTATCTACCCAATCGAAGGTTACTGGACTTGGGGTGGTGGCTTCCTGTCTGACGCTGGTTTCAGTGACTTTGCAGGTTCAGGTATCGTACACATGGCAGGTGCAGCAGCAGCTCTAGCTGGTGTTATCTTACTCGGTGCTCGTAAAGGTAAGTACGGTAAGAATGGTGAAGTTTACCCAATTCCAGGTTCAAACATGCCACTTGCTACTCTAGGTACACTTATCCTGTGGTTCGGTTGGTTTGGTTTCAACGGCGGCTCTCAGTTAATGGTTTCTGATTTCGAGAACGCAACTGCAGTTGGTAAAATCTTCCTAAACACTAACGCAGCAGCAGCTGCAGGTGCGATTGCAGCACTACTTGTGTGTAAAACAACTTGGGGTAAAGCTGACCTAACTATGGTTCTAAACGGCGCGTTAGCTGGTCTAGTTGCTATCACTGCAGACCCACTATCACCATCACCACTATACTCTGTGGCTATCGGTGTGGTAGCTGGTGCAATCGTAGTGTTCAGTATCATTGCTCTAGATAAACTGAAAATCGATGATCCAGTAGGTGCTATCTCTGTACACGGTGTGTGTGGTTTCTTCGGCCTGATGGTTGTTCCACTAAGCAATGCAGATGCATCATTTGGTTCTCAGCTTCTAGGTGCAGTCGTTATCTTCGGTTGGGTGTTCGTAGCAAGCCTAGTGGTTTGGAGTATCCTAAAAGCAACAATGGGTATCCGAGTATCTGAAGAAGAAGAGCTAGAAGGTATGGACATGCACGACTGTGGTGTTGAAGCCTATCCTGAGTTCTCAGTAATTAAATAATTAATATTTAGAACTTCGTCGAAAAAAAACCTGCTCATGTAGCAGGTTTTTTATTTTTTAAGATTGTTTTCGGCAAAAATGGCCAATATAATTTATGCAAATAAAAAACGTTATCATTATCACTACATATTAGGTTTGAACGATGAAAAAGATGCTTACCCTTTCTGCACTTGCATTAAGCACTTTAGCCCCTTCTGCAATGGCTGCTGAGGAAGTGAATGTTTACTCTTACCGCCAGCCTTTCCTTATTGAACCAATGTTTAATGAGTTCACCAAAGAAACTGGTATTAAGGTAAACGTGAAGTTTGCAAAAGAAGGTATTGCAGAAAAGTTAGCACAAGAAGGTGAATACAGCCCTGCTGATATCGTACTGACTTCTGAGTTTAGTCGTCTGTTTGAACTGTCTGATAAGAAATTAACTCAGCCAGTGAACAGCTCTGTCATTGATGAAAACATTCCTGCTCAATACCGTGATAGCAACGATGAGTGGTTTGCACTAACCATTCGTACACGTAGTGTTTACTCTTCACGTGACCGCGTAGGCAAATTGGGCGATGATTTTAACTATCTTGATTTAGCTAAGCCTGAATATAAGGGTAAAATCTGTACTCGTAGTGGTAAGCACCCATACAACATCGCGTTGGTTGCATCTATGGTGGCTAACTACGGTGAAGCAGAAACCAAAACTTGGTTGGAAGGTTTGAAAGCGAATCTTGCTCGTAAACCTCAAGGTAACGACCGTGATCAAGTTCGTGCAATTAAAGAAGGTCTATGTGATCTTTCTTTAGGCAACAGCTACTACCTAGGTAAAATGCTGGAAGATAAAGAACAAAAAGCTTGGGCAGAGTCTGTATACATCAACTTCCCTGGGCAAAATGCAAAAGGTACACACGTAAACGTGAGTGGTATGGCTATGGCTAAATACGCTCCAAACCGTGACAATGCTGTGAAATTGATGGAATTCCTGACGGGTGAAACAGCTCAGCATATGTATGCAGAAGTGAACTTCGAATACCCTGTGAAACCAGGCGTAGAGCGTTCTGAACTTGTCGCATCTTGGGGTGACTTTAAGTCTGATTCACTACCTTTAGAAGAAATTGCTGACAACCATACGGTAGCCATCAAGCTGCTGGATGAAGTAAAATTCGATCTTTAGTTTGTTGAGGGGGAAGTTTTCCCCTTCTTTTAAAAGCGATATGAGATGTCTTTGCACCTGTTTATGCATCTCAAATTGTCTTGTTGTAATAGGCAATGAAAGAAAAACATCTTGTATGGAAAACCAGTAGTGTTGTTCTCGCCGCACTACTGGTTTTGCCGATCTTAGCCATATTTTTTACCGCTGTTGGCCACACGGATGACGTATTCGCTCATCTGATGGCAACAGTGATGCCCACCTATGCTCAAAATACCATCGTCCTTGTCGTCAGCGTGATGGCATTATCTCTGTTATTTGGGATACCAAGTGCATGGATTATGGCAATGTGTAAGCTTCCCGGAGAAAAAATTCTTCAATGGGCTTTGGTGCTCCCTTTAGCGATTCCCGGTTATATCGTGGGTTATATTTTTACTGGCTGGTTTGACTATGCTGGCCCAGTACAAGTGTGGTTAAGAGAGTTAACCGGTTGGCAAGCCGGAGAGTATTGGTTTCCTGATATCCGCAGTTTAGCCGGAGCCAGCCTTGTGCTGGCTTTAGTGCTTTATCCTTACGTCTATTTATTGTGTCGTGCAACGTTTATGGAGCAAAACGTTTCTCTGCTACAGTCAGCGCGATTGCTCAAATGCACGCCATGGGAAAGCTTTAGACGCATCTCTCTACCTTTGGCTCGCCCTTCTATTGCGGTCGCGTTATCGCTGGTGGCAATGGAGACTATCGGTGATTTCGGTACGGTTAATTACTTTGCGATCAGCACACTGACCACTGCGGTGTATGACACTTGGTTAAACTATTCCAACCTTAATGCCGCCGCTAAAATTTCAGCCATTATGTTGGTAATAGTGCTGCTATTGCTTAGTGCTGAACGTTATAGCCGACGCAAGCAGAAGCTGTATCAGACTCAATTCAATAGCCATGAAGATTTTCGCTATCAACTAAGCGGTTGGAAAAAGTGGTTTGCAATGTTCTGGTGTTGGGGATTAGTGGCTACTGCCTTTATCTTCCCACTGCTACAACTTCTCAGTTATGCATACACTTATTTCGAACAAAGCTGGACCGCAGAGTTCCGAGAATATGCGATTAACAGTCTCAAAGTATCGCTAACTGCAGCGATAGTGGCTGTTACTGTCGCCTTGATTCTAAACTTCTATGCTCGCTTGAAACAAAATCGTTTTAGCGTGGCTTTGATGCGTTTATCTTCTATGGGGTATGCGGTTCCGGGAACTGTACTCGCTATCGGCGTAATGGTTCCGGTATTAACGCTAGACCACACAGTCAATGATATCGCTAAAGCAATGCAGTGGGGCAGACCGGGGCTGATATTCTCTGGCACTATGTTTGCGATTATTTTCGCTATGTTAGTGCGCTTCTCTGCGGTTGCGATTGGCAGTATCGAAAGCAGTCTAAACAAAGTCTCTCCATCACTTGATATGGCTGCCCGTACAATGGGATGTCAGGCAAACAGTATGCTGTGGCGAGTACATTTCCCACTGGTGCGTCGTGGAGCTCTGATTGCTGGTTTGCTTGTGTTTATTGAGTCGATGAAAGAACTCAATGCTTCATTGCTGCTACGCCCATTTAACTTTGAAACGCTGGCTACCTACGTCTATAACTATGCTTCTGATGAGCATTTAGAACTTGCCGCTTTGCCAGCCGTATTGTTGGTTCTGGTTGGTTTAATCCCGCTTGTAATTGTTAACCGTTCTCTGGAGCAAAATCACTGATGAGCTGCGCACTTTCCATTCAAGACCTCACTTGTCAGTACGACACTCAAACGGTACTGGAGTCTCTATCACTTGAAGTTGATAAAGGTGAGATTGTCTGCTTACTTGGGGCAAGTGGTTGTGGCAAAACAACCCTGCTTAAAGCGATTGCAGGACTACTGCCTTTAACTTCAGGACATATGAGCTTAAATTGCGTCACCATCGATGATGGAGCCAACTGGCTTGCACCGGAAAAACGCAATATCGGTATGATTTTCCAAGATTACGCGCTATTTCCACATCTAACCGTTGAAGAGAATGTTGGCTTTGGCTTGCGAACCTTATCTGCGGCTGAACGTAACAGCAAAGTTCAGGATATGTTGGAACTGGTTCATCTTAGCTCATTTGGTGATCGTTACCCTCATCAGCTTTCTGGTGGACAACAGCAACGCGTTGCCATTGCGCGTTCGCTGGCGTACAAACCGGATCTTCTTTTACTTGATGAACCGTTTTCCAATATCGACACTCAAGTACGTCACGATTTGATTGCAGAGATTCGTAAAATCTTCAAAAAGCAGGGTGTGACAGCGATTTTCGTCACTCACTCTCGAGAAGAAGCTTTTGCCTTTGCTGATAAAATGGCCGTGATGAATCACGGTGTTATTGAACAGTTTGGCACTGCCTCAGAGCTCTACTATCAGCCCTCAAGCAAGTTCGTTGCGGATTTTCTTGGTGGTGGTAGCTATCTGCCAGCGACTCGTAATACACAAGGTCTGTTCGACACGGCTCTTGGAACTTTGGAAGCGCAAGTTCAGACTGAAATTGCGGTTGGCGGCGACTGTGAATTATTGCTACGTCCTCAACAAGTATTGATTCAGTCTTCAGATAAAGGTGAAGTCACCGTTCTAGAGCAGCAATTTATGGGCGACCACTGTCGTTACGTGATTGATGTGCACGGTACTAAACTTCTTGCGACGTCAGCACAGGCTATTTCGGTAGGGCAGAAAGTAGTAGTGGAGATTGATGAGCAAGGTATTCTCGCATTCTGATACTCTTCGTATTTGACGCTGCAGTGCCAACTATTTTGAGGAATACTAACTAAGTTACCCGATATTTGACATTGTAGTGTTATTGACTGTAGTTATGCGGTGGATGAAAGTGGATATGATTACGCAAACCGCTCAAGACTTCCTGTTCGCTTAGACAAGGGCATCCATGCCCTTGTATGTTTGCTTCATCATAACCACTTTGATTATTTTAAGATTTCTTACAAAGACAAAAACGTCTTCATTTGTAGCAGAACACGCTCAGCGGTAGGTTTGTCTTCCATCTCTGCGAAAATACGCAACAAAGGTTCAGTACCTGAGAAGCGGGCAATGACCCAACCACCATTTTTGAAGTAAACCTTAGCACCATCTTCGTAGCTGACTTTTTCAATTTCAAATTCAAAGTCTGGCAATTGCTTCTCAACATAGATTTTGTTGTACAGCGCTTGCTTCTCTGAAGCTTTAAATTTGCAGTCACCTTCAGCGGTATAGGCGTAGCCATAACGAGCGTAGATTTCGTCCAGCATTTCAGACAGTTTCTTGCCTGTTACGCTGATCATTTCGACTAACAGGCTGGAAGCAAACACGCCATCTTTGCCTTTGATATGGCCGCGAATGGTTAAACCGCCAGAGCTTTCGCCGCCTAACAGTGAATCATCGGCTTCCATTTGTGAGCTGATATGCTTAAAGCCTACAGGAACCTCAAAGCTCTTTTCGTTGTGGTCTTCGGCGATTTTATCGAGCAAATGAGTCGTTGCGATGTTACGTACCACTGAGCCTTTCCAGCCCTTGTATTCAAGCAGGTAGTAATACAGCAGCATCAACACTTCATTAGGATGGATGAAGTTACCTTTCTCATCGATGATGCCAAGGCGGTCAGCATCACCATCGGTACCAATACCAATATCGTAGCCTTCGTCTTTAACCAGATGCTGCAAGCGATACAAGGTCGCAGCGCTTGGCGATGGCATCAAACCACCGAAGTCGGGGTTTTTACCATCGTTGATCACATCCACGTCACAGCGACCATTGATCAATACCGTTTGCAGCGCATTTTTGGCCACGCCAAACATAGGATCGATCAATACGCGTAAGTTGGCTTTTTTGATCGCATCAATGTCGATAAAGTCGATGATCGAATCGACGAACTCATTCATTGGGTTGATCGCAATAATCTTTTTATCCTGAATCGCTTGATCAAATTCAATGGATGTTACGTCACTTAACATCAATGTCGCGATCTGCTGTTCGATCTTCTTGGTGATAATTTCATCGGCATCGCGACCGCCACGGATAAATACTTTTACGCCATTGTAATCAGCAGGGTTGTGAGAGGCGGTAATACATGCAGAGTAAGCACAGTCGAGCTGCTTTGCCTTATACATCACTACCGGTGTCGGCACGAATTTGTCGATAAAGCTGACGGTTATCCCGTTACCAGCCAACACTTCTGCAAACCATTTTGCGGCTTTGTCGGAAAGAAAACGGCGGTCATAGCCAATCACAAAACCTTCATTTGCCACATTTTCACTATTGATGATATTGGCTAACGCTTGGGCGACTAAACGCACGTTGTCTTTGGTGAACTCTTCACCAATAAATGCGCGCCAGCCACCAGTACCAAATTGAATCATGTTCTGTTCTCCTTTAATCGACGCTCTAAGCAACGCCTTAGAGAAAAGGCAGTGAACCAGCATTGATAAACAAACCCTAAGTGCCATGGATGGCACGGTTGGAGCTCCATGGATAGGAAGGGCGTGTTTGTGTTCAATGTTGGTTCGCTGATTCTCCGTCGTTAACTTTTATTAACCCATTACCACAGTGATTTGGTTAACACTGCCTTGTGGTTGAGCGTTGATTACATCAACCTGCTCGCCATTCACCGTCATTGACTTAACGCCTTTGCTTACACCATTCGGGTTTAGCACTTTGATCTGGTAAGTTGCGCCGCGCCATTGACGAGTCACCTCAAATTCCGGCCATGAGGTTGGAATACAAGGGTCAACAATCAAGGTATCAAAGCCAGTACGCACACCTAGGATGTAGTTAGTCGCTGCATAGTAAGCCCAGCCTGATGTTCCGGTTAACCATGGGTGGTTTGCTCGACCATGATCCTGATGATCGCGTCCCATGATGAACTGCACATAGGAGTAAGGTTCAGCAACACGAGTCTCAATCATATCGTTCTGGTTATATGGGTTAAGAGCGTCATAGAATTCCATCGCTCTGTCACCACGACCTAATTTCGCCTCTGCTACCCAAGCCCAAGGGTTTGGATGAGAGAAAATTGCGCCGTTTTCTTTTACGCCCTGATAAACACGAGTCACAAAACCGATATCATCATTCGGTGTTGCAAACGATGGTGCATTGAGGTGTAAGCCGTATGGTGAGAACAAGTATTTGTAGACCGCATCCATGGCTTTTTCACCGCGCTCTTGAGAAACAGCGCCTGATAAAACGGCCAGAGAGTTGGACTCAAGATGCACTTTGCCTTCTACCTGTTCAAAGGTACCGATTTTGTCCCCATCTTTGGTAAGACCACGGATATACCACTCGCCTTGTCCATCCCATAAGTGGGTTTCACAGGCATCGCGTACACCGTCAGCCATTGCTTGGTATTTGCTTAGCGCCTCGCTATCGTTGCGGTAGTTAGCTAATTCAAGGAATGCTTCCAAAGCCCAGAAATGAAGGAAAGAAACCATTGCGGATTCACCGCCGCCTAAGTTCAGACAGTCATTCCAGTCAGCGCGCAGGCCCTTACAAATCCCCGTTTGTCCGACGTATTCGGCTGAGAAATCCAGAGCTGCCATCATGTGCTGGTAAACCGTTGCGTTACCACCATCGGCATAAGGGATCACTTCATCAATAAAGCCGAAGTCGCCCGTCTCTTTTACGTAGTTAAGAATGGTTGGCACTATCCATAGATGATCGTCAGAACAGGTATCTTTAATGCCGTGGATTTTATCTTCGTCTGAAGGCGTTGGAACAACGGTCGGTGATTTTGAAGGTTTTACATCGGCTTTTTCTGGATCAAACCAATCTGGATCGAACAGGTGTAAACCGTAACCCGCTTTCACTTGTCCACGCAGAAGATCCACTAAACGTTTACGAGTCATCGCTGGGTTCGTATGCGGTACTGAAATCGCATCTTGCGCAGTATCACGATAGCCAAGACCAGTACGCCCACCCACTTCAATGAAAGAGGCAAAGCGTGACCAAACCACACAGGTTTCTGCTTGATAGAGCGTCCAAGCGTTCAACATAGTATCCAAGCCTGCATTTGGAGACTTCACTTGGAACTTACTGCAACGTTCATCCCAGTGTTGTTTGATACCTGAAAAAGCTTTATCCACTTCGTTCAGGTCTTGGTATTTAGCTCTAAGTTTCTCGCCATTACCTTTGCCGACACCGAGTATGACTGCAAAACGTACTTGTTCACCCGGTTGTAACGTGAATTGCTTATGCAGAGCACCGCAGTGGTTGTAGCAGGTTTGAGTGAGGTTAGAACATTTGCCTTGCTCTACTGCAATAGGGTTTGCTTCATCTCGGTACATGCCTAAGAAAGTATCTCGTTGCCCATCATAGCTATCAGCATCAAACGTTGCTGTTAGGTAGTAGTAGCCAAGGAAATCGTCAGTGTTGTAGTAGAGGTCGTATTCAATCACACCATTTTTGTAATTAGTGCCCGCAGAGTAAAGCGACATTTGATGGTTTTGGTTGTCCGATTTAATGTGACTAAATGAAAACTCAACATAGTTAAATGCACTGATGGTACGAGGACGATCAGAGGTGTTTTCAATCACAACATCCCAAACTTCCGCATCTTCACCTTTAGGTACAAACAACGTTTTACTTGCGACAATACCGTTGTAGTCACATTTAAATTTTGAGTATGACAAGCCGTGGCGAACTTCGTAGTTGGCTTGCTCTAAACTTTTTGCTACTGGCTGCCAAGAAACAGACCAGAAATCACCAGTTTCGTCGTCACGCAGATAAACATAGTGACCCGGACGATCTTGGGTAAAGTTAGGACGGAATTTGGTGACTCGGTTGTACTCAGGTGAGTGATAAAACGAGTAGCCACCTGCGTTGTGAGAGATAACGCTGCAGAATTTCTCCGTTCCCAAATAGTTGGTCCATGGCGCAGGTACGTCTGGACGTGTGATGACGTATTCACGATTATCGTTATCGAAATAGCCGTATTTCATGGTGATTTCCTTTTTCTAAAACTGCGAATGACGCAGTCAATGTCGATGCTAGCGAACTTGAATATGTACTTACTTCCATCCCATGCTTTGGCATGGGAATGGAAAAAATGAATAAAGTTATTTCCAAGGAGATCGATAGTGGATCTCCTGTTTATCCAGCAATGGTAAGTGCCCTTTGAGGCGAGCCAGATAATCAGGCCAGTCACGTAATGAATTCTGTGTCCATCCTGCTTCCGCTAATGCGGTGAGGCGAGGGTAGAGCATGTAGTCCATACGAGATTGGTCATTGATAATTTCGCACCACAGCGCGCTTTGCATGCCTAAGATACGTTTGCGAATCGGGTGGTCGGCGGGAACTTCTGCCAAAGGTTCGTAGCTGTATGCGCGTTCCAATGGTGTGACGCCAGCCCAGGCAACACCGGGTTCTTCTGGTGCATAGTCCTGAACAATATCGAGATAGGTGTACTGACCCGGTTGCAAGATGACATCAAAACCTTGCTTGGCGCAGTCCAGTGCCGCTTGTTCCGAAAGCCAAGAATAGATAACCGTGTCTTTACTGACTTTGTTGCCATGTTGCGCCTCTTCCCAGCCCACCATACGTTTGCCTAAAGAACGTAATTTTTTCTCAACGTAGCGCAGTAAGTGACCTTGCAGCTCTTTGGCATCCTCATAGCCATGTTCTGCCATCAACGCCTGACATTTTGGGCTGTTAATCCATACGCCATCAGGAACTTCATCAGCACCGATATGGATAAAATGACTTGGGAACAGAGCGGCGACTTCTTCCAAAACCAGATCCAAAAAACGATACGTTTCAGGAAGGGCTGGTGATAAAACGTTGTCGCTATAGTTCTGGATACTGCGATATTCAGAGCGATCTTCAGTATCCACCAGCCATTCGGACAGCGAACGGATCGCAGCGCGACAGTGACCCGGAATATCGATCTCAGGAATAACTGTGATTCCTCGATCTCCGGCATAAGCGATCACTTGCTTGATCTCTTCTTGGGTGTAATAGCCACCGTGTTGATCGGTGACAGTACTGAACTGAGGACCAATCTCTTTGTCTACACCGCGCCAAGCGCCAATATTAGTCAGTTGAGGCAGTGATTTGATCTCAATGCGCCAGCCTTCATCATCGGTGAGATGCCAGTGAAAAGTGCTGAACTTGTAGTGAGCTAACTGATTGATCAGACGCTTTACGCGTTCAACCGGATGAAAATGACGAGCGCAGTCGAGCATCATTCCGCGATATTTGAATCGTGGTGCATCGCTGATTTTGACGCACGGAACAACCAAGCCGTCTTGTGTGCGTTTAATGAGTTGCAACAGTGTCGCCGAAGCGTGCACAAAACCCACGTGACCGCTGGCTTCTAAGAGTATGCCTTTGGTGTTAACGGTCAGGTGATAGTGTTCTTCATCTAATATTGGATTACTTTGATAGACAATATCTGCGTTGCCAATTGGTTGGGGTTCAAACTCATAAAGATGTTTGAGTTCTTGTTGCAGCCAAGAGGCAGCTTGTTCCGCATTAGCAGAGTGCAGTGTAATCTGGCTGGTGGAGGCTAAAACATAATGTCCGGCCAGCTTTTCAACCTTGTTCGGTTTAGGAATCAAACATAACTCTGCGGCTTCTGTTGCTGGGATCTCACTACGTTCTTGATACGGAGAAGCCAGAACAATCGGAGTGACAGCGACATCGTAGCGAACCGTTGCTTCAGTATGATTGAGCTGTACAAACGCCTCTTTAATTCCGTCACTGTAAAAGCGGAACGGTGCGGTTTTTATGCGAAATTCACAGTAATAGTGCCCATTAGCTGGCAATACCGCTTGATGCGGTAATAGGCTGCAGAAGCTGCCTACCTGCTGGAGTTCGCCGTTGGAGATACTGTCAGGTTGGATAAAGCGATCCATGATGAAGTGCAATGACCAATCACTTAGATCTTGCTCACTTAAGTTGTGTAGTGTCAGGCCAAATCGGCAATCATTCTTCTGTTCAGAAAGTACAGCAAAGTCAATTCGATAGTTCATCATTAACCCTTAATACAAATTGTGCGCTGGTTTGCCAGCAAACATCAGTGCGCCCTCAATAGCGTCGAACTGAGGTGTAACAATCCATTGTTGAACGGGCGGAGATAGCCAATCCAAAATGCGTTCTGCAATACTGCCCATCAGACAAATTTTCTCTGCGCCCTTGCGGTGTAAAGCATTGAGAAACATTTCGATATCTGCAGCAGTTTGTTGAAGAAGCTCAATCGCCAGAGGATCGTGTTGTTGAGCATGAGAAAAAATGGCTGGAGAAAACTGTCCGTAATCACGAGGTAAAGCTGATTTGGACCATTCGACAATCTGGTCTACATCGTTATCAAAGTGCTCCATTACATGCTGACTTAGAGGGGAATGAGGACGAATGCCATCTTGAGTCAGAATGACCTTTTGAATCAGGCTCAGTCCCATCATTGCACCGCTGCCTTGGTCTGAAATTGGAAATTCTCTGCCTCCAACCACATGTTGTTGGCCGTCTTTGAGTAAAATTCCACAAGAGCCAGTACCGGCAATCATAATCGCACCATCATCGCCGTTATGAGCACCGAGACAGGCCCCGTAGGCATCAGTGTTCAAGGTGATAGAAGCGAATGGGTGAGGCTGTTGCATAAAAGCAAACCATGCGGACTTTTGTTCCGCCCCCGCTAAAGCAAGGCCGACATGCATTCTGTGTAAATAGGTTTCATCCAAGCCACCTTGTTTTGCCGCAATGCGAATGGCTTCAGTGATTGAACGCAACGCAATATCTACACCCAGCAGGATGTTGGCGCTGCCACTTTTGCCTTCACCGATGAGGTTGCCGTCGATGTCACGAATGCGAGCTCGACAAGAGGTACCGCCACCATCAATGCCAACGAAATAATTACTCATGACATTGATCCTCTAGCTGAGCAGAGCAGGCTGTTTTGAAGTGCACAAACTGGCTCATAATTGCCATTAAGTACCAAGCACCATGTGGGATCCATTGTTCTCCCCAGCGCCAGTTTTGCATCATGTCGTCTTTCTGTTTTTCAGGATTGAACGCAATGTCCTGCGGATCATCAAAACCTGCGGTGATGCCATTGCAGACACCGCCCTTGGCATTGAAAAAGCCTAGGTGTGGTAAGTAGTCAGGATTGTTGCGTCCATGCCCGTCGAGCATGCACATGTCGTATGGGTTTAAGCCTGTAACCCAGTTAAGCGAATTTTGTGCAAAGCTGAGCAACTGGTTTTTTAGTTGTTGGTCTTGTAAGTACGGTTGTACTTGATAAGCCATTGCTGCCAGCGAAGCCAGACGGGCATTTTCGCCCTGCCACCAATAGCCTGATTCGTTGTTTTGTGAAATAAAGAATGCGCTGCGCTTTTCTCCATCAACGTCTTTAACGTATTGACGTGGGTAGCCAAACGGGTTGCAAACGGATTGAGTAATCGTCAGTTCAAACTGGCATGCTTGAGTCACGACAGTGCGAACTTTTTCCAAGCGCTCTTTGTTCGTTTCAATATCCAGATACTCGCACAAGGCAATGACTGGAAGCCCTGCTTCTGATGCGTGATAGTAAGGACGGCTGCCATCGCTGTTGGCAGACCAGAAGCTAAGATGATTCTCATCGTTGTGCTGTCTTGCACATAAGCGTTCAGCCCATGCTTGAGCTTCTTGTAAATACTCTTGTTTTGAACTGCTTGAGCGATACAACTCGCATGCTGCGAGTAGGGCGCAGTATTCATCAATGATGTTCTCTTCACCGTCATTGAGATAGAGGGTATTGCACTCTTTTAAATGCCAATAACCTTTCTCTGCGGTAGCGAGATACTGTCCACGGCTGAATTCGCCATCAATATCGCATCTTGCAGCGGCTGCAAGTGCAGCTATTGCCACACCGCCACCTTGACGAAAGCCGGCTTGATAATCGTTGGATTTGTGACCCTGCTGAGTTTCATAAGCACAGATTTCTCTGCGCTTAATGTCCTTACTCCACTGGTCGAAAATCGTCATATAAAAAAATCCCTCGGAGTGCTGCATACGAACTAAGAAATCAGCACCAAACAACGCCTCTTCCTTAAGGCGAGTGCGAGAAAATGCAGCAAACTCCGAGCGATGGTCTAAAATCGCTAACCCTTTGAATAGGTTCCATACCACAATGGGGGTTTGTTGTGGATTCAAATAGTTAGCGTAAGAAAGGTGACTTAAATATTTGCTAACGTCACCTGAAGCGTCGTACCAGCCACCATGCACATCGGCAGTGGATGATGTGCCTAACAGAGGTACAGACTTATCTTGCTTGTCAAAAATTCCGCCACAGCGTTGTGACTTGAAATAATGCAGCACGTCTGAAAAAGTGCGCTGCATCAGTAGACCCTGAGCAATACAAAAAACTTCAGATTGCGTATTTTCAACACGTAAGTAAAAGCTGCCTTCTCCAGTAAAGTGAGAGAAGTCGATACGGTGAAAATATCCGTGATGCCAATTCGCCACTTTACCGTGTCGCTCAATGGTGAGTTGAGCCACAGTCTTATGGCTATAACTGCAAACAAGTTGAGCAAAAGTAGCGTGTAGCTCTGAGGTTCTACTCAAAAGCACTGCCTGCTTTGGTCCAAATGTTTCATAGCCAATGTGGTTGATCAGTAACTGCATTTAGGTCTCCAGTTGTCTTTTTGACCAGCACTGCTTAGCAGCGCTGAACCTTCTTAATACATCAGGTCCGCCCAAGACGAAGGCGTGCCTATTAATTGTTATTAAACGCTTAGTTTTCGTATAAATAGCAACGGACAAAGTGGTTATCTGCCAGTTGGGTTATTGCTGGTAATTGCTCGCGGCACTTGCTGGTGGCATGAGTACAGCGTCCAGCAAACGGGCATCCAACCGAAGCTGGTGTCCACAACGGGATCTCACCTTTGTTGCCTTTCAGTTTTTCGTGGATCGATTTTTTTGGATCCGGAACCGCTGAAACCAGTAACTGAGTGTAAGGGTGCTGCGGATCGTGAATGATCTGCTCGGTATCTCCCCATTCCACCATGTGACCGACATACATCACGGCCAGATCTTCTGCGATGTAACGAGCGGTGGCGATGTCGTGAGTGATGTAAAGAAGTGACATTTTCTTCTCAAACTTCATCTCTTCCATCAGGTTCAAAACACCGGCACGAATTGATACGTCAAGCATTGAAGTCGGTTCGTCAGCCAGTACAACTTCAGCACCTACAGCAATGTTACGTGCTAAGTTGACACGTTGACGCTGACCGCCTGAAAGCTGGTGCGGGTATTTCGCTGCCGTCTCTTTTGGTGGAATTAAGCCCACCTGTTCCAACAGGTCATACACACGTTCCTGAAGCTCTTTTTTATTACCTGATTTCACTTTTTTATGAATCAAAAGTGGGCGGGCAATATGGTGGAAAATGGTATGAGTCGGGTTTAGCGAGCCAAAAGGATCTTGCCAAACCATTTGTATGCCTTCGCGGTAATGCATGAGATCAGAACGAGATTTGATCTCTTGAATGTCACGACCTTTGTACTCAATGTTGCCTGAAGTCGGAGCGTACATTTTGGCGATCATTTTAGCGGTAGTGGATTTACCAGAACCGGATTCACCAACCACGGAAAGTCCACGGCTTTTGTACATCTTGAATGACACGTCATTGATTGCACGCATCATTGGTTGCTTTAATGTGTTGCTGTTGATCGGGAAGTCTTTAACCAGATTCTTCCCTTCAATTAATAGATTTTCGTTTTGAATATTCATATTTCTTTCCACCCCTAACTTTGCGAATAGCGTTGCTGTACACGTCTCAAGCTATAGCTTTACCTGAGCAATCGGCTCACCATAGAGGTGGCAATTGGAAAAGCGTCCCAGCTCTATTTGACGTAGTTGAGTTGGAACTTTGGTACAGGTTTCATGGACACGGTCACAACGTGCCTGAAAACGACAACCTTGCGGAATTTCAAGTAAGTTCAGAGGGTTACCCGGAATTCCCGTTAGTTTGGTTTTTGGCCCCGTTAGTGGTGGAAATGAGCTTCCCAGACCTTTGGTGTAAGGATGGAATGGGCTTTGTAGAATCTCTTTTGAAGGCGCAACTTCAATCAGTTCACCGGAATACATGATGCCAATACGGTCTGAGAACTCGACCATCAGTGACAAGTCATGAGTGATAAACAAAATAGAGAAGCCGAACTCTTCTTTTAGTGCGTAGATCTTTTGCAGAATTTCACGCTGAACCACCACATCAAGCGCTGTGGTTGGCTCATCCATGATGATCATTTTTGGATTAAGCGCTAACGCAATCGCAATCACCAGACGCTGACGCATACCACCAGAAAATTGATGTGGGTAGTCGTTCAAGCGACTCGGGTGAATATCCACAATTTCCAACAAACCTTCAGCTCGGCGTTTAGCCTGCTCTCTGGTCAAATTGGTATGGCGCATAATCACGTCACAGAACTGCTCTTCCATGGTGAGAACAGGGTTGAGAGCATTCATTGCACTTTGGAAGACCATCGACATTTGGCTCCAGCGAAATGACTGCATTTTTTCGTCGCTGTATTGAAGAATGTCTTCGCCATTGAAGATCACTTCGCCACCAGTAATAAACGCAGGCGGCTTATGTAGACGCATCAACGAGAAGGCAACGGTTGATTTACCACAACCAGATTCACCCGCTAAGCCAAACACTTCGCCTGGTGCGATATCAAAGCTGACGTTGTTACAGGCGCGAACATCGCCTGCATCAGTAATGTAGTCCACGCATAAGTTGCGGATTGAGATAAGTGGTGCTGTCATGTTATTTGTCTCCGCTCCATAGTGCATTTTGAGGTGGTAGGTTAGGCTCACGCGCTGATTTGTCTTGCTGAGCGAGTTTCTTCCAACGCTTCATCCCTTTATGAGAACGCAATTGTGGGTTAGCGATTTCGTCTACCGCGAAGTTAAGTAGTGCCAGACCAGTGACGAGTAACGTCAGTGATAAACATGGAGCTAACAGTTCCCACCAAGCGCCAACCAACATAGATGAAGAGGTTTGCACGTTGTAAAGCATGATGCCCCAACTGATGGTGTTCGGATCGCCCAGACCTAGGAAGGAGATAGTGGCTTCCATCATCACGGCGTACATTACTGAGCCAATAAAGCTTGCGCCGACAATTGAGATAAGGTTTGGCAGGATTTCAACGAAGATGATGCGCCATGAACTCTCACCTAATACTTCAGCCGCTTTCACAAACTCTTTTTCACGCAGTGCAAGTGTCTGAGCTCGTACAACTCGGGCACCCCATGCCCAGGAAGTACACCCGATAATGAGGGAAATGGTCAACGGGCCTGCTTCACCAATGAAAGCAGCAACCACGAACAGCAACGGATACTGAGGGATAACCAACATGATGTTCATTGCAGCGGTTAAGAAATCATCCACCTTGCCACCGAAGTAGCCCGCTGAAACACCAATGATGGTTGCTAGGAAACAAACGGTGATACCCGCACCAAAGCCTACCGCTAAGGATACGCGTGCGCCGTAAGCAACTTGTGACCATACGTCACGCCCCATACGAGTTGTACCAAGTGTATGATCCGCTTTTTTCGACATAGTCAGAGTTCGTCTGTCTGTCGCCAGATTCTCAGCAACCCAGCCATTCGGGTCACTTTTGGCGGCTTTCACAACAAACGATGGGTATTCATGTGGATTGCCTGTACGTTTATCTGGGGCGTGTTTCGTGATCAGCGGTGCAGCAAGTGCGATGAACAAGAATACAGAGAGAATCGCGACACCTATCATTGCGACTCGGTTGCCTGATAACAGTTTCCAAAGTGCTTTCATGATTATTTACCTCCCTTACGTAGACGAGGGTCGAGTACGACATACAGCATGTCTGCGAGCAGGTTAAAGAACAGCATAAACAGAGTCATGATAAGAAGTTGGCCTTGTAGAACTTGGTAGTCACGAGATGTAATAGCGTTAAACAGAACCGTACCAAGACCTGGGTAGTTGAAAATGATTTCGATAATGAGCTGACCACCGATAGCCATACCTAGTGACATTGAAAGCGCAGTGACACTTGGCAGTAATGCGTTACGAGCTGCGTAGTTGAATACAACGCGGTTTTCACTCAAGCCTTTGCCTTTCGCCATCGTGATGTAGTCTTCAGCAAGCAGGTTAATCATGTTGTTACGCATGTTGACCAAGAAACCGCCGATTTGAACGATAGAGGCACAGATAAGTGGCAGTACTGCGTGGTAACCGACATCTTTAATAAATGTCCAGCTTGTCCAGTCAGGCATGGTGCCGGCTGTGTATGCGTAACCTGTAGGGAACCATTTCAAGCCGATAGCAAAAATGAACATGGCAAGCATGGCGATAACCACTTGAGGAACCGCTTGAATAACCAGCATACCCGGAGTGATGAAGGTGTCGTAACGGCTACCGCGTTTCCACGCAGCAAAGATGCCGAGAATTGAGCCGATTGAGAAAGAGATAATGACGGCGGTACCGGCAAGGAAAAGTGACCAGCCAAATGCACCACCTAAAAGATCATTAACGCTCAAAGGGTAGAACTTAATTGAAGTACCCAGCTCCCAGCTAAAGATACTTTTCATGTATACGGCATATTCCACGTACCAAGGTCCGCCAACGAAGCCTAGTAGCTCCTTCATTGCGGCGATACGCTCAGGCGTTACCTGTGTTGTTGCGTTAGCAAACATCATGGTAACTGGGTCACCAGGCATTGCTCGTGGAATAATGAAATTGATGGTGGCTGCAACGAGCAGCGCGGCAAAATAAAATGACAAACGTCTTAAAAAATAACCCATAACTTACACCTTACTCACCCGATATTTGTTTACGTGCTAGCGAAATTTAGAGCGAGAAATCCCCTGACGCATGGCGCCATCTGTTTTTCAAATAGTGGGGATTTAAATAGGCGGCGTACTAAGTACGCCGCAAAGAACTAACGTTTACTTAACTGGTTTTAGGTCCAGTACGTGAAGTAGACGTTCTGGGATACCAGCCCATACGCTTGGACGACCTTTCGGGTTGTCTTCGCTCCACCAACCAGTGAATCGAGTGGTGTTGTATTGGTACATCCAAGCACCTGACAATACAGGGATAGTAACTTGGTTTTCAGCGATGATTTTCTGAATACCATGAGCAATTTGTACTTGCTCGTTCTTATCGGCTGTTTTGTAGAAGCTATCTAGTAGACCGTCTAGCTTGTCGTTTTTGTAGAAGTGCATTGCGAAGCGAGGCATACCTTCACCACCTTGAAGTGCTGAGTGATATGCACTGTTCCAGTATAGGTAAGGGTCAGCACCGTGGAAGTAGTTTGTGTATGCTACATCGTAAGTACCTTTCAGCATTGCTTCGTTGTAAACAGCAAACTCAGGAGTACGAGCTTTCGCTTGGATACCCACTTCATTAAGTTGTTCTACTGCAAGTTGAACTGTGTTGTTGAAGTCAGTCCAGCCGTTTGGAGATTGAATCAGTAACTCGAAAGATTTACCTGAAGGTGTGTCGACAAAGCCGTCACCGTTCACATCTTTAAAGCCTGCTTTAGCTAGAAGTGCTTTTGCACCTTCAGCATTGTAAGTGTTAAAGCCTTTGTACTTGTTGTGCACTTCTTCATCAGACCAAGCTTCAAATGCATAACCTAGACCTGACGCGAAGTCGTTCACTGTACCGCCACCGTAGAATGCGATGTCGATAATGGTTTGACGGTCAATCGCCATAGAGAATGCGCGACGGAAATCTACATTGTTCAGAGCTTCATGTTTTGCTGGATCTGGGTTTTTGAAGTTAACCACGAAAGCTTGAGTACCAGATGCTGGGTACCAGTAGTGGTGCTTAGTACTTGCTGCTGCATAAGTGCGATCAATGTCAGGAATGAATGATGAAGTCCAATCCAGCTCAGAGTTCACGACTTTACCTAATAGCTGATCGTTGTTTGCGATTTGTGGAACGCGTAAACAGTCAACTTCTAGGTTTGCTGCATCCCAGTAGTTAGGGTTACGGCACTGAATGTAAAGTTGCGGAGTGAAGGTGTCGATTTCAGTAAACGGACCAGTACCAACAGGGTTTTCATTGGTGAAAGTGGTTGGTTCTTTGACATCTTTCCAGATGTGCTCAGCTACGATCGGAACAAGCGAAATTTCGTATGGTACGTTTGAGTTCGCTTCAGTCAGTTCGAAGCGTACGGTGTATTCATTTACTCTCTCTACACTCTTAACCCATTTGTTGATACCGCGTTGGTCAAGCTCAGGTTTATTCTTCAGTAATTGGTAAGAAAATAGGATGTCATCTGCAGTAAACGCTTGGCCATCAGACCATTTCACGCCTTTACGAACGTTAAATGTCACGCTCATTAAGTCGTCAGCCATTTTGTAGCTTTCTGCAAGACGCATCACCGGAGTGTTGCCTTTCATCTCGTTGAAAATCACTAATGGTTCATAGATGAAATCTGTGGTTGTACGTAGGTTTGTTGCTAAGTACGGGTTGAAGTTACGAACCATAGTTGGGTAGAAATCGGGTACTATGGTTAGCTCACTGCGTGCTAATGCAGGAGCTGAGACGCTAATTGCTCCAGCGATAACGGCTGTTGCGAGTGCTGTCTTTTTAATATTGGCAAGCATAGCTGTTCCTTACTGTTTGCTTCATTTCACGAATGGATATGAATGTCATCATGGGATGAACAATTTCCAAAGATTTACCTCATATTGAGTTCCACCAGCGGAGGAGCAGGGGGGAATATGAGTGGCCTGTAAACCGTTGGCTGAGGTAAGAAAACACTTTGTACGAACATTTAGCAATTCCATTTCTCGTTAAAAACGTCAAAACTCATCCGTTCTCCGTCATTAACGTCAAAATTAGTTGTGGTTGATGATGTTTTAACCGTTTTATCTCGGTCATAAAAGCTTATAAATTGCGTGTCTTTTGGTTTGTTGTAAGTACTTGCTCACTTCTCTGGCTCTGATTTTGTTGGTGTGTTTTCACTTTTCAATAAAGTGAGATTATTGTCACTACCACTTTTCTCCGTTAATTTGTTTTCATGAATTAATTCTGGCGAATTGTTGTGATTCAAATCCCACGGCCAAACAATTTGTTCTTTTTATGCTATCTCCAGCTGCTTTTTGGGGCTGGAAATGAGGTAATTCTAACGACAATAACTAAAAATAAACGCATTAATTTTCTTCGTAAATTAACTTAAGTGAAACGTCTCTACAGCATGGTTAAGTTTGAACTCTCAGTTACTGATATGAAGTCAGGAATGCCTCTAAAGAACGCTAATGGCTGCTTTTGTAGATGCCTCCTCTTAGCTAAAAAGCCTTACCGAAGAGGGTGAGAATGGGTGGGAAGTGATTTAACTAACACGCATAAAAAAGCCCACGTCAGTGGGCTATTAGAGTTGATGATTATTGCTGCTAATGGTGTTACATAGCTGCGATAAGTTTCTGCAACTTGTTACGCAGGGCTTCAAGGTGAATACGTTCTGACCCCGGCTCATTGTGATGCTCAAGGATGTAATCGAGCGAGTTTAGTACGGTACGCCAGCGTGGGGTTTTCGGAAGCGTTTCGATGCGCAGATACTTGTCGAGTGTACGTGTTTGTAATGTACTTCTGTCCAAGTAAACACGCCACAGTCCGCTTTGTTCTGCAAAAGTGAACTTGGTTTGGCCGGGAGCTTTCTCCCAGTAGTTGAGGGCGCTTGTCATCGCATCGACAAGCACAGCGCGCATAAGCTCTTGCTTGGATTGATTATCGCCTTCTGCTTTATCTGCAATTCTGGTGAACTCTCCGCCCAGCTCTTTAAGTTGCTGCAGTCTTTCTTTATCGCCACTAAACGCATAACTCGATAGAGCATCAACCGCTGTTTCGAGGTTTTGTATTCTTTGTGCGCTCTGAGCCCCTCCAACATTTAAAATGTATATAGCCTGCATTCCAGAGCCTTTAGGAAGCTTTAGAATATCGGCAGGTAAATGAAGGCGTGAATCTCCGACAAAAATATCGACTTCGCCACAATAGTGTTGCTGGCTAATGTTGAGATGCTTATGGGAAAAAAGCTCTTCAGCACTAGAGCGTTTCAGCTGCTCTTGTGTGCGCTTAAACAGCCTAGATGCCGCTTGGTTTGCGAACAGAACCTTGTTGTTTTCTTTGAGGCATACAATAGCTTCCGGTGCTGATTCTAACTGTTCCAGCAAACGTTCTTGTGTTTCGAGCAAATCGGCTTCGACGACATTTCTTTGTTTGAGTTCGTTTTGTAACTCAAGATTTTCTAGTCGTCTTTGTTCTGCCTGACTTGCAGCCATATGAGCATGAATCCTAGCTGCTAATTCTTTTTTATTGAACGGTTTTGACAGATAGTCATTCGCGCCAGCGGCAAAGCCTCTCAAGCGATCTTCTGTTTGATTCAGAGCAGTAAGCATGATGATAGGCAAATCGGTGAGGCTGTATTTTTCTCTCAGCTTTTCGCACACTTGGTAACCGCTCATGCCCGGCATCATAATATCGAGCAGCAGTAGTTCTGGCTTTTCGTTCTCAACGGCCCTGAGCACTTCGTTACCATCAGCAACGGTGCGTACGCGGTAGCCTTCTAAGTGTAAGAAGCTGTCCAGAATTCGCAGGTTTACAGGTTCGTCATCGGCAACCAGCAGTAAAGGTCCGTCACTGTTCTCCGGCAAATTGCTGGTATCGGGCAGCTCAACCTCTCCAACTTCAAGTACTTGGTAGTGAGGCTGTTCAGTCAGTCTCGCTCGCTCAATATCTTCTGCTGAAGCAATAGGCAACGTGAAGCTGAATGTTGTGCCAACCAGCGGTTGGCTGCTGACATAAAGAGTGCCGTTCATCAGTTCAATCAGTTGTCGGCTAATCGATAAGCCTAAACCTGAACCTTGGCGATAGCGGTTAGTTTCGACGGTTCCTTGGATGAGCGGTTCAAAGATATGTTCCAACTGCTCGGCGGGAATGCCTTGACCGGTATCGACAACTTGGACGCGAACCTGATCATCAATTTGAGAAGCAGAGATAACAATCTTACCTTCCGACGTATATTTGATCGCGTTACCAATCAGGTTATACAGCACTTGCTCTAAACGCTGCGGATCGGCGGAAACCCAGAACTGATTGTCGGAAATTTGATTGATGATTCGGATCGGCTTCTTACCCAACAGGTGGTTAGAGAGTTCTAGCACCAAACGTGTTGAGCTGGACAGATCAACCGCATCACACTGAATATCCAAGTCTCCATAACGCATTTTATGGTAGTCGAGTAAGTTATCGACCAGCCGAGCAAGGCGTTGCCCACTGGTGGCAATGATATCCAACTGATATTTGTGATCAGAGGTAATAGGGCCGTTTGCGCCAGAGATTAAGGCTTCTGCTATACCAATCATGCCGTGCAGAGGGGTTCTCAGCTCGTGAGAGGTTGTGGCTAGAAACTCATCTTTGAGCTTGTTCGCTAGTTGCAGTTCATCGTTTTGTTTACGAATGATTTGGATATTTTTCTCCAACTCACTGTTTTGTGATTTGATGAGTTGGATTTTTTCTCTAATGGAACGCTGCATACGTTCAAAGCTTACCGCAAGACGACCAATTTCATCTTTACGATCGGTATTAATCATACTTTCATCGAGATCGCCAGCCGATGCACGTTCAGCTGCCCAGGTTAGCCTTAACAGTGGTGAAGTAATGAAGTTTGAAAGCATGTGTGACGCGATAACCACTAGCACGATGGCGGTAAGCATGGCAAAAATGAACAGTTTTTCTAACTGGTTTACTCGCGCAAAAGCCTCTTTTTCGGGCAGTTCTACGACAATAGCCCAATGTGTGCTGTTTAGGTTGATCGGAGCATAAGCCGCGATGTTCTTTTCACCAACGGCGTCGGTGTAAGTGCCTACATCTTGCTTACCAGATAAGGCTAAGCTAATGACTTCACGGCTTTTATCGATGTCATCTTGTAGGTAAGAAAGTGTCCGCGAGCGGTGATCCTGACCAACAAGAAGTGTCCGCATTGGTGAGTTGCTGCTATCAGCTATGAGTTTGGTGATTCCCTTGTTTGGCAAGCGGAACATCGCGTAGCTATGCAGATAACCTTGCTGGATAATCGGTGCGCCAAACCAAGCGTATTGTGGTCCGTTTTCTTCAATAAAATCGGACTGAATAACTGGGGTAAAATCCTCGTTGGTTTTTCTGTGCTCGGAAACGGACTGTTCCAAGCGCTGAAAGGTTTGGCCTAAGTTTGAGTCTTTGAATTTTCCGCTAAACAGGTTGGTACCGAACTCTTCATTTTTATTGATGGAGTAAGTGACATTACCGTGCAAGTCGACCAATAAAATATCATCGAAATCAGAGCGTTTGAGTAACTCCATGTATGCCCAGTGATAGCGTTTATGCAAAAGGCGGTAGCGCTCACTGCCGACATAGCTACTGGATTGCGGTAACACCGACGTTTTAACCTGATCTCCGGAACCTAGTATATAGCGCTGTTGAGCGTTCTCTCTGGCTTGTTCAATGTTTTCGCCCAAACGTGTAAAAGCGTTGACGAGGCCATAAAATCGTCCGCCACTGGCGTAAGCAAGCTCTGAGCGGACAAAACCCATCACCTCAGACTCTTTGGCGTTGAGGTAGTCGATAACTTGCTGTTGTTTAGTATCTCGAACAGACAGAAGGTGAGAGGTACTTTGTTCTTGAAGATCGTCAATATGAGACTTCAAGAAGAAAATAGCTGTTACAGTCAGTGGAGTAATGCTGAGAACCAGAAAGGCCAGCATCAAGGTGTTTTGTAAGCGTTTAAACTTTTGCCTGCGATAAAACCTGAACATATCAAAGAGAATTCTTTCAATGAAACTTGCAGGAAAACCTGCAAGTTGTGTGATTGAGTAAAAACGGGTTACGCAGAAGTTAACAAGTTTTTTTTCTTTGACAAGTAAGTCCCACTTAAAGCGTGGACATAGGCGCACTTTTAGCTAATTTGTAACCAATTGTTAGGATTTTTTTGCTTGATAAATAGCGAATTTGCTGGTCTTATTTAACGTCTCGCAATTACCTAAAGACTGTTCAATAATCGGTGGGTACTTCAAGAAACTATTGGCTACAACGAACAGTTCACCGTTAGTGGTTAAATGGTTCGGCGCTTTCTCTAATAAGGTTTCCGTTGCGTTGTAGCTGGTGTCTAAACCAGCATGGAACGGAGGGTTAGTGACGATGAAGTTATAGTCTGACGCGGTATCTGAATAGATATCCGAAGCGAATACACGGCCAGATAATTGATTGGCTTTCAGTGTTTCTTCACTTGAGCGAACAGCCAACGCACTAATATCACACATTTCCAGTTGAATATCCGTGTTCAGTGTCGCCATCACGCAGCCAAGAACACCGGCTCCGCAACCAAAATCAAGCACTTTACCACTGAGATTCGGCAAGGTATCGAGCAGTAATCGGCTGCCCAGATCAAACTCACCATGGCTGAATACGCCAGGCAAGCTACGAATGGTAAGTTCATGTTGTTGATATTGAACGGTATAAGACTTGAACCAGTCTTCGATCTGGAAAGCTTTTGGCTGTTCTAGACATTGACCCCAATAAAAAGAGCAGCGGCGGGCAGAATCGAACTTTGTCACACTGCCATAATCTGCAAACATCTTCTCGATGCTTTTTACACCAGAGCGGTTTTCGCCGACCACGACGATCTCTGTATTGATCCCAAGTTTTGCCATCAACATAGCAAGCAGATATTCCGCTTCCATCTTTGCTTTTGGCCAGTAGAGAAGCACCATATCTGCATCGATATCGCCTTCTAGCTCAGCACCAAAATGGACGCTAATCGCTGATTTCGATTTAAGCTGACGATAGTAGCCATAGTTGGTGGTAAACACAGAAACGGAAACACAGTGCTTGGCAAGTTCGACAGGAAACAGATCTTCGGCTTCACCTGCTACAAGTACTTTTTTGTTCTCAAAGTACGCAAGCTGGCGTTGTGCAATTTGGCTTGGGGTAATGTAATTAGACATTTAGAGCCTGTTATCTTTTAGGTTCGATTAAGCTAGATTCAATTTTGGAGCCGATTCTCGCATAGTCGGCTCCAAGCATGAAGCTTTTTAGCTGTTGTCTTGGTTTTCGAGGAAGTTATGGAACTCTTCTTCGTAAATATTAAACAGTACGATGGCGATCGCGAAGATCAGTGGACCATAGATAAGGCCAATCAGACCAAACAGCTGAATACCTCCCAGCAGCGAGAAGAAGATCATCAGCGTGTTCATTCCTGCACTGCCTTGCATCAGGAAAGGTCTGAGTAAGTTGTCGATAGAGCCAACAATGGCCACGCTCCATACGGTAAGGAAGATAGCCCAAGTTGTCTCACCGGTGAGGAATAGATATGTCGCGGTTGGGATCCAAATGAGAGCTGTACCGACGACAGGAATAAACGACGCAAACCCCATCATGGTTCCCCAGAACAATCCCGGAAAGCCTGCTAACCACATACCAATACCACCAGCAACGCCCTGAGCGATCGCAGTAAGGAAAGATCCCATCACTGCTGATTTGGACACGCTTTCAATCTCATCCAGCAAGCGATCTTCTTGGCTGCGAGACAGCGGCAGTATGTGACGAATGGTCGAAATGATCTTTTCTCTGTCTCTTAGCAAGAAAAACAGAACAAACAGCATCAAGAAGAAGCTCATAATAAAACTTGTCGCATCACCCAGTATCTTAGCGCTGATACCAACCAGATTAGTGCCAAAGCTGGTGGCGAACTGTGCAATTTTCTGCGCGATTTGTTGTGGGTTAATACCATCAAAAGGTAAATACTGATTAGCGAAAGCGAGTCCTTTAATCACCAAAGGATGGTTAAACAGAGTCTGAATGCCGCCATGGGTGACCCACTGATAAACATTCTGAGAAAATTTAGATCCTTGCTGGACGATCGCCGCAAATACGAAAAGCAGCGGAATGACAATAATAAATGTCAGAATAATGCAGGAAAGCAATGATGAGATGTTTCTGTGTGAGGGCATCATGTTGTCTAATTTTTCATGCAGAGGAATCATCAGCATGGAAATAATGAATGCCATCACAATTGAATTGATATAGGGTTCTACAAGTAAGTAGCAGGCGAAACCAGCGATGAGCAGGGCAATAACAAGAACCCAATGACTGGATGAAATTTTGATTTTTTCTGGCACTTTTGGCTGTCCTTGGAATCAAATAAGTATGTTTATAATGGCTGTAATTCAGTTAGTTAGCAATGAAGAGGGTTATATGGGATGTTGCAATGATGAGAAGTGTTGCGAAACTAAGAATGTAAGACGTCGCAGAATTTCAATGATTGGCGTTGTTGTCGCCGTTCTGGTTGTACTTGTTATTGCCAACTGGAAATAAATTAAGGCTGCCGAAGCAGCCTTATTGTTCAAACTGGTTGTGCGTTATTTCGCTTCAGCTGCAATAACAGCTAAACAATGATCCGCAGCTTCAAGTGTCGCTTCGATTTCTCTTGAACCGTGAGCCAGAGAAGTAAAGCTTGCTTCAAACGCTGACGGAGCAAGGTAAACACCTTTGTCCAACATTAAGTGGAAGAAGCGCTTAAAGCGTTCGATATCGCATTTGGTCACGTCTTCGTAGCAAGTAATACTTTCCTGATCAGTGAAGAAGAAGCCAAACATACCGCCCACTTGGTTTACTACCATTGGGATTCCATGCTTATCTGCAAGATATTTAAAACCGTCGGCCAATTGCTTAGTTTTAAATGCAAGACGTTTCTCGTTACCTTCTTCTTTCAGAAGACTCAGACACGCAAGACCCGCTGCCATCGCTACTGGGTTTCCTGACAATGTACCTGCTTGGTATACAGGGCCTGTTGGTGCGATAAATTGCATGACATCTTTACGCCCACCAAATGCGCCGACAGGCATACCGCCGCCAATCACTTTACCTAGAGTGGTTAAATCAGGTTTGATATTGTAATGAGCTTGAGCGCCGCCAAGAGCTACGCGGAAGCCAGTCATTACTTCATCAAATATCAACAATGCACCTTCTTGGTCACAGATCTCACGCAGACCTTCGTGGAAGCCTTCCACTGGTGGAATACAGTTCATGTTGCCTGCAACAGGTTCAACGATGATACATGCAATTTCCCCTTTATTTGCAGCGAACAGTTCACGCACTGATTCAAGATCATTAAAGCGTGCCGTTAATGTGTGTTTTGCAAAATCAGCAGGTACGCCAGGAGAGCTTGGTTGACCCAGCGTCAAGGCGCCTGAACCTGCTTTTACTAGTAAGCTGTCTGCGTGACCGTGGTAACAACCTTCAAACTTGATGATCTTGTCACGACCAGTGAAACCACGCGCTAGGCGAATTGCACTCATGGTTGCTTCGGTACCAGAGCTCACCATACGTAGTTGTTCCATTGAAGGAACTAACTCAGACACTAGCTCAGCCATGGTGATTTCGATTTCAGTTGGAGCGCCGAAGCTCAAACCACGGTTTGCCGCGTTAATCACAGCTTCACGGATAACTGCGTGGTTATGACCAAGAATCATAGGCCCCCAAGAACCTACGTAATCAATGTATGCTTTACCATCAGCATCAAAGATGAATGCGCCGTCTGCTCGCTCAATAAAAATTGGAGAGCCACCAACGCCGTTAAACGCACGAACAGGAGAGTTAACGCCGCCAGGAATCTTTGATTGAGCTTTGTTATAGAGATCAGCTGATTTGGTCATGGAATCTTCCTCTTTATTATGTCTCGGACCAAGTTGCTGTGCATTGTACGCTTGTGAGTGCAGAGGTGAAACGTTTTAACTAAATTTCTGACCCTTCTCACTGAGTTATCTTGTTTAATCAGCAAAAATGGATCCTATCATTTCTGAAGACTCTGAACTAAGTATCGGTGAATACTTGAACGTATAGGTCAGGTATTAGATAATCGCCGCATTATCAAAAAAGAGTCATGTCCATCAGATTGATCTAGTGAATAATATCTGGTGTACATTTACGCGACTGAGAGAGGTCATTGTGAGTGATGTAAATGTACCGTTATCCTTTTCGGATGCAGCAGCAACACGTGTTAGAGCGTTGATTGCTGAAGAAGAAAACCCGGCACTGAAACTACGTGTGTATATTACAGGTGGTGGTTGTAGTGGCTTCCAATACGGATTCACATTTGACGAGAATGTAAATGATGGAGACACCACAATCGAAAATAGCGGAGTAACCCTAGTGGTTGACCCTATGAGTCTGCAATATCTGATTGGCGGAGTGGTTGATTATACGGAAGGGCTAGAAGGTTCTCGCTTTTTTGTAAACAATCCGAACGCAACAACCACATGTGGTTGCGGTGCATCGTTTAGTGTTTAACTAATGATGCAGAGTGAATTAGCTATCTAAATGAAGTTTCAGCTGATTCACTCTCCTTGCATATTTGAGTTGTTGTGCAGGGACATATATATAAAGGATTGTCCATGTCTCATGTCTCATTGAGAAGCTTACTTGGGGGGCGACATTTTACACAAAAGCCCTGGCTCGTTTCTTTCATTCTTATCATATTGTTAACCCTCTGGCTGAGTCTTGGTTCACTTAACGCACAAGAGCAAGCACCAGAAAAATCTGCAGATACTATCCCACTTGCTAAAGTGATGTATCAAACCTTCCATGCTGAACCTACAGAAAAGAAAATCGATCTTTACGGCCGCACAGCGCCAGATAAGCAAGCTCGCTTATCTGCGGAAATCGCAGGTAAGATCTTACTCACTAAAATCGACAAAGGTGACAAAGTCTCTAAAGGGCAAGTAATTGCGCTTATTGATCAAGGTGATTTGCAATCTCAGCTTGATCGAGCAAAGGCTGTGTTGTCGGTAAAACGTCAAGAGTTCAAAGCGGCAGAGTCGCTTAAAAATCGTGGATTGCAGGGCGAAATCGCTTATACAAACGCTCTTGCCGAACTTACCGATGCAAAATCCAGTGTGAAAACGGTCGAAATGCACTTGGCGCACACTTCAATTGTTGCACCTTTCGATGGTGTGGTTGAAAACTTGTTTATTGAACAGGGCGATTTTGTTGGGGTTGGCGACCCAGTAGCAACCTTGATTGATCTTAATAAATTGGTGATTGAGGCGAACGTGAGTGAACGCCACATTCAGAGCATTACTAAAGGTCAACCAGCAACCATTCACTTTATTCAAGGTTCTCAAACTCAGGGAACCGTGCGTTATTTATCTCAGCTTTCTTCTCCTTCAACCAATACTTTCGCTATTGAGGTGGAAGTGCCTAATCCGAATCAGCAGATCCCAGCAGGGGTAAGCACTCAAGTTGAATTGAATTTAGAAACGCAAATGGCAGTGAAAATTACTCCAGCCATGCTTGCGCTTGATGATCAAGGAAACTTAGGGGTGAAAACCTTGGTTGAAGACAGGGTTCATTTCGTTCCTATTCAACTGGTCAAAGCGGAGCAAGACGGTGTTTGGCTAACGGGCTTAGGCGAAGAAGTTAACATCATTACTCGTGGTCAAGGTTTTGTGCGTGATGGTGATAAAGTCGCAGCGGTTAAGCACACAGCAGATATAGATACCCAACCGTTACAAGACAGTAAGCCTTAGGAGGCGACATGTTTGCGTTAATTGACGCGGCACTGTCGCGTACTCGAACTATGCTCGTGCTATTGGTGTTTATTCTTGTAGCAGGTGCATTAACTTATGTCACGATTCCTAAAGAATCGAGTCCAGATATTACTATTCCAATCATCTATGTTTCTGTTTCTCACCAAGGTATTTCACCGGGAGATGCGGAGCGTTTGATTGCCCGTCCTTTAGAGCAAGAACTACGGTCCATCGAAGGCATTAAGGAGATGACATCTAATTCTTCTGAAGGCCATGCTTCTGTTGTTCTTGAATTCAACGTCGGTGTCGATCTTGATAAGGCGATGGCGGATGTGCGAGATGCGGTAGATTTAGCTAAGCCGAAATTGCCAGCCGACAGTGATGAGCCAACCGTAAACGAAGTGACGTTAGCAAATGCCCAGCCGGTATTGTCTGTCGTTTTATACGGCACGGTGCCTGAACGAGGCATAGTACAAATTGCTCGTCTATTGCGGGATAAGTTGGAGAGTTTCCGTCAAGTTCTAGAAGTGGATATTGCCGGTGACAGAGACGACATCGTTGAGATCATTGTCGATCCACTGCTCATGGAAAGTTATGGATTAGATCAGGGCGATATTTACAACCTGATAGCGTTAAATAACCGTGTCGTTGCCGCAGGCTTTGTCGATACGGGATATGGTCGCTTCTCTGTCAAAGTTCCTTCAGTGTTTGACTCGATAAAAGATGTCTTAGAGCTGCCAGTGAAAGTGGATGGCAAGCAAGTTGTCACATTTGGTGATATTGCTACAGTACGACGCGCATTCAGAGACCCAAGCTCGTTCGCCAGACTAGACGGCAAATCTGCCATCGTTTTGGATGTTAAAAAGCGAGCGGGCGAGAACATCATTGAAACGGTAGAACTTGTCAAAACTGTTATTAGTGAAGCACAGAAGCGAGAAGATTGGCCATCAAACTTATTGGTCAAGTACACGTGGGATGAATCTCAAGATGTCGAGATGATGCTTAATGACCTGCAGAACAATGTGTTATCAGCCATTATTCTTGTCGTTATCGTTATCATCGCCGTATTGGGTGTGAGAACTGCATTGTTGGTTGGTGTTTCTATCCCAGGTTCATTCTTAATCGGCTTGCTGACACTTTCGGTATTTGGATTAACCGTTAACATCATCGTATTGTTTGCGCTGATTATGGCGGTCGGTATGCTGGTGGATGGCGCGATTGTTGTGACCGAGTTTGCCGACAGGCGAATGCAGGAAGGAATGCCAAGAGGGGAAGCTTATCGCGATGCAGCGAAACGCATGGCTTGGCCTATCACGGCGTCAACAGCGACCACTCTAGCCGCGTTTGCTCCTTTGCTTTTCTGGCCGGACGTAACAGGCGAGTTTATGAGGTATTTGCCTCTCACTCTGATTGCTACCTTGACCGCTTCATTAATTATGGCGATGTTGTTTGTGCCAGTTTTAGGTAGTGTGATGGGGCGTCCTCAAAACGTAACTCCCGAAGCGAGAGCTAACATGGTGGCGTTACACGAAGGAGAGTTTGATAAAGCAACGGGTATCACTAAGCTTTATTACCAAACGCTTTCTATTGCATTACATCACCCGCTGAAAATTCTTTTGAGTGCGATTGTCATGTCTGTCGCAATAGGATTTGCCTATGTCAAAGCTGGGAACGGCGTGGAATTTTTCCCAGAAGTTGACCCGCCATATTTCAATGTGAAAGTTCGCTCTTACGGTGATCTGTCGATCAATGAGAAAGACACCATCATGCGCGAAATTGAGCAGGTAATGCTAGGTCATGATGAATTTGAAAGTGTTTACACTCGAACGGGTGGAGACGATGTTATCGGCCAAATTCAAGTTAAACCTGTGGAATGGCAGTATCGTCGTAAAGTCATGGCAATTATTGATGAGCTAAAACAGACCACAGATAAGTTCTCTGGTGTTGAGATCGAATATAAGTTTCCGGATGCGGGGCCGCCAGTCGATCACGACGTGGTTATAGAGCTTTCTGGTAATAATGCTCAAGAGCTGGAGTTGGCGGCTAAGACAGTTCGCCACTGGGCTGATAGTAATGCCGCGTTTACCAATATTAGTGATTCATCTTCAAAACCGGGTATCGACTGGCGGATTGATATTCGTCGCGATGATGCCTCTCGCTTTGCTGCTGATGCAACTTTGGTGGGTAACACGGTTCAGTTTGTCACTAATGGTCTTAAGATTGGTGATTACTTACCAGATGATGCCAATGAAGAAGTCGATATTCTTGTTCGCTACCCAGAAGACAAGCGCGATATCGGGCGGTTTGATCAACTTCGGGTAAAAACACCTGCCGGTTTAGTGCCGATTACCAATTTTGCTGAAATCAAGCCAGATCATAAGCAAGATACGATAGAACGTATTGATGGGCGTCGAGTTATCAACGTGATGGCTGATTTAAACGAAGGCTACAACTTGGCGCTAGAGTTACCGAAAATCGAACAAGCGTTGGCTGAGTTAGGGTTACCACCAAGCGTTGAGTTTAGAATGAGAGGCCAGAACGAAGAGCAAGAGCATTCGGCGGCTTTCCTAGAAAAGGCGTTTTTAGTTGCATTGGTGGCTATGGCCGTGATTCTGATTACTCAGTTCAACAGCTTCTACCAAGCATTTTTAATCTTGAGTGCGGTACTGTTTTCGACGGTTGGTGTTTTCGCTGGTTTGCTGATATTCCAGAAACCGTTTGGCGTGATTATGTCCGGCATTGGTGTTATTTCACTGGCAGGTATTGTGGTAAACAATAATATTGTTTTAATCGATACTTATAATCAGCTGATAAAACGCGGTATGGACAAGAAAGAAGCAATACTCCGAACTGGCGTTCAACGCTTACGTCCGGTATTGCTCACCACCATCACCACGATCCTTGGCTTATTGCCTATGGTGTTGGAAATGAATATCGACTTAATCAATCAGAAGATTGAGTTTGGTGCACCAAGTACTCAGTGGTGGTCTCAATTAGCCACAGCCGTTGCTGGCGGCTTAGCATTTGCAACGGTTCTGACTCTGGTGTTGACACCGTGTCTATTGATGTTGGGACGGAACAAGCACCAAGAATAGCGGTTTTAAAAAGCGCATAAAACAAAGGGCAGAGTATTTATACTCAGCCCTTTTGTCTCTGTAGACATCTCTTCGCTCTATCCAGAAAAAGACAGCTCGTTAATTGGCGTAGAGTAACTGTCCATATCTGTCTAAACGTTTCAATCTAATTTCGGCATTAGCAATGAAAGTTTGCTTAGCTTTGCCTGTTAATGATTGAGACTGGGGCAATGACACTGTTCGTGGGTTTTTGTGTACACCATTGACCAAGAATTCGTAATGCAGGTGAGCGCCTGTTACTCGACCAGTTCTGCCTAAAGTACCAATGACTTGCCCTTGTTTCACTCTTTGTCCGGTTTTCACGGTTCGCTTAGTTAAATGCAGGTACTTGGTAATGTAGGTGTTGCTGTGACGGATAAATACATAATTTCCGTTGAACTGGTTGTAGCTCGATTTCTCCACCACACCATCGCCTGCTGCCCATATTGGTGTACCAATAGGAGCGACATAATCAGTACCTCGGTGAGCTTTCACCTGTCCTGTTACTGGGTGTAAACGGCTTGGGTTAAAGTTGGAAGACACCCGACGAAAATCAAGTGGTGAACGTAAGAAGGCTTTCTTCATTGCCCGACCGCTTGGATCGTAGTAGTTACCCGTGTTGTCATCGAGTACTGCGGTAAAGTCGGTTCCTTGGTTGATGAAGGTTGCGGCGATGATATTTCCGCGATCAACCACTTCGCCTTCAACGATCTTTTCTTGATAGAGTAGCTTGAAACTGTCGCCAGAACGGATATCCAAAGCAAAGTCGATATCCCAACCAAATATTCCCGCCAACTCCATAATTTGGTTCGCGCTTAAGCCTGCAGACATTGCTGCGTTCCAGAAGTTTGACGTAATTTCCGCTTCAGCATAGTTGTATTGGTAGAAGACTTCTTTCTTGTCTATTTCCGAGGTGTAACCATTTTCAGATTGGGTTATCACAAAGGTTTCGTAAGCACTCAGTTTACGTTTCAGCTGAACCAACTCATTGTTGTCATTAAAGCCGAACTGCAATTCATCACCGGGACGTAAACGGCTTAGCTGATTATTAATCTCTTCGTTGCTAGACGTTAAGCTATACAGCTGCCTTGCAGTGAGTCCAATTCGTTGGAACAGAACTGCTGCGCTTTCTCCAGAGCGAACTTTGTATTTCTCCCAGCGAAGAATCGCTGAAGGAAGAATCGTTGAGCCCGGAGAGAGAGCTTCACTATTAATAGCAAGAGGGTAGTGGCGACCTACCTGTAGTTTGTTTGGATTCTTTTGCAAAGACTCTGGGCTAGGCAAAAATAAAAGAGCAAAAACAATCAGCGCACTGCATAACGCGATTAAAGTTCGATGAATCCATGGAAGACGAGTGAAAATAGAAAGCATACTCGGAGGTCATTCAGTCAATAATTAATAAAAAATCCAGTTACGTAGTCTAACTGGTTTCAAAATGCATCGCTATTCAAGTAATATGTCGAACTATTAAATTTTTGCCAAATCTGTGGGAGTGAACAAGAATGGCGAGTATTGAAGCGGCTTTAGCTGAAATTAAACGTGGTGTTGAGGAACTGATTCCTGAAGAAGAGCTGATTGCTAAGCTTAAAGAAGGCCGTCCTTTACGTATCAAACTGGGTGCTGATCCAACAGCACCAGATATTCATTTAGGTCACACTGTGATTTTGAATAAGTTACGTACTTTCCAAGACTTAGGGCATGACGTTACTTTCCTTATCGGTGATTTTACGGGTATGGTCGGTGACCCAACGGGTAAAAATACTACTCGCCCACCGCTAACACGCGAAGACGTTCTACGTAACGCTGAAACGTATAAGCAACAAGTGTTTAAGATCTTAGACCCTGCGAAAACTAAAATTCAGTTTAACTCTGAATGGTTATCTGAGCTTGGTGCAGAAGGGATGATTCGTCTGGCTGCAAACCAAACGGTTGCTCGTATGCTAGAGCGTGATGACTTCAAGAAGCGTTATGCAGGCGGCCAGCCAATTGCTATTCATGAATTCATGTACCCACTCCTACAAGGTTATGACTCAGTTGCTATGGAAACTGACGTTGAGCTTGGTGGTACTGACCAAAAATTCAACCTATTGATGGGGCGTGAGCTGCAAAAGTCGAATGGCCAAAAACCTCAAGTTGTGTTGATGATGCCATTATTGGTTGGTTTAGACGGTGAGAAAAAAATGTCTAAATCAGCACATAACTACATTGGTGTTAGTGAGTCTCCAAGTGAGATGTTCGGTAAGATCATGTCTATCTCTGACGACCTGATGTGGAGCTACTACGAGCTACTGTCATTCCGTCCTCTTGCTGAGCTTGAAAAACTGAAATCAGACGTAGCGAATGGCGCAAACCCTCGTGACGCTAAGATTCTGTTAGCTAAAGAGATCATTGCTCGTTTCCATAGTGAAGCAGATGCTGAAGCAGCAGAACAAGAGTTTATCAATCGTTTCCAAAAGGGCGCGATGCCAGATGAAATGCCAGAATTCGAATTTGAAGCTGGTATTGCAATCTCGAACCTACTTAAAGATGCTGGTCTTGTTAACTCAACATCCGATGCAATGCGAATGATCAAGCAAGGTGCGGCTAAGCAAGATGGTGAAAAAATCGAAGATGCTAAGCTTGTTCCAACTGCGGGCACTTATGTTTACCAAGTTGGTAAGCGAAAATTTGCACGAGTAACTGTGAAGTAATTTGCTGCATATCGAACATCAAAAAGCGCCTGTCGGCGCTTTTTGTGTTTTAAGGATACGTAAACGCGCTTTTTAGCTCTAAAGCTATTTACTGAGCTCAACAACTTGTCGATAAAAGCTTTTTTCAAACGTCACTAGAGGTGCTTCTACAGGAACTTCGCTGTCTACTTCTGGGGGAAAGTAATCCGTAACAAACTGGATGAAGACAGCACTTGGTTTCCCTTTTTCATCTAAACCATATCCAGCCATATTGTACGTTCCGTAAAGAGATCCACTCTTGGCTTTGATTCTTCCTTTAATCATCTCTTCTCGCATGCTACGGCGATATTGCAATGTCCCAGATTCTCCGGAACTCGGCAGCAGGTTAATTAATCCTAAGGTTTTGTCGTGTTTCCAAATGTAATGCAGGATTTGAAACATACTTGATGTTTGAAAGCGGTTATTGCGTGATAAACCAGAACCGTCGACCAATTGCTCATCTTTAAGCGAAATACCGGTCTGCTTGCTGATCACTTCCTTTATGGCCTCTGTACCGTTGTTAAAGCTTCCAGCTTGTTGGTAATAATGTCGGCCTATAGATTTTGTTAAGGTATCTGCTATCAGATTGTCAGAATCTTTGAGCATAGTATCGAGCAGTACGGGGAGTGGCTCAGATTGATGGGTTGCGATGACTTTTCCAGCCTTTGGCATCTTTCCTATTTTTATCTCACCTTTTAGCTGAAGCCCTAACTGATTGAGCAATCTATACACGACTCTCTGTGCATAGAGATTGGTATTTTGAACCGCAAATTTTAGAGGGAGTGGCTTTGCTCGTTCAGCTAAACATCCAGACAACTGATAGTGGTTTTCTTGTGTTGGATAGAGTTCTAAATCACAGTAGCGAGACTTTTGTTGTTGTTCAGAAACCGCTTCTGCATCTGTCATTACATAAACAGGGTATTGCTCTGGTACGTAAACACGGGTGGTTCCATCTTTCTCTGTATAGATCGAAGATTGAATGCAGTTGCCATCGATATTGATCGCACTTGCCGGTGCGCTATAACAGACCCCGACAATATCCCAAGGCCAGCCTACAGCTTTGTCATATCCGGTGAATGCCGTGTTATCTAACCAAATATCCCCCGAGATTAATCCCGAGCTTGTGGATTTAATATTGCCCAATAGTTGCTTGATGTTTTCTGAAGATAAGGTCGGGTCTCCAGAAAATAGCAGAGCATAGCTATTACCTGACTGTGTTAAGGCTGTCTGGAAACGAAACTCATCGCCTAATTCCAGTTTAGCGGCAAGCGCGGTTACGATTTTTAACGTACTGGCAGGTGGGAAATATTGGTTTGTCGATTGAGTGTCTGTTTCAATCTTGTCGATAAGCTTTTTCGCAATAAGTGCGTAACGAGTAGCAGGAGGGAGCTGAGCAGCAACTTGGTTAGCCTGTGCCTGAAAGGAAACTAGGGTGATCGTCAATCCAACCACAAAACTAAAAACGATTTTTTCAATGGTGAGTTTGGCTAAAAAGATATGCTGCATACGGACTACAAAATTGCCTAAAAGTGCAGTCAGTATAATGTGTTAAGCAGTAAGTTTCATTGCCGTTTTGGTTAAACTTCTATGAGCTAAAAACAAAAACGCCTGCAAAGCAGGCGTTTTAAGAAAAGGCATTATTTACGATTAGAAATCGTAACGCATACCTAGCACAACTTCGTCTTCAGCTTGAGCTTTTGTCGCAGTACCGTTGCCAGCAGCTACAGTACCGATAACATCACCTTCATCGATTAGGTTGAAGTTATATGATACGTAAGCGCGGAAGTTTGGCTTGAAGAAGTAAGTTGCATCAACCGCAAGGTTATCTTTTGAAGTTTCGCTATCAGTTTCAGCGTTGTTGTATGTAGTAGTGAATACAGTTTGCCCCAGTTTGTATGCAGCAGCAAATTCGTAACCAGTGTAGTCAAATGTAGATTTATCTGTGTTACTAACTTGTTTTTCACCGTCAGTGAAAGTACCTGCTAAGTAGAAGTCTGAGATTTTGTAAGACACAGCTAACATATATTCATTGGCTTCGTCTTGAGCTGCATAACCACCACCTAGTTTCAGGCCAGTATCACCTAATGCATAGATTGCAGATAGAGAGTAACCGTCTTGACCGTTGTCGTCTTGTAGGTCTGAATCGCGATCAGCAAAGCGGTAGCTAGCTTTTAGTGAAAGGTCAGAGAATGAACCTTTGTACGAGAGCATGTTGTCTGTACGGTCTGCTACAGACAACTTGTCTGCTGCAGAGTTACCGTGGAAAGCCATGATATCGGTGAAGTCTGTGATAACGCCTAATGCACCTTCATTTTTACCGTAAGTTACTTCACCGAAGTTACCACCGATACCAGCATAAGCGTAACGGTTCATTAGGCTATCTGAACCAGAACTGTCAGTCGAACCTTGATCTGAAGTAGTGAACTCACCTTCGTAGAAACCAACACCGTATAGGCTGTCGGTGATCATGCTTTTACCAAGGAAGTTTAGACGAACGCGAGATAGGTCGTCTGCTTTGCCATCTTTAAGAGATAGACGTGCTTCTGCACGACCACCCATAGTAAGAGTGTCGCCATCTTTGTTGTATAGTTCGTTAGCATTTGCGCCTGTTGCCACTGCCGCGCCAGCCACTGCTAGAGCAATTAGAGTCTTTTTCATTTTTTAATCCTAATTTACTGTCCATAAATAGAAATAGAGTGTGAATATACTACAACGCACATATCTATCGTCGTTTGAATACTTAAGCCGATCAAGATTCCTATGTCATGTTTATGTGAAAGTTGCATAAACAAGTTTAGGAACCTTACGGATATTGCGTAGTTAGATTTAAACCGCAAAGTTCCTGAGCTTGTTAGTAAAATGATGTAAAAAGCACAATTGAACACCGTTTTATTGTTGGTTGAAAATATCAATCAACTGTTTTTTAAGGTTTTTTTTATTTTTCTAATCTTTTTTTAATCGAATGTTAACTGCAAATATTTATGTTTTTTTATTTTAATGGTGGAAATATGAACTGGATGAAATGTGACCTAGATCTCTGTGAGAGCTAGGATTGTGCGCAGAAAGCCAAATCTTGTATCTAATTTTTAATTTGGATGATTTCGACAGAAACTTTGTTTACACTTAGTCAAAATAAATTTATCTAATACAGCCTATCTCTCTAGGGAGGTTAGGCTGTTTCGTTTTGTCCAAAGGCAGCTTTGGCGTAGAGGTATAAAATGGAAAAAGTTCCTATGACAGTACGCGGTGAGAAATTACTGCGTGAAGAACTTGAAAGATTATTGAAATTGCGCCCACAAATTTCTCAAGCTATTGCAGAAGCTCGTGAGCTAGGTGACTTGAAGGAGAATGCTGAATATCACGCTGCTCGTGAAGAGCAAGGGATCTGTGAAGCTCAGATTCGTGATATTGAATATAAGCTCTCTGTGGCTCAAGTTATCGATGTAACGAAGATGGATAAGACTGGTAAGGTTATTTTTGGTTCAACAGTGACACTGATCGATGTGAACACTGATGAAGAAAAGACTTACCAAATTGTTGGCGATGATGAAGCTGATATTAAAGCGGGTCGAATCTCTGTTAGTTCACCAATTGCTCGCGGTCTGATTGCAAAAAGCGAAGGTGACGAAGTAACCATCGTGACGCCTGGTGGCGAAAAAGTATTTGAAATCGACCGAGTAGATTACATCTAACCGTCGTTTCAAGTTAGCTAGAAATATAAAAGGTCGCTGCAGCGACCTTTTTGTAATCTTAAGTAACACTTTTGTTTATTACAAAAAAGTTATTACTTACGAGGTAGTTCAATCTTACGTTGCTCTGAAGGACGATACAGAACCAGTACTTTACCAATAACTTGTACTTTTTCTGCTTTAGTCTCTCGAACGATCGCATCAACAATCAGTTGTTTGGTCTCGCGATCTTCAGATACCACTTTCACTTTAATCAGTTCATGGTGGTCAAGCGCAATTTCGATTTCTGCCAGAACAGCTTCGGTCAGCCCGTTAGCGCCCATTAGAACGACTGGGTTTAAATGGTGTGCTAGACCTTTTAGGTGCTGCTTTTGTTTGTTGCTTAGGTTCATTACGCGCCCAAATTTCTTTATTATCAGGGTTGAAAAAAGCTATTTTAGCGCCATCTATCTTTGAAGACTATATTTTCTACCATACTTTCTCAGATAGACGCTGTTTGATTAGGATTAGAATGAGTAAACAAAAACATTCAGCGAGCTCTGGCCGCTGGTTGAAAGAACATTTTGATGACAAGTATGTGAATGAAGCTAAAAAGAAAGGTTATCGTTCACGTGCTATCTTTAAAATTGAAGAAATTCAAGAAAAAGACAAATTATTGAAGTCCGGAATGACAGTGGTTGACTTAGGGGCTGCTCCTGGTGGTTGGTCACAATATGCTGCTGGTATTGTCGGCGACAACGGGCAAGTGATTGCTTGCGATATTTTGCCGATGGACTCAATTGCTGGTGTATCGTTTCTTCAAGGTGATTTTCGTGAAGAAGCGGTTTTGGAAGCGCTTTTAGAAAGAATTCAGCCTGATATGGTGGATGTCGTAATGTCAGACATGGCACCGAATATGGCAGGGAATCTTTCTGTAGACCAACCTAGGGCGATGTATCTGGTCGAATTAGCATTAGATATGTGTCGACAAGTTCTTGCGCCTAATGGTAGTTTTGTTGTCAAAGTGTTTCAAGGCGAAGGGTTTGACCAATACGTTAAAGATGTCCGAGACATGTTTAAAGTTGTGAAAATTCGTAAACCAGATTCTTCAAGAGCTCGTTCTCGAGAAGTTTATATTGTCGCCACTGGTTACAAAGGTTAACTATTTTACTCGTAATGAGAAAAGTTAACACTATGGCTACAGCCTAGAAACTGTAGTACCCTACCTTTAATTACAACTAGTTATCGAGAGGCTTACACCTTGAGTGACATGGCAAAAAATTTAATTCTGTGGCTTGTAATCGCTGTTGTGTTGATGTCTGTATTCCAAAGTTTTGGTCCAGGTGATAACAACGGTAGAACTATCGATTACACGACCTTTGTACAAGAAGTTGGTCAAGGCCAGATTCAAGAAGCTCAATTCAATAACAGTGAGATAAGCTTTACTCGTAGAGGCAGCAGTGCACGTTACGTCACTTATATGCCTGTATATGATCAGAAATTACTAGATGATTTGATCAACCAGAATGTGAAAGTTCAAGGTACAGCTCCAGAAGAGCAAAGCCTACTTGGAACTATCTTCATTTCTTGGTTCCCAATGATTCTGCTTGTTGGTGTATGGATTTTCTTCATGCGTCAAATGCAAGGCGGCGGCGGCAAAGGCGCAATGTCCTTTGGTAAGAGCAAAGCCCGCATGATGAGTGAAGAGCAAATCAAAACTACATTTGGTGATGTTGCTGGCTGTGATGAAGCAAAAGAAGATGTAAAAGAACTGGTTGATTACTTACGTGATCCAAGCCGATTCCAAAAACTAGGCGGTAAAATTCCAACAGGTGTTTTGATGGTTGGTCCTCCTGGTACAGGTAAAACATTGCTGGCCAAAGCGATTGCAGGCGAAGCAAAAGTACCTTTCTTTACTATTTCAGGTTCTGATTTCGTAGAAATGTTCGTCGGTGTCGGTGCATCTCGTGTGCGTGACATGTTTGAACAAGCGAAGAAAGCAGCTCCTTGTATTATCTTTATCGATGAGATCGATGCTGTAGGTCGTCAGCGTGGTGCAGGTGTAGGTGGTGGTCACGATGAACGTGAACAAACACTAAACCAAATGCTGGTTGAGATGGATGGTTTCGAAGGTAATGAAGGTATTATCGTTATCGCTGCAACTAACCGTCCTGACGTACTTGACCCTGCGCTACTTCGTCCTGGTCGTTTTGACCGTCAAGTGGTTGTTGGTTTGCCAGACGTACGTGGTCGTGAGCAAATCCTTAAAGTTCACATGCGTAAAGTTCCACTGGCTGGTGATGTTGAACCATCATTAATTGCTCGTGGTACTCCAGGTTTCTCAGGTGCAGACCTTGCAAACTTGGTAAACGAAGCGGCACTATTTGCTGCTCGTGGCAACAAGCGCAACGTATCGATGGTTGAATTTGAACTGGCTAAAGACAAAATCATGATGGGTGCGGAGCGCCGTTCAATGGTGATGTCTGAAGAAACAAAAGAATCAACAGCTTACCATGAAGCTGGTCATGCTATCGTTGGTCGTTTAGTACCTGAACATGATCCGGTTTATAAAGTGTCGATCATTCCTCGTGGTCGAGCTCTTGGTGTGACTATGTACTTACCTGAGCAAGATCGCGTAAGTATGTCGAAACAGCATTTAGAGTCGATGATTTCAAGTTTGTACGGCGGGCGTCTTGCTGAAGAACTGATTTACGGTGTTGAAAAAGTATCAACTGGTGCGTCAAACGATATCGAACGTGCAACAGATATTGCTCGTAAGATGGTGACTCAGTGGGGCTTCTCTGAGAAGTTAGGGCCAATGCTTTATGCAGAAGAAGAAGGCGAAGTATTCCTTGGCCGCAGCGTAACGCAAACCAAGCATATGTCGGATGATACAGCTAAGCTGATTGATGATGAAATTCGTATCATCATTGACCGCAACTACGAACGTGCTCGCAAGATTCTGATCGACAATATGGATATCATGCACTCGATGAAAGATGCATTGATGAAGTATGAGACGATTGATGCAGGGCAAATCGATGATCTGATGGAGCGTAAATCAGAGATTCGCGAACCAGCGGGTTGGGCAGACCAGGCTAAAGCTCAAGATGAGAAAAAGGCTGAAGCATCTAAAACAGAAATTCCTGCTGAAGAGCCAAAAGAAGAACCTAAAGTAGAAGAGACTTCTGCTGACTCATCAACTGAGAAAAAAGATTCAGAATAATCTTTTGTTATCTCTAAAACCCCGACTTGTTCGGGGTTTTCTGTTTCCAGGTTATGGGAACATGGTTATGGAAAGACTCATCGTTTATGAAAATAACAACAGCAACTAAAGAACTCATTCTTGATCGTCCTCACGTCATGGGGATCCTAAATACAACGCCAGACTCATTCTCTGATGGCGGAAGTTATACGTCTATTGAAAATGTTATTGCTCGCTCTAAACAAATGATTGCGGCGGGAGTGAGCATTATTGATATTGGCGGAGAGTCAACTCGACCAGGTGCTCCTGAAGTCACTCTTGAGGAAGAGTTACGCCGCGTGATTCCTGCAATAAAAGCCATTCGTGAATTTAATCAAGATGTTTGGATTTCTGTTGATACCAGTAAAGCTGAAGTGATGCGTCAATCGATAGAAGCCGGCGCAGACCTAATCAATGATGTTCGTTCCCTGCAAGAGCCGGGTGCACTGGAAGTCGCAGCCCAAGCACAGGTGCCTGTTTGTATCATGCACATGAAAGGGCAACCGAAAACGATGCAAATCAATCCGGAATACGATAATGTTCAGCTCGAAGTAGAGACATTTCTCCTCGAAAAGCTAGCTATGTGTGAAAGTGCTGGGATTGATCGCGAGAACATTATTCTTGACCCTGGCTTTGGCTTTGGTAAATCAATTGAGCACAACTATCATTTACTCGCCAATTTAGAAAAACTTCATCGATTTGGTTTCCCAATACTTGCTGGAATGTCTCGCAAATCAATGGTGTTTAAACTTCTTGAGAAGAAACCTGCGGAATGTATGGTTGCAAGTGTGACATGCGCAACTATAGCTGCTCTAAAAGGTGCACAAATAATCCGAGTTCATGACGTCGAAGAGACATTGGAAGCGATGAAAGTTATTCAAACAATGAACGATAATTTATAAGTCACAAATAGTTATAAGAATAGGCTAAGGAAATATTATGTCTGACGAAAGACGTTATTTTGGTACTGATGGCGTGCGTGGCAAAGTTGGGCAATACCCAATCACTCCAGATTTTGTACTTAAGCTTGGTTGGGCTGCTGGACGAGTGTTAGCGAAGCAAGGTACTAAGCAAGTTATTATAGGTAAAGATACTCGTATTTCTGGCTATATGTTGGAATCTGCTCTTGAAGCGGGTTTAGCAGCTGCGGGCTTAAAAGCGGTATTGACTGGTCCAATGCCTACGCCTGCAGTAGCATATCTAACGCAAACTTTTCGTGCGGAAGCGGGTATTGTTATCTCGGCATCTCACAACCCGTATTACGACAACGGTATTAAGTTCTTCTCTTCAAACGGCACAAAGTTACCTGATGAAGTTGAGTTGGCTATCGAAGCTGAGTTAGACAAAGAGATCACCTGTGTTGAATCTGCGATGCTGGGTAAAGCATCACGCTTAGTTGATGCCGCTGGCCGTTATATCGAATTCTGTAAAAGCACTTTTCCAAATAAATTGAGTTTGGCAGGGCTGAAAATCGTGGTCGACTGTGCACATGGTGCGACATACCACATTGCTCCGAATGTGTTTAAAGAGTTAGGAGCAGAAGTTATTGCCATGGGTATCGAACCCAACGGTACCAATATCAACGATAAAGTAGGCGCTACGGATGTGGCTGCGCTACAAATACGTGTTGTTGAAGAGCAAGCTCACCTTGGTCTGGCATTTGATGGCGATGGTGACCGTTTAATTATGGTTGATGAGAATGGCAATAAGGTCGACGGCGACCAAATCGCTTATATCATCGCCCGCGATGCATTACGTCGCGGAGAGTTGAAAGGCGGTGTTGTAGGTACGCTAATGACAAACCTAGGTATGGAAAATGGCCTGAAACAACTGGGTATTCCATTTGTTCGTGCTGCAGTTGGTGATCGCTACGTAATGGAGCAATTGCTGGCTAAAGGTTGGAAGATTGGTGCAGAGAACTCTGGTCATATTATCTTGCTGGATAAAGTGACTACTGGTGATGCGATTGTTGCCGCGCTACAAGTTTTAGCTTCAGTTGTAGGCAGTGAAATGTCTTTAGGCGAGTTGTCTAAAGGAATGACACTCTATCCTCAAGTGCTCGAAAACGTGCGTTTTAGTGGTGATTCTAATCCGTTAGAAGCCGATGCTGTGATTGCGAGTGTTAAGGAAGTTGAAGCCCAACTTGGTGCGAAAGGCCGCGTATTACTTCGCAAGTCAGGCACTGAGCCTCTGCTTCGCGTAATGGTTGAAGGGGAAGACGCAGATCTTGTTAAATCTTCAGCTTTAAAAATTGCAGAAGCTGTAAAAGCGAACTGTTAAGTCTTGTTTTTATTGGCTCCTAAGTTTTTAACCAAGTTAGAAATTTGGAGCCAAGTTTAAACTAATATCACTTTGAGCCTTTTTTGACCGTTTGATAAGCAAACGGGATATTTTTATCAAATATCCCTTGTCAGTCATACTCGCATTCGATAGTATTGCGTCCGCCTTCTGTTAGGAGGTCGCTAGCCTTGTTCTTGTCGATAAATAGAAATGATTGGAACGGCGCTGGCTCAACAATTTGGAACATAGGTGGAAGCAATGTTTACAGTTCTACTTGTGATTTACCTGTTGGCAGCGGTTGGTATCATTGGCCTAGTGTTGATCCAGCAAGGTAAAGGCGCAGATATGGGAGCCTCATTCGGTGCTGGTGCTTCAAACACAGTGTTTGGCGCGAGCGGCTCAGGAAACTTCCTAACCCGAATGACTGCAATTTTTGCAACAGTATTTTTTATCTTTAGTCTTGTGCTAGGCAATATGTCTACACATAAAACTGAATCACAATGGGTTGACCCTGCAAAAGGTCAAGTGATTGAGCAAACGACTGAAGGTACATTGAGTGAAGCTCCAGCCCCAACAGGCGACGAAATTCCTCAATAATCTTACTTTTAAGTAAGAAAGGTTATGCCGAGATGGTGAAATTGGTAGACACACTAGCATGAGGTGCTAGCGCTTCGGTGTGAGGGTTCGAGTCCCTCTCTCGGCACCATGTTTACAAACTTGTAAATCACCTTGTTGAGCGTATAATTGCTCGCAAGTCGGACGCGGGGTGGAGCAGCTTGGTAGCTCGTCGGGCTCATAACCCGAAGGTCGTCGGTTCAAATCCGGCCCCCGCAACCAACTATCTTCTATTATTTATAGTGGTAGTTGTTGCAAGTTTGGCAGTGTTTACCTCACTGCAGTTGAGAAGAAATTCTCAATTTATCAGGGTCCAGCAGCAAAAACCCCGACTTTCGGGGTTTTTTGTTATCTGTGTTTCTTAACGTGAAACACAGGTGCTTTGCTTGGAATTTAAATTGGGCTCTATGCCCTTTTTTTGTTTCTGGAGTGGTTTAAATGACTGGTTTAGAAAGACAATTAACTGAGATGCTTGAGGCTCCTGTAGCGGCTTCAGGTTATGAGTTAGTTGGATTAGAGTTTGTTCGCGCAGGACAACACTCAACACTACGTATCTACATTGATCATGAAAACGGTATTAACGTTGACGATTGTGCAGAAGTAAGTCACCAAGTGAGTGCTGTATTGGATGTTGAAGATCCGATCACTGTGGCTTACAACTTAGAAGTGTCTTCGCCAGGTATGGAAAGACCACTCTTTAAAGCTGCACATTATGATCAATTTATCGGTCACGAGGTCAGCATCGTTTTGAAAATGGCTGTAGCAAACCGTCGTAAATGGAAAGGCATCATTCACTCAGTTGATGGTGAAACTGTTGCTATAACTGTAGATGGTCAAGAAGAACATTTTGCGATTAGCAACATTTCAAAAGCTAACCTGATCCCTAAATTTTAGTTCTCCTAGAGAAAAGAGCTTAAGAGGCTATAACAATGAGTAAAGAAATTTTAGCGGTTGTAGAGGCTGTTTCGAACGAGAAAGCAGTACCTCGTGAGCGTATTTTTGAAGCGCTTGAAATTGCGCTAGCAACATCAACTAAGAAGAAATACGAAATTGACGTAGATGTTCGTGTTGCTATCGACCGCAAAACTGGTGAGTTTGAAACTTTCCGTCGTTGGTTAGTTGTAGATGAAGTAGAAAACCCAACGAAAGAGATGTCTCTAGAAGCTGCATCTTATGATGACGATTCAGTTGAGTTAGGTCATTACTACGAAGAGCAAATCGAATCAGTAACATTTGACCGCATCACAACGCAAACTGCGAAGCAAGTTATCGTACAAAAGGTACGTGAAGCTGAACGCGCACAAATCGTAGAACAGTTCATCGATAATGAAGGTGAGCTAGTAACGGGTGTGGTTAAAAAAGTTAACCGTGAGACTGTTATCCTAGATCTTGGTAACAACGCTGAAGCGGTAATCCTACGTGAAGACCAACTGCCACGTGAAAACTTCCGTCCAGGCGATCGTGTTCGTGGCCTGCTTTACAAAGTGGCTCCAGAAGCGCGTGGTTTCCAACTGTTCGTAACTCGTTCTAAGCCAGAAATGTTGGCCGAACTGTTCCGTGTGGAAGTGCCAGAAATTGGCGAAGAGATGATCGAACTGAAAGGTGCGGCTCGTGATCCTGGTTCTCGCGCAAAAATTGCTGTGAAGACAAACGATCGTCGTATCGACCCAGTAGGTGCGTGTGTTGGTATGCGTGGAGCGCGTGTACAAGCTGTATCTAGTGAGCTTGGTGGTGAGCGTATTGATATCGTGCTTTGGGATGATAACCCTGCGCAATTCGTTATCAACGCAATGGCTCCTGCTGACGTTGCTTCTATCATCGTTGATGAAGATGCACACTCAATGGATATCGCAGTTGAAGCGGATAACCTAGCTCAAGCTATCGGTCGTAACGGTCAAAACGTACGTCTAGCGTCTCAACTGTCTGGTTGGGAACTGAACGTAATGACAGTTGCTGATCTAAACAAGAAACACCAAGAAGAATCAATGGCAGCTATCGAGCGCTTCATGAAGTATCTCGATATTGAGCAAGATTTCGCTGAGCTGTTGGTTGAAGAAGGTTTCTCTACATTAGAAGAAGTTGCGTACGTTCCAGTAAACGAACTACTTGAAGTAGATGGTCTGGATGAAGACCTAGTCGAAGAACTGCGTAACCGTGCAAAAGATGCATTGACAACAATCGCATTGGCACAAGAAGAATCGTTCGAAGGCCTAGAGCCAGCTGAAGACCTACTATCGCTAGCAGGTCTAGAGCGTGATATGGCATTTAAACTTGCTGCTAAAGGTGTAGTAACACTTGAAGACTTGGCAGACCAAGGCATCGACGATCTTGAAGGTATTGAAGGTCTAACCGAAGAACGCGCTGGCGAGCTTATTATGGCAGCTCGTAACATTTGTTGGTTCGGTGAAGACGCATAATTTCAGCAAGGGAGGAAGCGGCATGACACAACTTACAGTTAAAGCACTGAGTGAAGAAATTGGTACTCCAGTTGACCGCTTATTAGAACAACTTGCTGATGCTGGCATGAAAAAAACGAGTTCAGACAGCGTATCAGAAGATGAAAAAAGCAAACTTCTGAATCACTTACGTAAGGAACATGGAGAGGGCTCAGGATCTGAGCCAACTCGTTTAACGCTCCAGCGTAAAACCCGTAGTACACTAAGCGTAAGTGCTGGTGGCGGTAAAAGTAAGGATGTTCAAGTTGAAGTGCGCAAAAAACGAACGTATGTTAAGCGCAGTGCAGTTGAAGATGAAGCAAAACGCGAAGCAGAAGAAGCTGCTAAGCGTGAAGCAGAAGAATTAGCGAAACGTGAAGCTGAAGAAGCTGCAAAACGTGAAGCGGAAGCGCAAGCTCAAGCAAAACGTGAAGCAGAAGAAAAAGCACAACGTGAAGCAAATGAAAAAGCAAAACGCGAAGTGGAAGATACTAAGCGTGATGCACAGGGTGGGGCGAAACGTGAACGTTCTGCTGAAGATAAAATGAAGCAAGAAGCAGCGCGAAAAGAAGCCGAAGCACTGAAGCGTCGTCAGGAAGAAGAAGCTAAGCGTAAAGCTGAAGAAGAGAGTCTTCGTCAGCTTGAGAAAGCACGTGAATTGGCTGAACAGAATAATGAGCGTTGGTCTGCTGAAGAAGAGAATAAAGGTAGTATGGAAGAGAATACAGATTACCATGTGACCACATCGAGCTATGCTCGTGCGGCAGAAGATGAAGCAGACCGTCGTGAAGAAGGTGCTCGTCGCCGTAGTGCTTCCGCCAAGACGAAAAAGACAAAAATGTCTAATCGCGACGATAAGCAAGAGCGTGAAACTCGTCGTGGTGGTAAAGGTCGTAAAGCTGGCAAGATTGCTAAGCCTTCGTCAATGCAACACGGCTTCGATAAGAGCGCAGTTGTAGCTAAATCAGATGTTGTGATTGGTGAGACTATCGTAGTTTCTGAACTGGCGAGCAAGATGTCAGTGAAAGCAACTGAAGTCATCAAAGTGATGATGAAGATGGGCGCAATGGCGACGATTAACCAAGTGATTGACCAAGAAACAGCACAACTTGTTGCTGAAGAAATGGGCCACAAAGTTATTCTTCGTAAAGAAAACGAACTTGAAGAAGCGGTAATGCAAGACCGTGACAATGAGTTCGAGAAAGTATCTCGTGCGCCAGTTGTTACCATTATGGGTCACGTTGACCATGGTAAAACATCAACACTTGACTACATTCGTCGTACACACGTTGCATCTGGTGAAGCGGGCGGTATTACACAGCACATCGGTGCATACCACGTAGAAACGCCAAACGGCATGATTACTTTCCTTGATACTCCTGGACACGCGGCGTTTACGTCAATGCGTGCTCGTGGTGCTCAAGCGACAGATATCGTTGTTCTTGTTGTTGCAGCGGACGATGGCGTAATGCCACAAACAATCGAAGCAATCCAGCACGCGAAAGCGGCAGGTGTACCTCTGATTGTTGCTGTGAACAAGATCGATAAAGATACTGCAAACCCAGATAACGTGAAGAACGAACTGGCTCAGTACAATGTTATTCCTGAAGAGTGGGGCGGTGAGAACATGTTCGTTCACATCTCTGCTAAACAAGGTACTAACATTGAACAGCTTCTAGAAGCTATCCTGCTACAAGCAGAAGTTCTAGAACTGACAGCAGTTAAAGACGGTATGGCATCTGGTGTTGTTATCGAATCACGTCTAGACAAAGGCCGTGGCCCTGTTGCTACAGTACTTGTACAGTCTGGTACTCTGAACAAAGGCGATATCGTTCTTTGTGGTCAAGAGTACGGCCGTGTTCGTGCGATGCGTGACGAAGTTGGTAACGAAATCAACGAAGCAGGTCCTTCTATCCCTGTAGAGATCTTAGGTCTTTCTGGTGTACCAGCTGCGGGTGACGAAGCGACTGTTGTACGTGATGAACGTAAAGCTCGTGAAGTTGCAAACTACCGTCAAGGTAAGTTCCGTGAAGTGAAACTTGCTCGTCAGCAGAAATCTAAACTAGAGAACATGTTCTCTAACATGACTGCTGGTGATGTTGCTGAACTGAACATCGTACTGAAAGCTGACGTACAGGGTTCTGTAGAAGCTATCTCTGATTCATTAGTGAAACTGTCTACTGATGAAGTGAAAGTGAACATCGTTGGTTCTGGTGTAGGTGGTATTACTGAAACTGACGTAGTACTAGCAGCAGCTTCAAACGCTATCGTTGTTGGCTTTAACGTTCGTGCTGATGCTTCAGCTCGTCGTGCAGTTGAAAACGAAAGCATCGACCTACGTTACTACTCAATCATTTACCAATTGATTGACGAAGTAAAAGCGGCGATGAGCGGTATGCTTGCTCCAGAATTCAAACAAGAAATCATTGGTCTTGCTGAAGTTCGTGACGTGTTTAAGTCACCGAAACTGGGTGCAATCGCAGGTTGTATGGTTACTGAAGGTACAATCAAGCGTAACAGCCCAATTCGTGTACTACGTGATAACGTGGTTATCTACGAAGGTGAACTTGAATCACTACGTCGCTTTAAAGACGACATGCAAGAAGTTAAAAGTGGTTACGAGTGTGGTATCGGCGTTAAGAACTACAACGATGTTCGCGTAGGCGACCAAATCGAAGTATTTGAAACAGTTGAAATCCAACGTACCATCGATTAATTCGCTAAAATGAATGAGCTCCATGTTTGTTCGTCAATCAGGGCTCATGAATACAGCAGTATTAACGGCAATGTTCGGTTGTTGAATACGCCATGGGGGAGTGGGAATACCATTCCCCCATTCTTTCTATTTAGTGAGAAAATTATGCCAAAAGAATTTAGCCGTACGCAGCGTGTGGCTCAGCAATTACAAAAAGAACTCGCGATGATACTTCAACGCGAAGTTCGCGATTCTCGTTTAGGAATGGTGACCATTTCTGATGTAGAAGTTTCTCGTGACCTTGCTTACGCGAAAGTGTTCGTCACTTTCTTGTGTGTAGGCGAGCAAACGCCAGAATCATGTTTAAAAGCACTACGTGAGCATGAAGCGCATATTCGTATGATGCTTGGTAAACGTATTCGCTTACGTCTAACACCTGAAATTCGCTTCCATTACGACAGCACCTTAGTAGAAGGTATGCGTATGTCGAATCTAGTTTCAGAAGTTGTTAGCACAGACAAACGCAAACAAAAAGAAGCAGGTCGCGAGGACGAAGAGTAATGGCTCGTCGTCGTAAAGGGCGTCCGATTAATGGTGTGGTGCTGATTGATAAACCAACGGGCATCTCATCAAATGACACCCTGCAAAAAGTTAAGCGCCTTTTCTTCGCTGAAAAAGCAGGACATACCGGTGCGCTAGATCCTCTAGCAACGGGTATGCTTCCGATTTGTTTGGGTGAAGCAACTAAGTTTTCTCAGTTTCTGCTTGATTCCGATAAACGTTATCGCGTGATCGCAAAACTGGGTGAACGCACTGACACATCAGATTCAGATGGTGAAGTGGTTGAAACTCGTGAAGTGAACGTAGACCGCGAAACTCTAATCAGTTGTATCGAAAAATTCAGGGGTGAAACTGATCAAGTACCTTCAATGTTTTCAGCATTGAAATACCAAGGTCGTCCTCTGTATGAATATGCTCGTCAAGGTATCGAAGTTCCTCGTGAATCTCGCAAAATCACCGTTTACGATATTGTTCTGCATCGTTTTGAAAACGATGAAGTTGAGATGGAAGTACATTGCTCAAAAGGTACCTACATCCGCACTATCGTTGATGATTTAGGTGAAATGCTTGGCTGTGGCGCGCATGTCACTATGCTTCGTCGTACTGGTGTCGCTAAGTATCCATATGAAAATATAGTAACACTAGAGCAGCTTAATGAGCTTGTTGAACAGGCTCATCGTGAAGAGCGCTCACCTTATGATGCTCTTGATGCTTTGCTGTTACCGATGGATACCGCAGTACAAGATTTACCTGAAGTAAATCTGGTTGCTGAGCTGGTTGATATGGTTCAGCACGGTCAGGCGGTTCAAGTCTTTGGTGCTCCAACAGACGGTATAGTTCGCATGACGGGTGGTGAAGAGAAGCTATTCCTTGGCGTTGCAGAAATCGATAACGATGGCAAAGTAGCGCCGAAACGTTTAGTGGTTTATCCACCTCGTACTTGATGCTGCAAGGTCAATGACGATTTATAGCGCTAAGTTACAGATTCTATTTCGTGAAATAGCGCTTGTGTGATTACAGGTTATTCCCTATAATCCGCCCCTCACGTGTCGGCTGAATCAGAGATTGGCTGACACAAATATAAACTTAACTCTTTAGGAGAGAATTATGTCTCTGAATGCAGAAACTAAAGCAGCAATCGTAGCAGAATATGCACGTGCTGAAGGCGACACTGGTTCACCAGAAGTTCAAGTAGCTCTACTTACAGCTTCTATCAACCACCTTCAAGGTCACTTCAAAGAACACAAAGGCGATCACCACAGCCGTCGTGGTCTTCTACGTATGGTTTCTAGCCGTCGTAAACTTCTAGACTACCTAAAAGGTAAAGATCTAGATCGTTACCACGACCTAATCAAACGCCTAGGCCTACGTCGTTAATTCGCGTCTGCCAAGCAGGTTTGAAGAAAAAGGGGCTTTTTAGCCCCTTTTTTGTATCTGTAAGAAAGCCAAAATCCTCACTTAAAAGCGGCTTAATTTCTCTCTGAAATTAGCATCTTGATGCAAGCGGGTATATACTACGCACGGCGAAATTCTTAGTTAAGATTTCACACTAATACTCACTACATTACAGTCAACCACGTCGACCAAACGGTCGCGGCTATTCAAAGCGTGTTTACAGAACGTGTCTTGGAATGAGTTTCTTGGGACAACGTCTGTTTGAATGAAAGACTGAGCGCGTTTTTACTAGTCGCGATTCGTAATGTGTGAGATTCATTTAATAAATCTGAGCATCTGCTCAGAGCAAGGAATATTTACATGTTCGAAAAACCAGTTGTTAAAACGTTTCAGTACGGCAACCACACTGTAACGCTAGAAACAGGTGTTATAGCACGTCAAGCGACATCAGCAGTTATGGTTACTATGGATGACACCGCAGTATTCGTATCTGTTGTTGGTAAAAAAGAAGCGGTAGAAGGTCAAGACTTCTTCCCTCTAACAGTAAACTACCAAGAGCGTACTTACGCTGCAGGTAAAATCCCAGGTGGCTTCTTCAAGCGTGAAGGTCGTCCTTCTGAAGGCGAAACTCTTACAGCTCGCTTGATTGACCGTCCAATTCGTCCTCTATTCCCAGACGGTTTCACTAACGAAGTTCAAGTTATCGCGACAGTAATGTCTGTAAACCCAGACGTTCAACCAGACATCGTGACTATGATTGGTACTTCAGCAGCTCTTGCTATTTCTGGTATCCCATTCAATGGTCCTATCGGTGCTGCGCGCGTTGGTCACATTGATGGTCAACTAGTGCTAAACCCAAGTGAAAAAGAGCTGGCGACTTCTCGTCTAGACCTAGTAGTTGCAGGTACTGAATCTGCAGTACTAATGGTTGAATCAGAAGCTGACAACCTAACTGAAGAAGAGATGCTGTCTGCAGTTGTGTTTGGTCACGACCAACAACAAACTGTTATCAAAGCAATCAACGAATTTGCAGCTGAAGTTGCTACTCCTTCTTGGAACTGGACAGCTCCTGCTGAAAACACTGAGCTAAAATCAAAAGTTGCTGAACTTGCTGAAGCGAAACTTGTTGAAGCTTACCAAATCACTGAAAAAATGGCGCGTTATGACCGTATCCACGAAATCAGTGCAGAAGTGAACGAGAAGCTACTTGCAGAAAACGAAGAACTGAACCTAAAAGAAGTTCACACAATTTTCCACGACCTAGAGAAAGTTGTAGTTCGTCGCAGCATCATCGCGGGTAACCCACGTATTGATGGTCGTGAGAAAGACATGGTTCGTGCACTTGATGTACGTACTGGCGTTCTTCCACGTACTCACGGTTCTGCGCTATTCACTCGTGGTGAAACTCAGGCTCTAGTAACAGCGACTCTAGGTACTCAACGCGACGCACAAATCATTGATGAGCTAACTGGTGAGAAGAAAGATTACTTCCTACTACACTACAACTTCCCTCCATACTGTGTAGGCGAAACTGGTTTTGTAGGTTCACCTAAGCGTCGTGAAATTGGTCACGGTAAACTGGCTAAACGCGGTATCGCAGCAGTAATGCCTTCTGCTGAAGAATTCCCATACACAGTACGTGTTGTTTCAGAAATCACTGAATCAAACGGTTCTTCTTCAATGGCTTCTGTTTGTGGTACTTCTCTAGCGCTTATGGATGCTGGTGTACCAATTAAGTCTTCTGTTGCGGGTATCGCAATGGGTCTTGTTAAAGAAGGCGACGATTTCGTTGTTCTTTCTGACATCCTTGGTGACGAAGACCACCTAGGCGACATGGACTTTAAAGTAGCAGGTACTAACACTGGTATCACAGCTCTTCAAATGGACATCAAGATCGAAGGTATCACTAAAGAGATCATGCAAATTGCTCTTAACCAAGCGCAAGGTGCACGTAAGCACATCCTATCTGTAATGGATCAAGCTATCTCTGGTGCTCGTGACGATATTTCACAATTCGCTCCACGTATTCACACAATGAAGATTAGCTCAGATAAGATCAAAGATGTTATCGGTAAAGGCGGTGCAGTTATCCGTCAGCTAACTGAAGAAACTGGTACAACGATCGAAATCGAAGATGACGGCACAATCAAGATTGCTGCAACTTCTGGTGAGCAGGCGAAAGAAGCGATTCGTCGTATTGAACAAATCACTGCTGAAGTTGAAGTAGGTAAGATCTACACAGGTAAAGTTGCACGTCTAGCTGACTTCGGCGCGTTCGTAACTGTTCTTCCTGGTAAAGATGGTCTTGTACACATTTCTCAAATCGCTGACCAGCGTGTAGAGAAAGTGTCTGACTTCCTAACTGAAGGCCAAGAAGTTCAAGTTAAAGTACTTGAAATTGACCGCCAAGGTCGTGTTCGTCTGAGCATGAAAGAAGCAGTAGAAAAGCCAGCTGAAGCAGCTGCAACTGATTCAGCTCCAGAAGCAGAATAAGTTTAAGCACAAGATGGAATGCGAACTGTTTTCGCATTTTATCTAGAAAGCGTGTTATAAAGGGAGCGTGATTCGCTCCCTTTTTCATGCGTTTGGGGTATACAGGAGTATCTATTAGTGAAATGGTTCAAAACCGCAGCGGCCAGTGCAGCATTAATGTTGTTAGCTGGATGTGCGAGCAATTCATCAGAATCGGATCAATCTATACCATGGGTTTATCCACCAATGGCTATTCCTTTACAGGCAAGTGTGCAGCAGGAAGTTCAAATAGCGCGTTTGACTCAGCTATTGCAACGCCCTGATCTAACTGACGAAGTTCGAGCAAAAATGCTTTTTGAACGTGGTAACGCTTATGACAGCGTCGGCTTACGTGATTTGGCTCGATTAGACTTCACTCAGTCATTAGCTTTAAATCCAGCGCAACCAGATATCTTTAATCTGCTTGGTGTTTATTACACTGAAACAGGTGAATTCGACGCAGCTTACGAATCTTTTGATTCAACACTAGAGCTGGATCCGAGTAATGAATATGCAATGCGTAATAGAGCGGTTGCACTTTATTACGGAGAGCGTCCTCAACTCGCTTTCGATGAAGCGGACAAACATTATCAAATGGATCCTAACGATCCGTTTCGCGCTCTTTGGCGCTACATCATCAAAATGGATCTCGATCCGAATGCGGCAAAAGCAGAGCTTAGCCAGCAGTTTAAATCCCACAATGAAGAGTGGGGGTGGTTGTTAGTTGCTATGATGCTGGATGAAATATCCGAAGAGCAGCTATTTAAAGTGATACTGGCTAGCACGCGTGACAACAATTTACTAGCACAGCGTTTAACAGAAGCCTACTTCTACCTTGGTAAGCGTTATCACATGCAAGGTGACTATGCCCATGCGGTGTCGCTTTATAAGTTAGCAATCTCGTTCAATGTTTATGAGTATGTAGAACATCGCTACTCATTTATTGAGATGGGGCGCATTTACAAAGATGTGAGAGAAGCTCAGCAAGCGAAAGAGAAAGCGGAGCTTACGGCTAGCGAGTAATCAAAGTCTTTCAAACAATAAAAAATCCAGTGTTTATGCACTGGATTTTTTATTGCTTTGAGAAGCGTGTTAGTTGGTTAGTTCCAACCGGATAAGAACTTCTTCAGTAATATCGATAATCTCGCCGTATCCGACAATCGCACTGATTTCTTTCTCCAAGTTTTTGGCCTGATGGAGACTGATTTGTGCCAGATCATCAATATCGCGTCTTAGTAATACCGTGAACGGGTCGAATACCGGAGCGCCGCAAAGTCGCAGAATAAATATCTCGCCCATTAGCTGTGCTTTCTGAATGAACTGAATGCGCTCTTTGGTATTGGCAAAATCCGATAACAATCGGGTTTCAACTGACTGGATGCGTGAACCAAACTTGATGGCTGCAATATACACTTCATGATATTGAGCTTCCGCACCATCAATTCGCTTCATTGGTGTTGCCAGCAAAGTGTTGGTATGACCTTTAAAGATCGGCTCAAGTGATATCTGTCCTTCTTGCCCAAGTTTCGCTAACAAAGCCAAGTGAGGCGGAAGAGGGTAATTTACCCCAATGACTTTAGGTTTCAGGCTAGGTCCGCTCTTCTCGACAAATATTGGCGCACTGACAGTTTTATCCAGCAATATATTATGCAAGCCTTCAAGTAACTGTGGGCTAGGTAGGATCTCTTCTTTCGGTATTAGCTTGTCTTGATTGCTTTCAATGATGCTATTGAAAAACGCGATGGTTTTCATGGTTTGCGCGTTTTCATCTATCATCAGATGCAGGCGTTGCCCTTCAGGACTGATTCTAATTACGCGATATGGCACCTGATTAAGAGGCAAATTTTTGTCGTACAGCTTCAGTTCAAGATAATCAATATTGATCATGTCACCCGCTTTCAGTTGCAAAGGGGTATTCACAATCACATTCAGACCGCGCTTGGAGAGATCGACAGAAGCGCCTTCTCCTAATACTTGATCATTGAAAATAACGTTCACTGGTGTTTTTAGTGTGTAACGTGGCTCTTTGCGGCGAGAGCGGGCATCAAAATAGATACCTGTCGGTGATCCAATAACCTTACGAGGATGACGAAACGGGTTAAGGTCACTGGTTGGCAGTTGGGGCTTGTCGACTAATAAATAGTCTTTGGCTGAGCTGAAATCACTGATTTCTTGTAATACACCGCAGTGAGTGAGCTTTTGCGACTGGTTTGCAAGCTCACTGGAATGATTAGCCAGCTCTTCTCTCTCCGTCTGAGAAAGCTCAAAAACCGATAAACGGAAAGCTTTCCAGCTCTCTTTGCGCGCACCCACGTGCCAGAACAGTTTGCGTTGGTCGCTGGTGGCTTCTGGCATCATCATAGAAAAGAAAAATGTTTTATCTTGATGCTCGTGCTTAAATGCATAAAGCACATTATTACTGCCGCTGACGCCCGGTTTGGTGAGCATGTCCATGCGAGTCTGGTTGAACAAGCTACTCAACGACTGTTGGTTACGCTCATCGTGCCAATATTGCCAAAGCGGATGGTTGTTCTCGGTTAACAAGGCCAATTTCAGTTCGCTACCGCTAAAAAACACCGGCAAGTTACAGGTATGTTTTAAATAGCTGTGTTCGTAGCCGCGAGTTCGAGCGCGGATAATTTTATCTTGGTTATCATGACGGGCTTTCTGGCTGTTATTTTTTAGTGATTCTTCAATCACCTTTTCAATAACTAGACTTTCTGACAGTTTCAAAGCACGTAAATACTTCACCGAGTCATTATCGTAAGATTCGTCGACACCAAGAATACGATACTCAATCGGTTTATTGAGCTCTTCAAACTTGCTGCTTTTAATGAGTTCGGTAAATTGAACCCAAATGGTATCGCCAAGTTTGTAGTTGAACGCGGAGGGAACTTTGAATTTAGCGCCAGATGCCGATAAATCGACACTCAAACCATGAACCACTTGTTCATTGCTTGGCAGGTGGATTTTGACTTGAGTATTAATCTTTAAACGATTTTCTAAGCGTTTAAGGTCATAACCTAATTTAATTGGTTCGACTTCAAAGCTGCCTTCTACGGTGGCAACTTTAGCTTTGTTCAATGTGCCTTGCTGCTTCATTACACGAAAGTTGTTGCGGGTGTTAATTAAGTTCTCCCAAACCCCTTCTGTGTAACCGCCAAATTTTTTTACACTTTTGTGATAGGTATTAAATGCAACGTCATCCAGCCAATGTTTTCGGCCTTCTAATTCATACTCTCTGCATTCACCTTGAACTCGGCCGCGTAAATCAATGCTTTTGGTACACGGAGTCATGACTCGATTCAACTCCATCTTCACCAAAAGTTTGACAGACGGCGGCTGCCCCTCTGTGAATTTGTTCAGGAGTTGCTCAAAGTCTGCTGATTTATAAGCGGGAATTAGCCGTTCAGCGAGGGAGAGAATTTCAGATTGCTGCATAGTTTTCTGTTAGAGTAATGTCCACTTAATAAAATCGGCATTGATAGCGATTTCTTTAGCAATATGTTGCATTGATTCAACATATTATTAAAGTCTCTATGTCACAACTTAGATGAATTTGAGGAAGCATGGTAAAAGCAAAACGCGCTTACGTATGTAACGATTGCGGCGCAGATTTTCCCCGTTGGCAAGGTCAGTGTAACGCTTGTGGCGCATGGAATACCATATCTGAAGTAAGGCTGGCTGCTTCACCACAGGTTGCGCGTAATGAACGACTCAGTGGTTATGCGGGAAGTGCTACAGAATCACAGGTTCAAACACTTTCCGAAATCAATCTGCAAGAAGTTCCTCGCTTTAGCAGTGGTTTTAAAGAGCTGGACCGTGTACTTGGTGGTGGTGTGGTGCCTGGTGCAGCCATTTTAATTGGTGGTAGCCCAGGTGCTGGTAAATCTACACTTTTGTTACAAACCATGTGTTTGCTCTCTCCTCAAATGCCGACGCTTTATGTCACTGGTGAAGAATCACTTCAGCAGGTGGCTATGCGAGCATCCCGACTAGGGTTGCCTAAAGAGCACCTGAAAATGCTCTCCGAAACCAATGTCGATAAGATTTGTCAGGTGGCAGAGAAAGAGCAGCCAAGAATTATGGTGATTGACTCTATTCAGGTGATGCATGTTGCTGATGTTCAGTCTTCTCCCGGAACTGTGGCTCAGGTACGAGAATCTGCCACTGCATTGACACGTTATGCAAAGCAAAACAATGTCGCGGTATTTATCGTTGGGCATGTAACGAAAGATGGCACTTTGGCAGGGCCTAAAGTACTGGAACACATTATCGACTGCTCAGTGTTACTCGATGGTGGTTCAGATACGCGATTCAGAACCTTACGTAGTCATAAAAACCGCTTTGGTGCTGTCAATGAGCTTGGCGTATTTGCTATGACTGGCCAAGGCTTGCGCGAAGTGAGTAACCCATCTGCCATTTTCCTTTCTCGTGGTGAAGAAGATACTTCGGGAAGTTCGGTAATGGTGGTGTGGGAAGGTACTCGTCCATTACTTGTTGAAATACAGGCGCTGGTGGATTATTCACAGTTGGCGAATCCAAGGCGAGTTGCTGTCGGGCTGGAACAGAACCGTTTGTCCCTGCTGCTTGCGGTGTTACACAAGCACGGCGGGTTGCAAATGGCTGACCAAGATGTGTTTGTGAATGTGGTTGGTGGCGTGAAAGTAACGGAAACCAGCGCGGACTTGGCATTATTGATGGCTCTTCTATCCAGTTTTCGTGACAAACCGCTACCGAAAGACGTTGTTATTTTCGGTGAAGTGGGGCTGGCTGGAGAAATTCGTCCGGTACCAAGTGGTCAAGAACGTCTAAATGAAGCTTTCAAACACGGCTTTAAGAGAGCGATTGTTCCTGCTGCAAATATGCCTAAAGGCGGTATTGCAGGAATGCAGATACATGGCGTGAAGAAGCTTTCAGATGCTATTGAAGCATTCGATGAACTTTAAGAGCGTGTCTTTATCAAAGATGAGCGTTGAGAAAATATTTTTGAATTAGCTCGCGTCTTTGGTTGGAATCGCCTATATTTCACGATCATTAGCTGTAGTTAAATATTTTTTAAGGGCAGCGGCTTGCGGGGGTATCAGTCTTGACAGATTGTGATATACTCTGCGCGCATTTTATATCCTATTAACAGAGTAAGACAATGGCAGATTTATCGAAATACAGAAACATTGGTATTTTCGCGCACGTTGACGCGGGTAAAACCACTACCACTGAGCGTATTCTTAAGCTTACTGGTAAAATCCATAAAACTGGTGAGGTTCACGATGGTGAATCTACTACAGACTTCATGGAACAAGAAGCAGAGCGCGGTATTACTATCCAGTCAGCAGCTGTAACGTGTGAATGGAAAAATCACCGTCTAAACGTTATCGATACTCCTGGACACGTTGACTTTACAGTTGAAGTATACCGTTCACTTAAAGTTCTAGATGGCGGTATCGGTGTATTCTGTGGTTCTGGCGGTGTTGAACCTCAGTCAGAAACTAACTGGCGTTACGCTAACGAATCTGAAGTATCACGTATCATTTTCGTAAACAAACTAGACCGTATGGGTGCAGACTTCCTTAACGTTGTTGAGCAAGTTAAAAAAGTACTAGGTGCAAACCCACTAGTTATGACTCTACCAATCGGTCGTGAAGACGATTTCGTTGGTGTTGTTGATATCCTAAACCGTCAAGCATACGTTTGGGATGATTCTGGTCTACCAGAAAACTACGAAATCAAAGAAGTTCCAGCTGACATGGTTGATGACGTAGAAACATACCGTGAAATGCTGATCGAAACTGCTGTTGAGCAAGACGACGAGCTAATGATGGCTTACATGGAAGGCGAAGAGCCGACTGTTGAGCAAGTTAAAGCTTGTATCCGTAAAGGTACTCGTGACCTAGCTTTCTTCCCAACATTCTGTGGTTCTGCATTCAAAAACAAAGGTATGCAACTTGTTCTTGACGCAGTAGTAGATTACCTACCAAGCCCAACAGAAGTTGAGCCACAAGATCTAACTAACCCAGAAACTGGTGAACCAACTGGTGAGAAAGCGATCGTTGACGCTGAACTTCCACTTAAAGCTCTTGCGTTTAAGATCATGGATGACCGTTTTGGTGCTCTAACATTCGTACGTATTTACTCTGGTCGCATTAAGAAGGGTGACACCATCCTTAACTCTGCAACTGGTAAAACTGAGCGTATCGGCCGTATGGTTGAGATGCAAGCGAACGACCGTACTGAGATCACTGAAGCTCAAGCTGGTGACATCATCGCTATCGTTGGTATGAAGAACGTTCAAACTGGTCACACTCTATGTGATCCAAAACACGAATGTACTCTAGAGCCAATGATCTTCCCAGAACCAGTAATCTCTATCGCTGTTGCGCCTAAAGATAAAGGTTCTACTGAGAAAATGGGTATCGCGATCGGTAAAATGGTTGCAGAAGATCCATCTTTCCAAGTTGAAACTGACGAAGATTCTGGCGAAACCATCCTTAAAGGTATGGGCGAACTTCACCTAGACATCAAAGTAGACATCCTTAAGCGTACTTACGGTGTTGAACTAGTTGTTGGTGCTCCTCAAGTAGCTTACCGTGAAACAATCACTAAAGCTGTTGAAGATAGCTACACGCACAAGAAACAGTCTGGTGGTTCAGGTCAGTTCGGTAAGATCGACTACCGCATCAAACCTGGTGAGCCAAACTCAGGCTTCACGTTCAAATCAACAGTTGTTGGTGGTAACGTACCTAAAGAATTCTGGCCTGCAGTAGAAAAAGGCTTCGAAAGCATGATGCAACACGGTGTTCTAGCTGGCTTCCCTACGCTAGACGTTGAAGTTGAACTATTTGATGGTGGCTTCCACGCAGTTGACTCATCTGCAATCGCATTTGAAATCGCAGCGAAAGGCGCATTCCGTCAATCTATGCCAAAAGCTGGCGCGCAACTTCTAGAGCCAATCATGAAAGTTGACGTGTTCACTCCAGAAGATCACGTTGGTGACGTAATCGGTGACCTTAACCGTCGTCGTGGTATGATCAAAGACCAACAAGCTGCAGCTACTGGCGTACGTATCAAAGCAGACGTTCCACTATCTGAAATGTTCGGCTACATCGGTACTCTACGTACAATGACTTCTGGTCGTGGTCAGTTCTCTATGGAGTTCGCACACTACGCACCATGTCCTGCTAACGTAGCAGAAAAAGTTATCGCTGAAGTTAAAGAGCGTAACGCTAAGAAATAATAGTTCTTAACTGTTATAAAAAAGCCCCACCAGTGAAAGCTGGTGGGGCTTTTTGTTACCTTCAGTTTATTTAACCCCCTCTAACTCCCCCTTCATAAGGGGGAGAAATAAGAGTTTCATAGATAAATGACTTTTACTTTTCCCAAACAATTAGTTGATCTTTAGGCCAGTTTTGCCCTATTTCGTGGTACTTCTTCTCTAAGACATGACGCTTAATTTTCAGTGTCGGAGTTAGGACTCCGTTAGCAATTGACCATGGTTCTTTGATCATCAAGACACCTTTAATTTGCTCGTGAGTTTCTACCTCAGAGTTAATACGTTTGATGATTTTCTCCGTCGTTCTTTCGTAACGAGAACGGTCAAAATGAGGAAAAGCATGTGGAACGACTAACAAAATGGGTGCTGGCAAACCTAAGCCAATCATGCACATCATTTCTACACGAGAGTATTCAAACAGTTTCTTTTCAATCGGTACGGGTGCTACGAACTTGCCTTTTGCGGTTTTGAAGGTGTCTTTCTTGCGACCTTGAATACTAAGATAGCCGTCACTATCTATCGAGCCAATATCACCAGTATGAAGCCATCCTTCATTATCAAACGATTCTTTAGTCGCAATATCGTTGTTGTAGTAACCAGCAAAAAGTCCTTTGCTGAGAACAAGAATTTCTCCATCCTCTGCAATTTTTATCTGTACTCCGGGTCCTGCATTACCAACCGTGCCAATTTTATCTGCACGGAAAGGGTAGTTGATGGTGCTATAGGCAAATGACTCGGTCATTCCCCAAGCTTCAGTGATGTTTAGTCCTACCTGATGGTACCAGCTAAGCAAAGAAGGGGAGACAGGTGCAGAACCACAACCTAAGATTCTCGCCTTATCTAGCCCTAAACCATCAGCTATCTTGCGTTTGACTATTGAGTTTACAAACGGAATCTTTAGCAATAAGTTCAGTTTTCGCTGAGGAAGCTTATCTAGAATTCTTTGTTGGAACAGAGTCCATAACCGTGGCACCGAAATAAAGAAGGTTGGACGGTGCATTCTGACGTCTTCAATAAAGGTATCAAGTGATTCAGGAAAGGCGGTTTGTACCCCACCCTGAATAGAGGTTCCGAAAATGTACACACGTTCGGTGATATGAGCTAATGGCAGATAAGAGAACAAACGGTCTTCGTCTTCGATCTGTATAAGATCTATCAATTGCTGTACTGACCAAGTAAAAGCTCCGTAGGTGAGCATAGCGCCTTTTGGCTGACCTGATGTTCCGGATGTATAGACCAACGACATCAGCTTGTCATCATGATGCTGAGCTCTTTCTGTGGTTGGTGGGTACTGTTTAATTAGCTCTTGATATTCGTATTGGCATTTTGGGGCAGAACTGTAAGGTAAAGCGATACTGACGATGTTCGGGATCGCCTTCATAGCTTCAATTACAGCTTCATTATCATCCAGCTTACCGACGATTATGTGTTGGCTGCCGCTATGATTCAGACAGTATTCGATAGTGTCAGAACCTGCTGTCGGAAAAATGGGAACGCTGATGTAATCACCGAGCATCATCGCTAAATCGCAAATAAACCATTCCGCACAGTTTTTAGAAATGAGTGCGACTTTATCTCCGGGTTTGGCTCCTAGCGCTCGCAGTGCTGACACCAAGCGTAAAGCTTTGTCCGCGACATCAGCATAAGTAAATTCGACGAATTCTCGGTTAATTATCTGTTTAAGATAAACTTCATTGGGACGCTCTTCGGCCCATTTCAAAATCATTTCATTTGGTGGCGGGAGAGAGCAGTAAGATTGATGTGACTCATTTGGCAGAATCATATTCGAACTCCATGTAACAGCTTATTATTGTTATAAAAATGTTAAATCAACTTAACATTAGCACGGGTTTGCTGGTTCGAAAAAGATCAAAACGTGAAAATTTGTAAATTTAAGGGGCATTTATTTGCCTAAACACACCTGGACTGATTCCAGTCTTCTTCTTAAATATACGAGAGAAGTACGATACATCGTGATACCCGCACTGATAGGCCACAAAGGCGATTTTCGCATTGGGTTCCTCGAGTAAAAGTCGCTTAGCAAGCGTGATGCGTTTACTGCAAATGTAATCTCTAAAGCTCACGCCAACCATTCTTTTAAACAGTTTAGAAAAATAGGAGATGGAGTAATGGCAATAGCTTGCGACATCTTCTTCTCTAATTTCTTGAGTGAGGTTGAGATCAATATGGCGCAAAATATCCAACATCTCCTTACTCATTGTGTGATGAGGAGTCGGCGTATGTTGTAATCTAGGGTCTAAAGCTTTTCGACCAGAAGAAAAACTTAAGCTCAATTTCTCACTAATTATACTCGCAGCGATATGTGGGTCTTCCTTTGATATATCAATAATGCCGAATATCGCTTCGTTTCTATTAATTGAGTTTAAAAAATTCCCTTCATGGATTACCACCAAATACTTATTCAGATTTGCACAAATTCTTAACGCGGTGAGCAATAACTCTTGGCATTTTTCCCTATGCAAGAAAAAGACGGCATAGTGAATGTTAGGTTCACTCAAAATAGAGACATCGTTACCGTGTTCAATCACAGTAAAGTAAGCGTTACATGCTTCTTGCGCCCGCAGGGGCAATTGATTCACAGAGCTTCCAAGCCAGTGAGCGACATGTTTTGTTGCCATAAGTATGTGTATATCCTTCCGTAGATAAGCAACTAGGCTATTAGGTTTCTTTTGTCAGAATAATGTCAGTAATGTCATTTTGTTGTCATGGTAATGTAAGCGTAGAGTTGTGACTGAAAAGTGCAAGTTCTCATCTAAAAGTTGCAAAGTTTATCTATATAAAACCTGAGTTGATGGAAATATTAATAGTGATATTGCTTCATATTGCAGATGTAATTTTTTTCATTAATTTCAATAATGAGAAAGTGCAAGTATAAATAATTGACGTGAAATATAGAGAATATGCTCAGTTCTAACTGTCTGTCTCTGTTTGTTTGAAACTTGTTTCGTAAAGGGTTTGTAGTTGATTAATACTTAATGATTAGTACAAATTCGCCCTAAAGTTTTAACCGTCTTTTCCACTCTTGACTGCTTTTCAGTTTAAAAAAGTGCCAAAAGAGAACAAAAAAGTCCTAACCGCAAATTTAAGAACTCTCTACATTAGAAATGAGCCATTTATTAAGGAGGCCTCTAATGAATAAGTTTATTGAACAAGCCAAAGCCTTTTGGCAAGACGAAGACGGTCTTAGTGCTGTTGAATATGTTGTTGCTGGTGCGTTAGTAATTGCTGTTTTAGTTGGAGGGTTTACTACACTAGGTGAAACCTTAAGCGATAAATTGGATCAATTGAATAACGATATAAATCCTCCAGCTGCAGGATAAATTGAGCGTTACTCCGTAGTGGGTATTCCCTCTGCGGAGTTAATCTTTGTTTAAACGATGACTAGTGTCCATCTCCAAGGTTATTTTTTATGATTTATTCATCTAACAGATTGTATTTTTTTTTAAAAAATGAAGATGGTTTAAGTGCAGTAGAATATATAGTTGCTGGTACCTTAGTCGTTGTGTTGTTGGTAGCAGGATTTGCTCTTTTGGGAACAACGGTAGACAACAGACTATTATTTTTACGTAACGCCCTTAGTTGGGAGTAATTAAATTTTGCTCTATCCGATGACGTTGACATGGCCACTTCTATTTATAATTGGTGTGTTTGATGCTCGAGAACAGCGCATTCCGAATGTTTGGGTTTTAATGTTATTGAGTGTGGCTGTTCTGGCTTCGCTAGGATCTCCTGTTGATATTAGCGAGCGGCTCTACGGCTTTGCTCTATTGTTTGTATTGATGTTGATACTTTATTTAGTTGGTGGTGTTGCTGCCGGCGATGTCAAATTAGCTGCAGTGATTGGATATATATTGGGTTGGGAGGAGTTGGCTAGCTACAGTTGGACATTTGCTTTTAGCTGTTTGTTTATTGGCGTTATGTATCAGTTACTTAAACGTTTAACAACTGGCGTACAATGCGGATATCTAGGGTATCAATCTATTTTAGTTAGTGTCAGTTTTAGAAGTATGAAGCCGATACAAACAAATGCCACTTATATGCCTCTAGCTCCGGTAATGATTGTCGCATTAGCCTTAAACAGTTATTTCTCTCATTTTTCATAAAGCCTAATCTTTTATAGAGACAAGGGAGTCTCAAATGGAATCAGAGGTCAATGAAGTTGTAAAGATCAAGCCAAGCGAAAAAGGAGTTTTAACCCCTCAGGCTGCTGCACCTAAAGTTCCTACTACTTTCGATGAGCTTCATATTCCTCAAGCTGTTCTTGAGAATTTACTACTTAAACAGCTAGCGGCTTACCCTAAATCTGACATTTTGCAGCTCACTCGCTTGATGGCAATCAGCAGCCATATGATTGAAGAGCTGATTGCCGTTTTACGCAAAAAATCATTGGTTGAAGTGTATCAAGCTGAATCTAATTCTTATCTTGCCCAATCTTCTGGCCATGTTCGCTATGGATTATCTGAAACTGGAATGCAGGAAGCAGATAACGCTTTTGCGCGTGATGCCTATTTAGGACCGGCTCCTGTTTCCTTACAAGACTACACTGCAATGGTTAAGGCTCAGGATGTACGTGCTAAATTAGTTACCCGTCCAGATGTAACTCGCGCTATGAGCGATGTATTTGGTGCCGAGAGGATGATTTCTGTTTTAGGTCCCGCTATCAATTCCGGCCGAGCATTGCTACTTTATGGGGATGCGGGTACTGGTAAAACCTATGTTGCTACACGGCTGCTAAATTCGCTAAATACCTCAGTCTATATTCCTTATGCGGTTTATGCGGCGGGAAATATCATTAAAGTTTTATCTCAGCAGCACCATAAACCAGTAGTGAGTAAAGATTCACCATCGATCAGTCTGACATACAAAGACCAGTATGATGGTCGATGGGTGCTGTGTGAACGCCCCAGCATCCAAGTGGGTGGCGAACTCACGATGGATATGCTGGAAGTCAATCATTCAGAGCACAATCGAGTGTGGATGGCACCTCTTCAGATGATGGCGAACAACGGCATATTGGTTATTGACGATTTAGGGCGTCAACCTATGCCTGTGGATACCATACTCAACCGTTGGATTGTGCCAATGGAGTACTTCTTTGACCACTTGTCCTTGCCTAACGGGCAGCAAATCACTATCCCATTCATTCTTACTCTCGCGTTTTCGACCAATTTAGATCCCGAAAAAATCAGTGATCCCGCTTTTTTACGTCGCTTGGGATACAAAATTCAATTTCATCCGCTTGAGCGTTCTGAGTACCACGCTCTGTGGGAAAGCATGGCAAGCGGTCGATCTTTAACAGTTCAACCAGCATCTTTTGATAGTTTGTATGACCTTCACCGGATTCATAGTGTGGGTTTTTACCCTTGTCTACCGAAAGACATCATAGGAATCAGTCGAGATATCATTGCATTTGAAGAGGCCGCTTCTGTTATTACGCCGGAAATATTGAAACGAGCGTGGGAAGTTTACTTCACTGCTGATGGTAAAGGAGGAGGCGCTCGATGAGTCGCAATCAAATAATCCTGTTATTTTTGCTTTCAATTATCTTCGGGTTGGGGGCGGTTTTTTTTGCTAAGCAATGGATGGACAGGCAATCTCAACCTCAAACGGAAGTTGAAGTGGTTGAGCGAGAGCCGGTTGTCGTCGCAGCCATTGAAGTACCAGCCGGTACTATTCTTGACGAGCAACACTTTACCACCAAATTACTGGAAAAAGCGTGGCGTTCGGAACATCAGTTTTCTGATGTATCTGAGTTGGTTGGTATGGTTGCTGCAGATAACTTATACCCCGATGAAATTATTATTGCTCAACATGTGAATGCACCGGGGCAAGGTGCAACGCTCGCAACACTCATTCCTGAAGATAAGCGTGCGGTGACCATTCGAGTCAATGATGTTATCGGTGTGGCTGGGTTTCTTCTTCCGGGAAATCGAGTTGATATTCTCAGTACAGTGAAATTCGGTCAAAACTCTGCATCTACAACCACCGTTTTAAAAGATATCAAAGTGTTAGCAGTCGACCAAACGGCCAGAACCAAAGAAAATAAACCGATTATTGTTCGCGCTGTAACCCTTGAAGTAACCCCTAAAGAAGCAGAGAAGTTACTCAGTGCCAATACTAAAGGGGCTATACAACTGGCTCTGCGTAATCCACAAGCAATAGAACCTAAAGTGGTTCAACCGTATGTTGCTCCACGAGTGACAATTATTAAAGGAACGAATTCATCAAGTGTTCGGGTCAGGGAGTGAGGTGAGTGATGAAAAGAATAATAATGGCACTTACACTGTGTTTTGCACTGAATCACTGGGTAATAGCGGCGACTCAAAGTGGTAAAACGGTCAATGTTCCACATCATAAATCGACCTTTGTAGAATTGGCGGGCAAAGCGACACGAGTCTCATTGGGCGATCCTGATGTTCTCGATATTGTGATGTTGAAGGCCGATGAGCTGTTTTTAATCGGTAAAAAATTGGGTTCGACCAACTTGATGGCTTGGGATAGCCGGGGTCAGTTAATCGAGTCAATCAATATTGAAGTGACCCATGATGTGAATAATCTCAAGGCCAAGCTGTTTGAAATAATGCCGGATGAAACCGTTAGTGTGCAGAGTGCGCAAAATCGTCTGATTTTAAGTGGACAGGTAAGCTCACTAGAAAAAATGAACTTAGCATTACGTTTGGCCGAAACTTATGCTGCTGGTCAGGCTGCAGATAGCGAAACAGCAACCCGCAATGAAGAAAGTGGAAGCACTGGCGTGGTTAACTTAATGACTATAGGTGGTGCTCAACAAGTGATGTTGGAAGTGACTGTTGCAGAAGTACAGCGCAGTTTAGTAAGGCGTTTCGGCACTAACTTTAATTTCTTTCAGACCAACGGAAATTTCTCTATCGGTGGTACCTCTGTCGGTGGTGGTTTCCTTGGCGTAAATCCTGTGCTTGGTGCCCCTCTAGCGGAAAGTACAGGGATCTTATCTTCGTTTATTGATGGGAATACTCTGTTCACTCTAGCTCTTGATATCGCAAAAGAAACTGGGGTAGCTAAAGTTTTGGCTGAGCCAAACTTAACCGCTTTAAGTGGAGCCAAAGCCGAATTCTTAGCTGGGGGAGAATTTCCGATCCCAGTCCCAGATGAGGACGGGATTACCATCGAGTATAAAGAGTATGGTGTTGGTGTGAAATTTATCCCTACGATTCTCAGTGATAAGAAAATTAACTTAAATTTAGCTGTTGATGTAAGCGAAATAGCGACTTCCACAACTCTATCATTAAGTACGGCGGGGACTAACGCGACTTATTATATCCCGCCGATTACCCGTCGAAGCGCCTCGTCTACCCTAGAGCTTGCTGACGGGCAGACCATTGGTATTGCTGGTCTTCTTAGTGAAAATGTCCGTGACTCGGCCTCTAAATTTCCTGGATTAGGGGACGTGCCAGTTTTGGGACAATTATTTGGTAGTCAGGAGTATATTTCTGGGGAAACTGAGCTGGTCATCTTGGTTACTCCGAGACTGGCTAAACCTATCGATCGTTCTAGAATTAAATTACCAACTGATGCTTTCGTTGAGCCAAACGACGTTAAATATTACCTGTTAGGTAGAGGTGCTTATATAGCTAAACCGGATGAGGTGCATAGAGCTGAACCTCAGAAATATGACGAGTTGCAAGATAACTCTCGAGGTGGTGCTGAAGGATCATTTGGTCACGATATGTAAGGAGAAGCTTCAAATGAAATACACACCATTAATATTAGTGTCATTGAGCATTTTGCTTACTGGTTGTGCCAATCAACATCGTTTGGGAACACACGTTGCTCAGCTTAGGGTGCAACAAACCTATGACACGTCAGCCACTCTCAATAACTTAGAAGTTATACCATCTGGTAATGGTGAGCGTATGGAAGACGCTTACAGTGCATATACTGGCAAAAGTGGTGAAACTCTAGAGGGAGGCTCTAGCAGCCAAGTGCTGTTAGGCTTTAATTAAGTTGAGGCCAATATGAAAACACACCATCCAGTTCGCGGAATGCGAAAACAGCGAGGTCTGGTTGCTGTGATTGTAACAATAGCACTGTTTTCCTTTATGGGGATTGCAGCGTTAGCCGTTGATATCAACCATGCGCTTATGAACCGGACTAAGCTGCAAAACAGCGTTGACTCTGCTGCATTAGCAGCGGCTTTGGTGCTCGATCGCTCTGATTTTACTAGTGGAACAGCAGCAAGTGCTCTTGCCATCGCATCAGGTGCTGCCAAAGACGCTCTCGCTCAAATGGCGACGGCAAACGGAAATGCTGAGTTAGATTTTGTCTCCGCACCCGTTGAAGTGAATATTACTTTGGCAAATCGCGCTGATATGACCGGTGGATATGATCCGGCGGGAGAAGATCATTATGTAAGGGTTGCTGTAAATAACTTATCTTTAAACAGTTTTGTTATGCAGATGTTTGGTCTTGACAAGCAGTTGTCGGCCAGCGCTGTTGCAGGACCTAGCGCTGGGGGAGGAAGTTGTAATCTGGTGCCTATGGCTGTTTGTGAAATAGACGCTAGCGACACCAGTAATTCTGGCTATGAGTACAACAGTATTTATGCGCTTAAACTGGCAACCAACAACTCTGAAATGGGACCAGGAAATTTTCAGTTACTTAATTATGACCCAGATGATCCTAATACCCCTTCAGAGACAGAAAACTACAAGCTCAGTGAACAATTAGCTGGGGCATATAAAGGATGCGCAGTACCGGGAAGAACCGTTCGTTCAAAACCGGGTAATACAGTAGGACCTGTCGGCGATGGGCTCAATATGCGTTTTGGTGATAGATCTAATCTTGATGCTTCACTTTTCCCTTCTGACTCAAACACTACCGACGCTGAGCTAAATGATATCTATAAGAAAGACCATAAGGATGTGAATACAATAACCGATGTATTTGAAAAAATAGCAGAAGCGGAAACTGCATTAGCGAATAATGTTAATCCCAAAAATAACAAAGCACTTACTGATGCTGAAATTGCTCAATATGAATCGGTATTGGCAGACTACCCACTCGATAGCCAGGAAGATCTCACTCTCAACTACGAGCTGTATAAAAGCACCGGTAATGACCGGCGACGCTTAGCAGTACCTATCATTGACTGCACTGCTGATGCTTATGGTGATCCTTCTCCCACTGGGGCCAGTGACTACAATGTGAAGTCTGTTGGGTGTTTCTTCTTATTACAACGAGCACCAACTAATAACGGCGATAAGCAAGAGATCTACGGAGAGTATTTGGAAAAATGCCCAACACCGAACGTTCCTTATAACGGGGTCAGTAACAGCTTAGGTACTTATCGTATTGTGCTTTATGACGATCCTTTTAATAAGGAGTCATGAAATGCGTAGCTACGTTGATAAACAATCGGGTATTGCCGCAGTAGAGTTTTTGGTGACCTTACCTGTATTACTGTTCATATTTACTGTTGTCATTGAGTTTGGTAACGCTTTTATTCGCTACAGCGTTTTAAATAAATCTGTACAAAATGCAGCCCGATACGCGGTTGTGAATATTTATGGTACGGCCACATCAGGCTCTATTGCCAATGAAAGCGACATAAAGAATATGGTTATGTATGGAAAGACCTCTTTTGTTCAGGGGGAAACGCCAACTCCGATACTTGAATCATTGACACTTGACGATATTTCTGTGACCCCTGTGGGGAATTATGTCGTAGTCAGTGCTAACTATGATTACCAATCAATACTTAATCTATTGCCTATTGATGCTTTGGATAACTTAACAGTTCGTTCTTCGGCAGTGATGAGGGTGGCACCATGAGGAGAATACGAAGACAACTGGGTATCACCATTGTTGAATTTACCGTAGTCGCATCAAGTCTGCTGTTACTTGTGTTTGCCATTTTAGAGCTTGGATATTTCACGTTTAACTTACAGGCACTGAATGATTTAACGCGCAGAGCGGCGCGTATAGCGACAGTTTGCCAAGTTGACGACGGCGATGTGATTCGTAGTCTGGCCTTGTCAGAATTTGTCCCCCGAGGATTTACGACTGCAAATCTGGCTATTGATTATTTGGATGCGGATGGCAAGTCAGTACCGAATATTTTTGCAGATGATGCACCTATACATTATGTCAAAGCTGAAATTGTTGACTACAACTATGGATTTTCAGGGATACTCAATTTTCTCGGTGATAATGGCGTGATATCGGTACCCGCATTTGAAACTGTTCTGGCCGCCGAGTCACTAGGCATTGGGCGCACTGATTCATCAACAGGTGATGATGTTTATATTGACTGCAAATAAAAATAATCAAGGGAGCCTCTATGGGGGAAGCCGTTAAATTGTCTCGTAGTGACAGCAATAACATTCGAATTAAGACTAACTTGTCTATATGGGTTTTGTATTCAAGTGATGCTTTCAAACTTCATATGATGAGTGAGCTGTCTCAATGTAATAGTTTGAATTTTGAAGCTATATCGCTTCATGGAGTTGTTGCGGACAGTTTCAAACACTTCACACCACCCGATCTTATTTTTGTCGAAACCGGTCCTAACTGGGCACAAAAAGTCGTGGAGTTACAAAACTACGATGGACCGATGATTGAAGACAGCGAAGTCAGCACTTCATTAATCATATTTGGTGACGAAGGTGATAATGGTGCATTAAAAATTGCGCTCCGACTCGGAGCTACAGATTTTATATCCGATCAAGCCACTATTTTGGATTTAATGCCCTTATTGAAGAATGTGGCAGAAGAAAAAATAGCTGCGCGCAAACTTGGGCAGTTATTCGTTTTTATCAATACCAAAGGTGGTTCTGGTGCAACAACTGTTGCTCTGAATACTGCAGTTGAAGTTGCGATGCAAAACCGAGATAAAGTGTTATTGCTGGATTTGGATATTCACTTTGGTGTTGTGATGGATTATCTCAATATTAATCCAGCCTATAGTATTAATGACGCTATTGCTAACGCCTCTGATTTAGATGAAATTTCATTGCATGCTTTAGTATCTAAGCATCCATCTGGTTTACATGTATTAAGTTTTAAACATGAAAATCATAATGAAAACTTTGATAAAGCTATGCAGATGGGGAAGCTATTACCAACGTTGTTGGAATTTTATCCTTACGTATTTGTTGATCTTTCTGGCGGTGTTGACCGAATGTTTGCACCGATTTTGTCTCGAGCCAGTAAAACATTTTTGGTCACACAGCAAAATTTAGTCGCAGTGAAAAACATGTCTCGTATTCTAAAAGCGATGACTTTTGAATACGGTATTCAGCGCGATCAAATTGAAATAATCCTTAATCGCTATGAAAAACGTCAGCAAATAAGGCTGAAAGACATAGAACAGACGATTTCAGGAGTTCCAATACATGTCATCCCTAATGATTTTAAAGCGGCTATTGAAAGTGCCAACTTAGGGAAACCATTTGTAGAGTCGAGAAAAGGTAGCTCAATTACTAAATCAGTAGTGGATTTATCACAAACATTAGCGCCAGTTAAAGAGAAAAAAGGTTGGCTGAGACGTCTATTTTCCTGATGGATTAGGGAGAGGGTATGTTTTTTAAACGTAAGAATATTAGTTCTGATTTCCAAGAGCAGCTTTTAAAAGAAGAAAGCCCTCCTAAGGCTGACATACCAATAAAGCCTAAATCTAGTCCTGCACAGGGAAATCAAGAAAAGGCAGAGGCTCCAAAACAAGATGAAAGCCCACTTCAGCGCAAATTACGGGAAGCTGAAGCAAAAAATAAACAAATAGATGACACTCGAAAGCAGCTAGAACAGGAGCAAGCAACTAAGCACTATTATCATCGTCGGCTGCTTGAAACATTAGATTTGGCATTGCTTTCTAGCTTAGAAAAAGACAGAGCTAAAAAAGATCTTCATGATGCCGTCGTTCAACTTATGGCTGAAGATCAAAGCCATGCTTTGAGTGCTGAAGGTCGTAAGAGAGTCATCAAACAGATTGAAGATGAAGTATTTGGTTTGGGGCCTTTAGAGCCACTTTTAAATGATTCATCGGTTTCAGATATTCTGGTTAACGGAGCAAAAAGTGTCTTTGTTGAGCGCCGAGGTAAACTGGAAAGAACCCCTTATACCTTTCTTGATGATAGGCATTTGCGTAGTATTATCGACCGAATTGTTAGCCAAGTTGGTCGTCGTATTGATGAATCTTCGCCTATGGTCGATGCTCGCTTAGCTGATGGCTCGCGTGTTAATGCAATTATCCCACCCTTGGCTCTTGACGGGCCTTCTGTTTCCATTCGCCGTTTTGCAGTCGATAAGCTCACTATGGAGAACTTACTGTCGTTTAACTCTATTTCTGAGCAAATGGCAAAGTTTGTCGAAGCAGCCGTTAAAGGCGAACTCAATATTCTTATCTCTGGTGGTACTGGTTCAGGCAAGACCACCACTTTGAACATATTCTCAGGCTTCATTCCTAGTGACGATCGAATCATAACAATTGAAGACTCTGCGGAACTGCAATTACAACAACCCCATGTTGTTCGTTTAGAAACCCGACCAGCAAACTTAGAGGGGAAAGGCGAGATTACCCAAAGGGATCTGGTTAAAAACTCATTACGTATGCGACCTGACCGAATAGTACTCGGTGAGGTGCGTGGTAGTGAAGCGGTGGATATGCTTGCTGCAATGAACACGGGTCATGACGGCTCGCTGGCAACCATTCACGCCAATACCCCTCGTGATGCGTTGAGTCGTGTTGAAAACATGTTTGCTATGGCTGGTTGGAATATTTCTACCAAAAACTTACGCGCACAAATTGCTTCTGCGATTCATTTAGTGGTTCAAATGGAACGTCAGGAAGATGGTAAACGGCGAATGGTCAGTATTGCCGAAATCAATGGCATGGAAGGTGACATTATTACCATGTCAGAAATTTTCAAATTCCAACGACAAGGTATGGATGAAGAGGGGAATGTCATTGGCTATTTTACGGCGACAGGCGTAATTCCACAGTGTCATGATTCATTGTCTAAACGTGGTTGGCATTTGCCTTACGAGATTTTTAATGAAACCTTTGAATAAGGGGTAATGCAATGGACCAACTGTATTTTTTTGCTTTGCTGTTTGTTGCAGTCTTTCTTATTTCCCAAGCATTTCTGATGCCAGCGGCTGGCAATAAAGCAAAACACAAAGCTATTAGTAAGCGGCTGAAAGAAAGCCAATCTCAGGTTGATGAGCAGAGTCGTTCATTGTTGAATGAACATTACATCAAAAGCTTGTCTCCTATCGATCAGAAATTGGTGAGCTACAGTTATTTTGCCAATATGAAAAAAAATCTAGAGCTTGCAGGCATAGGAAAATCATTAACACAAGTGGTGACCTATACGGCTTTGAGTCAAATATTGGTTCTGTTAGTTTTGATTTTTTTAGGTGCAGAGCTTTATATTGCTTTTGCAGTTAGTTTTATTGTTTGGTTGATTTTGTATTTTGTTATTAGTGGCAAAATATCAAAAAGGTTAAGTAAATTTGAAGAACTATTTCCAGATGCATTAGATATTATGAAGCGAATGTTATCTGCGGGACATCCCATTACCTATTCATTTAACGAAGTCGGCAAAGAATTACCAGAACCAATAGGCAGTGAATTTAAGAATACCTTTAACCTTTTAAATTATGGTTACGATATCAGATTAGCCATGATGCAAATGGTAGAGCGTAATCCAACCGTATCTATGTTTGCTTTTTCCAGTGCGGTTTTATTACAAAAAGAAACCGGTGGTGATCTAGCGGAAAATTTAGATAAAGTGTCTAAAGTATTACGTGCCAGATTTAAGTTGCAGCGAAAAATAAAAACCTTGTCTGCTGAAAGTAAAATGTCTGCTTGGGTGTTAATGTTGGCACCTTTCGCTATATTTATTATGTTAAGTGTAATTAGCCCTGGATATTTGGAGCCTCTTTATGCTGATCCTCGAGGTCATCGTTTATTAATCTATGGAGGCATTGGGTTATTTATTGGTGCTTTATGGATAAGAAAAATCATTAACTTTGAGGTTTGATGTATGCAGGATCTTGTCAATTATTTACAGAACTTCAAATTAACAGAAGAAAACCTCATTCTGCTGATGGTTATGTTCGCTAGTGTGCTGGTGGTTATTACTCTATTTTTACTGGTATTTGGTCGAACTAAGCAGTCTAGTGTTCGTAATCGTCTACAAACCTACACTATGGAAGCGGAGGTAACAAAGAGAAGTAGCAAAATCGATAATGCGCTTGAATCTTTATCACCGATTTTCACTACCAGTAATGCTAAAGAGAAAGAAACTGTGCGTCATCAGCTGATGCACGCGGGGTTTCATAATGAGACGGCACTGACCTATTTCTATGTGGCCAAAACACTTTCTACCCTAATAGGGCTTTTTGCTGGATTACTTTATTACACGTTTTCAGACAGTGGGCAAAATCCGCTGTTCATATTAATTATTTGTGTTGGAGTTGGTCTTTTCATTCCTAATATATTTTTACGACATTTAGTTAAAAAACGTCAGTCGCGCATTCGTGCTGGTGTTCCAGATATGCTAGACCTGCTGGTGGTTTGTACAGAATCGGGATTAGGTTTAAACGCAGGTCTGATGCGAGTATCAAAAGAACTTGGCATGTCTCATATGGATTTAGCTGATGAGTTAGATACGGTCTGCCTGAAAATCAAGGCGGGCTACGATATGTCAGAAGCGTTTCAAGGGTTTGTTGAACGAACGGGTGTTGAGGAGTTGGCTGGTTTAATCAGCATGCTGTCTCATGCATCAAGAATCGGTGGCAGTTTATCTCAAACATTGCGTGATTACACAGAAGATTACCGTGATAAGCGAAATCAGGAAGTGGAGGAGATTGCAGCTAAAATACCCACCAAAATGATTTTTCCTCTATTGGTCTGTATTTGGCCTGGATTTTTTATTGTTGTTCTTGGACCGGCAATCATCAAGTTAATGGAAGCTTTTGGGCAATAAAGGATGAATGATGAAAAAATATAACTATGCCACTCTCTTATTGATCTCTCTTATCGCTGGCTGTGCTAGCGATTCCGATAAACAATCTAAGTTTGATAGTGAACTCTATGATGGTAGGCCTGTTGAAACCTTTAGTGCAGATGCTGCGCCTTTAACCGAAACGGAAGCGATAAAACGCGGTGACTATGCGTTAAGGCAAAACAATTCTGATTTGGCGCTTTACGAATATATCCGTTCTCTAGAGTTTCCTGACTCACAATATAGTGACAAAACCTTGTATACCATTGGTCGTATACATCAGTCTCGTGGCAATTATGAACTAGCAGAGCGAGCTTATCTGTTGGCATTAGAGCGCAACCCCAATAATGTTCAGGTTTTGGAGCAGTTGGGTTCGAATTACAGTAAGCAAGGTAAAGTTGATGAAGGTCGAAGTTACTTTTTGCGAGCGATTAATGCCGATCAACTGCGTTTGAGTTCCAGATTAAAACTGGATGATGATGCAAGTGTGTCTGAGATAGAGGAGTTAAGCAGCGACAACCTTTCTCCGGCCAGTGCCTACATGGGATTAGGCATACTCGATGATGTCAAGGCGCAACATGAAGTAGCGCAGGCGTTTTACAAACATGCTTTAAGAATTGAGCCTAAATCGAGTAAGGCATTAATGAATATGGGTTATTCCCATTATATGAGTGGAAATTACACCGACGCGACGCGTTTTACTTTAGCCGCACTTGAACAAGAACCGGATAACGAGAAGGCGTTAAACAACTTGGCACTCATTTATTTAGCCAAAGGTGAGACCCAGCGTGCTTTAAATGTGTTTATGCGCCGAATGGACGCTCCAGAAGCCTTGAATAATGTGGGCTATTTTTTAATGCTTCAGGGCAAACCAGATGAAGCGATCCCCTATTTACAACAAGCGATCGACAAAAAGCCTTCTTACTACAAAATTGCTAATGAAAATCTAGAACGAGCGTTGGCCGAAGTTCGCGCCAAAACCCCAGCAAAAGCTGAAATGATGTCTCAGTGATGGTCAAGCCTATCTTTGGGATCTGGCTCAGGATAGGCTTCAATCACTTTCTTCAAATATTCCTGATGGTACCTCAGGCCGTTAACGCAATGTTTGTCTAGTTTGCCGTTGGCAACCATCTTTTCTAATTCGAGTAATGCGAAGGGAACCGACCAAGCTTGTTTGTATGGTCGGTGACTGGTTAACGCATCGAATACATTGGCAACGGTAATAATGCGGGCAGATATTGGTATATCTTCTTGGGTTAAACCATAGGGGTAACCGCTACCATCTAAAAATTCATGGTGGTAAGCAACGATCTCTTTTAGCACGGCCACACATGGGTGATCAGGTGAGCCCATTTCATCAATGATGTTATTGATGATCTCTACGCCTTTTTCTACATGATCTTTTAACTGATCGCGCTCTTCATACTCTAGTGAGCTAGATTTGTTTAACAAACTTACCGGAACAGAGAGTTTTCCGATGTCATGACATTTGGAAAACAGGGTAATGTTTTCAATGGTTTCATCATCCAAATCGTAGATGTGTGCAACTTCAAGTGCTATGACTTTGGCATATCGACAGATTCTTTCTTTGTGTTCAGACGACTCTTGCCAATGTTCTTGAGATTGTGAATGAACAAGGCTGGCTGAATTGATCAATGAGTGCACTAAGTCATACTCTGACGTAACAACAAAACGAATGATCTCCAAAAAAGGTTTGAGTGCTTCGGTCATGGACTGGTTGAATAAATCTTTTTGAAAAGAATTTAAGAATATAAAACCGATAAACTTCTTGTTTTGGAAAACAGGCACAGCCAGAGATGAGCGATATCCTTGATCTATAAGCCATTTAGAATGAGGGAATTTGGCATCTAGCTGATTTGGAATATCATTTAAATAACGACAATCACCAGTTTCAGAACAGATTTTTAATGCTGGCAATTCTGATAGGGGAAATTCGTAGTGTAAGAGTTCAAAGCCATGAAAGGTGCTGTCTGCATAGGTTTTTAGATGATCATTCTCCTCATCGTAAAGCGCAAAAGAAATCCGATCGACTTCTGGAGCAGACACGCGCAAACGCTCATGAATATCAGTAAGCTGATTATTCAGAGTTCCCGCAGATGCGAAATAGCTGTGATCGCTATTTTTGCTGTGCGTGTCCATGGCATCTCCCCCTAATTTTTCCTCGACGACAACTCAGTTCATCAACCTAATTACGCAACCTATAGCTACTTAATAAGTTTAGTTGAAATTGTCTTATTCTGTTCGATTAATGACCAGTGAATGTGCTTCAAAATATTTGTGTGAAATCGTTTACCACTTGTAGATAAAGGCTTTTGAGCAATACATCATGCCTGCTATAGATGTTTGTTATCTAAACTCGCCACTTTTTTATGACAATTTGGTGTTATTAGTGTAAACGTTTCCACTCTGTAGCAGTGATCACAGAATGTTGACGATATAGCCTGCTAAACTCTTGCACATTAAATGAGATGTTGTTTGAGGTAAGTGAAGTGAAAGTATTGGTCACTGGTGGTATGGGATACATAGGTAGTCATACTTGCGTGCAAATGATTGACGCTGGGATGGAGCCCATTATTCTCGATAATCTGTGCAATGCCAAAGAGAAGGTGTTGGATAGAATTAAGATGATTTCTGGTGTAGCGCCCGTTTTTTATCACGGCGATATTCGTGATGAAGCGCTGCTCGATTCCATTTTTGCTGAGCATGATATTAAAGCGGTTATTCACTTTGCTGGCTTGAAAGCCGTGGGTGAGTCGGTGGTTAAGCCTCTCGAATATTATGATAACAACGTTAACGGCTCTTTAGTCCTTGCGCGTTCTATGCGTAAAGCGGGAGTGAAGAATATCATCTTTAGTTCGTCTGCCACTGTGTATGGTGATCCAGCTTCAGTGCCAATTACCGAGTCTTTCCCGACAGGCGCAACGACCAACCCTTATGGCCGCAGCAAGTACATGGTGGAAGAATGTTTATCGGATCTTTTCAACGCAGATCCGAGTTGGAGTATTACTTTACTGCGCTACTTTAATCCTGTCGGCGCGCATCCATCAGGCTTGATGGGCGAAGATCCGCAAGGTATTCCAAACAACCTCATGCCGTATATCGCACAGGTAGCAGTAGGGCGCAGAGAAAAACTTTCAGTGTACGGGAATGATTACCCCACACCGGATGGTACGGGCGTTCGCGACTATATTCATGTGATGGATTTAGCTGACGGTCACCTTGCAGCATTAACTCACGTTGGTCAGAAGAGTGGTTTGCATATCTATAATTTAGGCACAGGTAAAGGCTCTAGTGTGCTCGATATGGTAGAGGCATTCAGCCAAGCTTGCGGCAAAGATGTGGCTTATGAGGTTTGCCCGCGTCGTGCTGGTGATATTGCTGAATGTTGGGCGAGTACTGAAAAAGCTGAGCGCGAACTGGGCTGGAAAGCAACTCGCAGCGTAAAAGAAATGACAGAAGATACTTGGCGTTGGCAAGTTGCTAACCCGCAAGGTTACTAGTTTGAGAGATGAATGAAAGTTATGTCGAATACTGAATTTAACCCTGTAGATCATCCGCATCGTCGCTACAACCCATTAACTGGGCAGTGGGTGCTTGTTTCTCCTCATCGAGCTAAGCGTCCTTGGAGTGGTCAGGATGAAAAGCCATCTGTCGCTGAACTGCCTGCTTATGATGCAAAGTGCTTCCTGTGTCCAACCAATGAGCGAATTTCTGGCGATAAGAACCCAGACTACAAAGGCACTTATGTTTTTAACAACGACTTTGCCGCGTTAATGGCTGATTCTCCTGATGCACCTGAAAATGAACATCCCCTATTTAAGGTGCAAGGCGTTCGCGGTTTAAGTCGGGTTATCTGTTTTTCGCCGGACCACAGCAAGACTTTGCCTGAATTATCTCCGCAAGCGATTCGTGGTGTGATTGATACATGGAATGAGCAGATTGAAGAGCTAGGCAAAGAGTATCTCTGGGTTCAGGCTTTTGAGAATAAAGGCGAAACCATGGGATGTTCTCAACCGCATCCACATGGACAAATTTGGGCAAATAGCTTTTTACCAAATGAAATAGAGCGTAAAGACAATAATTTACGTGCCTATTATCAAGAGAATAACTCAAGCCTGCTGGTGGATTATGTACAGGCTGAGTTAAAAGACGGTTCCAGAATTGTCGTTGAAACAGAACATTGGGTAGCGCTAGTGCCTTATTGGGCGGCATGGCCATTTGAAACCATGTTATTGCCGAAAACCCACATCCGCCGCATGAGCGAGCTTAGTGATGAAATGCGTGATGATCTTGCCATTGCGATTAAAAAATTAACCAGTCGTTATGACAACCTGTTCCAGTGCTCATTCCCATATTCAATGGGTTGGCATTACGCACCGTTTTTTACAGATGGTCAGAGCGTTGAACATTGGCAATTACATGCCTTGTTCTATCCGCCACTACTGCGTAGCGCAAGCATTCGTAAATTTATGGTTGGTTATGAAATGTTAGCGGAAACTCAGCGAGATTTAACTGCAGAACAAGCCGCAGAGCGACTACGCTCGTTATCAGACGTACATTACAAAGAACAATAAGTGGAACAATTATGAGCTTAATTAATAGTGTTGAAGCTGCATTTGAAGCAGTACTGGGTTATAAGGCAAGCCATCTTATTCAGGCTCCTGGCCGTGTAAATCTGATTGGTGAACATACCGATTACAATGATGGTTTCGTTTTGCCTTGTGCGATTAACTACCAAACTGTGGTTGCGGCCTCTCCTCGTTCTGATTCGAAGGTCAAAGTGGTTGCTGTGGATTATGGCAATGCGATTGACGAGTTCGATTTAACTCAACCAATTACTTTTGTCGAAAACAAAATGTGGGCGAACTACATTCGCGGTGTAGTGAAATACTTGATGGAACGCGGTTACTCATTTAACGGTGCCGATATCGCTGTGAGCGGTAATGTACCTCAAGGCGCGGGTTTAAGTTCTTCTGCTGCATTAGAAGTGGTTATTGGCCAGACATTTAAAGAACTTTACAGCTTACCTATTAGCCAAGCTGAAATTGCCTTAAATGGTCAGCAAGCTGAAAACCAGTTTGTCGGTTGTAACTGCGGCATCATGGATCAACTGATCTCTGCTGAAGGCCAAGCGAACTCTGCGCTTCTTATCGACTGTCGCAGTCTAGAAACCAAAGCGGTTTCAATGCCTGAAGATATGGCGGTCGTCATCATCAACTCAAACAAGCGACGTGGCTTAGTCGACAGTGAATACAACACTCGCCGCCAGCAATGTGAAGAGGCAGCACAAATCTTTGGTGTGAAAGCGCTGCGCGATGTTTCTATCGAAATGTTTAACGACAAAATAGAGCAGCTCGATCCTGTTGTTGCTAAACGCGCTCGCCACGTAATCACAGAAAATGAACGTACTCTGCAAGCGGCCGATGCTTTAAGCGCTGGTGACTTAAAACGCATGGGCGAACTAATGGAACAGTCGCATGCGTCGATGCGTGATGACTTTGAAATCACAGTAAAAGAAATCGATGCCTTAGTAGACATCGTGAAAGATGTGATTGGCGATCAAGGCGGCGTACGTATGACAGGCGGTGGCTTTGGTGGCTGTATTGTCGCGCTGGTTCCGCCATCATTGGTTAATGATGTGGAAAAAGCGGTTGAAACCCTTTACCCACAACAAAGTGGTCTTACTGCAACCTTTTATGTGTGTCAGGCAAAAGTTGGCGCTGGTTTGATTCAATAGAGGGCGTTAATGATGACCCATTCTTTATTTGAAACAATGACTCAATCACCCGCTTACGATGGCAAGCCAGCAATGCTGGTAGAGCTAACGAATGCGAGAGGTGTGCAAGTTGTGTTTATGGATATTGGTGCAACGTGGTTAAGTTGCCAAATACCTGTCGCAGGCGAAATGCGCGAAGTCTTGCTTGGCTTAAGCACCATGGAAGACTTCAAGCAGCATGGCAGCTTCTTAGGTGTGACAGTTGGTCGCTATGCAAACCGTATCGCAAACTCACAATACTCTTGGCAAGGCGAAACTTATACGTTAGCGGCGAATCAAGGTGCGCATTGTTTGCATGGTGGTAAAGACGGTTGGAGTCATCGTCGCTGGGATATCGTCAATCAAAGCAAACAGAAAGTTGAATTCTCAATTTTCTCTGCTGATGGTGACCAAGGATTTCCGGGTAATGCGAGCGCATCGGTGACTTATGAGCTTACTGACGATAATCATATTGTGATTAGCTACAAAGCATCAACCGATAAAGCGACACCGCTGAATCTGACTAACCATGCTTATTTCAATTTGCTCGGCGCAGAATCAGGCTCAGATATTCTTGACCACAAACTGCAAGTTAATGCTGATTACTATCTGCCAACCACATCTGAAGGTATTCCTTTGGGTGAACTGGCAAGTGTTGAAAACACCAGTTTTGACTTCCGTACAGCGAAAGCGGTCAAGCAAGATCTATTAACAGATGAACAGCAGAAAAACTGCAAAGGTTATGACCACAGCTTCTTACTTGATGACAGCTGTAAAACGGGACAACCAGTCGCAACCGTTGAAGCGCCTGACGGTTCTCTGTCTATGCAGGTGTTGACCGATAAACCAGCGATTCAGTTTTATGGTGGCAACTTCTTAGAAGGAACGCCTAACCGAAAAGGTTCCACATACAAACAGTATCAAGGTCTTGCTTTAGAAACTCAGTATTTGCCTGATTCACCGAATCATGCAGATTGGCCTCAGGAGAGTTGTATGACTCTTCCCGGCGAAGAATACGCTTTTACCACTGTGTATAAGTTCAACGTTTTGGCGAGCTAACCCGTAGGGGACATAGTGAACCCAAGGACTGGGGGGATAAGGTTTACAGTTCTTGGGGGAAAGCGATTTTGCCCTCACTTCTTATGAAGTGAGGGCTTTTTTCTTACTGAACCGTGCTGCTAGACGGTGCTTTGTCTACAGAGTCTCGGCGTACCAGCGTTGGCGAGAAACACATTGGCTCTTGTTCCAACTCTTCATCTCTAGCCAGTTGCAGCGCAAGTTTTGCCGCCTTTTCTGCCATCATTTGAATTGGGTAACGAATCGTTGTGAGGCGAGGGCGCACATAGCGTGCAATTAAACCGTCATCGAATCCTATAACCGAAACGTCTTGTGGTGTCTTCACCCCATTTTCTTCCAGTACCGAAAGTGCGCCTGCTGCCATATTGTCGTTATAAGCAACAACACCGGTAATATCCAAAGACTTAGTCAGTAAGTTGGTCATGGCTTCTTCACCGCCTTCACTGTCCGGAGAGGCAAGCTCTAGGTAGCTAGCTGGCAATGATATGTTGTGTGCAGCGAGAGCGTCTTTATAACCTTCAATGCGCTGATCAGCATCTTCAATGTGATGAGAAGAACTGATACAAGCGATCTTTTCATGTCCATGGCGGATCAGAAATTCTGTCGCTAAGTAAGCGCCTTTGTAGTTATCTAGAGAGATACAACGATCCGCGAGTTCTGGAATATGGCGGTTGATCAGTACCAATGCTTTGATCTCGTGAGCATAAGCAATCAGTTCTTCATCAGAAAGCGCTTTTGAGTGAATGACCAAAGCATCACAGCGACTGTTTATCAGCAGATCGATAGCTTGGCGCTCTTCTTCTGCTTCATGGTAACCATTACCGATTAGTAAGTGTTTGCCCGCTTGATGAGCAACATTATCAACCGCTTTGACTAACGTACCAAAGAAAGGATCAGACACATCACTCACTAACACACCAATGGTGTTTGTACTTTGGCTTACTAAAGCGCGAGCTGCAGCATTCGGGCGGTAGCCAAGATCTTTCATCGCTTTCGTTACAGATTCGATCGAAGCTTTACTCGCTTTGGGAGATTTATTGATCACGCGTGAAACCGTTGCCACTGAAACGCCAGCTTCACGTGCTACGTCTTTTATGGTTGCCATGAGAGACCTCGCTACATAAGAAACGTTATTTAACAATGTGAGTGAAAATATGGCAACGAATCCGTTAAGTAATGTACAGATATGAGAGATTAAGCTTAGATTTGAGAAGGGATAATAGAGTGTGTAAACGTTTTTAGTAAACGTTCTCTCCTCCTATCCGAAAATAGAAGGAGAAAAGAGATTTAACGGACGCTGGCAACAAGGTTATCAATCAAAGCATGTTTAGATTGGCAAACGCCGGCAAGCCTCACATATTTAGGATTATGGCGGTCATTGAGCAGTGGATGATGCCATCCAACAGTATGTTGAACGAAGTGTTTAGCAAACGCTTCAGAGACTTCTAAACAACCACAAATCACAGTATCCACATAGCTTTGAACAATCGGGCTTTTCTCGCAAGGCTGAAGATGTTGCTCGGTGACATACACCCAAATCGGCTTGCTTGGGTCGAACTTATGTTCGGTTTCAATCTGATTTGGCTGAAGAGAAATACGTTGATAGCCACTTTCTCGGCGATCAAACTCAACCAGAGCTGTGTCATCAATTTCCAACAGCACACCGTTAACCCGGCCTTCACCAGTGTTCACGACTAGTGGGGAGATAGTGTAAGTGTCATCAATTTTCCCCCAAGAGCGGACTAAACCGTGCACAATAACTGGAATGGCGCTTCCGGTTTGTCCTGTGAGCTGTCGGGAGTGTGAATTCATCAGGCTTCCGTAGCCAAAAATATACATGTACTCGTCCTATTTGAATCTGTAACTGCGTAGACTGCATTCATTCACCCTAATCACATAGTGTCCTATGTTCCTAGGGCAGAGTTCATTTATTGCTTGTGACTGGTATTAATTTTTCGAGAAAAACTGTAGGCGTTTTAGTATCCAAAACTCTACAGCGAATATTCCTACTAATCCGAAGCAGAATAGTGCAAAGGCAATAGGGGATTCGGTTCCCGGAATGCCTCCTACGTTAACACCTAATAGACCGGTTAAAAAGCTGGTCGGTAAGAAGATGGCGGCAATCACAGAGAACAGATATGTGTTCTGGTTCATCTTTTCTGCGTGGTACTGGCGCAACTCACCTTTAATGATTTCTAACTCACTAAGGAAGAAGTCGAGCGTTTCGTTAATACGGGTAATGGTGTTCACGCTGTGGCGTAAGCGCATATTTTTAAAGTTAGCCAACGGTACATCTGAAGACAAATAGTCATCAATCGCGTACTGCTGAGGCTTGATGAAGCGTTTGATTTTGAGCAGCGCTTTATGAGTGTCCATCATGTCTTCACTCAGCTCTAACTCACTGTCAAACGCTTCAATTCTGTCTTCAACAGAATTAAGGTAGTTATCGATGTTTTTGTTGAGACCATCAATAATGTTCAGCACAAGATCCGCAAGGGTTTTTGGTCCTAGTCCTTGCTTTAGAGATTCACGGATCGCATTGATGGTTTTAGATGGGATCTTACGCGTGGAAATCAGCACACCTTGATAGTACAGAATGCGCACACTGAGCATATCTGCTGGATCGGCATTGTCGTTGAGATTGACGCCTCTTAGAATCAGCAAGAAATTTTGTTCATCATATTGCTCAAACAAAGGGCGCGTATCTTCAGCTAACAAGCTGTCGACAATCGATGCGGGGATAGCGTTCTCTAGAAGCCACTCACGAACTCCAGGAACATCTCGTTGGCAATGATACCAATGATGAGCCTCTAGCGAGGTTGATTTATCTGTGGGTTGAGTTGCTTGCTGTCCTGAAAACTGCCAGTGATCGATTAAAAAATCCATAGTGATCCTTTTGAAGCATTTGTCTCTTACAAATCATGCTTTTTGAAAGCCTCTGTTTTGAAACTAGAGCTGAAAATGGCTTTGGTAAAGCTTATGTTTTTTATAAAAAGTAGCCCAAGATGATCTTGGGCTACGGGTGAGTGCGATTAGAAACCACGCATTTGAATGCGACGCAGGAACTCAGTCATCACTCGGTCGTAAAGTAAGTCGCCCAAGAAAGCATCTTCTACGTGATGGTCAATACTTGGGTTGTCGTTAACTTCGATCACATAGACTTGACCGTCAATCTCTTTTAAGTCAACACCATACAAGCCACTACCGATAAGGTTGGCAGCTTTAACCGCTACATCCACGACATTTTTCGGTACTTGTTTTAAATCGAGTGTTTCAAAGCCACCAGACGAAACTCGGCCGCTATTGTGGTGTTGATAAATCTGCCAGTGGCCGCGACTCATCATATATTTACAGGCGAAGATTGGTTGGCGATTCATCACACCAATACGCCAGTCAAAATCAGTTGGCATAAAGGCTTGAGCCAAAATCAGGGCGCTCTTTTCAAACAGAGCGGAAGCTTCTTTTTCTAACTCTTCTTCCGTGCGCACTTTTACAACGCCACGAGAGAAAGCGCCATCTGGAATCTTCAATACCATTGGTAATTCGAGCTGAGAAAGCAGCTTATCTTTCCAGTCCTCATCAAAGCTTTTCACAATCACGCCTTTAGGTGCTGGCACGTTGTTGCGTTGCAATAGCTCGGTTAGAAATACCTTGTTGGTACATTTCATGATCGACTCGGAATCGTCCATGACTACTAAGCCCATCTTTTCTGCGGTTTTGGCAAAACGATAGGTGTAGTTGCTGATGTTGGTCGTCGCACGGATGAACAGGCCATCAAACTCACCTAAGCGAGATAAGTCGTCAGGCGAAATGGTTTCTAAGTTCATACCTAGGCGGTTTGCTGCACGAGCAAAGCGTTTCAGTGCTGAAGCATCTGAAGGAGGCATTTTCTCTTCAGAATCAACCAGCATTGCCACGTCGTAGCGGTATTTTTTCTCTTGCTTCGGTTTACGCCATACTTTTGTTGAGAACATTTCCAGAGACTCGATGAAGAAGTCTTGCTCTTGATCTTCCAAATCTTGGAATGGGTATGGTGCAATTCGGTTAATCTGCCATTGACCTTGGTACTTGTGCATTTTCAGTTCAATAACAGGCACCATGAACTGCTCGAACAGGCGACGAGCAAGCTTATCCAACCCCGGCTCTGGCGTGCGTCCGAAGTAGATTTTACAGTGAATAGAATCGGTGTTTTTGCACAGTTTATTGAGTTTCAATAAACCGGACGAGAGCAGAAATGGCTGGTTGATGTCGTTAATTGCCATGACGCGCGGAATAACGCGGTGCCCACGAGCTTCTGCCATCAATGAGCAGTAGTAGCCGTTGCTCATATAATCATAATCACGACACAAATTGACCACTTGAACGCTACGGAAGTTGTTTTTCCAATCTGCATCAAGGTATTGGGCGACGCTGACAACTTGTTCTGAAGGGAAGTATTGTTGCCAGTCGCTTGCTTGGTCTGTCACGATTAAAAGGTTTGCCATATTATTTTGATTCCTATTGCTAGAGTCTATATACGCTAAAATTAGATTCCCGCATCACAGTAAACAGCTTTACTGCTCATCACTCCCAACGGTTCGATACGATTAAGTGTAGACAATCGTTCGAATTTTATTGTTCATTACCTAGCTGCATGCTTAGTTGCTTTGGGTGTATTATTGAGTTGCAATCGTGCCAACCATAAGGACATCGTATGGACTTTCGTCTTGCGAAAAGTGCTGATCTCTCTGCGCTTAATGCGTTAGAACAACAGCTATTTGAAGGAGATAAAATTTCTCCTCGTCAAATGAAGCGTTTTTTACACTCCAACCAAGCTGTCATTTTTGTGGCAGATTCTGGTGAGGAATTGGCTGGATATGCATTGCTACTATTTCATCAAGGTACACAGCTATCAAGGTTGTATTCAATTGCCGTTAAACCTGATTTCAGAGGACGGAGAATTGCTCAGAATTTGGTTGAGCAATGTGAGCGTGCAGCTCTTGATCAAGGCTCCACTACATTAAGGCTAGAAGTTCGCGAAGACAATACGGCAGCAATAAATTTATATGAAAAAATGGGCTATAAAACACTGAAAGTCCTGATTCATTATTATGATGATTTGTGCAATGGTCGCCGCTTACAGAAACGTCTTACACCGCACGGTCCGAAAGTGCAGTTACCTATGCCGTTGTATGTTCAAACTACGCCGTTTACTTGCGGTGCAGCCTGTTTGCTAATGAGTTTTTCTTATCTGGATAAAACCTTTGAACCGACACGAGTTCAGGAGATGCAATTGTGGCGTGAAGCGACAACCATTTTCATGGCGGCTGGGCATGGTGGTTGTAGCGGACAAGGTTTAGCACTGGCTGCGACACGTCGCGGTTTCCATGTCGAGCTATGGAGTCAGTCTAAGAGCACCCCGTTCATTGATAGTGTGCGTGATGCGAACAAGAAAGCGGTGATCGAGCTGGTTCATCAGGATTTTTGCCAGCAATTAGAAACGCAAGATGTGACGACCATTGATGCACCGCCAAGCCAAGAGCAGTTGGAAGAGTGGGTAAGACAAGGTGCATGTGTACTGCTGCTTATCAGTACATATCGTTTTGATGGCAAGAAAGAACCTCACTGGATTGTATTAAGTGGTATGAGTGAGAAGTTTTTCTTCTTCCATGATCCGCATGCTGAAGGCGAGGAACATGCTATTGCCTCAGCGTTTGTACCACTGGGCAAAAAGGCGCTGTGCCAGATTTTAGGTTTTGGTAAGCAGAAACATACCGCGTGCGTAGTCATTACCCCTAAAGCGTCTTAATTCATTTAGTATTCTGCCTCTCTTGATGCTTTTGGGATCAGAGAGGCAGATTGTTTTGGTAACTATACGTATTGAGCTAAGTAAGCTTTAGTTTGTTCGGTCATACGCGCTTTTTCCTGGTCAGAAATAAAGCTCGCTTCAATCGCATTCAAGGTGAATTGCGCTAACTCTTGGTAAGACATAGGGTGAGCATCCGCAACTGCGTTGAAGTTATCTGTCATGTAACCGCCAAAATACGCAGGGTCGTCAGAATTGATGGTGACGCAGAGCCCCTGACGCAGCAGTTGTACAATATTGTGCTGTTCCATCTGCTGAAAAACTTTCAGTTTCAAGTTTGAAAGAGGGCATACCGTCAATGGCATACGAGTTTGTTTAAGTTCTTCCACTAACGCCGCATCTTCAACGCAACGCACACCGTGGTCGACACGTTGTACACCCAAAAGGTCGATAGCGTTACGGATATTCATTGCCGGACCTTCTTCACCTGCATGAGCGACGGTAATAAACCCCGCGTTTCTCGCTTCACGGAACACATTCTCAAACTTCTCCGGTGGATGACCTTGTTCAGAAGAGTCCAAACCAACGCCGATGATTTTATCTTTAAATGGCAATGCCTGAAGCAAGGTTTCCATCGCAGCGGGTTCGCTCAGGTGGCGTAAGAAACACATAATGATCTGACTAGAAATACCTAACTCTTGCTGTGCTTTATCAAGTGCTTTGCTAATACCATTGATCACGGTTTCAAACGCGATTCCACGATCGGTATGAGTTTGTGGGTCAAAGAAAATCTCAGTATGGATAACGTTGTCTTGCTTGCAACGAAGCATATAAGCCCAAGTAAGATCGAAGAAATCCTGTTCGTGAATCAGAACGTTAGCGCCCTGATAATATATGTCGAGAAAAGACTGTAGGTTTGAAAACTGATAAGCAGCACGTACTTCTTCTGGAGAAGAGAAGGGGATGTCGATGTTGTTGCGTTTTGCTAGTTCAAACATCAATTCAGGTTCGAGAGAACCTTCAATGTGTAAATGAAGTTCAACTTTTGGCAGTTGTTGGATAAATCGTTTCATATATGCTCTTAATCCTCATGTGATTAATCGCTTTTCATCTTGAGTGGTGTTTTACCTTTATTACCTTATAGGTATGTGAGGTAAACGGAGCCCATACAAAGAGAAAGCGATAACCTATTCGCTTAACTCTTCGTAATCAGAATTTTACGGATTCTGGTAGAGACCCCCACACCGTATCAGTAGGGTTATACGAAGCAACTTTTACAATTTTCAAATCTACAGTTAGTCAGTTTTACTGTTAGATTTGAAAATAAGAAACTTTAAACAAATGATAACGCAATTATTTGTAATTGCCACTTTTAACAATAAGCCAAGGTGTTGGTTTTACTTCTGTTATAAAAACCAGATATAAAAAAGCTCCCCTTGAAGGAGAGCTCTTTTGACGTTATTCGATTTAAGACAAAGCAAGAATCACGCTTGGGATAACGATGAATACTGATAGTAAGTATCCAGCTACCACCGCTTTACTTTTTACCGCCATGTCTGAAATGTAATCTGCACCTTTTAACGGAATTTCACGTAAGAACGGAACACCGTAAATCAAGATTGTCGCCAGCACGTTGAATGATAGGTGTACCAGAGCAATCTGTAGTGCAAATACCGCAAACTCACCAGAAACCGCTGTTGCAGCCAGCAGAGCTGTAATACAGGTACCGATGTTAGCACCAAGGGTAAATGGATACACTTCGCGAACTTTTAGTACACCAGAACCTACAAGAGGAACCATCAAGCTGGTCGTTGTTGAAGAAGACTGAACCAATACAGTCACAACAGTACCAGATGCGATACCGTGTAGCGGACCGCGACCAATAGCGTGTTGCAGAATTTCACGAGCACGGCCAACCATTAGGCTCTTCATCAGTTTGCCAATCACGGTAATCGCAACAAAGATCGTCGCAATACCAAGAACCACTAATGCAATACCGCCAAACATATCACCTAGAACCGCTAGTTGATGTTTTAGTGCGCCTACAACAGGGCTAGTGATTGGTTTGATGAAGTTCAGACCTTTCATGCTCATATCACCGCCAGCAAGGAATGGTGATACTAACCAGTGAGAAATTTTCTCTAGTAGACCGAACATGATCTCTAAAGGAAGGAAGATACAAACTGCGAGCAAGTTGAAAAAGTCATGAATAGTTGCACTTGCGAATGCGCGTTTGAACTCTTCTTTATTACGGATATGACCAAGGCTAACAATAGTATTGGTCACTGTTGTACCAATGTTTGCGCCCATTACCATAGGAATCGCGGTTTCGATAGGTAAACCACCGGCAACCAGACCTACGATGATAGAAGTTACTGTGCTTGAAGATTGGATCAGTGCTGTTGCAACTAAACCAATCATTAGTCCTGCGACAGGGTGTGAAGCGAACTCAAAAAGTACTTTTGCTTGTTCCGCTGCCGCCCATTTGAAGCCATCGCCTACCATGGTTACAGCAAGTAATAGCAAATAAATCATGAAAGCCAAGTTTGTCCAGCGAAGCGCGCGAGTCGTTGACGAAATCGGAGCCGCTGTTGAAGCTGCTTGGTTTATCATTGTTTTCTCCATTGACCTTGTTAACTACATTCGGTCTGTTGTTGAATCTGTCGCGATAGTAGAACCTGAATATTTCAGTAATATGACAGTTCTGTAATAAATCGATATTTTTATTAATTAGATTCAATGTGGAGAATTGGTCTTTTGGGTTTTGGTTTTATCTTATTGAATATTAAGGTTATTTTGTTTGTTTCTGGGTTACCTTAACAACAGGTGTTTTGAGAGTTATTTGGGGTATCTATGTATTAAACATGACGTAAGAGTCATAAAGCGCATAACCAATGTAGAAAAAAGTACAGTTAATCTATTTTTTATTCGGTTTTTTCGAGTTTATTGATTAGTAGACGAGGTTTGGTTTAACCTTACAGATTATTTGGTTACTGAGTCTCCAGCACTATGTCACATCTTAACTATAACCATCTCTACTATTTCTGGATGGTCTGCAAGCAAGGTTCTGTTACCAAAGCGGCAGATGCCTTATTCCTTACGCCTCAAACGGTAACTGGGCAAATCAAAGCGTTTGAAGAACGTATGGACGGAAAACTGACCAAACGTAATGGCAGAAGTATTGAACCGACAGAGCTTGGTCAACTGGTCTTTAAGTATGCAGACCGAATGTTTGGCTTAAGCTATGAGATGTTGGATATCGTGAACTACAGCCAACGTTCCAACGTTCTTTTTGATGTTGGCGTTGCGGATGCGTTGTCTAAAAGGTTGGTCAGTAAAATCTTGATGACGACGATTCCAGAAGACAACAGCATCCATTTACGTTGTTTTGAATCTACCCACGAGCTTCTGCTTGAGCAGTTGTCCCAACATAAGCTGGATATGATTCTTTCTGATTGCCCTGTTGATTCAAGTCAAAGTCCAGGTTTGTTTAGTAAAAAGCTGGGGGAAAGTCATATGGGATTTTTTGCTCGCAATCATCTTGGCAAAGTTTCATTCCCTGCGGTTTTAGAAGAACGTAAATTGCTGATGCCGGGAAGCCGAACATCTATGGGGAGAAAAGTCCGTCAATGGTTCGATCACCAAGGTATTCAGCCTAATATTCTTGGTGAGTTTGATGATTCCGCGCTAATGAAGGCATTTGCCCGATATCACCCTGAAGCTATTTTCTTGGCACCGCTGCTTTATGTTACTGAAGTGGCGGATGATTCTTCGCTGCAGCTGATTGCGCCTGTCGAAGAAGTGAAGGAAGAGTATTACGTTATCTTTGCTGAACGAATGATTCAGCACCCAGCCGTAAAAAATATTTGTGACGCAGATTTTACTAAATTGTTTGAATGAGACTTTTGTCATTATTTACAGTTGGATTAACTTCACACAATTTGATAAAAAGAACAATTATTACACAGGGCTAATTAATTCGAGCAGTAATAAAGACGCAAGTTATGAATCAATAAGAATTCAGATGCGTCGCAGAAATAAAATTAACTGATATTACCAAAACACTTTACCCCGCTAATATGCCGCATAACGATAGCCAAGCTAATTGAAGTAAAGGCAGGCGACAAGATCTTGAACCCAAGAGCATAGTGATTATGCTGTCGGGTAAGTAAACGTCGTCTGGAAAGCTATTACTTCAATAGAAAGGGTATTTTGAATTAGTTTATTATGCCGACTTAAGAGCGTTTTAGAAGTTGTTCCTAGGGGACTTATTCATGAATCTACAAGAAATGGAAAAGAATTCCGCTCAAGCGGTTGTTTTACTCAAAGCGATGGCGAATGAAAGACGCTTACAAATTCTTTGCTTGCTGCACAACCAAGAGTTGTCGGTAGGTGAGTTATGCGGAAAACTAGAATTAAGCCAGTCCGCACTTTCGCAGCATTTAGCGTGGTTGAGACGAGATGGATTGGTCAACACGCGTAAATCTGCACAAACAGTATTTTATACTCTAAGTAGTGATGAAGTGAAAAAGATGATTGAGTTGCTTCACAATCTGTACTGTGAGTAACCGATTTAGAAAATGAGTTAAATCAGAAAATAAAAAAACCGGCAGAAGCCGGTTTTTTTCATCGCTGATAATTCAAGCCAGAATTATAGAGCTTTGATAGCTGCAGCGAAGCGAGACTTATGACGAGCTGCTTTATTCTTGTGAATAAGGCCTTTAGTCGCCATGCGGTCTAGGATTGGTGTAACTACAGCGAAAGCAGCAGTTGCAGTTTCTTTGTCGCCTGCTTGGATAGCAGCAACAGTTTTCTTCATGTAAGTGCGCATCATAGAACGACGGCTAGCATTGTGCTGGCGACGTTTCTCAGCTTGGATAGCGCGCTTCTTAGCAGATTTACTATTTGCCAAGGGTCTAACTCCCAAAAACTTTTCGTTAGGTAACATTTTAAGGGCGAGGAATATCCCCTATTTGCTCTAAAATGTCAAATGATTTGTGCAAAAACCCACCTGAACCAAACAAGTTTGGTATAAGAAGGCCTTCGCGGTTAAGATGGCGTGGATTCTAACAGTATTTTTTTTTCAATGCTAATACTTATCTGCTCTCTGAATGACATTCTTTGCATTCGGTGGGCGACTATGTTGTTTTAGCTTGTTTTTCGAGGTTATCGTGAGCAAACGCTTACTCAAGTCTGGCATGATTGTCAGTGCCATGACGCTTATCTCCCGTGTACTGGGATTAGTGCGTGATATCGTTGTTGCAAATCTTATGGGAGCCGGTGCCAGCGCAGACGTATTCTTCTTCGCCAACCGTATTCCTAACTTTTTACGTCGTCTGTTTGCAGAAGGGGCTTTCTCTCAAGCCTTTGTTCCTGTGTTAACTGAGTATCATGCCTCTGGTGATATGAACAAAACTCGAGACCTGATAGCCAAAGCGTCGGGTACTTTAGGGGTATTAGTCTCTATTGTAACTGTGCTGGGTATTGTGTTCTCTGGTGTTGTTACAGCATTGTTTGGTGCAGGTTGGTTTCTGGACTGGTTAAATGATGGACCCGCAGCGCCAAAATTCGAACTGGCGAGCCTGCTTCTTAAAATCACCTTTCCTTATTTATGGTTCATTACTTTTGTTGCTTTGTCGGGCGCTATATTAAACACCCTAGGTAAGTTCGCGGTTTCTTCGTTTACGCCCGTGTTCCTAAACGTCATGATGATCTTATCCGCTTGGTATATTTCTCCAAACTTGGATCAGCCAGAAATTGGTTTAGCAATAGGTGTGTTTTTAGGCGGTTTAGTTCAGTTTTTATTCCAACTGCCATTTTTGATCAAAGCTGGAGCCTTGGTTAAGCCTAAATGGGGATGGAAAGATCCTGGAGTGGTCAAAATTCGCACTTTGATGATTCCGGCTTTGTTTGGTGTGTCAGTGAGCCAAATTAACCTTCTATTTGATTCCTTTGTTGCCAGTTTCCTGCAAACGGGTTCTATCAGTTGGCTTTATTACTCTGATCGCTTACTGGAATTCCCGCTAGGTTTGTTCGGTATTGCGATCGCAACGGTTATTCTGCCGGCTCTTTCACGCAAACACGTTGATGCCCATAGTGAAGGGTTTTCTCATACCATGGATTGGGGCGTGCGCATGGTGACTCTGCTAGGTGTTCCTGCCATGCTGGGTTTGATGGTGTTGGCGAAACCAATGCTGATGGTACTCTTCATGCGCGGCGAGTTCTCGGCCAATGACGTTGAACAAGCTTCGATGTCCCTGCTGGCTTATGCTGCTGGTCTGCTGAACTTTATGCTGATCAAGGTTCTTGCTCCGGGGTATTACTCGCGCCAAGACACGAGAACGCCTGTTCGCTATGGCATTATCGCTATGGTGAGTAACATGGTATTTAATGCCATCTTTGCTTGGTTCTATGGCTTCGTAGGTTTGGCAGCGGCAACGGCACTATCTGCCTTCATTAATATGGCTTTGCTTTATAACGGTTTGCATCAGCAAGGTGTTTACAAGCTTTCACGTAAAACAGTGCTGTTTTTTGCTCGACTGATTGTTGCTGGCGGCGCTATGGTGGCTGCGATTTTATGGCAGTTAGAAGATATGTCAGTTTGGCTTGGGTGGAGCTTCCACAGCCGTGCATTAATGCTGGCAGCGCTGATTGCTTTAGGTGCAATTGTTTATTTGCTCACCGCATTGATTCTAGGCTTGCGCCTAAAGGATTTAAAAGCGGCGACAGAATAATGTTAATTAGGGTATAATCCGCCAGTTTCGCACCAATATAACTGAGAACTATAGGTTTTAAACGTATTCCAATGGAATTAATACGCGGTATTCATAATATCAAAGCACAGCATAATGGTTGTGTGTTGACGATTGGTAATTTTGACGGTGTTCACTTAGGACATCAGCAAGTTCTGCAGAAAGTCTCTGAACAAGCCAAAAAGCTGAATTTACCTTCAGTCGTAATGACATTTGAACCGCAGCCTATGGAGCTTTTCTTAAAAGATAAAGCTCCTGCTCGGTTAACACGTTTGAGAGATAAGTTTGTTCAACTGAGTAAACTGGATATTGATCGACTGTTGTGTGTGAATTTTAACCATCATTTTGCCAGTCTAGATGCGGACAGTTTTATCCGTGACTTGTTGGTAAAACGTTTGGGTGTTAAGTTTCTGGTTGTTGGCGATGATTTTTGTTTCGGCCGTGGGCGCAAAGGTAATTTTGCTATGCTCAAAGAGGCTGGGCAAAAGTACGGATTTGAAGTCGTCAGCACGGAAAGTTTCTGCTTAGAAGAGCTTCGTGTGAGTAGTACGGCGATTCGAGAATCGCTGGCCGAAAACGATCTGACGGGAACGTCAGAAATGCTGGGAAGAAACTATAGTATTAGCGGTCGAGTTTCCCATGGTCGAAAACTTGGTCGTACTATCGGATTTCCTACGGCAAATATTCCACTAAAACGCTGTGTTTCACCTGTGTCTGGTGTGTATGTTGTCGAAGCTTATGGGCTCGGTGAACAACCTATTGGTGGTGTGGCGAATATTGGCCAACGACCAACAGTAAATGGTGTTCGTCAGCAGCTAGAAGTGCACTTATTTGACTTCCAAGGCAATTTGTATGGAAAGCAGTTAGAAGTAGCACTTTTGCATAAGCTAAGAGATGAAAAGAAGTTTGAGTCGTTTGATGCGCTTAAACAACAAATAGAATTGGATGCTGAAGCGGCTAGGGTGTGGTTGCTTCAGTTTAAGAATTAGCCAGTTGATTCCACTGGTTAAAATAATGTCTAACTTCGCCCAATACAACGGAATTAAGAATCGATGAGTGACTATAAAAATACCCTGAACTTACCTGAGACAGGGTTCCCAATGCGCGGTGATCTGGCCAAACGTGAGCCAGCAATGTTAGAGCGTTGGTACCAAGAAGATCTATACGGTGAAATCCGTAAAGCTAAAAAAGGCAAAAAATCTTTCATCCTGCATGATGGCCCTCCATATGCCAACGGTGATATTCACATTGGTCACGCACTTAATAAGATTCTTAAAGACATTATTATTAAATCTAAAACGCTTTCTGGTTTTGACTCTCCATATATTCCGGGTTGGGACTGTCACGGTCTACCAATCGAGTTGATGGTCGAAAAGAAAGTGGGCAAACCAGGCCAAAAAGTGACTGCTGCTGAGTTCCGCGAAAAATGTCGCGAATACGCTGCGGGTCAAGTTGAAGGCCAAAAAGAAGGCTTCAAACGTCTTGGTATTCTTGGTGAGTGGGACAAACCGTACCGCACTATGGATTTTGCAACTGAAGCAAACATCATCCGTGCGCTAGGCAAAATTGCTGACAACGGCCACTTACTAAAAGGTTTCAAACCTGTTCACTGGTGTACAGATTGTGGTTCAGCACTGGCAGAAGCAGAAGTTGAGTACAAAAACAAAGTTTCTCCTTCTATTGATGTACGTTTCAAAGCGGCTGATGAAGCGACACTTCTGTCTAAGTTTGATCTGAAATCTGATCATGCTGGCGAAGGTGATGTTTCAATCGTAATCTGGACAACAACACCATGGACGCTTCCAGCGAACCGCGCTGTGTGTCTACGTGACGATCTAGAGTACGTTCTTATTCAAGTAGAAGGCGATTCTGAAAAAGAACAGCAGCCTGAGCGTATTATTGTTGCTTCTGAGCTAGCAAAAGAAGTGATGGATCGTGCGGGTATCGAGCATTTCCATAATCTAGGTTTTGCTAAAGGTAGCGACCTTGAACTGGCTCAGTTCCAACACCCATTCTATGACTTCACTGTTCCTGCGATCCTTGGTGATCACGTAACAACGGATTCAGGTACTGGTGTGGTTCACACAGCACCTGGACACGGTCAAGAAGACTTTGCCGTTGGTCAGAAATACGGTCTAGAAGTAGCGAACCCAGTAGGTTCAAACGGTGTTTACCTTCCAGACACTGAGTTCTTTGCTGGCCAACACGTATTTAAAGCAAACGATGCTGTTGTTGAGTTGCTAAAAGAGAAAGGCGCTTTACTGCATCATCACGCTTATGAGCACAGCTACCCACACTGCTGGCGTCATAAAACACCAATCATCTTCCGTGCAACACCACAATGGTTCGTTTCAATGGATCAAGCGGGTCTTCGTGCACAAGCTCTGAAATCAATCAAGAGCGTTCAATGGATGCCTGAATGGGGTCAAAGCCGTATTGAAGGTATGATCGAAGGCCGTCCTGAATGGTGTGTATCTCGTCAACGTACTTGGGGCGTGCCAATTGCTCTGTTCGTTCATAAAGAAACGTCCGAACTTCATCCAAACAGTGCTGAACTGATTGAAAAAGTTGCGAAACTTGTTGAAGAGAAAGGCATTCAAGCATGGTGGGATGTTGAACCTGCTGAACTGCTTGGTGCGGACGCTGAGAAATACGAAAAAGTATTAGACACGCTAGACGTATGGTTTGACTCTGGTGTTACTCACTACGCAGTAGTTGATAACCGTGAAGAGTTCAACGGCGCGGAAGCGGACATGTACCTAGAAGGTTCTGACCAACACCGTGGCTGGTTCCAGTCTTCTCTAATTTCATCTATCGCGATGAAAGGCAAAGCTCCATATAAAGAAGTATTAACTCACGGTTTCGTGGTTGATGGTCAAGGCCGTAAGATGTCTAAATCTATCGGTAACGTGGTTGCTCCTAAAGATGTGACCAATAAACTTGGTGCAGACATTCTTCGTCTATGGGTTGCTTCAACTGACTACACTGGTGAAGTTGCGGTTTCTGATGAAATCCTGAAACGTAGTGCAGACTCATACCGTCGTATCCGTAACACGGCTCGTTTCTTCCTAGCTAACCTAAACGGTTTCAATCCAGCAACGGATATGGTTGCAGCGGAAGATATGGTTGCTCTGGATCGTTGGGCTGTGGCTCGTGCCTTTGCTGCACAACAAGAAATTGTGAAAGCATACGATGAGTACAACACTCACGCGGTTGTTCAACGCCTAATGCATTTCTGTTCTGTGGAAATGGGTTCTTTCTACCTAGACGTGATTAAAGACCGTCAGTATACAGCGAAGAAAGGCGGCCACGCTCAACGTAGCTGCCAAACAGCGCTTTACTACATCGTAGAAGCTTTGGTTCGTTGGATGGCGCCAATCATGTCGTTCACAGCGGATGAAATCTGGAACGAAATGCCAGCTAAGCAAGAAAACGGTGAAGAGCGCAGCAAGTTTGTGTTCACTGGCGAATGGTACCAAGGTCTGTTTGGTCTTGCTGAAGGCGAAGAGCTTAACAACGAGTTCTGGACTAAAATCCAAGAAATCCGTGGTGCGGTGAACAAACTGCTTGAAAATGCACGTAACGAAAAAACCATCGGTGGTTCACTGCAAGCTGAAGTGACTCTGTTTGCTGATGACGCACTAGCTGCGAAACTCAACAAGCTTGAAGATGAACTTCGCTTCGTACTACTGACTTCTAAAGCGGCGGTTAAACCAGTATCTGAGAAGACAGAAGCTGCACATGAAACTGAGATCGAAGGCTTGTTCGTTCAAGTAAGTAAAACTGAAGCAGAGAAGTGTGACCGTTGTTGGCACCATACTGCAGACGTTGGCACGATTGCTGTTCACGAGAAAATCTGTGGTCGTTGTGTGTCGAACGTTGACGGCGAAGGTGAAGTTCGTAAATTCGCATAACCAAAGGCGTTTACATGACACAGCAAGCATTAACGCTAAAACAATCAGGAGTGCGCTGGCTATGGCTGGCCCTCTTGGTGTTTGTGGCAGACATTGGCATTAAATTAGTTGTAATGAATAGCATGGGCTATGGTTGGGAAAATCGTATTGAGATTCTTCCCTTCTTCAACCTGCTATATGTTCATAACTATGGCGCGGCTTTTAGCTTTTTGAGCGATCAAGCGGGCTGGCAGCGTTGGTTCTTTACTGCAATTGCATTTGTTGTAACAGGTTTACTCGCATTTTGGATGAGACGTCTACCGGTTAGTGATAAATGGAATAACATCGCTTATGCGCTGATTATTGGTGGCGCTGTGGGTAACGTGTTTGACCGCGTTGTTCACGGGTTTGTTGTTGATTATCTTGATTTTTACTGGGGTAATTACCACTGGCCGGCCTTCAATTTAGCCGATAGCGCAATTTGTATTGGTGCTGCGATGATTATCTTAGATAGTTTCCGTAGCAGTAAAAAAGCGGCGTAAGCTCTATCAAAGCCTAATAACCCTAAGCGCTGTCCGTTGATTCGGAGAGCGCTTTTTGTTAGAAGAACAGCCAATATTTTAAATTCTAAGAAAAGAAATAAACGAGACGAAAAAGATCTCGAACAATCTAAAGGAAGCCCAACGTGACAACAATTAATCAGAACTCTGCTGTAACTCTGCATTTTACTATCAAATTAAAAGATGGTTCTGTGGCCGACAGTACACACAATTTAGGCAAGCCAGCTAAGTTTGTGATTGGCGATGGTAGCCTGAGTGAAAACTTTGAAAAATGCCTTATCGGAATGACTGCGGGACAAAGCCAAGCGATCGAATTGATTGCGGAAGATGCTTTTGGACAGCCAAACCCAGACAACATCCACCATATGGACCGAGCGAAATTTATCGGTGAAACTGAGGTGGAAGTGGGTACCATAATGGCGTTTAGTGGCCCTGACGGTATGGAAATTCCGGGGATCATCACTGAGATTGTCGGCGATTCCGTGACGGTGGATTTTAACCACCCACTAGCCGGACAAGATGTTATCTTTGATGTCGAAATCTTGTCTGTTGAATAACTGATTACTTATTAATACATCCATGAGCAACAACATGAAAATACTGTTAGCTAACCCTCGCGGCTTCTGCGCTGGTGTTGATCGTGCCATCAGCATTGTAGAACGTGCATTAGAAATGTATCAGCCACCTATCTATGTTCGTCATGAAGTCGTACACAATCGTTTTGTGGTTGAAGGGCTAAAACAACGTGGAGCGGTTTTTGTCGAAGAACTGCATGAAGTTCCAGATAACAACATTGTGATTTTCTCTGCTCATGGTGTTTCTCAAGCTGTGCGTCAGGAAGCGAAAGAACGCGATTTAACCGTCTTCGATGCAACCTGTCCGTTAGTGACTAAAGTACATATGGAAGTGGCTCGTGCAAGCCGCAAGCATATGGAAGTGGTGCTTATCGGTCATGCTGGGCATCCTGAAGTTGAAGGCACTATGGGGCAATACGCCAGCGATAAAGGCGGAATGTATCTGGTAGAAAAACCAGATGACGTTCTTTCTCTGGTAGAGAAAGTAAAAGATCCAAGTCATCTGCATTATGTCAGCCAAACCACCTTGTCTGTGGATGAAACGGCAGATGTGATCGATAAACTGCGCGAAGTGTTCCCTGAAATTCAAGGCCCGCGTAAGGATGATATTTGTTACGCGACACAGAACCGTCAGGATGCCGTACGTATCCTTGCAAGTGAAGTAGACGTGATGATTGTGGTCGGCTCTAAAAACTCATCTAACTCAACGCGATTGAAAGAGTTGGCAGAGAAACTGGGTACACCAGGCTATCTGACTGACTGCCCAGAAGATGTACGTCCAGAATGGTTCGACGGTAAGAGCAAAGTGGGCGTAACGGCGGGTGCGTCAGCCCCTGAAGAGTTAGTGAACCAAATTATTAACCGCATTAAAGAACTTGGCGCTGCCTCAGTAGAAGAAGTGCTAGGCCGCGAAGAGAACATGTTCTTCGAAGTTCCAAAAGAACTGCAAATCAAGCAGGTTGATTAATTTCATATCTTCTTGATACAAAACGTTAATAAGAAAAAGGGCTCCGATTGGAGCCCTTCTAGTATCTATAAGACTTTATTGATACAGATTAAACCGTTTCAGTCACACCTGTTGGCTTCTCTTCGTCAGCAAACTCAGTGTCGCCTTTGCCTTTAGAGATTTTGATTACGTAAGCTGTAATAGCTAGCGCCGCAACAACACCAACAATCGTTGATAGTTGCATTGACTGACCGAAGCCTAGCGTACCGTTGTTTAGGATAAAGGTGATACAAACTGAAGTCATGAATGCCGCTGGAACCGTTGTAATCCAGTGGAACTTGTTATGACGTAGTAGGTATGCAGAAGCAGTCCACAACATCATTACAGCTGTTGTTTGGTTTGCAAAACCGAAGTAACGCCAGATGATACCGAAATCTACTTGAGTCAGTACGCCACCGATAATGAATAGTGGAACAGCCATTAGTAGACGGTTACGCATTGTTTTCTGTTCCATGTTGAAGTACTCAGCAAGGATCAGACGGCTTGAACGGAATGCAGTGTCACCAGAAGTGATTGGCAGGATAACCACACCTAGGAATGCGATGATGCCACCGAATACACCTAGTAGACCGAATGAAGCGCTGTAAACTACGTTACCTGGACCACCGTTAGCCACTGCAGCTTGAAGACCTTCAAGTGAATCGAAGAACGATAGAGCGATAGCACACCAGATTAGCGCGATGATACCTTCACCAATCATTGCTCCGTAGAATACGAAACGACCATTAGTTTCATTCTCAATACAACGAGCCATTAGTGGAGACTGAGTCGCGTGGAAACCAGAGATAGCACCACAAGCAATGGTGATGAATAGTGCTGGCCACAAAGGCATATCTTTAGGGTTCAGGTTGCTGAACATGTCGCTTGGTTCAAAGCCGCCTAGGATTTGGTGTTCGCTAGAGAATGCGATAGCTGTGATCAGACCAACAGACATGAAAATCAACAGTGCGCCAAACAGTGGGTAGAAGCGGCCGATGATTTTATCAACAGGAACGATAGTTGCGATGATGTAGTAAGCAAAAATGATTACAACCATAGTTGTCATGCTTACAGTCAGGCTAGTTTGTTCATTGATTAGGTTAGTAATCATGCCAGCAGGCGCTGATACGAATACCACACCAACAAGCAATAGAAGAACAATGGCAAAAATGTTCATAAAGTGTTTTGCGCCATTGCCTAAGTAACGACCTGTCATTGTTGGAACAGATGCGCCACCGTTACGAATCGATAGCATGCCTGAGAAGTAATCGTGAACTGCACCAGCAAAGATACAGCCAACAACAATCCATAGCATTGCCGCAGGGCCGTATAGAGCCCCCATGATTGGACCGAAAATTGGGCCAACACCAGCGATGTTAAGAAGTTGAACTAGGTAAACTTTAGGCGTTGACATGCGAACGTAGTCGACACCGTCAGCTTTTGTATGGGCAGGAGTTTTACGGCTTTCGTTGATGCCGAAGATTTTCTCTACGATAGCACCGTAGATGAAATATCCAGCTAGCAGTGCTGCTACACAAGTTAGGAACCACAACATAGCGATTGTCCTTTGTTATTGGATTATGAAATAAGCTCAATTTGCATAGTAAACGGTTGCTAGGCTAGAAACATTCGCTTTCCTAGTGAGTGGTCGAATAGAGAATTAAGTGGTTTCTGAAGTAAATAAGCGGTCTCTGATATTGTTCAGTGGCAGTCAGAGAAAGTAAGCGGTTCTGTTGATGGATTTGAGGATTTAGCAGGAAAGAATGCACAATCAGTGGTATACCTAAAGAGCTAAAGATTATTAGCTAAGTTGAAGGTAAATAATGAAAAAAACAATAACAGTGGTAATGGTTTTAGGGCTTTTGGGGTGTGCGGCAACGGACAGCGAATTGGCAAAAGAGGGCAACTGGTATCAAATCGGCTATCAAGATGGCATGGTTGGACATTCACAGCGTTCATACAAAATATTGTCAGAGCTTGGGGATGTTCAAGAATCGGATTATGAAAACGGCTACTCGCAAGGCATCACGGAGTATTGCAATCCTAACGTCGCTTATCAGATTGGCGTGAATGGTCAGTATTATGAAGGTGTTTGTGAAGGAACTGATCAAGCACAGCGATTTCGTATGGAATGGCAACGTGGCTGGAATGAGTACAATAACTAACTGAAATGTTTTGCTTTCCCCTTTTATTACTCGTCAGTTGCAGGATGTTGAGGTGCTACTATGCACGATGAATCACTCGCATTAGTGTTTGCCAGTGTCGGCGTTGTTGGTCTGTTTTGTCAGTGGTTAGCTTGGCGCTTACGTTTACCAGCAATTTTATTTTTACTACTTGCTGGCATTATTGCAGGTCCTCTCACGGGCATTCTTATCCCTCAACAATTGTTGGGGGAACTGTTATTCCCACTCGTCTCGTTAGCGGTTGCCGTTATTCTGTTTGAAGGTAGTTTAACGCTTAACTTCAAAGAGATACGCGGAGTCAGTAACACCGTATGGAGCATTGTTTCCATTGGGGCTGTGATTTCTTGGGCTATCACTTCCGTTGCGGCTCATCTGTTACTTGGGTTTGATTGGACGCTCGCGTTTCTATTCGGCAGTTTGACTGTGGTGACTGGACCTACCGTTATTGTTCCGCTGCTCAGGACGGTAAGACCAAATACAAGGTTGTCGAACATACTGCGCTGGGAGGGCATTCTGATTGACCCTCTAGGCGCATTGTTTGTCGTGATGGTGTATGAATTTATTGTCTCCAGCAGTGAAGCTCATAGCCTGCAAGTCTTTGCTCTTATCATCGCAGTCGGCTTAGCGTTTGGCGTGTTGTCGGGAGCCGCAGTCGCTTATGTGTTACGCAAAGGGCTGTTACCGGAATATCTCCAACCTTTTGGTGTTCTGAGCGTGGTACTGGGAATTTTTGCGCTCTCAAATCACATAGAATCCGAGTCCGGTTTACTGACAGTGACTGTGATGGGCATGTGGCTTGCCAATGCTAAAGACGTCAATATCCGCCACATACTGCACTTTAAAGAGAACCTGACTATCTTACTGATAACAGGTTTATTCATTTTGTTGGCGGCGCGCATTCAATTGAGTGACTTTATGACATTAGGTTGGAGTGCGTTATTGCTGTTTGTTGTTATGCAGCTTATCTCCCGACCTGTGTCTATTATGCTTTCCACTTTACGCAGCAATTTAGCGTTCAAGGAAAAACTCTTTCTTGCATGGGTAGCGCCGCGAGGCATTGTAGCTGCGTCTATTTCGTCATTGTTTGCCATTAAGCTGAGTTCTATTGGTATGACTGAAGCCGAGCTGCTGGTGCCGCTAACCTTTATGGTGATTATCGGTACTGTCGTTTTGCAAAGCGCTACGGCACGACCAATGGCATTAGCACTACAAGTGGCAGAACCAGCGCCTAAAGGTTTTCTTATCATTGGCGCGAACGATGTGGCTCGTCAGTTAGGCTTGGCGATCATGAAGTACGATTGTCGTGTGGTGCTCACCGATTCGAACTGGGACTATATCCGCCAAGCGAGAATGGCAGGGTTGGAGAACTATTATGGCAATCCGATTTCAAGCCATGCCGATGAATATCTGAACTTAATTGGTATCGGGCATGTGGTCGCCCTCAGCCCAGATAAACACTTTAATATCATGGCGTGTATGCAGTTCTTATCAGACTTTGGTGAGAAACGCGTTTTTTGCCTGCATGATAAGGTCAACGGTAATACCAAAGATAAACACGTGGTGGCGCAGGAGTACCATGGTTTGTCATTTCTGGGTGCAGATGTCAGCTATAAGAAACTGGCAAGTTTGATCAATCAGGGTGGAGAGATCAAGCACACCAAACTGAGCGAAAACTTCACTTATGATGATTACTTGAAGAAACATCAGGAGAGTTATGTGCTACCGCTTTTCTTGGTTGATGCTCGCAATAGAGTGCAGATCTGCTCTGATCTCAATGCGTTCGAGCCGAAAGAAGGTGAAACCGTGGTGTCGCTGATTAAAGCCCAGTCTTAGGACGAACAGCATCTATAAAAGGCGAGCCTAATATTAGGCTCGCTTTCGATTCTTCAGAGTAGCAAGTTGCTACTGATCTTTGATTACTTTGTGCAGAACACCGTCAGATTCAGAAAGCTTCTCTTTTGCCAGATCCGCATCAACACCCGTCAGCAACATCAAAATTGCTACCTTGGCGCTATATCCGCATTCCTGTAACAATGACTGTGCGGTTTGGGTATCACAGTCTGTGGCTTGCATGACGATTCGCACGGCACGTTTTTTTAATTTTTCTTGTTCATTTTCAGCTTTGTGGTGAGGTTTTGGAGACTGAAAATGCTGCTCTAAATCATTGAGCTCTTGTTCTTTTGACACAATATGAGAAAGCGCGGATAAAAGTGCGTCGTTAGCCATGAATCACCTCAATAACCTCTAATTTAAGCCGTGATGGTTACTGCTATTTTTGAGTTCGAATATTAATTCGAAAAGTATACGACGCCTAAGCTTGCAAGGCGAGAGGCACCAGTAACTGCAGGCAAATTACTTGGCAAATTATGCATTCTGCGCTGGGCAAGCCAAGCAAAGGCTATGGCTTCCATATAGTCACTGTCTACTCCTTTGCTAATCGTTGGAGCAACGCCCCAATTTGGCAGAAGAGATTGGATTCTTTCCATCAGCAGAGGGTTTTGTGCGCCGCCGCCACAGACTAACAACTCGGGTTGTGATCCAATCGCGAACTTGGCCACTTCTTCGCAGATAGTCACAGCGGTAAATTCACACAAAGTACGAAGAACGTCTTCCGGTGAGTAATGGGTGTTTTGGAGATGTTGCTCTAACCAAGGCATGTTAAACAGCTCACGCCCTGTGCTTTTCGGAGCGGGTTCAGACAAATAGGGCTCGTGACAAAAACGTGAGAGCAACTCAGGTAGAACTTTGCCTTGTTTAGCTCTAGTTGCGTCTTTGTCGTAACCCTCATTCCAGTTCACTTGGCACCAAGCATCCATCAACATGTTGCCCGGACCTGTGTCATAGCCAACCACTTCACCGTTAGGTTTAAGTACCGAGATATTAGAGATGCCACCAATGTTGAGTACTACAACACTGGAGTCTTTGACTTGGAAAATCGTGTGGTGAAAAGCAGGAACCAAAGGAGCTCCTTGACCGCCTAATGCCATATCTTTACGTCTGAAATCGGCAACGGTGGTAATGCCCGTTTTAGCTGCGATGATGTTGCTGTCAGCGAGTTGCATCGTAAATGGCTTGGCTCCATTAGGCTGGTGGAAAACGGTTTGTCCATGGCTGCCAATGGCGCGAATCTGTTGTTTATCAATGTTCGATTTCTCAACCAGAGCCAATGCAGCATCAGCAAACAGGTGACCAAGCTCATGATCGATCTCGCCAATTTCAGGTAAATGGGTTGCCTGACCAATACAAATATTCAAAACGCGCGATTTGAGCTCAGAGGGAAAAGGAAAGAAATCGTGGTCGATGAGTTCTATTTTATCGTCTTGTATCGCCACCAAAGCGGTATCCACGCCATCCAGACTCGTTCCAGACATAATTCCTATGTACAGTTCACGCTCACTCATTATGTAATCTCACCGTCAGATCTAAACAAACTCATTGTAATTGAAAAATAAACTGAATAACCTCACCCGCAGTGACAAATTTTGAAATTAGGAGAAATAATGGGACCGTTATGGCTTGATGTGGAAGGCTATGAATTAACCGCAGAAGATCGCGAGATTTTGCAGCACCCTACGGTTGGTGGCGTCATATTGTTTGCTCGCAATTATCATGATAACCAACAGTTGTTGGCGTTAAACAAAGCGATTCGCCAAGCGGCAAAGCGTCCTATCTTGATTGGTGTTGATCAGGAAGGCGGCCGAGTTCAGCGTTTTCGCGAAGGTTTTAGTAAGATTCCTGCCGCTCAGTTGTATGCAAAGAGTGAGAACGGCGTTGAGCTGGCAAAGCAAGGCGGATGGCTGATGGCTGCGGAGCTCATTTCTCACGATGTCGATTTGAGCTTTGCGCCGGTACTAGATAAAGGCTTTGAATGTCGCGCAATTGGCAACCGTGCGTTCGGTGATGATGTTTCGACTGTGTTGAAATACAGCAGTGCCTTTATGCAGGGAATGAAGTCGGTAGGGATGGCAACAACAGGAAAACACTTTCCTGGCCATGGCGCGGTGATTGCAGATTCTCATCTAGAAACCCCTTACGATGAGCGTGAAGTCATCAGTGATGATATCTCGATTTTTAAAGCGCAGATTGAGGCAGATATTCTTGATGCTATGATGCCTGCTCACGTTATTTACCCGCATTTTGATGATCAGCCTGCCAGTGGTTCTCCTTATTGGTTGAAAAAGGTATTGCGCCAAGAGATGGGCTTTAAAGGCATTGTCTTCTCTGACGATTTAAGCATGGAAGGCGCGGCAATCATGGGATCGCCAGCAGAGCGTTCACAACAAGCGCTGGATGCAGGGTGTGACATGATTCTGATGTGCAATAAGCGTGAAGCTGCGGTTGAAGTGCTGGACAATTTGGCGATTGTTGACGTTCCTCAAGCACATCAGTTACTGAAGAAGCAAAACTTTAGCTATCAAGACTTAAAAGCGATGCAGGAGTGGAAACAAGCGGTTTCGGCGATGCAACGAATCATAGAACAGCACAGCTAATTTGCATGCGATAAGTGCGGCAAAAAAAGGCTCCATAAGGAGCCTTTTTTAATGAAATCCGAGTTTTTCTTTCAGTTCTTTCAGGTAGCGACGGCTGACCGGTACTTTATGTTCTGAACGGGTAATTATTTCCGCTAAACCATTTTCAAGCAGCTTTATCTCTTTAATCGCTTTGAGATTAATTAAATACTGGCGATGACAGCGCAGAAGCTGAGTTTTCTCTTCCAGAACCTTAAGCGTAAGCTGGCTGGTGGCTCTTTGGTTATGGGTTTGAACATGTACGCCGCTGATATCAGTAAACGCGTATTCCACCTCTGTGGTAGGAATGATCATAATACGGTTCAAACCGATACAAGGTACTTGGTCGAGCATAGTTGGCGCAATCGAAGAGTAGTCCTGTTTCTGTGTTGTGCTACGCTGTAGGCGTTGGATGGTCTTATTCAAGCGCGCAATTTCAATCGGTTTAAGTAAGTAGTCAAACGCATTGTCTTCAAATGCCTGTAACGCATATTGGTCATAGGCGGTGACAAACACAACCTTGGGCATGGTTTCTGGATCGAGCATGCTCAACATTTCAATACCAGTGATCTGTGGCATTTGAATATCGAGAAAGACAACATCGGGTTTGAGTTGGTTTATTTTTTTAAGACCTTCAATCGCGTTGTTCGCTTGGCCAATTACGTTGATTTCGCCACTTTCTTCAAGCAATTCCATCAGTTCTTCACGCGCGAATAGTTCGTCGTCAATCACAAGTGCTGAAAGCATTTCTAAACCCTTACTTCTTTTCTAAATTAAGAATTTTCTAGATTAGGAATGAGGAAGCTCATTCGTGTGTATTGGCCCGGTTCAACTTCGATTTTCAGTGCGGAGTTGTCACCGAATTTATTGGTTAGCCGTTTCGCCACTATCTGCATACCCAGCCCATCATGATCATCACTTGGTGGTTGATAGCTGCCAGCATTGTCCTCAACCACTACTCGGTAGCCGCTTTCCACTGGTTCGCTGTATATACGAACTTTGCCATCTTCAAGCAGATTGGACGTACCATGTTTGATCGCGTTCTCCACCAAAGGTTGTAAGGTGAAAGTCGGCACATTACGTTCCAATAATGAGTTATCGATATCGATCTCAACATCGAGGCGGTCACTGAAACGGGCTTTTTCTATCGTCAGGTATGCGTTGACATGAGCGATCTCGTCGCGGAGTGTCACGGTTTCGATATTCTGCTTCAAGTTACTGCGGAAAAACTGCGATAGGTGCTGAATTAATTCGCGTGCTTTTGTCGGATCTCTGCGGATAACGGCACTAATGGTATTGAGAGCGTTAAACAGAAAGTGAGGGTTAATCTGAGCTTGTAACAGCTTAATCTCAGCTCTTGAGAGCAGGATTTGTTTCTGCTGATACTCGCCATACAGAATCTGACTGGAAAGTAACTGAGCAATACCTTGTGCCATCGACATATTGATAGTCGAAAACAGCTTGCGCTTCGGTTCGTACAGCTTAATGGTGCCAATCACTCTGTCACCTGCTCTCAGTGGAATAATTAACGCAGATCCTAGCTTACAGGTTGGTGATAACGAACATTGGTAAGGCTGCTCTTTGCCATCGAGATAGATAATGGCGTTTCCTGAAATCGCATCAAGCGTACTTTGAGAAGATATCGGAGTATTGGGTTTGTGGTGATCATCGCCAATGCCAACGAAAGCGAGAATTTTTTCTCTATCGGTAATGGAGACTGCGCCAACGTTAGTGAGTTCGTAAACGATGCGGGCAATTTTGTCTGCATTTTTAGGGTTAAAGCCTTGAGCAAGAATACCGACAGAGCGTTCAGCGATGTTTAAAGCACGACGAGAAAAGGTCGCCGAATACTCTTCAAATATGGTTTTTCTGTCTTGCAGAATACTCATAAACAGCGCTGCACCTACTGAGTTGGCAATGATCATCGGCGCTGCAATGGTGGAGACAAGGTCGTACGCTTCATCAAACGGTTTAGCTACAAGTAAAATCAGCAGCATTTGAACAATTTCGGCAAACAGAGTGACAGCAAAAACGATACTAGGGCTGAAAACCAGTCGCCCTTTACTGTTTCTGAGCAGGTAAGTGTGCAGTAACCCGCCGATGAGACCTTCCGCCGTTGTGGAAATAGCACAGGCTAAATCGGTAAACCCGCCTAGAGTGTAGCGGTGAATGCCGCCTGTTAGGCCAACGAAGAAACCAACCACAGGACCACCGAATAGACCACCCATTACTGCGCCGATTGCGCGAGTATTGGCTATGGCATCATCAATTTGCAGACCGAAATAGGTTCCCATGATGCAGAACAGTGAAAACAGGGTATAGACACTTAATTTATGATCAAGACGGCTGGAAATATTAAGCAGCGGGAGAAATAGCGGTGTCTTACTCAACATGTAAGCTAAAACTAAGTAGACACACATCTGTTGTAATAAAGAAAGGATCAAATCCATAGTTCAGCCAGCAAGCAAATGTTGAAGAATGAGGGTATTTTATGAAAGTTATCGACAATAAAACACGATTTAATCGCATTCAGTGACTTAAAGCTTATATTTATATTTGTGTAAATATTTTTATACATGTGTGTTTTTATAAATTTACACTTGAAATCTTTTTATAGCCTGATAAGTTGTGTTCTATTGAGTTTGAGCTTCAGTGTATAAGTTTAGTGTAAATTTTTTAATACAGGTGATGAGATGAAGAAAAGTGAATTAAGTGATATCAATATTATTGATGAACAGGTATTGATCACACCAGACGCGCTAAAAGCGAAATTACCTTTAAGTGATGATAGCCGTCGTTTCATCCGTGAATCTCGTCAGACTATCGCAGATATTATTCATAAACGCGATCACCGCTTACTTGTAGTTTGTGGACCTTGTTCTATCCATGATGTTGAAGCAGCAAAAGAGTACGCCAAGCGTTTGAAAACCCTGTCAGAAGAGCTGAAAGATCAGCTTTACATTGTGATGCGTGTTTACTTTGAAAAACCTCGTACTACGGTTGGCTGGAAAGGCTTGATTAACGATCCGCATCTGGATGGCACTTTCGATATTGAACATGGTTTGCATGTGGGGCGTGAGCTGCTGGTGGATCTGGCGGAAATTAATATCCCTCTGGCGACAGAAGCGCTTGATCCTATCAGCCCTCAATACCTAGCGGATACCTTTAGCTGGGCTGCAATTGGTGCGCGTACCACGGAATCTCAAACTCACCGCGAAATGGCGAGTGGTCTTTCAATGCCGATCGGTTTTAAAAATGGTACCGATGGCAGCCTTTCTACCGCAATTAACGCGATGCAAGCTGCATCATCAAGCCACCGCTTCATGGGGATCAACCGTGAAGGACAAGTGGCACTGTTGACAACTCAAGGTAATGGTAATGGTCACGTGATTCTGCGTGGCGGTAAGCAAACCAACTACGATTCAGTGTCGGTGGCTGAGTGTGAAGAAGATTTAGCTAAAGTGGGCCTAGATGCGGCTCTGATGATCGACTGTAGCCACGCCAACTCACGCAAAGATTACCGCCGTCAGCCGCTGGTAGCCGAAGACGCCATCCATCAAATTCGTGAAGGTAACCGCTCAATTATTGGCTTGATGATCGAAAGCCACATTAATGAAGGTAACCAGTCTTCGGATCTGCCAATTTGTGAGATGAAGTACGGCGTTTCTATTACAGACGCATGTATTAATTGGGATACAACTGAGGCACTATTGCGTAAGGCTCACAAAGAGCTGGCTCCGTTTCTCGAGAACCGCCTGAAAGGATAAAAAGGATAAACCATGGCTGTTGAATTGAATGAATTGCGTGATCAAATTGATGCGGTTGATAAGCAGATGGTAGAGCTGCTTGCTCGTCGGCTGGCATTAGTGGAAAAGGTCGGTGAAGTGAAAAGCCAACACGGCCTTCCTATTTATGCTCCAGATCGCGAAGCGGCAATGTTAGCTTCCCGTCGTGAAGAAGCTGAGAAAAAAGGTGTACCACCGCAATTAATTGAAGATATTCTTCGTCGCACCATGCGTGAATCTTATGCTAGTGAAAAAGATTCCGGATTTAAGTGTTTGAATCCGGAACTACGTTCAGTGGTTATTATTGGTGGTAAAGGTCAGCTAGGCGGCTTGTTTGGCCGCATGTTCAAACTCTCTGGCTACCAAGTGAAAGTGCTTGGCAGTCAAGATTGGGACAACGCAGATGAAATACTGAAAGATGCAGGTCTTGTCGTGGTCACTGTGCCAATTCACAAAACCATTGGTGTAATTGAGAAGCTTAATAATCTGCCTGAAGACTGCATTCTGTGTGATTTAACGTCGATCAAGTCTAAGCCTCTAAAAGCGATGATGGCTGTGCACAAAGGCCCAGTGGTTGGTTTACACCCAATGTTTGGTCCTGATGTACCGAGCTTGGCGAAACAGGTGATTGTTCATTGTGATGGACGTGGTAAAGAGCAGTATGAATGGTTGTTAAAGCAGTTCTCTATTTGGGGCGCGAGTCTGTGCAATATTGATGCTGAAGAGCATGATCATGGTATGACTCTGATTCAGGCACTGCGTCACTTTACGTCGTTTGCTTACGGTTACCACTTATCGAAAGTCAAACCCAATATTGCTCAACTGCTGAAACTGAGCTCGCCAATTTATCGTCTTGAACTGGCTATGGTTGGACGCTTGTTTGGTCAGGACCCAAATCTGTACGGAGATATCATTCTGTCGTCTGATGAGAACATTGAGATGATCCAGCGTTTCCAGCGTAGTTTTGGTGAGGCGGTTAGTCTGATTGAAAGCCGTGATAAGGCTGGATTCGTAGCAAGTTTCGAACAGGTGAGTGAGTGGTTTGGCGATTACTCTCAGCAGTTTATGACGGAAAGCCAGAATCTTTTGAAACAAGCGAACGATTCAATTCATCGCCCTCATTCAAGTTAAAGTGATAACCACTAATACCTAAAAAGCGCTGCCTGTTGGTTAGCGCTTTTTTGTTGGTGTTAATGAAACTTAAACTCTTGTTACTCAGCGTAGTCTGCTAAATCCACTAAGTGTTCCAGCTCGCGATGCAGTAGTTCATCACTGCCGACATTGAGTTCAACCAGACGGCGTAAGTGGCCAATACTTTCGATATCGATATGGTCTATTTTGAGATGCAATATACGTTCATTTTGCATGATAAGTGTTGCGGAGAGATTGATGGTGATCTCGCTATCGGGGAGTGTGAAAGCCACGTCGACGATGCTGTTTTTATCCAGTTCAGGTTCATCAACCGCCCACAGCAAAAGCCCTTTTAATGATAAATCTTGAATGCAAGTGGCCAGCTGGTAATCGCCTTGAGTGAGCGTAGCAGGTGCTTGATAGATGATGCGTGAAAAACGTCGGCGTTCAATCATAAATGTATCTCTCGTTAAGCATATTCAAAAGCATAGCAAAGGTTAGGCTATTAAACAGATACATAGATTAAAAAGGCCGCTATAAAAGCGGCCTTGAATCATTTAGCAGTTACTTAGAAATACGTTTGTATTTAATACGGTGTGGTTCTGCAGCTTGTGCGCCAAGTGTTTGCTTCAACCAATCCATGTATTCGGTGTAGTTACCTTCATAGAAGTTCACTTGGCCTTCATCACGGTAATCCAGAATATGCGTTGCAATACGGTCTAGGAACCAACGGTCGTGCGAGATAACCATCGCACAACCTGGGAACTCTAGTAGCGCTTCTTCAAGAGCACGTAGCGTTTCAACGTCTAGGTCGTTGGTTGGTTCGTCGAGTAACAGTACGTTACCGCCAGCTTTTAGCAGTTTTGCTAAGTGAACACGGTTACGCTCACCACCAGACAATTCGCCAATTACTTTCTGTTGATCAACGCCTTTGAAGTTGAAGCGAGAACAGTAAGCACGAGCAGGGATCTCGAAGTTGTTGATCTTAATAATATCTGCGCCTTCAGAAATCTCTTGGAACACAGTGTTTTTGTCGTTCATGCTGTCACGGAACTGATCAACAGACGCCAGTTTAACCGTTGTACCCAATTCAATTTCACCTGAATCTGGCTTCTCAACACCGCTTAACATCTTGAATAGGGTAGATTTACCCGCACCGTTAGCACCGATGATACCGACGATTGCACCTTTCGGCATGCTGAAAGACAGGTTATCGATCAGTACGCGATCATCAAAAGATTTCGTCAGGTTGCGAACTTCAAGAACTTTATCACCTAAACGCTCACCTGGTGGGATGAACAGTTCGTTAGTTTCGTTACGCTTCTGGTGTTCGCCGCTTTGAAGTTCTTCAAAACGAGCCATACGAGCTTTAGATTTCGCCTGACGACCTTTAGGGTTCTTACGTACCCATTCCAGTTCTTTCTCGATAGTTTTCTGACGAGCACTCTCTTGAGAAGATTCTTGCTTTAGACGCTCATCTTTTTGCTCTAGCCAAGAGGTGTAGTTACCTTGCCATGGAATACCTTCACCACGGTCAAGTTCCAGAATCCATCCCGCTGCGTTATCTAGGAAGTAACGGTCGTGCGTGATAGCCACTACTGTCCCTGTGTAATCCACAAGGAAGCGCTCTAACCAAGCTACTGACTCTGCGTCTAAGTGGTTGGTTGGTTCGTCAAGTAGCAGCATGTCTGGTTTTTCAAGAAGCAGACGGCAGATAGCAACACGACGACGTTCACCACCAGAAAGTACAGCAATTTTTGCATTCCAGTCCGGTAGACGAAGTGCGTTTGCAGCACGCTCTAAAGCGTTCTCCAGATTGTGACCATCTTTAGCTTGAATCAGGGCTTCCAGTTCACCTTGCTCTTTCGCAAGCGCATCGAAATCTGCATCTTCTTCCGCGTAAGCTGCGTAAACTTCGTCTAGACGAGTTAAAGCACCAGCCACATCTGCAACTGCTTCTTCAACTACTTCACGTACCGTTTTAGATTCGTCAAGGACAGGCTCCTGAGGCAGGTAACCTACTTTAAGACCTGGTTGTGGACGTGCTTCGCCATCGATGTCTTTATCAATACCGGCCATGATACGTAGTAGGGTAGATTTACCCGCACCGTTTAGACCTAAAACACCAATTTTGGCACCTGGGAAGAAACTTAGAGAGATGTCTTTTAGAATTTGACGCTTAGGCGGGACGATTTTGCTCACCCGCGACATGGTATATACGTATTCAGCCATTGCCGATTGTTCCTAATCTATCGTTCAGAATAAAGTCGCTATTCTATACCAAAGTTATCGCATTTGTTACTAGGGGCTGTTGACCTTTGTTATTCGATATTCAGGTGAATAGAGCGCTAAATATTCAGTGTGCGAATGCATATATTAGTGAATTATTATTTTTGTCACATTATTCACATCAACTTTACATCCCGCCCCTTTACATTTGCCACTAGAATTAGCGTAATGGAACGTAAGTAGCACTCAGTAAAGGATTAGAGTTCATGGCGCCCCTGCATTCCTCAAAGCCGTCTCGTATTTTGTTGTCAATGATTGCATTCAGTTCATTGTTTAGCGGCACAGCGTTTTCCGACTCTATCGACCTTAATGCTCAGCGTGATTTATATGATCAAGCTCAGGAGTGGTTGGACGATAAGAATGTTTCAAAGTTCGAAAAGGCGAGACCAAAACTCGCGAGTTATCCGCTGACTCCGTATTTAGATTATCGAGCGTTTCTCATTGATATTGGTGATAAGCCACCCATCACCGTCAGAGTTTTTATTGATGGGCATAAAGATTTTCCATTCTCTGGCCGTATTAGTGCCCCTTATCTTGATGCTTTAGCTGAGCAAAAGAAGTGGAGTACGTTACTGCAATTTCAGACTTCAGAGCCGAATGGTGAAACCTACCAGTGCCACTATTACAACGCACATTTGCAAGTTGGTAAGCGTGAAAAAGCGTTTGGCGGAGCGAAAAAGCTCTGGATGAGTGGTGCAAGTATTTCAGACGCTTGTGATCCGCTATTCAAAGCTTGGGAAAAATCTGGAGAACTAACCGATGAGCTGGTTTTCAAGCGCATGTTGTTAGCGTTTGACGGACGAAATCGAGGGTTATTGGTTTACCTATCGAAAAAGCTCAGCAGCAGTCAGTACAAGGATAAAGGCAAAGCCATGCTGGCTCTTTATGATAAGCCAGAAACCGTGGTCAGTTTTGCACAAAAATACAGTGATCCTATGTCGGTTGAACAGGCTCAGTTCGCGCTGGAAAAACTTGCTCGTGCTGACAGTGAGAAAGCTCAGGCTTTAGTCGACAAAGTGACCAAAAGACCTGCGTGGACATCTCAGCAGAAAGCGCAAATTGAGCAGTTCATTGCTTTACGTTTGATGGACGCTGAAGATGAAAAGCTGATTCGTTGGAGAGATAAAGTGATCGCGATGGGCGATAACGTAACTCTCACAGAATCTCGAATCCGTTTGGCACTGCGCAAGGCGGATTGGACGCAAGTATTGTTCTGGATAAACCGCTTACCTGAAGAAGAGATAAAATCTCAGCGTTGGCAGTATTGGTTAGGCCGAAGCGAAATAGAAAATGGTCATACTGAACAAGGGATGCAGCGCTTGTTTGCATTGGTCGGACAGCGTAATTTTTACAGTGTTGCAGCAGCGAAGATTGTAAAACAATCGATTCGCTACCCGAAAAGTACGGTGGAGTTCGATTTCAATCAGGTTAAGCCTTATCAAAAAAGTTTAGTTCGTATTCAAGAGCTGATTGAGCGAGATAAAATTGCCGCGGCAAAAAGCGAGTGGAACTGGTTACTTGATAAAGTGAATCAAAGCGAGAAAGAGATGCTGGCCGCTTATGCTTCACGTCAGAATTGGCACCATTTGACGGTTACGGCTTCGATTTCGGCCAGTTTATGGGATAACTTGCAGCTTCGTTTCCCTGTTGCTCACCAATGGTGGTTTAATTTTTATGGCAACAAACATGGCATAGACCCGATTATGTTGATGTCGTTAGCGCGACAAGAAAGTGCAATGGACTCAGAGGCTCGTTCACCGGTCGGTGCTCGCGGCATTATGCAAATCATGCCTGCGACCGCAAAATACACGGCTAAAAAATACCAACTCACTTACAGTGGCGCAGATGATCTGTATGAAGTCGGCAAGAATATTGAAATCGGCAGCCACTATCTCAACGGATTGCTCGAGCAATATGATAATAACCGGATCTTTGCATTTGCAGCCTATAACGCAGGACCACAACGGGTGAACCGATGGCGAGAACAAACTCAGGGTAAGCTTGATGCCTATGCTTTTATTGAGGCGATCCCATTTAGTGAAACTCGTGGCTATGTGCAAAACATTTTGATGTTTGAAACCTATTACCGCGATTTGATGGGACAGCAAGGTGATTTTCTCAATGAGAATGAGTTGAAGACAAAATATTGATTATCTTCGGGGTATCACTAGAATAACGAGGGTGTATCACTTAACGAGTACAGTTATGTCTCAACAACCTGAATACAGCGATTGGTCTCAATTGATTGATTTAGTTAAACAAGCTGCAGATAACGATCAGCATGAGATGCTCTTGACCATGTTAATGACGCCGGATGAAAGGGAAGCACTCGTTGCCCGAGTAAATATATTCTGTGAACTGCTCAAAGGTGAGATGTCACAGCGTCAAGTAAGTCAGATGCTCGGTGTTGGTATCGCAACCATCACCCGAGGTTCGAATGAACTCAAGTCTCGCTCAGAACAAGAAAAAGAGACCTTAAGTAAGTTGATTCTCAAATAACTGTTCTTCACAGAGCTTTACAGAGTAGAAAGCCAGTCTATTGACTGGCTTTCTTTCTTCTAAATTTGTACAAGCATGGGTGTATTTGCCGAGATCATTAAACCAAGTTCGCTGGAAAATGTTCTGGGTTAGTAAATGGAATAAGAGCCAAAATTAACGCTTGATGGTAGACAGAGCTGCGAGTGAGCTGATGTTGAGTGAGCAGGCCGATCGCTCCGCCTTTTTGTTTAATATTGTCAGTGCCGAACACTTCATCCATCACGTCACCCAGTTCATTTGCTTGTTCCAGTTTGGTCAGCACTTGTGGCGGAAGCATTAAGCTCGCAGAGCGAGACTCGCCACGATGGGTTTGAGATTCAATAATCATCCAGGCAAACGTAACGTTGCCTTCAATACCTGCTTCCAAGCCAACATAGAAATCACCGTCTGTTAACGCTTGTTTGGCGTTACGAACACGGTTTAATGCGCCCGCTTTGGTTTCTTCGTTGGTCATAGGTTGATCCGCCACTTCGCTAGGCACACTAATACCTTGGAAGTTGAAAGCTTGATTGGGAAATGAGGATTCAAATGCACTCTTTACGGCGTTAATTTTTGCCGGATTAAGAGAAGCGATAATTACATTCTTCATAACTTACTTCTGTGTTGTCATTGTTCCAGTATTGGATCTCACGTAATGACATCGGGGGAGCTAAAAAGAAGCCTTGCATGTAGTCACAGTTATAACGTGTTAACCACTGTTGCATTTCTCGGCTTTCAATACCCTCTGCCGTTACTTTCATCATCTGAGAATGACAGAGTTGGATTAGAGGCTCAAGCACCGACTGCTTACCTTTATCGATGATGGTTTCCAGAAAGCCTTGATCGAACTTAATGCGCTTAATCGGATACTGAACCAGCTGAACAATTGAAGTATAACCAGAACCAAAGTCATCAATGGTCAGGCTATAGCCTTGTTCAACCAAATCATACAGCAGTGGTATTGCTTTAGAATCGGCGGCGAAAGTTTCGGTTATTTCAAAATCTATCCAGTGAGGGCGAATTTTGTATTTGCTCGCCTGCTCGCGAATGTAATCGGCCAAATCAACCGAGTTTAGTTCCGCTGAAGAGAGGTTGATTGAAATATGGATTGGATAATCAAACGTTGCCGACAGTGACGAAAACTCCTTAAACGCATGAGTAATCACCCATCGGTCAATTTTTCCAAATAAGCCTGTTTGCTCTGCAATCGGGATAAATTCTGTGGGGGAGACTTCGCCGAGCTGTTCTGAGTCCCATCTTAGCAGCACTTCGAATCCTGCGATTTCCATATTGCTGCATGAGTAATAAGGTTGGTAAACCAGAGAGAACTCTTTATCAAAATTCTCCAGACGCAATGCGCGTTCAATTGCATTTCTGCGCTGAACTTGTTGGTCAAGCTGTTTGGAATAATGAGCAATTTGGTTTTTGCCTGCACTCTTTGCTTGATACATAGCGGTATCGGCATTGATCAACAGGCTTTCTATATCGATACCATCCTCTGGATACGTCGCAATACCGATACTTGCTGTAATAGGGAATCGACCCAGAGGTGAGTCATGATGCTCTTGGATTGGCTGTAACAGGCGATGAGAAAACTCAGCGGCAAAATCTGATAAACGGCTTGGTGCACAAATCAGAATGGCGAACTCATCTCCGGATAAACGAGCCGCAAGGCTATAAACATGTTGATTGAGGTTAAATTCTTCAGAAAGTGCGCGTACATGGCTGGCAAAACTGATCAGCAGGGAATCGCCGACTTGGTGACCATACTTATCGTTGACGTATTTGAAGTTGTCTAAATCGATATAGAGAACTTGGACATGACTTTTCGTTGGCGCTTCTCTTAGCGTCGTCTGTGCTTGAATCTGAAACTGATAGCGGTTGCATAACTTGGTTAAATGGTCAAACTCAGCCAGAGTCTTTGTTTCTTGATAAGAGTTGTTGAGCTCTTTATACATATCGTAAAAACGCGACGACAGCCGCCCAATTTCATCTTTGGAACAGAGCTTTTCTATATTCGTTCTTTGCTTGCTTTCAACTTCCTGAAGCTGTTTATCCAAGCGTGAAATTGGTGTGATGACATGCCGGTAGAGCAACAGTAATAACAGAACCAAACTAAACAGTGCAGAGCCACCAAAAGCGGCAACTAGGTTTTGTCTAATATCATTGAGCTTATTTCGCATCAGCATAGGCGCTGGTGAAAGTGTCGCGAACATGCCCGGCTGAAGCTCAACGGTCTGGGTTAAGCCTTCAGAAAAAATTTGTGGCCTTTTACTGAAGAAAATAGGGCTCTGGTTATCAAACTCTAATTTATTACGTAGCTCGTTGAACTCATCGAGGATGACGTAAACGACGATAAAGAAGATTCGGTCTCGATTGTAACTTAACGGTGTTCCAAGAGTGCGGGTGTCTAAGACATCATAACGGACTAACACTCCGTCTCCGCTAGAGTTCTCGGTATAACTGATGTCTGAGGTTTTTAAGGTTTGATTGAAGCGCTTTTTTACAAACTTGAACACTGTCTGGTCTATTTTACTGAACGGATCGTCACTATTATCTGCAAAATATAGGATGTTATTGTCGCCATCTAAGATGGAAAGCGCGACGGAATCTCGTTCATTGGACTTCATGACGTTGAATGTTTTTTCAATATTCTCTGCCAGTTCCAACTCTCGGTAGGGATTATCGCTGTGATCAAAATAGTGACGAATGATGTCGCTGTTGGCGAGCGTAAAGGTGTAACTGCTAACAAGAGATTTGGTTTGTCGAAAATGGCTAGCGAGCTTTTCCATATCAAGCTGCAAATAGCTGTCCATACGTTTAACCAGCGCATCTTTCTGGCTATCGTAAATGAGATAACCTGACACGGCCGAGCTGAGGATGATCACCGGAGCGATCAGTAAGAGAATTCTATGGTTTAGCTTCATGTTGTTTGATCAGGCTGTTGATGATTTTCGCCCGCTGACTCAAATTGGATGAAGAAAGCTGACTGTCAATGATGCTTTGTGCTAACAAATCATCAGTAAGTAAAATGGCTTTATTGTTGATGTAACTGTCTGGCATTAATTGCAGAGCTTTGACGTTCGGGGTTGCTGCTTTTATGTCTTGGGCATTCATTGCCGCGATTTCAGGTTGCATCAAAAACTCTATAAACAACTTAGCTTGCTGTTTGTTCGTCGAAGAGCTGTTCACCGCTAAACAATCCACCCAAATATACGGTTTGCCTTCAGGCAGAACAAAGTCCCAATCATCACTGTCGAAATAACGATTGAGGGAAAACTGGTCTCCGCTATAACTGACCGCCATGTATAAGTCATTATTATCGCTATGGCTGCGAACATAGCTGAGCGAATATTCATAAGTCAGAATATCTGGTGTGGCAGCTTCAAGCTTTTCATACGCTTTCTTTAGGTCGTCAACGGATGCAGTTAGTGGTGATAGGTTGAGGCTATAAAGTGCCGGAAGTAATGTTTCTACACTGTCTTCCAACAAGCCTATATGACCTTTCAGTTTCTCATCAATATCGACCAGTTCACGCCATTGCGTCGGTGGTTGAGACACTTTGCTTTTTCGATAAGCAATACCAACGTATCCCCAAAAATAAGGCATGCTATGTGAACCACAAGCTTGTTGCCAGATTGGGGCGTTATTCTGGTTGGCACTGAATGAAGAGAGATCTTCGAATTTATCTTGCTGCGAGAAGAGCTGGGCTGAAACGTTGTCTAAAATCACCACATCAAATGGGATTTGTTCGCTACTCAGCATGAAGAGGCTACGCTCATCGTCATTATCAAAATGATAGAAGTTGAGTTGAGTGTCGTGACTTTTGTTCCATGCATCAACGACCCTCGGAGATATAGTATCTTCCCAAAGGTAGATGTTGAGCTCTGAAGCAATGACTTGGCTACTGAGGCCAGTAGCGCCGAGCATAAGGGAGATGAGTCGTCCTATCTTCACCACAAAATAATGCGCCTTATATGACTTTAAGGAATTGTGTTTCCCTGTGTTCACTTTTAAAACACTCAACAGAACACTAATTCATCTGAACCAAATTGTATAACTATTTCTGTATCATAAAGTTCTAATATGCAACTTCGGTCAAACTAGGCGCAATAGTTTGATTTAAGTACGGTTAACTTAACCGTACTTGAGTTGGCTTCACGTTCTCACTTGGATAACAGCCAAGAACTTTCAGATGCTTGGTTAATTTAGTTAACTCTGCAAGTGCCTGCTGCATATTTTCCGAATCCAGATGAGCTTCCAAATCCACATAGAACATCTCTTCCCAAGGGTTACCCATGATTGGACGAGACTCTAGTTTGGTCATGTTGATGCCAAAACGTTGAAGAACGAGCAGCGTTGCAACCAATGAACCCGCTTCCTGTGAAGTAGACATAATCAAGGTCGTTTTGGCAGGAATCTGTGTCGAGACTTCCACAGGCTTACGAGCAACCACGATAAAGCGAGTGTGGTTTTCTGTTTGGTTGGCGATATTGCTTTGAATGGTTTGAAGCCCATAAAGTTTACCGCTCGACGCATTGCCAATCGCAGCAACATCCTCTCGGTTTAACTCCTGCACTTTTTTCATTGCGTCAGCAGTACTTGCGCATGTTTTGAGTTGCACACCTTTAAGGCGACTTAGGAATTCACTGCATTGCTGATGAGGCTGAGGGTGCGAATAAAGCACTTTCAGGTCTTCTAAGCGGATGTCTTTTGTTGCAACCAGACAGTGTTCAATAGGCTGAGTGATTTCACCAACAATGTATAAGGTGGTGTGTTGCAGCAGGTCATAAACTTCGTTGATAGAGCCTGAGCTGGTGTTTTCAATAGGTAGTACACCGTAGTCGGCATGCCCTGATTCTACCGTCTTAGTCACTTCTTTGAATTGATCGCAGTTGAGTTCAACAAGCTCAGTATTTTTGCGGCTGAAATATTCGCGAGTGGCAAGATGCGAGTATGAGCCTTTTGAACCGAGGAAAGCTACTCGTGCCAGCGGCTTTCTGCTTTGTGGATTGGCTAAATTCTGTAAGTAAGCTTGTTGCAGAAGCACCGAGTCTTCGATGATGGTATGAAAAAGCTTGGTAATGAATTGTGCATCAAGCTGGTATTTATCTTTACCTGAGTTGATCAGTTTAACCAGTAGCTGTTGTTCGCGAACGGCATCACGAACGGGTTTTGAGGTTTCTACTTTGCTTTTTGCTACTTCAATACTGAGTTTACGTCGTTCCGATAGCAGGCTTAATAATTGGTCATCAAGCTCGTTGAGTCTTAAACGAATCTCGTCGAGAGAGTACTGTCTGTCTGTCATTGAAAATTATCCTTATAAAAAAACCTCCCAGTGGGAGGCTTTCTGTTCGTTTTTGACTTTTTTTTCTTAAACGACTTAGCCTCCAAAGCTTATTGGAGAAAAAAGAAGTCAAAAAAGAACAGTTGAGTATTTGTCATTATTTTCGATTAAGTCGTTAAGGTAGTCCCACAATAAGCAAGGCGGCATAGAGCGTCAAGCAAAAAAATAGCGCCCGAAGGCGCTAATTCTAAAGCTGTATATTATTCAGTTTCTTCTTCCAATTCTGGTTTGTCAGATCGTCTTGCTTCAGGTTTATGACGAAGTTTGTTCAATTGGCGTTCTAGTTTCTGTTCAACCTCGTTGACGGCCGCGTACAAATCTTCGTGAACAGCGGAAGCAACAAGTTGTCCTTTTGGTACCGTTACTGTTGCTTCAAACTTCATCTGTTTGTTTGGTTCTTCACTAAAGCTACATTGGCAACCTGTGATGTCTACTTGCCATTTCTCTAGTTTTTTTAATTTACTCTCAATGTGGTCACGGATTGCAGAGGTAATGTCGATGTTTTTACCAGTGATATTCATTTTCATAATGCTTTTTCCTCTGTGTCATCCCTCATGGGTTAACTCCAGATTACCCATTCTTAAATAAAAAATAGTGATCTAGATCGCTATTTTTTGTGGGGTATTTCTGATCGCTTTTAAACGTGATCTTCCGCAAAGTGTTGTCTTGATGGAGGCAAAAAAAGCTTGTGATTTTGTTGTTTGCGACTACATTTAGAGAGGTAGCTTACTGAAAATTCATCCATTTTTAGGGAGCTAATTCGGCCTTTTAAACACTTCTGATTATTTCCTGAACAACACTAATTTGCGATTGGAGTCACTTCACCAGTCATTGTTTGTTGTTTGCCAGTGAATCTACGCCTTCAACAGCATTCAGAGTTGCGGTTAAACTTTCCTCTTTTGCTTGCTTGAGCTGTTGTAGCTGTTTGTAAACCACGTAATAGCGACTGATGTTTACCACATAAGTCACTGGCTCTGAGCTAATATTCCTCCGTGTAATCACTTCCACATTCTTAAACCAGACATTGGGATTAAAGCCGTGCTTTTTGGCTAGTCGGCGCATTCTATTGATGTTTGCTGGCCCTGCGTTGTATGCCGCCAGTGCGAAATAAACTTGGTCATCTTCACTTATCTCAGGATCGGAAAAATAGCGGTCTTTTATGAACCGCATATATTTCACACCCGCGTGGATGTTGTTTTCTACTTTCTCGATGTTTTTTATATTGACGTTCGGATCTCTGGCTGTGCTTGGCATAACCTGCATTATGCCGACGGCCCCTTTGTGTGACACTTTTCTCTGGTCAAAACCGGATTCCTGAAATCCTTGTGCTGCCATCATCAGATATTCGAACTCATATTGATTGGAGTACTCGGTAAATATTTTCGCCAGTTCATCAAGACGTTTAAGTTTTTCTGGATTGAGCGCCTTGGTTAGCCAGCGGGTATCGTCGATGTATTTGCTGAAGATTACGTTGCCTAACAAGGTGCCGGATTTCGCTGTTCTCAAATAACCGTTTACGATTTTTTTCAGCTCTGGGGAGTTTTTGCGCATTGCCCATGCAATTTGGCCATTTTCTCTTAACGGCAATTCGGTGTGTGCTTTTATGTCTTCCATAACATGCAGCCACATTTCTGCTTTGTGGCTATCGAGCACGGTCGCAGGGATATGTCCGGAATTAACCATTTCCAATAGTTCGTAGTCTTGCAGGGCTTCTTCAACGAAATGAATTTTTATTGGCTTCAAGCTTTGCAAAATCAAAGAGTTGTTTATTTTTTCTAAGCTCTCCATATAACTGGAACTAGCTCTGACCCAAATTTCTTTGCCGGTCAGTTGGGTTAAATTGGTGATGTCCGGATAACTCTTGTTGGTGACAATCAGCTCTTGGATCTCTTTTGTCAGAGGATTGCTGAAATCAATCTCTTTTAGACGAGCAGGAGTGATCGTCAGGTTTGCGACGGCTAAATCCGCTAAACCGGATTGGACGGAAGGAATAAGATCGTCCCTGAGCACTGGGATGATTTGAATGTGTACATAAGGCGCTTGTTTTTTGAGGCTCTTTTCAAAGTGATACAAGAGTTCTGCACCGATACCTTTCGGACGACCAGCTTCCACGTAATAAAATCCTAAGTCGGCAGACACGACAACACGGATGACACCTTTCTCTTTAAGAATCGGCCAGTCACCTTGATAAGGCTTATCACTTAATGGTGATAGTTCAATGCTGCTTGCGGGTAGGCTGAGAAGCAAAACAAACAGGCTTATAAAACCTCGCTGTAACCAACGCAAAATGCGGCTCCTTTGCATTCATTTCTATCGGCTTGAATAAAGATAAGCTTATGAACAAAAGGAGAAATCAGCAAATAGAAATAAAAAAGCCACTGTAAACACAGTGGCTCATTGAAAGGCGTTATTTGAAGAAACGACTGATTAGTTTTCAGGGTTTAGCTGAATGAGCTTTTCAGTACGGGCAATAGAATCTTCTAAGCCCAGTTCTTTATAGGCAGCAAGTTGGATCGTGAGTGATTTTCTCGCCGCTTCGGTATCTGGATAAGTTTTTTGCAGCTCCTGACAACGCTTAATTGCTGCAATCCACGCTTCTCTGCGTAAGTAAAAATCTGCGGTCGCTAGGTCGTACTCAGCAAGGCGGTTCTTAAGCGCAAACATTCTGCGTTGTGAATCTTCTGCGTATGGACTATCCGGATAGCGTTGCAGCAGTTTCTTAAAGTCAGCAAAAGCGGCTTTTACTGGCTCTGGATCTCGATCACTACGATCAATATTAAACAAATCGTGCATAAAGTTACGATCTTGAGCCATATGCGTTAAGCCACGCATGTACAGCACCCAGTCCATTTTTTCATGAGTTGGGTTTAGGCGGCTAAAGCGTTCAATGGTTGCTAAGCCAAGAGCAAGATCGTCATTTTTGTAATAAGCATAAATCAGGTCAAGTTGAACCTGTTCAGAGTAAGCACCAAATGGATAACGTGAATCCAAAGCTTCAAGTTTTTCTATGGCAGTTAACCAGTTACCACTTTGTAATGATGATTGAGCTTCAGTGTAGAGCTCAGAAGGTGGTACGTCAGGTACGATGTTATCTTTGCTTGAACAACCGAATAGTAGTGATAGTGCAAGCAAGCCTGATAAAGTTTGGTATTTCATGTCAGGAGTGGGTTCCTTGAAAATAAAGCATCTTAAAGCTGGAGCAACTGTTTTAAGCCAGAAAAATATTTAAACCAGAAAAATAGTTTCTTGTTTTAGCTTGAACAACAGGGCTCCTCAAATCGTTTGGTTACTTTCTCTTTCGTAACAGATACAATGACGGACATTATTTTATCCATACTAGTGAGTATTAGTCTCACGGTTTTTAAAAAAGTTCGATATGGCTCAGCAGATTGAATTAACTCAAACAGTAAAAGATAGCCAGCTTGGTCAACGTTTAGATCAAGCCGTGGCTGAATTGTTCGCCGATTTTTCTCGTTCACGTCTGAAAGAGTGGTTACTTGACGGCAAAATAACAGTAGATGGACAAGTTGTCACTAAACCGCGCACGAAAGTGATGGGCGGCGAAGAGATCACTGTTCAAGCTGAACTCGAAGATGAAGTTCGTTGGGAAGCACAAGACATCCCATTGGATATCGTTTACGAAGATGACGATATTATCGTTATCAACAAACCTCGTGACTTTGTTGTTCACCCTGGTGCAGGTACGCCTGATGGCACAGTGCTGAATGCATTGTTGTTCCACTATCCGCCAATTGCAGAAGTACCACGAGCAGGTATTGTGCACCGTCTGGATAAAGACACGACAGGTTTGATGGTGGTAGCGAAGAACGTTCCTGTACAAACACGATTAGTACGTGAACTGCAAAAACGTAACATTACCCGTGAATACGAAGCTATCGCGATCGGTAAAATGACGGCTGGTGGCATGATCGACAAACCTATTGGTCGTCATTCAACTAAACGTACTTTGATGGCTGTGTCGCCAATGGGTAAACCAGCGGTTACGCACTACCGTGTAGCGGAACATTTCCGTGAACATACGCGTATTCGTCTGCGTCTTGAAACCGGTCGTACACACCAGATCCGTGTTCACATGTCGTACCTGCAGCACCCTCTACTAGGTGATACTGCCTACGGTGGTCGTGCACGTATTCCAAAAGGCGCGTCTCAAGAGTTAACGGATATGATTCGTAACTTTGATCGCCAAGCGCTACACGCTGTTATGTTGAGATTTAAACACCCAGCGACAGGTGAAGAAATGGAATTTCACGCACCAGTGCCAGAAGACATGGTTATCATGACTGAAGCGCTACGTGCAGATGCGCAGCAGAACAAAACGGAAGAATATTAATCAGCGGGTTATAAGATGAATTGGATCACGCCTAACTGGAATGCACCTAAACAAGTTAAAGCTCTGGCTTCAACACGTATTGGCGGTTGTTCGAAATCGCCTTACGAAGGGCTTAATTTAGGTATGCATGTCGGGGATGATCCTATTCTTGTGCAGCGCAATAGAGAACTATTGCAGCAGCAAACCCAGATGCCGACAGCGCCTGTATGGTTAAATCAGACCCATTCAACCGTGGTGTTGGAGGTTGCTCAGCCAACCAATGATGTTCTTGATGCCGATGGTGTGATTACCTCATCACCGAATGTGGTTTGTTCTGCGATGACCGCGGATTGTTTACCGGTTTTGATCACTAATACTCAGGGAACTCAAGTGGCTGCTGTTCATGCCGGATGGCGTGGTCTTGCTGGTGGTATTGTTGAAAACGCACTAACGCATTTTTCTAATGATGTGATGTTATGGCTCGGTCCAGCTATTGGTCCGCAAGCGTTTGAAGTGGGCGAAGATGTTCTACAGGCATTTTTAGACTACGACTCAAAAGCAGAAGAAGCATTTGTGCCGGGTAAACAAAACGGTAAGTGGTGGGCAAACATGGCAACGCTTACTCGTTTACGCATGGCTAAACTCGGTATTGATCAGGTTTTTGATAGCGGGTTATGCACTTACCAAGATCCTCAGCGTTTTTATTCCTATCGCCGCGATGGTGTAACAGGAAGGCAAGCAACCTTTATCTGGATCAATGAAAATTAGGATTCTCTAAAAAGTTTCCACTCCCACCTTGAAAAGTGGTGCGTATGTAACCATCTTTCTGTATACCCAAGTAAGCTGAATATGCTTGCTCAGCGAGAATTTATTTCCTCTTAGGCAAGGCGCTGATTCGAATACATAGTGAACTATGTAGAGAAGAGGCAACGCAGTATAAGAGCAAATAAAACTCGCCCTTTGGGAGCTCATCAACGAATTAATTTCAGCGTCAAATAACTTCGAAAGGGCTAGCCATTTTTTCAGTTATTTTTCTTGAACTGAATTCGTTGATGAAGCTCTGCGCTAAGTATATTGAGCTCACTTGGGTATAAGTTATTAGTTCATCTCAGTTGAGGTTAGGAAGGTTGTTATGCGTCTCGACAGATTTACCAGCAAATTCCAAATAGCGATTTCCGACGCGCAGTCTCTCGCACTAGGGCGAGATCATCAGTACATCGAACCCGTGCATCTCATGGTTGCGCTGCTTGATCAAAATGGCAGTCCAATTCGTCCATTGCTAACTATGCTTGACGTCGATGTCATGCAGCTTCGCTCTAAGTTGGGTGAAACGTTAGATCGTTTGCCAAAAGTGAGCGGGATCGGTGGTGATGTACAGCTTTCTAGCGGTTTAGGCACCTTGTTCAATCTGTGTGACAAAGTCGCTCAAAAACGCCAAGACTCTTATATATCTTCTGAGATTTATCTTCTCGCGGCGATTGAAGATCGTGGCCCGCTAGGTCAGATCCTAAAAGAGTTTGGTTTAACCGAGAAAAAAATCTCAGATGCGATTGAAAAGATCCGTGGTGGGCAGAAAGTGAATGACCCGAATGCGGAAGAGCTACGTCAGGCTCTGGAAAAATTCACAATTGATCTGACCGAACGAGCAGAGCAGGGCAAACTCGACCCTGTGATTGGTCGTGACGATGAGATCCGCCGAACCATTCAAGTGTTACAACGTCGTACCAAAAATAACCCTGTGATCATCGGTGAACCGGGCGTTGGTAAAACGGCAATTGTTGAAGGTTTGGCACAGCGCATTATCAATAACGAAGTGCCAGAAGGTCTACGTGGACGACGCGTCCTCTCTCTTGATATGGGCGCACTAGTTGCAGGTGCTAAATATCGTGGTGAGTTCGAAGAGCGATTGAAATCGGTGTTGAATGAGCTAGCCAAAGAAGAAGGCAACATCATTCTGTTCATCGATGAGCTGCATACCATGGTGGGTGCAGGTAAAGGTGAAGGCTCAATGGATGCTGGTAACATGCTCAAACCTGCATTGGCTCGTGGTGAACTTCACTGTGTCGGTGCGACCACGCTTGATGAATATCGTCAGTACATTGAAAAAGATCCGGCTCTTGAGCGCCGTTTCCAAAAAGTGCTGGTGGATGAGCCAAGTGTTGAAGACACCATCGCAATTTTACGTGGTTTGAAAGAGCGTTATGAACTTCACCACCATGTAGAGATCACTGACCCTGCGATTGTTTCGGCGGCGACGCTGTCTCATCGCTATGTGTCAGATCGTCAGTTGCCTGACAAAGCGATTGACCTGATTGACGAAGCAGCATCCAGCATTCGTATCCAGATCGACTCTAAACCAGAGGCTTTGGATAAACTGGAACGTCGTATTATTCAGTTGAAAATTGAACAGCAAGCGCTGTCCAATGAGACCGATGAAGCCAGTGAAAAACGCCTAAGTATTCTTAACGAAGAGTTGGGTCTTAAAGAGCGTGAGTACGCCGAGCTGGAAGAAGTCTGGAAAACAGAAAAAGCAGCATTGTCAGGCACGCAGCACATAAAAACCGAACTTGACCAAGCGCGTATGGATTTGGAAGTGGCGAGACGTGCCGGCGATTTAAGCCGTATGTCTGAACTTCAATATGGTCGAATTCCAGAGTTGGAAAAACAGCTCGATCTTGCGGCTCAAGCTGAAATGCAAGAGATGACTCTGTTACGCAATAAAGTCACAGACACTGAGATTGCAGAAGTGCTGTCCAAACAAACGGGCATTCCTGTGTCTAAAATGCTTGAGGCAGAAAAAGAGAAGCTGCTTCGCATGGAAGATGTTTTGCATAAACGTGTCATTGGGCAAGTTGAAGCGGTTGAAGTGGTCGCGAATGCGATTCGTCGTAGCCGTGCCGGATTGTCTGACCCTAATAAACCGATTGGTTCGTTCCTATTCTTAGGTCCAACTGGTGTCGGTAAAACGGAGCTTTGTAAAACATTGGCTCACTTCATGTTTGATAGTGAAGATGCCATGGTTCGTATCGATATGTCTGAGTTTATGGAGAAACACTCTGTGGCTCGATTGGTCGGTGCGCCTCCGGGTTATGTGGGGTATGAAGAGGGCGGTTATTTAACCGAAGCGGTTCGTCGTAAACCTTACTCAGTGATTTTGCTGGACGAAGTGGAAAAGGCGCATCCAGATGTGTTCAACATCTTGTTGCAAGTGCTTGATGATGGTCGTCTAACCGATGGTCAAGGCCGTACGGTTGATTTCCGCAATACTGTGGTGATCATGACGTCAAACCTAGGTTCTTCAAGCATTCAAGAGAACTTTGCGAAGCTGGATTACCAAGGTATCAAAGAGCGAGTGATGGAAACTGTGACCAAACATTTCCGTCCTGAGTTCTTAAACCGTGTTGATGAATCGGTAGTGTTCCATCCGCTTGGCAGAGAACATATTAAATCTATTGCTTCTATTCAGTTGGAACGTTTACATAAGCGCTTAGCTGAAAAAGACTACGAGTTAGCTGTTAACGAAGAAGCATTGGAGCTGATTGCTCAAGTGGGCTTTGATCCTGTTTACGGTGCTCGTCCATTGAAACGCGCGATTCAACAGAATATTGAGAACCCGTTAGCCAAATCGATTCTGTCTGGAAAATTCTTACCGGGCAAACCGATCCAACTTGGTGTTCGAGATGGCAATATCATCGCCAGCCAGTAATGACGTTATCATTAAAAAAAGGCCATGCGTTTGCATGGCCTTTTCTTTTTCATTGAACAGCTTACGACGCAAAATTAGCGTTGATACGCATCTTCAAGTATTCCTGTGCGGTAATTGGCTCGTAAACTTTCTTTGGCCCTTGAATGATTTGGTTACGGTTTGCTTGGCAGAAAAACGCCATGCTGTAGCGTGAATCTTGATTCTCTTCCGCAGTTGGCATGCGTACGCGGTGCAGAGTTGATTTGAGCAAATCATCACTCCAACGCATCAACATGTCTCCAATGTTGCACGTAATCACTCCCGCTTTAGGTTCAACAGTACTCCACACCAGATTCTCTTTCGCATCTTTACCTGCAGCTGCTTGTAATCCACCTTGGTTTTCTTGTTGGAATACCATGGTTAAGCAGTCAAAGTCGGTATGTGCACCCGCACGCCAGAAAGTACCGGTTTGCGGAACTTCTTTCATTGGCAAGTAGTGAAGCATACGCAAAGTGCTAAGGTAATTTTCAGACTCTCTTTGATGCGCTTTAGTGAAAAAGTCACGTTCAAAGCCTAATTTGTCGGCAAAGCAAGAGAGGATCTTCATACCCAGTTGCCAAGCTTGATGCTCAAATGAAAGCAGGTGTGATTCAAAATCTTCCACTAATTCATTGCTTGGCCATAGGTCACTCATATGAGGAAGAGTGATTTGGTAAGACTCTTTTTGATCGGCTGTACCCGTTGACGGGCGAACTTGCTGTTTAAATTCCCAGCCCGCATTTAACCCTTCTTTTAAAGGAAACTGCTGTTTTGCTTCCATAGGAAGTGCAAAGAACTGTTCGCTTAACTTAAAGGATTTTTCGATATCAGCTAAAGCGATACCGTGATCAACCAGTTGGAAAAAACCAACTTCAGTTGCAGCTTTCCAAAGCTGTTCGGTGATCTCTTCACGACGCAGATCAAAGTCATGCAGGTTGATTAGAGGGATCACGGTGTCTGTGGTTTCTACCCCTTTGCCACCAATGGTTGTTTCAAAGTTAAGTTCGTCTAAAAGATATGATTGAGTCATTGTTTTCTCCAATTAAGCATTCGCTTGTTATTGGAGCAATGTCCAGCAATAAGCCAAGAACCTTATTCTTGGTATTACAGACCGCTTCTACTCCGTCTTTCTACTCTTCCTTTTAACGCTGCAGCGTTGTTGACTGTGTTCATTCACTTGTCGCCTAGCTGTGGCATTAAATAGATTGAGCAAATATAAAATGAAATGTCTACCAAACTCCGTGCTGGACTTGTTCTGCCTCTTCTTCAAGTAGCGGACCGATGACTTCTACTTCGCGCTGACCTGATTCAAAAACCACACGGCATGGAAGTGCCAAGGTTGGGTTCTCGGGATGATTGCCGGTTAACTCTTTAAGTTTGGCTTCGCTCAGACCGTAGACTACGCGTCCAACACCAGCCCAATAAATAGCACCCGCGCACATCGCGCATGGCTCTGCCGACACGTATAGAGTGCAGCGGTTAAGAAAATCTGGGCGGTACAGTTTGCTGGCACGGGTCATGATCACTCGCTCAGCATGACCCGTCATATCTAAATCGGGTAAGTAACCGTTGATCTCTTCCAGTAAAATTTCACCGTGTTCATCGACCAGTACCGCTGAAAAAGGGTGAATGCCCCTCGTTTTTGCTTCCTCTGCCAAAGAGAAGCTGTAGCGCAACAATTTAAAATCTGTTTCTTGATTAAGCATGATCTTTCCTTGTGTTATCGCTGCTTTTCTTCTTCAGTCAGGCTCCAAGAGAAGTAACCTTTTTGCACCCAGCTAACTGCTTTAAACAGCAACATACTGACTAGAGACAGGAACACCAGTGCTGCAAAAGCTTGTGGGATTTTGAAATATGAGGTTGAGAACTGAACCAAGTAACCAAGACCTTTTTCAGCCGCGACGAACTCAGCAATAACCGAGCCTATGACCGCTAAAGTGATGGCAACTTTCACGCCACTGAAAATATGTGGAATGGCGTAAGGCAGGCGAATCTGCCAGATGGTTTTGCTGTTTTTTACACTCAGTGAACGTGACAGTTCAATCAGTTCAGGTGGCGTAGCCAACATACCTGTAGTGGCTGAAACCACTAATGGGAAGAAGGTAATTAAGCAAGTAATCGTCAGACGAGGCGCATCGCCCGTTCCCAAAATCACAATCAGTAGTGGCGCGATGGCAACCACTGGTGTGGATTGAATCACAACCAGAATTGGAAACAACGCACGGGTAAGGAACTTAGAATTCACCATCATGATAGCGAGAGGGATGCTAATCAAAAACGAGATGACAAAGCCAAGCAACGCAATGCGCAGAGTTGCCCATAAGTTATCGAGCCAACGTTCCATTGATACCTGAGTGAAAGCGATAGCGATATCGCTAGGCGCTGGCAAGATAAACGTTGGTATTGAGAATATTTTACAGATGGCTTCCCAAATAGGAATGATCGCTAATATTGCAATTAGTGGCAGCCAGTTTTGTGACCATTGAGAAAAATAGCGTTTCATAGTTAATCCTTTAACAAGAGACAAATTCGTTTAAACCAATTAAGCCACTGTGCGACGAATCGGCTCAACGTTGTCTTTATCCTGACTATTCGTTCCTTCACTGCTTGCTACGTTGCACTTTTCTGTACGATAGAAATACTCGCGAATTTTGTTGGTGTAAGTACCAAATTTAGCGTCTTGCAACGTATGGATATTGCGTGGCCGAGGTAGATCGATTTTGATCTCTTCCAACACCGTACTTGGGCGAGGTCCCATAACCAATACTTTATCCGCGAGCAATACTGCTTCTGAAATCGAGTGAGTGATGAACAGAACCGTCTTTGGTTTCTCCATCCAGATTTTTTGCAGTTCAAAGCCCATCTCCTCGCGCGTTAACGCATCCAGAGCAGAGAAAGGTTCATCCATGATCAATATGTCTGGATTGAGCAGTAATGCACGTGCGATACCCACACGCTGTTGCATACCACCAGAAAGTTGGTCGGGCATACTGTTTTCAAAACCTGCTAGCCCAACCGTGTTCAATAGCTCTTGTGCATTTTGACGGTCTTTCTGGCTGACATAATTAAACTTATGCTTAAGCGGAAACAGAATGTTATCTAGGATGTTTTTCCATGGCAGTAACGTTGGTTTTTGGAACACAATACCGATGTCTTCACGTGGTCCAGTTACTGGGTGTCCAAAAACAGAAATTTCACCCTGTGTTGGAATGATTAACCCTGACAGTAGGCGCAGCAAGGTAGACTTGCCGCAACCTGAAGGACCAACGATGGCGACGAACTCATGTTTTTCAACATTGAAGTCGACATCGTTGAGAACCGTAACCGAATGTTTGTCAGAGTTATAGGTATGACCTATACGCTTGAACGAAACAAATGGTTGCATTAGTTCACTCCCTCGTAAAACTGACGATCAACCGCTGTTTCTGGGTCAAGTTTGCTGAGATCTAGACCTTGAGCTTCTGCTGTCCATTTCCATGTTTCGCTTAGACGAGATGGCGTGAACTGACCAACGCCGTCACGTTGAGATACTTCATTCATGACAAGACCATGAATCGACTTAATGGTGTCAGCCGCTTGTTTTGAGTCCACTTCTGGAACCATTTTCGTTACGTCAGCGCCACTTTCTTCAGGATGTGCCCAAGTGTATTCCACCGCTTTGGCGTAAGCTTTTACAAAGCGTTTCACCACATCTGGGTTTTCAGACATAAACTTGTCGCTGGCAATAATAGAAGAAGAGTAGAACTCTAGACCTGCGTCATACCAAGGCAATACCGTCAGCTTTTTTCCTGCTTCCGCGGCTTGCTGTTCGTTTTTAACACGGTCTGTCATCCAAGAAATCATCACGTCAGATTGACCAGTGATCAGCATGGGGTTGAGTGCGCCCGGATCCGCTTTTAACACTTTGACACTCTCTTCTTCTATGCCGTTTTTCTTTAGCATCAGAGGAAGGAAAACGTTCGCTGAAGTAAATGGCGAAGTCGCGATGGTTTTGCCTGAGACATCTTTCACTGAATTGATACCTGAATCATCCAGTACGTAGAATGCGTAAGGTGCTTTGCTAAATAGAGAGTAGATGGCTTTAACTGGAACGTTGTCATTCGCTTTCGCTACTAACAGAGCAACAATATCTGCGGAACCGATATCAGCCGTGCCTGTTGCAATCTTTGTAATCGCATCTGTAGAGCCTTTACCTCCCAGAATGGTTACGTCTAAGTCTTGTTCGGCGAAAAATCCTTGTTGAACGCCAACATAGACTGGTGCCTTATCCCCGCCTGGAAGCCAGTCAAGCTGAAACGTGACTTTGTCTGCAGCAAAGCTACTTGCTGATGTAAGTAGCAAAGATAGCGTAAGGCTTAGTTTGTTGAATTTAGAAATAGTTTTCATAGTTACTCCGTGTCTTCCTTTTCACTCTAAAGTGCAGCAAGTGTTGACTGCATCCTTTAGCTAACTATGAGCAATGTCCCGATACCGTCATTGGTATCTAACCGCTTCTACTCACACTTCCATTGTTCACAGAGCAATCGTTGTGCCAAAAATTGAAAAACAAATAGGAGTTAATTAACTGTACGTTAACTAACCGTTAACGGATGGGCGTTGCAGAGGAAATGTCGTCAGATAGGGTTGTATACAATGCAAATAAGATATTGGACAAATATTGTATGCAATTGCACCTTTGTAATGCATTTCAGTGTCGCAAGGCTCAATCTTGGTGCATATTTTCTGAGCTGGAAATGTAACCACTAAGGAGAGAGCGGTGGTCTGTAATTTGCATTGTATACAGTAAGATTGAATGTTCAGAACAGATAATGTTTTGTATATGTTAAATGAGTAGATGCGGTTAGGAGTAAGCGAACTCTGGGACATTGCTCAAAAGCGAATAAGCCTATGTAACACACTAGGCTTGTATAAAAGGAAGTTTTGATGAACTACTTAATTAAAAATGCCAGCAGTGTCTTTTCTCCTAAACAAGACTGTAAAGATATACGAATTCATAACGGTATCATCGCCGAGTTAGGGCAGAACCTGTTGCCAGAGCAGGGTGAAGAAATTATTGATGCCAGTGATTGTGTTATCTATCCGGGTTTTGTGAATACTCATCATCATATTGCTCAGTCAATCTTGAAAGGGATACCTGCAGGTATTAATGATGGGCTGGGAGACTGGCTTGCAAATGTTCCTTACCGCTACTGGCCTCAAATTACGCCAGAGATCATGTATTCAGCCGCGAAGCTTGGTTTCTATGAGCTGCTGCGGTCTGGCGCAACAACTTGTGCGGATCACCATTATCTTTACCACGCTAATTCATCGATGGAATTAGAAGAGGCGGTTTGGCAAGCCGCAGATGAAATGGGAATTCGACTGGTTTTATGTCGTGGTGGTGCGACAGTTAAGGGAACACATAAAGGATTAGCGAAAGCTGGCGTTGAGCCTGAATCCGCTGAGTTGATGATAAACCGCTTGGAATCTACTCGTAGTCGCTATCACCAAGAAGGTGAATTTGCCATGCGTAAGCTGGTGGTCGCTCCAACAACGATTGCTCACTCTTCGACTCCAAGTGATCTTCGTTTATTGTCTGAATATGCAAGAAGTCAAAAGCTACGTATGCATTCACATATGTTAGAAGTGGATTTCGATAATGAGCAATCATTGGCGAAATACGGTATGGGCATTGTAGAGTTCGCACAAAGCTGTGATTGGCTAGGCGAAGATGTTTGGTTTGCACATTTGGTTAAAGCGACAGAGCAAGATATCAAGCTACTTGCAGAAACAAAGACAGGCATTGCTCATTGCCCTACATCTAATTGTCGATTAGGTAGTGGGATTGCCCCTGTTATAGCAATGGAAAAAGCTGGAATGCCTATTTCGATTGGTGTTGATGGCTCTGCATCGGCTGAATCCGGTTCTATGCTGCAAGAGCTAAACCTTACTTGGTTGATACATCGAGCGCAAAATGGCCCTAAAGCCACAACCTTAGAACAAGTGCTTACTTGGGCAAGTAAAGGCGGAGCAGATATTCTGGGCTTAGAAGGTGTGGGAACCATAGATGTTGGGTATGCCGCTGATATTGTATTATACGATATTAACCAGCCGCGTTTGTCTGGCTGCCATGATTTATCAATGTCTCCGATAATGGCCGGAGAGCCTTCTTATATTAAAGCGAGTTTCGTCAACGGTAAGATTGCATACCGCCATAGCGACGAAACGAAATACCTCACTTTAGTTGAAGAAGTACGTCACTCTATCGCCAACTTGAATCAACGAGTGCAAAAGTTAGAGTCTCTATAAGCTGTTTTATGGCAAATTTGCTTAGATAAAACACGATTTGTTTCTTTCTTAATCAATCAGTCTGAAAACTTGGTTTTTAGGCTGATTTCTCCTTGCCAACTCATTTTTCCTCCCTATAATGCGCCTCCGTTGACCAGCAATTCTTAATAAAAGAATGTTGGGAAATATGACGGAAAGTTAAATTTCTTAAGTTAAAGAAAATTAACTAAAAAAGTGGTTGACTCTGAATGTTTACTCGCTAAAATGACCGTCCGTTTTGAGAGGAATGTCTCGCAAAACCAAGCTCTTTAACAATTTAAACCTATCAATCTGTGTGGGCACTCGTTGATGAAAATCAAAGTTAAGTCTTTGTTCTCGTAACAAAGCAACTTAGGTTTCAATGAACTGAGTGACCAATTGAATCGTAAGATTCAGCACAGTCAATTCAACATTACTTAGCTTTTTATTAAGCAAAAGAATGTATTCAGTATTCATTGAGCCGACAAAATCTTAAATTGAAGAGTTTGATCATGGCTCAGATTGAACGCTGGCGGCAGGCCTAACA
>NZ_JABEQC010000007.1 GCF_013041605.1 Vibrio plantisponsor | reverse complement strand
GACACAAGGGATTTAAAATCCCTCGACTTTCGAGTCGTGCCGGTTCAAGTCCGGCCCGGGGCACCATCAAATTCCAAAAAGGCGCGTTAGCAGAGTGGTTATGCACCGGATTGCAAATCCGTGTACATCGGTTCGATTCCGGTACGCGCCTCCACTTTCTCCTAGTTATCTCTCCGCTATCTCTTAAGACTTTTCTTCCCTTAGTCATTTATATAAACGTCTTCGCAATGTCGTGACAGATTCTCAATAAACAATAATCGTGTAACTTTCAGCTTTAGCCTGTGGTATGGTTTCGTTTGTTTCTAGGCCACCCTTTGGCTCTCATTTCGCGATCAAAAAGTACATTCTATAAAGGTACCAACATCAATATGGAAAAAATCGCCATTCTCGTAGATGTGCAGAATGTCTACTACACCTGCAAAGAGCGTTATCAACTTAACTTTAACTACAATCAGTTTTGGCAAAAAGTGACTCACGGTCGCATGGTAGTGAAAGCCAATGCTTACGCTATCGCCAGCAAAGATACCGGTCAACGTCAGTTTCACCATATACTGCGTGGTATTGGTTTCGAAGTGATGCTAAAGCCATTTATTCAACGTCGTGATGGCAGTGCGAAAGGCGATTGGGATGTGGGGATTACGCTTGATGCCATTGAGTTGGCTGAAGAAGTTGATGTGGTTGTACTGGTTTCTGGTGATGGCGATTTTGACTTGCTCGCCAAACGCATTCAACAAAGATTCGGCAAGCAAGTAGAAGTTTATGGTGTACCCGGTTTAACCGCGAACAGCTTAGTTGAAGCCGCCGACAGATACATTGCTATTGATGACGAGCTGTTACTCTGGTGATTGAGTCTCGCCTTCTTCTATAACTTGTTGAGCTTCTTCTGCCTCTAATTTCGCGCGTTCAGCTTTTGAAATGTAGCGAGGCTTGTTGCTCTTATGCAGCTTTGAATTTTGCTGCTTAATTTTCTTTTTTAAAATTTGGTTTATTTTCTTTTTGCGGTTCATGATTTTCACATCTGAGGAACATGAGGGTGGGGAGCTTAATGGTTTTGCAGATTAAGCTCAATAGCCAGTAAGAAATTAACCAAGCTGTCTGCCGATAGAGTGCTTTCAATAGGGTGTGATGATGACAAAAGCCAGTTCAATTCTAACCGGTTCATTACAAACAGAGTATAAGACGGTTGCTGCGATGGTTGCGATCTACTGTCAAAAACACCACCTCAGTCAAAAGGGATTGTGTGATAAATGTCAGGCACTGCTTGATTACGCTGAAATACGTTTAGACCGATGTCCTTACGGTCAGAATAAGCCGACTTGTAATCGATGCCCAATCCACTGTTATAAGCCAGAGCCGAAAGAAAGTATGAGATTGGTGATGCGATACTCTGGCCCAAGAATGTTATTGCCACATCCTATTCTTGCGATTCGCCATTTGTTACATGAGAGAAAAGAACCGCCCGTCAAAATAGAAAAAGACGCTTCAAATCGTCATCAACGACTCAAAGCGTCCAATCAGTAGTATCTATTTAAATTCAGATAGTTATGGTTGTAGAGGGGATGAGTTCAAATGAACTATTCACCTGCAACCCACTGACGTTTAGTTTTGATACTCGCAATTAGCATGTATAAACAAGTCGCCATTTGAATCACAAAAAGATACCCCAGCAAACCTTGACCATTCTGTAGAAACCAGTCTGCAATGACAGGGCCAAGCACAGAACCTACGCTATAGCTGAACAGCATGACTTGTGTTGCTGAAACGATGTAATTGGCATCGAGCTTATCGCATCCCAAATTGATGGCGATTGGATAAAGTGCAAATGTCGCCATGCCCAATACAAACAAACTGATAGCAAGCATTGTTAAGCTGGAATCGAAGAATGGCAGCATAACTGCACCAGAGCCGATTAAGCAGAACAAAGCCATCAATAGAGTTCGACCTAAATACTTCGAAAGCCAAGGAACACTTGGTTGAATCGCCATTCCGCCCAGAATAACTAGGGCAAGCAATGCACCCATGTTGGAATGATCCAACCCTCTATTATCCAGTTCAACAGGCATCAAACCGTAAATGGCACCTAGAGTTAACCCTGATACGATGCAGCCCATAATGGCAGCATGGTTTAGTTTGGTCATTTGACGCAAAGACAGGCTTATTGCTTGTTGTGAAGCAGGTTGTGTTGATTTACCAAAAATCAGTACAACAGATGCAAGTAGTAGTAGCGCTGAAATGGTCAAAAATGGAACTGACCCATTAATACCTATGTAGCTAATGCCTAGCTGACCAACTGCTGAGCCGCCATATAACGCTGCCATATAGATCCCAAGTCGCTTGGCTCTGCCGGATTCATCCCCATGCAGTAACCAAGATTCGACGACAACGAAAATACCTGCCACTGCGATACCCGCGATAAAGCGTGAAACCAACCATACAGTTGAGTTGGCAATTAAAGGCAAAGTAACGATCGAGACCAACAGAATCATCAAAAAAGCAATGAAAGCATTCTTGTGACCAAGGCGGTTTACCACAGGATCAACGATCATCGCACCGATTAACAATCCAGCGTAAAACACACTCGCTAACCAGCTCGCTAAACTGTTTTCTAACTGATAATGAGGCAGCATTAGTGGGATCAGACTCATCAAATAGCCTGATGCTACTGCATAGAAAGTTAACGCAATTACGGGAACAGAAATGCGTTGAGAAGAAGTTGATACCAACAAGTTGTCCAACGACGTCGCCTCAAAGTTATAGGGGAAGAGAGAATTTGCGGCGAATATGAGACTTAGAATGGGAAAGGTAAAACTAAAAATTGTGATCTTTACGATTAATAACTTTTATTAAATGTCTAATCTACAAAATAGTAAGTTAAGTCGGCATATTATCCTAGATTTAGCCAACTTAACTAGAGAATTTTTACAGGACTTATTTTGTTAAGGCTTGGTTCAGCCATTGATTAAACTGAGATTTAGGAAGTGCGCCATTGATGACATCAACTCTTTGTCCGTTCTTGAACACCATAATGGTTGGAATGCTACGAATCTGGAACTTAGCAGCTAAGTTTTGCTGACTTTCAGTGTCTATTTTTACAAAACGTACTGAACCACTTCTTTCATTTGCTACATCTGAAAAAACGGGCGCGAAACCCACACATGGGTTACACCAAGGTGCCCAAAAATCGACAACAACTGGCTGAGCGCTTTGCAAAATAGCGTCAAAGTTAGCTTCGGTTCCTTCAATTGGTGAACCATCCAGTAAAGGTGTCTGGCATTTGCCGCAATTCGGGCTCTCTGATACTCGCTCATTGGGAACACGGTTTAAACCATGGCAAGAAGGGCAGCGTGTATTGAAGGTAGACATAGTTTTCCTCTCAAATCGTGATTTGTATTTATGGTCTTTACAGCTTTTTATGGTAAATAGCGCTATATGGTAAATGAGCGTATAATCCGCCTTTATGCCTAATGTTGGGGCAATTGATATAAATACAATAGACAATATCGGTACGGAATTAATCATAGCTACGGGTTAATTCACCGCGGGTATTGGCATAACAATTATAGATTTGGAACGAGTATGACCAAGTTTTACGCTGAAATTACAGGTTGGGGTAAATGTTTGCCTCCAGCAACCCTGACAAACGAAGATCTGAGTACTTTTTTAGACACCAATGATGAGTGGATCCGCACTCGCACCGGCATCGAAAATCGTCGTATTAGCCACGTTAACACATCTGATTTAGCTACTGTTGCCGCTAAGCAGGCTCTGGCTTGTGCAGGATTAGAAGCCAGCGATCTTGATTTGATTATTGTTGCTACCTGCTCTCCAGATACCTTGATTCCAAATATTGCATCGAAAGTTCAACTGAATTTGGGGAACAAAGGCGCGGCTGCGTTTGATATGAATGCTGCTTGTACTGGCTTCCTTTACGGTTTAGAAACCGCAACGCGTTTGATTCAAGCTGGTAACTACAAGCATGCTTTGGTGATTGGTGCTGAACGCCTTTCTTTCTACCTAGATTGGACTAAGCGTGATACTGCTGTTTTATTTGGCGATGGTGCTGGTGCAGCGATATTAAGCCGCACTGAAGAACCTCTCGGTTTACAAGATGCGCAAATCGGCTGTGATGCTGAAGGTCGAGACATCTTAGCTGTGCCTAAGTTTGGTACAGCAATGGATCGTTTCGCCGCTGACAATGGCCACTGGGACTTTAACTTTATTGGTAAAGACATCTTTAAACGCGCAGTGCGTGGTATGGGTGCAGCTTCTCAGCAAGTACTACAAAGAAGTGGATTAACCAATGAAGATGTTGATGTTGTGATCCCTCATCAGGCGAATATTCGAATCATCCAAACTTTATGTGATGTGTCTGGTATCAGCCAAGACAAAGCATTCGTCAATATTCATAAGTATGGCAACACTTCTGCGGCGACAGTTCCTATTGCACTTTGTGAAGCGTTAGAGCAAGGTAAGGTAAATGCAAACGATAATATTCTTGTTGCAGCATTTGGTGCAGGACTGACTTGGGGCGCAGGTCATATCCGATGGGGTCAACGTGTTACTCCTGTCAACACAAGTGACGCAGCTTTACCTGAGTGTGATAAATCGGCACTAGAGCTACTGCATGACGCTATAGAGCATTGCAAAAGCAAAGTCGTATAAATCCTCAGCCAACAATCAAATCTGAATAGGAGCTCATCGAGCTCCTTTTTTTGTCTCAAAAATAAATCATCATTCTTTTATCGCACATTTGTTTCAAATTTAAGAAGAATCCTACCAGTGTCGGCGTAGCAATGTGGGCCTTAAATAGGGATAATCTATGTAAGCAATTGAATAAAAAGAAAAATACACCCATATTGATATGCAACTCATGGCAATGTAACGTGTGTAACGCTTACATTAAAGGTTTTAGATGAATAAGTGATGGTTATAATTTGATTTTTTTGATAAATAGAGGCAATAAAAACAGCAATTTAGTCATGTTTAACTATTCTTCTTATAGAACTACTTAAATTGACACAGAAGTTAGCAACAATCTTCAAAACAAAAAATGGCGCCATCGTCGTGCCTGACATAGGACAATAAATTTGTGACGTTAAAGGCGGTTGGGGTATGACACCGAGAAAAGTATTAAAACTTGCAGATGACGGCTATGCGACGCTCTTAAAGATGGTTGATTTCCTTCTTATCAATCTAATGTTAACGAGTGTTATTGAATCGCTTGGTGATCATGAAACGGCAATAGACATACTGGCTGCATTTATTTTCTCTGTTATTTTTCTTCTAGTTGGAGAGTACTGCAAACTCTACAGCTATCGCACTTTGCGTCGCATTAGAGCTTCGTTTTTTCGTTTGCTAGCAACACTCTCTATTTCTGTTTTAGCAATGGAGTTAGTGAAGTACTTTTTTAAGAATGTGGATGGAGTGTCCATCACAAACCTGAACCCTACGGTCTTTGCTTCTTGGTATTTATTAGCATTTCTAGTGCTAGTGGCTGTTAGGGCTTTGCCTATTATTACTGTACGAGCCTACCGCCAGAAAATGGATCAGAAACAGCGTATAGCGATCATAGGTATGACTCCGGCTGGTATTGCTATTTCACGCTCGCTACTTAATGACTACCACCTGAATGACATTGAACTCGCTTATTATGACGACCGAGGCGAGCAGCGATTCGGTTATCTGACCAAAATTCCATACAAAGGCAAAGTTGAAGCGCTTCTGGAAAAAGCTCGCAAAGGTGAGATAGATGAAGTGTATGTTGCTTTACCTATGGTAGCCAAAGATCGTATTCGTCACTATTTAGAGCAATTGTCTGACAGTACCGTAGACACCTATCTTGTTCCTGATCTGTACACCTACAACATCAGCATTTCAAAAGTTAAGTCTGTAAATGGTGTGCAGACTTTTAGTGTCTTTGGTTCCCCCTTTGATGGAGTGGGTGCTGCAATCAAGCGCATCGAAGACATTATTATCGGTTCAATGATTACCCTGATGATCTCTCCCGTTCTTCTTGCTGTGGCGATCGGTGTAAAAATGAGTTCTCCAGGCCCTGTACTCTTTAAACAAGATCGTTATGGGTTGGGAGGCAAGAAAATCAAAGTGTGGAAGTTCCGTTCCATGAGAGTAATGGAAAACAGCGATGTTGTTACTCAGGCAACCAAAAACGACCCTCGCGTAACAAAGTTCGGTGCCTTTATTCGCAGAACGTCATTAGATGAGTTACCTCAGTTCATTAATGTGCTCCAAGGTTCGATGTCGATTGTTGGCCCGAGGCCGCATGCCGTTGCCCACAACGAAGAGTACAGAAAGATAGTCGATAACTACATGATTCGACACAAAATTAAGCCAGGTATTACTGGCTGGGCGCAAATAAACGGCTATCGTGGTGAAACCGAAACAGTCGATAAGATGGAAAAACGTATTCAATACGACATCCAATACATGCAGAACTGGACGTTGTGGCTTGATATTAAAATTATCTTTTTGACCATTTTCAAAGGCTTTGTGAGTGAAACAGCATACTAGCTTATTACTGTGTGTTGGCACGTTATTGATTAGCGCTTCTGCATATGCTGATTTGAAACCCAAATCGCATATCGGAATCGCAGGTATCGATTTTCAGGGGCGGGTCGGTACTGCTTATGGCGTTGATGACAACGTCACGTTTCAAGCCGATGATGAAGACAAAATAGAGTCTGACTATTTGACTGTTTCGCCTGAGTTGAAAGCTATCGGACAAAGAGGAGAGGATCAGTACCTCCTAATGTATAAGGGCGACTACAACCGCTATCAAGATTCTCATGAGGATGATTCCGACAGTCACTTCATGATGTTCGATGGATACTGGCGCTACGGACTAAGACACGGGCTAAAGTGGAATATCCAACAGGGTTATGGAAAAGAGAAGAGAGGGTTAGGCCTAACGGAAGGATTCAATAAGTCTCAGATGGAACAATATGGCTTTGGTGATTATGGTTTGGACTATTCACAATTCAATACCAGCCTTCGTTATAGCTATGGCGCGCCAAAGGGGCGCGGAAAACTGGATGTGATGCTACAGACCAAGTCTTTTAATTATGATGACAAAGACCATATTCAACTCAAGGATAATGACTTTTACCAATATGTATTAGAGCAAGAGTGGCAAGAAACTACAGGGCTAATTGAGTTATTTGACCAGTACAGTGACGACAGTCGATTCCGCTACAGTTTGATCACTAACCGTCGTCACTATCAAGCCAATAAGCGCAAGGACAGTAACGAATATTATCTGTTGTTTGGTATTAAAAGTGTCAGAAGCGGTAAAACGACCATAGAAGCGGATATTGCCGCTTTGTACAAAGCGTTTCCCGAAAATGACCGTTCAGAAAGTTTCACGGGCGCCAACTGGAATATTGCGTTGGAGTGGAAGCCACTAAAACAAGATATTTGGTCTCTGCACACTTCTCAACGTGTTAAAGACCCAAGGCAAGAAGGTGGTTACATCCTAGATGGGATCTACGGCATTTCTTGGCAACATTTTTGGTGGGTAGATCGTTTTTCTACCACCATAAGCTATGAATATGAGACGGAAGATTATCGTGTTGAAGACAACAACCGATACGACAAGACCAAAACGGCGAAGTTCGCGATTGGTTATGATTTCAGACCGTCTATTCGTTTCGAAATGAACTACCAGTGGAAAAAGTTCAGCTCAAATGAAGATATAGATGTACTCAACATCGGTGAATTTGATCAGTATTCGATTATCAGACGATTAGGTTATGACCAATCGTATGTCGAGTTGCAGTTAAAGGTGCAAATATAGATGCGTAAATGGTTGGTATTTCTTCTTACTTTGGTTTTGTCTTTGCCTCTAATGGCTGAGGAAGCAGTGCAGCAAGTTTTGGGTGCAGCAAATGAACAGCAGGCATCTTCGCAACAAGCGAATCCTCAAGTGCATGAAAACTTGGATGATTACTTTTTGGGTACCGGCGACAGAATTGAAATCATCGTTTACGGTGAGCCGGATATGTCTATGAAGTTTAAAGTCAGTAAGTCTGGCGTGGTTAACTTTCCTTATATTGGTGAGGTAGTCATCGCTGGTCGTACTCCAAGTGCCATTGAAACTGAGATAGAAGAACGTTTACGTGGTGACTATCTGTTGAACCCGATGGTTACCATCAATATGGAATCTTTCCGTCTGTTTTATATTTTTGGTGAGGTGACGTCACCCAACGGTTATGAGTTCCAACCAAGATTAACAGTAGAACAGGCGATTGCGATTGCTGGCGGTTTTACTGACCGTGCAGACCGAGACGATATCAGTATTCGTTCGGGTGCGACAAATGAAGTAATTGAAGACGTTGAGCTCACTCATCCTGTGCAGCCTGGCGATACCGTAATCGTAGAGCAGAGTTTTTTCTAGTATGGCAGTAGGCATGATTGAAAATGGTCAAAAGATGGAAAGCAGCATCGATTTTGCACCATTTATAAAAGCATTAAAGAAACACTGGTGGAAGATTCTGCTCTTTACTGTTGTGGTAACGGGAGCTTGCTTTCCGCTGATTTCTGGTATGAGTTCGAAGTATGTTTCCACCGCAACGGTATTAATCAAAGCACAGGAAGACAACGCTACGCCAATTGAAAATGTGGACGGATACGATTCCACTCGATCGCCATACTACGTTACACAACTTAATCTGATGCAATCCCGTGTTGTACTGGAAAAGGCCATCAAAGATCTCAAACTCAATGAGGATCCTCGATACAACGGTGGCGTGACAGTCGACGATAGCATTCGAGAATTACCAATGACCGAAGCTGATTTAATGAAGGCGACGGTTAAATACATTCGTAAACACCTCTCTTTTTCAGAAGTGCGCTTAACGCAACTGGTGCATGTTTCCTTTGAAGCGGAAGACGCGCAAGAAGCCGCACGAATCGCCGATGGTGTTGCCCAAGCATTTATTGATTACACCATCGACAAAAAAGTAGAGAAAACCTTAGCTGCTCAACAGTGGAATGAGCAGCAGATGGAAGAACTGCGCAAGCAAGTGGCAAGTAAGAAAAAGGAAATGGAGCAGTTTCTTAACAAAGAAGGCTTGATTACCTTTAAAGGCATTGATGGTTTTGAAACTCAACAACTCAGCATTATGACGGAGCGTTTAGCCAACGCTACTGAACGTCGAATGCTTGCTCAATCTCACTATGAGCTGGTGGTGCAGAACTTAGATGCCCCGCTGGAAGATCTTGCAGCGATTCCCGAAATTTCCAGCCATCCTCAGTTGCAGGATTTGCGTATCGCAATGATTCAGGCCAAGCGAACGCTGTTTGATCTGCAGAATCGCTACGGGCCAAAACATAACAAGATCCTAGAAGCAGAAGCGCAGATCAGAGCGATAGAGCTTCAATTCCGCCGTCTTTTGGTCGAGTTGAAATTAGGCTTGTACAAAGAGTATCAAGCCCAGCTGGCAAAAGAGAATCGCTATAAAGCGCTGTTGAATGAGCAGAAAAATGGCTTCAAATTATTAGTGGCGAAACGTGATATTTACGAAAGTATGCAGACTGATTTGCAAAAAACAGAAGACCTCTATAAAGAGATGTTCTTGCGTAGCAAAGAGCAAGAGCTGTCTTCTACTTATCGCGAACCGGATGCTGTTTTATACGACCCAGCCGCAGTTGCCAAAAAACCAGCAAAACCGAACAAATTGTTGCTGTTGGCAATGGTGTTCATTATGTCATTCGCACTATCCACCTTGTACGTGATTATTCGCGCTGCAATGGATCAAAAGATCTACAACCTGACACAGGTCTTGAAAAAATTAGGTTTGAAACCGTTAGCTGATTTACCGGAAATGGGGCAATCAGAGGACAGAAGCGAACTCGTTAATCTGATTCGCAGTAATCCTTATGCGATGGAATCATTTCACGGCATTAAAACCGCGATTCAGCTAGCATCACCGTCAGCTTATTGCATAGGTGTTGTCTCCAGTACGGAAAAAGAAGGGGCGACGCTAGTTTCGCAATTGCTGGCTGACAGTTTAAGCCGCAACCATAAGACGCTTTTGTTGGATCTCGATTTTCGCAGTGAAACAGGCTTATCAATGTTGCCTGAATTTCTTCCACAAGCGGACGAGGCGATGAGCGGAGCCTCAGAAGCTAAAGGTGCAGCTCAATGGGCTGGCGCAAATGACAATCACAAGTCATTGTTTATCTCACTCAACGAAAAGCTCGATTTCTTGCCGCGTGGAGTTCTTGAACAGTCACCTTTGGTGTATTTCTCTAGCGAGCAATTTTTGCACATGATGCAAGAGCTGCCTGAGCTTTACGAACGAATCGTTGTGAATCTGCCAAGCTTGACGGACAACAAAGATACCCAGTTAGCCGCTAAAACATTAGATGGAGTCGTTGTGGTGATGCAAGCGGCTTGTCGCTCTGTTCCAGTTATTCGTCAAGATATCGATAAGTTGAACCAACCTGATATCAACACTATTGGCGCGGTACTGAACCGAGTGCAAGCGGATAACTTACAAAGTGAAGAAAGTAAGCAGTTTATTGCTCAAGGCAGTTTTTCAGCGTTGTTAGCTGAGGATTGATCGCATGGGGCTGATCAAAAGTATCTCGACGATTGCCAGCTCTTCGATGCTCACCCAAGTGATAGGGGCATCATCCATCTGGTTCGTATCAAACCGTTATGGCATGAACGAAGTCGGTATTTATGCCATGGTGTACAGTATTGTGCTGATTGGTGCACAGATATGTACTTTTGCTTCGCAGCTTTTGATCCCAAAACAGCAAGATGAACATCTGGCGCAAAACATCGTGTTTTGCCTTATTCAGACCGTGGTATTAGCCATTCCGTTTACCGCAGTTATTGTTTGGTTATTCAATAAACCATTTGCACTCTACTATCTGCTGACTCTTGCTCATGCTTGGATTTTGATCTCTGAAAACCTGCTATTGCGTGATGAAAAAATGAAGCTGTTAGCGTTTCAACGTTTGCTTGCTTCAGGCTTAGTTTTAGTGTGTGTGTTGATGACTCCAACTGCGGAGTTGCTTTACTGGAGCTGGGCTATTGCGCTGATTGTTATCGTTTTTCTATGGTTACTTTACTCGATGCCATTTCGACGCATGGCATGGAATCAGTGGGGCTGGTCATCCAACAGAGAATTCTTTAAGCGTAATAAACAACACATTGTCAGTATCGGTAGTGCTGAAGTGTTGGCTATGGCAAACAGTAATTTGCCGACAGTTCTCATCAACTATTGGTTTTCTGCGGTAACGGCAGGCTATTTTGCGATTGTCAGCCGATTCTGTTTATCGCCAGTCGTGATTGTCGGGAATGCGGTACGTAATTCTATCTTCTCTAAATGGTCGTTAGATTTTCGCAATCAGCGTTTCAATTACCCAGAATTCATAAAGGTACGCAAACTTCTTTTCGTCCTTGGTTTAATCGCTACAGCTGGCGTCTTTATCTTCTATCCGATCGTGATGGAATTCGCAGCGGCCAAAAACTGGATCACTCACGAATGGGTAGAATCGATTCCAACTTCACGTTATATGCTGCCGTATCTGTTCCCTGCATTGGCTATTTGCCCGTTGACGGTTATTGAACTGGTGTTTGGATCTCCCAAGTATTTCCTGCGTATTCAACTTGAGCAGTTGGCGGTCGTTGTTATGGCGTTTGTCATCCTGCCTTATTTCTACAACGACTACGCGTATTCAGTGACCACTTATGCGGTACTTTCTGCTGTTCGTTATGGATTCATTTATTTGAAAGTGAATCAACGGGCTCGTTCTATGCGAGAAGGAGTGGAGGCAAAGTGAACCTTAGTTTAAACAGCGGGCTTTACCTCCAAGTTGTTACATTAACCACACTGATATTTTGTGGAGTCGTGCAGTATTTCACGGGGATTGGCGCGGTTCTTTGGCTGCCGTTTTTGATGACCTGTTTAATGGTACTGCTGTTACCAATGCAAACTCGTTACAGTGCCTTTTATCTGGACAACAAAGAACGAGTTTTATTGGTGTTGTTCGTGAGTTTGTTTGCGTTGGCAACCGTATCGACGGTATTGCAAAGCGGCATCAAAGTAACGATTGTCGGTATGAAAAACGAGTTAGCAATATCGCTGATTATGTTTTGTCTGTTACTGGGCTTTGTGCGCGAGTCACAGATTTATCGGATTACCAAAGCGCTTTATTGGGTGTTCTATATTCAGTTCCCCGTCATTTTATACCAGATCCTGATTATTGTTCCCAAACGCGTTGCCTTCCGTGGCGAGTATGAAAAATGGGATGCGGTCGTAGGCACATTTGGTGGAGACCCAATGAAAGGCGGGAACACTGCCGCAATGGGGTTGTTCTGTTTACTGATCATGCTGCTTAAGCTTTCTGAATATAAACATGGTCTGGCGACGAAGTTAAACACCGGTCTGCACATCATTGCGGCATTTATCTTGTGTATTTTGGGCGAGGTGAAATTCGTTATTCTGATTTCACCGTTCTTGCTGGCGTTCGTCTGGTTTTCTCCAAGCTATCTGGCGGGAATGAAACGACTCGACCTTAAAACAGCATTGATGATCATTGGCGGTATATTTGGCCTTATTTCTCTTGCCATCATGATATTGGCTGCATCTTATTCCTCCGCTTTTGCGGGTAGTTCAGATAAAGGTGCTTTGGACATCTTTATCGACTCTTTGTCTTACGCGTTCGACCCGAACTACATACTGGAAGAAACGGGCGAACTCGGCAGGATGACAACAATGTTTTTCTGGGCAAAAAACAGCGACTTGTGGGGATTACCAAGTCAGCTGTTTGGTTATGGTCTTAATGCCACTAACCGAGGAAGTACTGTTGCCCCAGGATTTTTGAACGTCATTTTTAATGTGTTTTTGGATTCAACATCATTGAGCATGTTGCTTTGGGAAATGGGTTTGCTTGGAACCTTACTGTTCTTTGGCGTCATAGGTTATACCCTACGAATTGTAATGCCAAAACCGCTTATTCCGAGTGACCGAGTTACGCAGGAAGACGTGCGTTTGCTTTCTTTCCAACCTGCGTTTATTGCCTTTGGTATCGCTGGTCTTTTGAGTCTCCCTTACAGTCAAACTTTGATGATCGTGCCTATGTTGCAGTTTCTGTTCTATTTTTCATTAGGTGCCGCGTTAGTTATTCGCAAGTCAGTATTAACAATAAGTGAGCCTTCCTATGGGTGAAGATATTAAAATCAGTGTCATTATCAAAACGTATAATGAACAGGCTGGGATCGCGAAAACTATTACCAGCATTCGCGACAATTTATCCAACTACTCTCATGAGATTATCGTCGCTGACAGCCTGTCATCAGACGATACTCAAGCGATAGCTTTGGAACATGGAGCCAAGGTTGCCACATTGGTTAATGGTGATGAACGCTGTTGTGGTGTAGGGCATCAGCTAGGCTATCTTCATGCACAAGGCGAGTTTCTTCTTCTCATGGATGGGGATATGGAACTGGCGCCCGGCTTTATCGAGCAGGGGATTGCTTATTTAGATACTCACCGCGATTACGCTGGCGTAGCCGGTATGGTGGAAATGGATGATGCACAAAGCTACGAGTTCAAGTCCCGCAAGCAGCGTATTCACAAGATCTATCCTGTAGGCGATACCTCTCATCTTGGAGGGGGCGGCTTGTATCGACGTTCTGCTATCGAAAAAATCGGTTATTTAACCAATCGTAATCTTCATGCGTATGAAGAAGCAGAACTGGGTATGCGATTAAAGCATGCGGGTTACAAGCTGCATCGACTGGCCGTTCCATACTTCTCCCACACTTCTTATGATATGTCTTCCATCGAACTAATGAAGTATCGCTGGAGAAGTGGCTATTTGTTTGCTTCTGGTGAACTGTTAAAAAGTGCGTGGGGAAAGCCGCACTTTAAAGACGCGCTGCTCGTAGTTAAGAACGAGGCGGTCTTTACCCTTTATTTGTTCTTAGTGGCGATATCCATTCTGACTTTCCATATAAAAATTATCTCGATTGCGCTCCTGCCGCTGGTGGCTTTTTTTGCGTTGAAAGCAATTAAGAACCGATCATTTAGAGATGCTCTACAAAGTGTGGTGAATTTGAGTGTGTTTTCTGCAGGGCTTATTCGAGGGTTGAGTTGTCGTTTGAAAGATCCCAATCAAGCGCCGGATAACCGACTGATTAAGGGAGAACAGCAATGAAAATTCTTCTAGTAAACAAGTTCTTCTTTATGAAAGGCGGAGCCGAAACTGTATTTTTTCAGGAGCGCGAGATGTTAGCGCGTTCAGGGGCAACGATTATAGATTTCTCAATGCAGCATGAGAAAAACATTGAGTCGGCTTTTAGTGACTATTTTGTCTCTAATGTTGATTACCATGACGGCAAGAAGAGCTTGTTAGGCAGCGTGAAAACGGCGATCAATTTTATTCATAACAGTGAAGCTTGTGAGAAGTTAACAGCCTTAATTACCAAAGAGCGCCCTGCAATCGTTCACTTTCACAATATCTATCATCAGCTGACGCCATCGATCATTAAAGTCGCCAAGTCATTAGGCTGCAAAACGGTGCTGACAGCTCATGACACAAAAATAGCATGCCCTAGTTACACCATGTACCGAGATGGACATACCTGCGAAGCTTGTTTGAAAGGTTCGGTATGGAACGCGTTTAAGTATCGTTGTCAGGAAGGTTCGCTGTTTAAGAGTGCGTTATTATCGCTTGAGGCTACTTATCAATCATTGGCTAAGAACTACCAAGCTGTGGATGTGATCGTTTCGCCTAGTGAGTTTCTCGCCAACATTATTCGCCAAAAATTACCCCATAATCGTATTGAAGTGGTTGTGAATGGCATTGATGAGCATGTTGAGCGAAATGGTGTCAAAGACGGGCGATACATCCTCTATTTGGGACGATTAAGTGTTGAAAAAGGCGTAGCGACCTTGGCTGAAGCTTATCAACGTTCTAAGCAGGAGATGCCATTAAAAGTGGTTGGCGACGGGCCTTTATATAATGAGTTGGTCGCTAATTACGACAATATCGATTTTCTCGGTTTCCAAAGCGGCGATACTCTGCACACGTTGATCAAAGAGTGCAGCGCAGTCATTGTTCCTTCTGAATGTTATGAAAACTGTTCTATGTCGGTTATTGAAGCCATGGCCTATGGTAAGCCGATCATCGGTGCGAATATTGGTGGCATTCCGGAACAAGTAAGAGAAGGGGTAGAAGGGCGTTTGTTTGAATCTGGGAATCCTGATTCTTTAGCACAAGTAATGGATGATTTCGTTCAGCACCCAGAGCTGGTTGTTGAGTTCGGAAATCGTGCTCGCCATCGCTTAGAGAACAAGTACTCTTTGGCTCGCCATGAAAATACGCTTATGCATTTGTACCAAGAATTACTGAGTGAGAAATAACATGACTATGAAGATCACTGTGTTAGGTACACGAGGAATTCCTGATGTGCTTGGTGGCGTTGAAACCCATTGCCAGCACTTGTATCCGGAAATAGTGCGACAAACAGGTGCGGAAGTGTGTGTGATTGCGCGTTCCCCTTACGTTCCTTATCAGCATTCTGAATACCAAGGTGTGAGAACCAAAGCTATTTGGGCGCCAAAGAAGAAATCACTCGAAGCAATTGTCCACTCAACTCTAGCCGCATTTTCGACCTTAACTGATGGTTCGGATGTCGTACACGTACATGCCATTGGTCCGGGTTTGGTGGTACCGCTGCTGCGTCTGCTCGGAAAGAAAGTCGTATTTACTCACCATGGTCCAGACTATGACCGTCAGAAGTGGGGAGGTTTTGCTAAGAAAATTCTGCAATTGGGTGAAAGATTCGCTTCAAAGTGGGCAAGCGAAGTGATTGTGATATCCGATGTGATCAATACTATTATCAAAGATAAGTACCAGCGCTTTGATGCCAATTTAATCTATAACGGCGTGCTTAAAGCGCAGCCGCTAGATAGTGCCGTTATTGATAAATATTTAGCCAATCATGAGTTGTCCGCTAAAGGTTATCTTGTGGCGGTTGGTCGATTTGTTGAAGAAAAGGGCTTTCATGATCTGATTGATGCTTATGCAAAATCAGAACTATCTCTGCCATTAGTTTTGATTGGTGATACCGACCACGAAACGGTATATAGCTCAGAGTTGAAAGCGAAAGCGCGTAATACGAAGGGTGTGAAGTTAACAGGTTTTGTTAAAGGGGATGAACTGAAAGTGCTCTTCTCTCAAGCAAAAGTGTTTGTTATGCCTTCTTATCATGAAGGTTTACCCATTGCACTTTTAGAAGCCATGTCGTTCTCACTTCCAGCGATTGTCAGCGATATACCTGCAAATACTGAAGTTGGGTTAAATGAGCAAAGTTATTTTCCGGTTGGTGATGTGAATTCATTGGCAAGTAAACTAGCGAATTTTCCAGAACAGGTTGAAGTGGATTATGCCACTTACTTGGAAAAGTATGACTGGGAGAAAATAGCCGCTCAAACTGTTGAAGTTTATAAAAAAGCGCTGAGTTGAAAGTAACTAACGGGTATTAAACAAGTGTCGTCTAACAACCGATCAGACAAAGTTATTAAGCAGTTCTATCACACTTTAGATAGTGATATTGCTGAGACGTTAAATGACGAGCAAAAGCGTGCCATAGAACATGCAGTGAAATCGATGGGGTTGGTCGCAAGACACTCTATTGATATCAGAGAAACCGTGCCTTGGTTCGGTAAACGTTTCTATTTTGTATTTCTGTGTGGCAGAGATCATCGAAAACAAGTGCGCGAGCGTTCAAAGTTGGTTCACTTTGTTCTTACGCTATTAATCCTAATAGGAGTGGTATCGATCAGCCTTTTGGCAATGCTGGCTCTGTACTTAATCAAGTCAGCACTTGGTATTGATATTTTTAAGGGATTTTCATTCGGAATTTGGGATTGGTTTAAAGGATTATCATTGTAAATTAACCCCGAGGTTTTTATGAAAATACGGCCTTACAAAGCTGTTGTATTGGCAATGCTGACAATGTTGCCTCTTAGTTCTGGACTGGCAAAAAAGCCAGATAACCGTCCGCCAAATAATAAGCACGATCAAGGTTCTGAAACCGAGAGTAATACTGGCGGTGGCGAAAGCGAACTGGATGATCTGAACAATCAAAGATTTATTACCGTCTATCCTACTGCGCTTACTGGCCCTGTTACTAACCCAGGGATGGGCGTTGAAACCTTTCACGATAATTGGGGTTCGACATTAAGCTCTAGCGAATATCCGGATGCTGGCATTGATTACTACCGATTCTACTGGAATGAATTAGAGCCTGAAGAAGGTAGGTATGCCTTTGATAAGCTGGATAAAATTCTCAGTGAAAACCGCCATGAAACGCCACCTAAAATGGTAGCGATTCGCTTTATGACAGCGGAAGAACCGGAAAGTGGCAGCAAAGTACCACAATGGCTAATTGACAAAGGCATTAGCGGTTATTGGACTGAAGATAATAAAACCTTCGTTCCAAATCTGGATGACAGCTTGTACCTTTACTACGGTGAAAAACTGCTGAACGCGTTCGGTAAGCGTTACGATGGCAACTCAAACTTAAGCCATATTGATATTGGCATGGTCGGCTCTTGGGGCGAATGGCACAACAGTAACTTTTCCGGTTTAGAGCCATTACATCAGAAATACAGCGATGCTGACCTGAACAAGTGGGTTGATCTGCATTTTGAAGCATTCCCTAAAACACCAAAAGTGATGTTAATCAGCGGCGGTAACAGCTTAGCTTACGCGACTGAAAAAGGAGCGGGATGGCGAGCGGATTGTTGGGGAGACTGGCACCATTTCTCAACAACTTGGAGCCACATGAGAGATGATTACCCATATCGTATTCAGCAAGCTCAATATGACGACCCGAACTTTGATACTAGTTGGCAACGTGGACCTATCAGTCTTGAAACCTGTGGAACAATGCAAGGTTGGGAATCAACTCAAGGCTATAGCTATGAAGAAGTGAAAGCCAGTTTGGAATGGGCAATTGCGCATCACGCGTCGACGCTGAATTTGAAATCAAAGCCCATCCCGACTCAATATCGTGGGCTACTTGATGACGCACTGCTTAAGATTGGCTACCGAATTCGTTTTGAGAAACTCAATCACCAAGTTGAACTCAAAGCGGGTGGTGTGTTGAACGTGAACGCATTGTTTGTCAACGAAGGTGTCGCTCCACCTTATCAACATCGTTATTTGGCTTACAGATTAATAGATGCCAATGGTAATACCGCTTTCTTTGGTACTTCTAGTTACGATGTTCGTTCATGGTTACCGGGAGAACACGAAACGCACAGTAGCCTTACGCTACCAAGTACACTTGCAGCTGGGCATTACTATCTTGAGCTTGCTCTGGTTGATAGCCATGGTGATGCACGCTTAAATTTCGCTAACGTTGGCAAGCAAGATTCTGGTTGGTATCGCTTTTCAGATTTGACGATTTTTTAAGAGTGACAACGTAGCGTTACTTCGAGCGTTATTGCATAACCATATGAAAAAGCCCAAGTGATTTACACTTGGGCTTTCCTTTTTAATCAGTTTTTAAGCAATAATGACTTAAGCTGGGTTTTGAACAGCTTCTGCTTCAGCAGCTTTCTTCTCTTGGTACATCTTCACTAGGAAGTATACGTTCACAACCGCGATGAAAGTGTTTGTTGCTACAACTGGCAGCGCATCGATCATAAGACCGTAAGCTGAGAATAGCGTACAACCGATAAAGTTCAGAATACGAAGCTTTACGATGTCTTTCATAGTTAGAGAAATAGCAACCATGATTGACGCTGCGTAACCCATGATTTCAATTGTTTGCATATCCATAATATAGACCCTCTTTATTTGCCGGACTTGGTATCACCGGTACCAATCTTCTCGTCTTGAGATAAATGAGGGAGCTCCATGCCTCGAATGGTCTAAGTTGATTAACTGGCGCTAATATACCAATAGTCAAAGTGTGATGAAAGCCTCAATATTTAGGAAATAGAAGGTTAGCGATTACGCAAACGTTTTACGTGGTAATCAAATGAAACTAATTCAGCAAACGAATGAATCATTCACCATAGAAGCTAAGCAACTAAGCAACTAAGCAACTAAGCAACTAAGCAGCTAAGTGATCTAATGTGTGCTGGCTTATCGAATCAAAACCATTTTTGGCAGCAAATAGTGCTTATCGCTTAGCAATAGGATGGTCAGAATTAAGCTGTAGAAGATCCCACAAGTTCCCATAGAGATCTTCAAATACAGCGACAGTTCCATAGTCTTGTTGTTGAGGTTCTCTGATGAACTTAATACCAATTGATTTCATATGTTCGTAATCTCTCCAGAAATCATCAGTATTTAAAAAGAGAAACACTCGGCCACCAGCCTGATTGCCGATAAAGTCATGTTGTTCAGGCTTTGAAGCTTTCGCCAACAACAAGCTAACGCCATGTGAGTTTGGTGGAGCAACCACCACCCAACGCTTATCCTGCTCTGGCTGGTAGGTATCATCAATAAGTTCAAACTTCAGTTTGTTCACATAGAAATCAATCGCTTCGTCATAATCTCTGACGACTAATGCAATATGTACGATGTTTTGTTTCATGGGTAAGGGCCTTAATTAAAGTAATAAAATCATCTATCTGCCTGTAATCAGTGGCTTGGAGGAAGTGAACCGCTTATTCACAATAAACGGTTCAGAAATAGAGTTAGAAAAGTGCTTTATAGTAGGTCTTGAAAAAACTGTTGAGTTGGCTCTGGAAGTAAGTCTTGTGGGTGATCTCCACCAAATGTCCAGATTCCACTTTTGCCGTCGATGACGCCGGATTTCAGTTCTGAATTGCTCTTTACGTCTACGACCGAAATCTTAACTTGGACTTTATCTGGTTTTCCCGACCACTCAGTAGCTCTGTCTTCCCAGTGAAGGATTGTAGGGTAAACCAGATAATCAATTTTTTTTGAAGCAGCATTTTCTAAAGCGACTTTGTAATTTTCGGGCTGTGAAGCCAACTCAATATTGTTAAGTTTAACTGACAAGGCACTTTGAATAATCTGGCTAACCATTTTCCCCGAATTGCCGTAGTAATGTTCGCCATATTCGCCGTTTTTAGACATCGCAATATAAACTGAACTCTGAGATTCAAACTTCACGTTTGAATAGGAACTAGTATTCTTTATAGAGTGAGTGTCAGCACAGCCAAGTATTAAAGTAGTTGATATAACGAGTAAGGAAGCTTTCTTAAATATCATATAGATCACCATCAAATTCCATTTTGAGTTTATGTCACCTTTAAACAACACGATGTTTAGTATATAGCTAAAACGTTTCGAACTTTAGTAGCGTTCTGCGTACTCGTTTAAGTACTCATAGTAAGAATGGTGAACAACCTAGCTTATCGATATCGGTAGTTATTGGCTTTAGGGATTTTGGCGAACAGAAGCTGTTGTTATTGGCAATAAAAAACCCGTCAAATGACGGGTTTCATTAATTGGGTTCAACCTTATTTTTTAGGTTGGTGCGCTTGCTTATCTTGCTCTGTTAGCTCGCGGATACGACGGCTGATGTCGCGGCGCTCTTTTGAAATTTCTGCGCTTTTGATGATGTGGTCATCAACACGATCTTCGTAGTCTGCTTTCATGTTCTTAACGATAGTCATGATCTCTTCTTGAGTCATTTCTGGTTTGATGTAATCAACCAAGTTTTCAAGCAAGTCTACACGTTTGCGGTTATCACGAACTTTTTTTTCGTTATCAAGAAGTTCACGTTTCAGTTTGTTTTTGCGACGAGCTAAGCTCACGATTTCAAATACGCTGTTCATAGGTCCCTTTTCCTATCTCAATGCAACTAACAGTGATTAAAGCACATCGTTGCAACTCATAACAGACTTAAGATCAAACCTTACAACAACTTGTCCATTTATTCGCCAGTTAGCGTCGGGCTTGATTGTACTTCACTCGGCAAGCGCTATATCATGTGCCCAGTTAAACATTAAGTACCGAAATGATCATGCTGTCCTCTGAAATTGTTGTCTCCAAAGTCGATACCGCACCAGTTGAAGATCAACACAACGTTAAACTCCGAAAAGCCTATCTTCGCGAGCGTAAAATCATGGAACATATTGATATTGAGTTGAATCGAGCAAAAATCGTTATCATGGACGAGAACGGCAATATATTGAAGTTTGCAATGACTCTCGAACACTAAACTGTTCTTTAGTTGCGGTCATTTCTCCACAGAAGGAAATAAAAAAATGAATATAGAATTGAGTCCTTTAGAAGCGCGAGTCATTGGCTGTTTGATTGAAAAGGAAGTCACAACTCCAGATTATTACCCGCTGACCTTAAATAGTTTGACTGCCGCTGTTAACCAAAAAAGCAATCGTGAGCCAGTTCTGTCGCTGAGCGATGCAGAAGTTCAAGATGCAGTGTCTGAACTCATCTCACGTCGTTTAGTAAGTGATGAAAGTGGGTTTAACAGCCGCGCGAGCAAGTTTCAGCATAGATTTTGTAATACCGAATTTGGTGATTTAAAACTTAACGCACAAGAACTGGGAATTGTTTGCTGCCTATTGTTACGTGGCCCTCAAACTCCAGGTGAGCTAAGAACAAGAACCAATCGTTTATGTTCTTTTAACGATGTCAAAGAGACAGAAGCAGTATTAGAACGTTTAGCTGCACGTGAATCAGGCCCATTGGTGGTGAAACTGCCTCGTGAACCGGGTAAACGTGAATCGCGTTATCAACATCTTTTTTCTGGAGAAGTTGACTTGGAGGCCTTAGCGGTTGAGTCGTCTTCTGCAAGCAGTTTCTCAAGCAACAAAATGGAAATGCTTGAGGCTGAAGTTGCAGAGCTACGACAAGAAGTTGCTGAGCTCAGAGCCATGGTCGAAAAGCTTCTTTAATGGCAACGCTAAGCAACAAAGAAAAATCGTGGTGGGTGTACTTTGTACGCACACCACAAAATTCCCTCTACTGCGGTATTACTACAGATGTTGAACGTCGTTTTGCTCAACACTGTTCAGGCACAGGCGCAAAAGCGTTAAAAGGGAAGATGCCTTTAGAGTTGGTTTGGTCACATAATGTTGGTGACAAGAAAGGTGATGCTCTTCGACTGGAGTATCGAATCAAACGCCTGTCTAAGATCCAAAAAGAAAAACTCATTCAACAACCTTCATTACTAAGCGTATACGTTCCCTGCTAAGTGATTTCCCTTCGGAGTGTTTCACTTTTCCCTCCTAAATCTTTCTCAACAATATCTGTTTTCTGAGATAACGATCGTACGGTTTCCTGTAAATATTGATTTTGTGTATTAATCTTGAAAAGGGACAAATACAAAAGGTTGATGTGAAAATGAATAATTCGAAGAAAGTACTTTCTATAGCAGTGTGTGGATTGGTTGCAACCTCAGTTAATGCTGCAAATACGGTTGCTGATGCACGTGGTAACGGTATGGGTAATACTGGTGTGACAACTGCCGACTACCTTCTCGCTCCTTTTTACAACCCAGCATTAGGGGCGTTATATCGAGACAGTGATACCTTCGGTATCCTATTGCCCGCAATCGGAGCAACGGCTCGTGACCCAGATGAGTCATTAACAACGATTGACGATTTGCAAGACAGCATTAAAGCTTTTGAAGCTGCAGGTACACCAACGCAAGAAAACATCAATCAGATAAATAACTACCTTGATCAACTCTCTGACGACAAACCTTTGGGTGTTTCCGCTGGCGCGGGCTTGGCCGTCGCTGTGCCTCTTGAAACCGTTTCAATGAACTTTATCGCTCGCGGATATGCAGAGGTATTGGTCAGGACAGATATTGCAGCGTCGACGGGGAATGCGGAAGCAGATGCCAGAAACCGTTACGAAAATTCAAGTGTGGATTTATTGGCTTTTGGCTACACAGAGTACGGTCTGTCGTTTGCGAAAACTGTAGCAATCCAAGGGCAAGGATTTGCGTTTGGTGTTACGCCTAAATTCCAACAACTGCGCACATACAAACAAGTTGTTACTGTAGAAAGCTTTGACTTAGATGATTATGACAAGAGCGAAGTGAAAGACAATGCGTTCAACTTAGACTTAGGGGCAGTATGGATGCTCGATAACTATAGAGCGGGTGTTGCTGTTAAAGATCTCTTTTCACAAGAGCTTAAAACCTATGATGGAGTTAACACCTATAAGTTGGATACTCAGGTTACGGTTTCCGGTGGTTACGTAACTGAGCTGTTTACTGCCTCTGTAGATATTGATTTAACCAAGCAGGAAAGATTCTCAGGGTATAAAGACAATACTCAGTATGTTCGGTTTGGTGTTGAAGGTAATGCATGGGGATGGGCTCAGTTGAGAGCAGGCTATGAGATTGATATTGAAGATACATTAGACGATGCAGTTACCTTTGGTATCGGGATTAGCCCAGGAGATCTAGTCAGCTTTGACTTGGCAGGTAATTACGCCGGTGATGGTCAGTTTGGGGTATCAACCAACTTAGCTTTCACTTTCTAACCCTTAAAGCTGAACAATACTTAATCGAACACAGGCACCTATCGGAAAATTTAGGTGCCTGTACTATCAATTCGGCAATATATGCATAATAATCCTTGTATACCCGCTAAGCCTAGAGCAGCTATGTTATTGAAAATATTCATTTGAATAGCTGCAGTTTCAAGTTGTATCCTTTCAACTTCTTAGCATTCAGTGTAGGTATTTTATGTCTTCATGATGCACTGATATTAAGGTCAAACTTAAGGGCTTACTGGGTGAACTATCAATTAACAGCCTACAAAATGAATACGAATAGAATGAAAAGAGCCTTATTGCTTTCACTTATTTTTAGTGCCACACCTACATTGTCGGCTCAAGTTCTAGATGGTTATTGGCACTATAAAGAGTTTTTAACTATCAACCCAACTGAGAAAGATCGAACCCTTTTGCTTGCCGAAACAGTGCGCAACAAACCTGTTCCAATCTCAGTCGTTCAAGACAAACCGGTCACTATTTCGGTTGTTTATCCCGGCCAGCAGATTTCAGATTATTGGGTTCGCAATATCAAAGCTTTTGAAAAGCGAATGGAAGAGTTGGGTATCAAGTATCAATTAAACCAAGTTTTTACTAGGCCAAACGTGGATATGAGACAACAAAGCTTGTCTCTGATGGAAGCGATAAAAAATAATACTGGCTACTTAATTTTTACCCTAGACACAACACGGCATAGAAAATTCATTGAACACGTGTTGAACTCCTCAGATACCAAACTCATTCTGCAAAACATCACAACACCAGTACAAGGCTGGGAAGAACGACAACCCTTGATGTATGTAGGTTTCGATCATGAGTTAGGTGCAAATCAAATTGCAGATTACTACAAACAAACTATACCGGATGGTAGTAAGTATTCTGTGCTTTATTTTTCTGAGGGCTATATCAGTGACGCTCGTGGGAGTAGCTTCATTCAAATGATGGAAGAGAATAACAGCTACAAACTTTCTTCCTCTTTTTACACTAAAACGACTGAACAGAGCGGTTACGAGTCGACATTAAAGATCATCGAAAAAGACCCTGATATTAAGTTCATCTATGCGTGTTCAACCGACGTTGCATTAGGTGCAGCGAAAGCGTTGAAGGAATTAAATCGTCAGGACATCGAAATTAATGGATGGGGTGGCGGTTCTGCTGAGTTGGACGCTATCGTGAAAGGTGATTTGAATGTTACTGTGATGCGAATGAATGATGATACGGGCATTGCAATGGCGGAAGCCATTAAATGGGACATTGAAAACAAACCTGTACCGCTGGTTTATTCAGGCGATCTCGCTGTCGTCACTAAAGAAGACTCTAAAGAGACGATAGAAAAACTCAAACAACGCGCTTTCCGATATTCAGATAATTAGTAGGCAGATAAGCTGTGGTGAAAAGTATCAAACCGATTAAGCAGAAGAAAAATATTGCATCGTTTATAAGCCATGCAATTGTTGTTGCGCTTGGTACTTTAATCATAATGGTGTTGTTCCAGAGCTATCAAATTAGTAGTCGTCTTATTGCACAAGAAGTGATGAGAACCTCTAAGCAGACTTCGAGCTTAATTCAAAGTTTGTTTGATTTTCGTCTTGCTACGCTACAAATTCATCAAGACAGTAGTGCAAAGAACGCGACGCTGGTTCAGGCTATTCACAGTGGTAAAGAAGAGGAGTTGGATCAGTACTTTCTTACCGTTGACCAGCTTGAGCTTTCTAACACCCCTGACATTCGCTTTATTACCAATCAGAAAGAAATGCTTTGGGATGATGGTAACTCTCAGTTTTATGGCATAGAAACTAAAGAGCTTGGCAAAATAGTTCGCAGAGTATCAATCAGCAGTAACTGGCATCTTATTAAGAGCCCCTCGCTACTTGGTCCTACTTATCTACTAGTGAGAAGGTCTTCAATTGTTGACCCTGCAACGGGTGAAGTGCTTGGCTTTCTCTATGTCTCTATTGTCCTCAATGGCAACTACGCATTGATTGAAACGATAAAAGACAACAGCAATGCGCAAAATCTGGTGCTTGCAGTGGATGAAGATATTTTGTCTTCAACACTGAATGGCAACGATCTTTACGATGAACAAGATATTATCCATAGCGTTGCTGGTGAAGCTCTGGACGAAAAAAATATTGTCAGCAAAACCATGTTGGAACTTGAAGGCGTGCCTACCTATCTGGCGGTATTTTCAGTTCAAAGTAACCAGAATGCATTGAAACTAAGAGACAGTTATTACTTCTGGATTGTATTTGCGCTAATCGCGTTGTTAGGCGTAACCATTGTCACTCGCTGGTGGTTACATAAGCGAATTAAACACGAAATCGATCAGTTGATGTCCTACACCCACAAAGTGGCGGTGCAGGGCAAAGAGTATTTCTTTCCGGGGTCAGCGATATATGAGTTTGATCATTTTGGGCGCACGCTTGAGAACACCTTCCAGCGTTTAGCTGAGCAAGAAAAGCAGTTTGAAGATCTATTTAATTTCTCTCTATCACCAATTATCCTGTGGTCGACGGAGGGGTACATTATTCGTATGAACCCAGCCGCACAGAAGGAGTTTATTGGGGCTAAAGGTGAAAGTAAGAGATCGTTCAGAGCATTAGAAAAGCAACTTTTGCCGGACATTCAATCCGCGGCAACTGGCGAATTGTCAAAAGAAGTGATGACGGAAATCGATAAAAAAGTCTTCCGTTGGAGTATTTCACCGATAGTGATCGAAAATAAGATTGAGTCGATTATCACTCAAGGGCAAGACGTAACAAGTTTCGCAGAAGCAGAGAAACAAAGTCGATTAGCGCGCAAAGAAGCAGAAGAATCTGCAAGAGTTCGAGCGGACTTTTTAGCCAAGATGAGCCATGAGTTGCGGACGCCACTAAACGGAATTTTAGGTGTTTCACAATTATTGAAACGTTCAGTATCAAGCCCAGAACAAATAGAACAGCTCAATGTACTGTGCAGCAGTGGAGAACATTTACTTGCAGTACTTAACGATATCCTTGATTTTTCTAAGATCGAACAAGGCCAGTTCCGTATCGCACCTTCAGAGTTTCCGCTAATTAATGTGGTTTCTGCCATTGAGCAAATTTACAAGCCAATGTGCCAAGAGAAGAACTTGGCGTTTGAAATTGAAACTGACATAACTGAAGGTGTGGTGGTTAACAGCAACCAAGTTCGTTTAAATCAGATCCTCTACAACATCATCAATAACGCGCTTAAGTTTACCAGTGAAGGTTCGATTCATGTTCGTATCTCTCTGCAATACGGTAATCAAGACCAGTTATACGTGACAGTGAAAGATACGGGTATAGGTATTAGAGAGTCTGATTTAAAGATTATTTTTGAGCCGTTTATGCAGGCAGAACCGACAACGACTCGGGAATATGGTGGCAGTGGATTAGGTCTAGCTATTGTTCATAGTCTTGTTGAAATGCTTGGCGGTTCAATTCAAGTTAAATCTGAATTTGGTCAAGGTACAGAGTTTTCGGTAACTTTGCCGATAGAAGTCGTTTCTCAACAAGGTATCTCAGATGAGAAGCAAGAAGAGACCAAACGTTTTGCTCTGTTTGATAAGCCATTGAAAGCACTGCTGGTTGAGGACAATCATACCAACGCGTTTATTGCACGTGCATTCTGTGAAAAATACGGGATGGATGTGGATTGGGTAAAAGATGGCTTGCAGGCAATAGAGAAAGCGAAAACTCAGCAATACGACATCATATTTATGGATAATCAGTTGCCTTTCCTTGACGGTGTTGATGCAACGAAAGTCCTCAAGAAAGAGATGCAACTGAGCACACCTGTCTTCGCTTGTACTGCCGATGGTATGGAGTCTACTCAACAGGCATTCATGGCTGCTGGAGCGGAATACGTGATTGTTAAACCGATCCGAGAAGAGAGTCTGTATCAGGCTTTAGTTCATTACAAACAAACCTATTGTTAGCGGAATAGCAGCGACTTTTAACTAGACATTGCTCTAAATTGAACCAGCACTGAAGGCATGCTCCAGTACTTCTTTTCTCATTTCGTCGGACATATTGATAGTTTCATCGAACTTAATGCCTATCAAGTGTCCCTTTGGCTCTTTACTGATTTTCACTATGTGGCAGCCAAGATTTTCCGGTAGAGAAGTAATCAATTCGCAGTGGATATCCACTTTACTGCCAGTTTGTAATTCGTTTTCTCCAGCCACAAAAATACCGCAGCCGGAAACGGATAAATCCGCCATGACGCCTGATACTTCACTGTTTATTGTGTTAATACTGGCTGGCAGTGAGATTGCGTAACGCTCATGTTCGCGGATAGTCTTTGTCGCGAAGTGTTTTGGCGGGCGCAAAAACAGGAGATTAAACGGTCTTCTAATCGACTGATACGTTGACGTTTTAAACGCAACAATGTGCCCGTAGTCTTTGTTACAGATTCCTCTCACCACCGTTTGCACATTAGAAAGTTTACGCATGACCAGTAATTCTATGGCTTTGATTGGAAGATCGAGGATCAAATACTGTTGAGACTTATGTCCGACGAGGGTTGTGGTGAAATCGTAATTGTCGTTTGGGCCGAATTGAAAACTGACTGACAGTTTCATACCATTCTGAAGGTATTTTTCGAGTTCGGAGATGTTATTGGAACTTGATGTCGACATATCTATTACAGCCCTGCCGTGTCGTTTTTATTATTGAGTACGGTATAAGGTTGAGTATATTACAAAACTCTTCGAATTTTAGTCGAATCTGAATTAAATATGACGACATCATTTTGAGAAAGAGATCAGCGCCCAACTAGTAATTGAAGCGCACGCCCATCGCGATTTGAGGTCCCCAGATTCCAGCATTTCTTGCTTCAGCACTTAGAGATAATTGGTCTGTTGAATGGAAACGGACACCACCAATAAACACACCGCTTTCATCGGCACGACCAATCTTAGCGTGAACTTCAAGTTGGTTAGTCAACCATACTCGGCCACCAACATTCAACTCGTAGATAAATTCGGAATCATCACCTTCTTCTTTGGTGTAATTGACATGATGCAGCAGCATTTGTCCGTATACATCCATGAATTGGTTAATAGGGCCATTGAAACCAATACCACCAGCCATATCCCAATCCTTATCAAAGCGAGTATCTGCGCGAAGAATAAAGTGGGAGTTGTCTGTAAAATTGGTACTAAACTCACCGCCAAACGACTCAGGGCTAATAGCAGTTCTAACTTCAAGAAAATTGTAGCTAAAGTTGTTCGCCATAGCGGTGTTTGGTGCTGCGAAAGCAAAACCAATTAAGCTTAAGAGACCTGCCTTTTTTAACATAAGTGTATTCGTCCTGAGTGAATTAAAATGTAAAGATACATTATTTATTAGCAAATTACAGGCCATTGTATCTCAACTAATATAAGGTGATTAAAAAATTTGATGAATGTAAGGTTTGTTTGCTGTTTATCTGGTCTATTTTTGAATCATTCGCGTTGATATTCAGGACATTAGTTCAAATTTGGGTATAGTATGTTTAAAAATTTAGTATAAGAAATACGATGAAAACAAAGACTCAAGCTTTAATGGTTCAAGGTACCACTTCTGATGCTGGCAAAAGTGTTTTAGTGGCAGGTTTATGCCGAGTGTTGGCAAGACGAGGCTGCAAAGTAGCGCCATTTAAACCGCAGAACATGGCCTTGAACAGCGCAGTGACTGCAGATGGTGGTGAAATCGGCCGGGCACAGGCTGTTCAGGCTCTCGCTTGTGGCATTGAAGCTTCAGTTCACATGAATCCTGTCTTACTTAAACCTAACTCGGATACGGGTGCGCAAGTTATTTTGCAAGGTAGGGCACTCTCTAATATGGAAGCGCAAAGCTATCACGACTATAAAAAAGTTGCGATGGAGGCGGTTCTAGATTCATTTGGTAAGCTGCAACGGCAGTATGAGTATGTTGTGATAGAGGGTGCAGGCAGCCCAGCGGAAGTGAATCTAAGAGAGAACGATATTGCCAACATGGGTTTTGCCGAGGCGGCAGATGTACCCGTGATTATCATTGCCGATATTGATAGAGGCGGTGTTTTTGCTCATCTTTACGGGACGTTAGCTCTATTATCTGAGTCCGAGCAAGCCAGAGTTAAAGGCTTTGTTATTAACCGTTTCAGAGGCGATATTGCTCTTTTACAGTCAGGGCTGGATTGGCTAGAAGAAAAAACAGGCAAGCCTGTACTTGGCGTACTGCCTTATTTGCACGGTTTTGATTTGGAAGCGGAAGACGCTATTACTGCAAATCAAGTTAAGTCAGAGCAAACCAAGCTTAAAGTGGTTGTTCCAGTTTTTACCCGTATTAGCAACCATACCGACTTTGATGCGTTGCGGTTAAATCCCGATATTGACCTGCGCTATGTCGGCAAAGGTGAAAAACTTCAACATGCTGACTTGATCATTTTGCCCGGCAGCAAATCAACACGTGCTGATATGGAATATTTACGCTCGCAAGGTTGGGATAAAGACATACAGCGTCATATTCGTCTTGGCGGCAAGGTCTTCGGAATATGTGGTGGTTATCAGATGCTTGGTCACTGGATACATGATCCAGATGGCGTGGAAGGCAAAGCGGGTAGCTCCAAAGGCCTTGGTTTGTTGGATATGGAAACCACGTTAACGTTGCAAAAGCAGTTAACAAATGTCAAAGGTACGCTCCATCTCAACAATGAAAGTGCCCGTGTATCTGGTTATGAAATTCATGTTGGGGTATCCGAGTTTGCCAAGGATGCGCAATCAACCTCTCTAATCACTCTTGATAATGGCAGTACCGATGGACTCGTGAGCCCTTGTGGTCAGATCCTTGGTACTTATCTGCATGGTGTGTTTGATGAGTTTGAGACAGCGAGTCTAATTTGTCGTTGGGCTGGAGCAGAAGAACTACAAGCATATGATCATGTGGCGACTAAAGAGTTGGCAATCAATAGAATTGCCGACGCAATAGAAGAGCATATGAATTGGGATTCCTTATGGGACGACTCACTCAAGGTTAAATAAAATGAAGCAGATCATATTATGCCTAGGATTACTCCTTTCTAGTCATTCAGTTTTAGCCAAAGAAACCGTTACAATCTATGCTGCATCTTCAATGACCAACGCGGTTGGTGATCTAGTTGAAGCATACAATCAACAACATGACAGTCATGTCGTAACGGTATTCGGTGGTTCTTCCTCATTAGCCCGCCAGATCGAAAGCGGCGCTCCTGCGGATGTTTTCCTTTCGGCGAATGAAAAATGGGTAACTTACCTAGTTGATAAGAAACTGGCAGAGGCCGATAAGGTCTCACTGATTGCCGGTAACCAATTGGTGTTGATTAAGCCTGCGAGTTCACCGATGCAGTCTTTCAAACTGGATCAAAAAGAAGAGTGGAATAGAGCACTCGAGGGTTCTCGAATCGCAGTAGGGAATACAGATTCTGTACCTGTTGGCATTTACGCCAAAGAGGCTCTCACTCACTTAGGTGTCTGGAGTGATGTTAAATCCAAATTGGCTCAGACCAATAACGTTCGTAGCGCGTTAGCATTGGTTGAGCGTGGAGAATCGGTATTAGGCATTGTCTATAAAACAGATGCTTTACTTACTGACACAGTAGAAGTAGTACAGTCATTTGAGCCGACGTTACACGGTGCAATACACTATCCACTGGTGCAACTTAACGACAAGTTAAGCAGTAAAGAACTGGTAGATTTTATACACTCTGATGAAGCCAAAACCATATTAAATAGATACGGATTCCGTACAGACATGGGAAACGAGAAATTTGCTCAGTGACTATTTGCTTAGTGATTATGAGTTAACCGCACTGCGATTAAGTTTAAAAGTAGCCGCATACGCTGTTGTGTGGCTGCTACCTGTCGGGGTAATACTTGGCTGGGTACTCGCGCGTAAAGAGTTTGTTGGTAAGAGCGTGTTGGATAGCCTAATTCATTTGCCTTTAGTGCTTCCACCTGTGGTGATCGGGTATTTGTTGTTGATTTCGATGGGCAGGAGAGGGGTTATTGGCAGTTGGCTCTATGACTGGTTTGGCGTTTCTTTTAGCTTTAGTTGGCGTGGTGCTGTTTTGGCTTGTGTGGTTGTGTCACTTCCTTTGATGGTGCGAGCGATTCGTTTAAGCGTAGAAAGTATTGATATTAAACTTGAGCAAGCGGCAAAGACGCTTGGCGCTTCACCGATAAAAGTTTTCTTTACTATTACGCTACCTTTAACACTGCCAGGTGTAATAACCGGAGTCATGCTTGCCTTTGCGAGAAGTTTAGGAGAGTTTGGCGCCACAATCAGTTTTGTTTCAAATATCCCCGCAGAGACTCAAACCATTCCATTGGCTATGTTTACTTTCCTTGAAACTCCGGGAGAAGAGATGGCCGCTGCGCGTTTATGTGTTATTTCAATCGTCATTGCGCTGTTATCGCTATTGACTTCGGAATGGGTTAGTCGACGAGTTAGACGTCGTCTAGGAGTGAGCCAATGAGCCAAGGCGTTAAGGTGACTTTCCAGAAGCATCTGGAAAACGTGGAAATGAACGTGGATTTCATTGCGCCAAGCCACGGTATAACCGCAATATTCGGACGTTCTGGAGCTGGAAAAACTTCGATAGTAAATGCTGTAAGCGGTTTGTTAACTCCTGATGCGGGTAAGATAGTCGTTAATGGACGAACCTTATTTGATAGTGAGCAGGATACTAATATTGCGGTTGAAAAACGTAATCTCGGTTATGTGTTTCAAGAACCAAGACTTTTTCCTCATTACACGGTTCAGGGGAATTTAAATTATGGTGTTAGAGATAAAGACCATGACTATTTCAATTCCATCGTTGAGTTGCTAGCTCTAAAACCTTTGCTGTCTCGTTATCCCAAAGGGCTTTCTGGTGGTGAGAAACAGCGTGTTGCGATAGGCAGAGCATTGCTGTCGAAACCAGATTTATTACTCATGGATGAACCATTAGCCTCATTAGATTTGCCTCGTAAACGAGAAGTTATGCCTTTCTTAGAAACGCTATCTAAGAAGGTGAAAATTCCTATTTTCTATGTGTCGCACAGCTTAAGCGAAATTCTAAGACTCGCGGATCACCTTATTGTGATTGATCAAGGCAAGGTTGTATCTGATGGCAAAATAGAAGACGTTTGGTCGTCAAAAGTGATGCGCCCTTGGCAATCTTTTAGTGAGCAAAGTACCTTATTTTCCGCGACAGTTAACCAGCACAATCTGGAATATGGTTTGACTCAATTACAATTTGTTGAAGGTTTAACATTTTGGGTTCAACAGGTTGACGCCGAACTAGGATCTACTGTTCGTCTGCAAATTAGAGCAAATGACGTTTCAATTGCTCTGGATAAAAATGAAAAATCGTCGATTCGAAATATCTTACCTGCCCGCATCGCTGGCATTGAGTATCAGCATTACGGTGATAACAAGAAGAGTGTCTCGGTAAAACTGGACTTGAATCAAGGTTGCTATCTACGGGCAACTATCACTAAGTGGGCGTTGGACGATCTAAAGTTAGAGGAAGGTATGCAGGTTTTCGCACAGATCAAAGGCGTGAGTGTTTCACAAAGAGATATTGCGATAGCGAATCTTTAAAGTAGGTGAGATGACTAGATATGGATATCGAGCAGACTGCCGATCATATCTTGTTCACGTTGAATCACATTGGCACCGACGCGATTGTATTGAGCCGCTTGGTTAAGCTTCATCATTGGTTCAATATCGCTTTGTGAATGGTGGTCTTTTTTGTGTTCGACAGCATTGAATTTCAACGCGTCACCATTTGAAAAGTCATTCTTGAATGAATTGGACTTTTGTATATCTCTTGCTGCTTCGTCAGCCATTTTGTATGACTGTTGAACAATAGGGTAACCAGACTGTAGAGACGAAATTGACATACGCTAATCCTTCTTAGTGATAAAAGCTTATGCCTTGTTCATTTATTATGCAAGTTAATGGCGTACAACCACAGTTAAGAAAACAACTTAGAGATAAGTTCTAACTCTTCAGAAGTCACCAGTTCTGATCTTTCCCCTTCAAGAGAATGAGAAATTTCACCTTGCAGAGCTCGCAGCTGTTGAGGTGTCAACTGTTGTAACTGTGATTTGAAATTATCAAATTGAACGCTGTTCATTCTAATGTCCTGTAATAGCCTATTTTCACGTCTCGACATGACCTTGTGGTTCATGAGCACCTAAACCTTGCTGTGTAAGATAACACTGATATTTATGTTAGTTTTCGTGCTAATGCTTATGTCCGAAAAGTGTCAGGTTATACGCCTGTTAATGTAAAAAACGCATGTTGGTACCATTTTTCTTAATGGCACCAACAGTGGTTCTATAAGGACGGTTGCTTGCTAGGAGGGACTCGTACAGCGAATTTAGCTGCCAGTGAATGCAGCTCAGGTAGCATTCGGTAGATCAAATGGAGTTGTTGAAGCACTAAGCGAGCAGAACTGCTATCTTCTTCACGCCATTCACTTAGACGTTCTTTTAACCCTGAATCATCAATATTGGTTGCGTCAGATTCAGTACAGTGATTGTACAACTGCTGATAGAGCGCATCTAAATGCTGGTGAATCACACGATGAGACTCCAAGACTAATTGGTGAACCGTTTCATCATCAATTCGAGTTCGGTGAGCACCTAGTGCAGAGGTGTAGCTCAGCAGGGCATGGTTAAGAGTGAGGAAACGAAAACTCTCATCTGTAGCGGCTCTGTATTTACCCGGTTCTGCAAGCATATTACTTACTGCAACGGCTAAAGCTGCGTCCTGGTTATGAGCCTGACGTCTTGCAATTCGGTAACTGAGGTTATCCTTCTTACCAATTCGATATTGACCGATGATCTGATCTAAATACTGTTTGTTTGCGTCTATGGCATCGGCCATTACTTTGTGCAAACGCTTTGACTGCCAGTCTGGAAGAATAAAGTAAACGGCAAACACTGCCAGCGCACAACCGGTTAACGTATCCGCAAGGCGAGGGAATACCACGGCATAGCCTTCGCCAAGTTGGTTAAAGCAGAACAGTACGAGTACGGTAATAAATCCGGTCGCATAACCATAATTGTTAATACGGAAGGCGAAAAACATCACGCCAGAGAAGACGATAAACACCAGCTGGCTTTCAAGCGATGGAAATAAAGTTAATAGCGGTACGCCGATCAACAGACCTGCAATTGTGCCAATGATCCTAGCTTTCAGTTTTTGACGTGTTGAGGCAAAGTTGGGTTGGCAGACGAATAAAGTCGTTAACAGAATCCAGTAACCGCGCTCTATTCCTAAGCCTTGAATGATCCCATACCCAGCGGTTAACGCGAGAGACATTCGAACGGCATGTCGGAACAGTAATGAATCAGTCGTCAGATTAGACTTAATTCTTAACCAAGCCGTTTTTAATGTATGTGCTTCAGTATCTTGTAAGATGCCATCTTCAGGTTTTGTCGTGTCAGGATTGCTCACGTTACATAACTGTTTTTCTACCGTCGCCAAGTTATTGAACAGATATCCAAGCTGAGCAAGTGACACTTTCCAATCTTTGTTCTCTTGTTGTTGCAGATGATTAATCGATAGCTGAAGTTCATCAAGCGCGATGATTGATTCGCTATCATGGATATAAGGCAAACCCAACTGAATAGAATGCGCAACTTGATGGCAAGCTTGAGCTTGTTTCTGCAGTAAGTGTTTGAGCCTGAATAGCACATCTGAGCGCTCGAACTGCCCTGAAAGTTCCTGATAACGATAGTGGGTTGAACTCACTCTCTCATGAATATCTTGTGCCAGAAAATAGATATTGAGAAAACGGTCGCTGGCGCTGTCAACATGGCCTCTTTTTGAACGAGTAAGAAACACCGCTTTACACTGATTGAGCGCATTAACCGTGGCTGAGTTTAAGTTGGCTTCGGTAATACGATGTGGCTGAGGCGATAAACCGGATACAGGGTGGAACAGTTCCGCTTTAGCATCGAGGTACTGACCGAGCTGAACAAACACGTTGGCAAGGCTTTGTTGCACCGGTTGAAGGGGCCAGAGAACATGCCAGATCATCGAAAGGAAGTAATACCAAGCACAGCCTGTCAATAACAGTAACGGTTGAAACCATATATTGGTGCTCTGATGCGCGCCCAACATGGTGTAGATAGCGATAAGTAGTGAACCGAAGGCAATACTTGCGTAACGACTACCGATAGCACCGAGCATGATGAAGCCAAAAGTCGACGTAAACAGTCCGATAGCGAAAAGTATCGGCGTTTTAAACAAGATTTCGATTGAGAAGGCAGCAAGAGCAAAACAGAAAAATGTCAGGGTGATGGCCTTTAATCGACCTGTAAAGCTGTCGTCTCGCTCGGCAAGTGCCGCAGCGATAACGCCCAGTATCAGAGGTGTCACCCAAGTGTTTAGACTGTAATACCAAGTTGGAACGACAACACCGAGTAGTGCAATGAAAATCAGCACACTGTAGTTGATGGTTTTATTAGCCCATAGAACACGAAGTCGTTTTAACAAATACACGATGGCCCATCACTGTTAAAAATAAAAATTGAGTGTATCAGACTGTGTTGATAACTTTTTGATCAAATTACATAAATAATCTCATGCGAGCACAAAGTAAACATCAAACATTATTGACATTATTTTAGCTTCACGCTAAGTGGTTAGGGTATGATGGTTGGCAACGAATTCAAAGAGCAAATATCAATGCAGCTGAGAGCAAATAAGACTGCACAGTTTTTTATTTCTAGTGAATATAATCAAGTTGAGCTTGGTGATGAATGTGTCATTCTCTCATCGTTAATGAGTGAAGAGCATATTCCTTTTAACGTGTGGAATGGCAGAGTAAAAATTCAGCGCGGTGCCATTTGGGGATCACTTCAGTTCTTCGCACATGAAGAGCACGGTAAGCAGAGAACTTGGTTAGTTCAGGGTTTACCATGGCCTGACTGCCGCCAGTTTGCCCATAAAGCTGTCGCTGTCTATCAAAACTGGCACAATCAACAATGTGCTCAGTTGAGTCAGTATCTACCTCAATGGCAGCAAGAGCTAACGCGCCTTGTTCGATTACCTTCATTCTTACCGCATTCGCTAGTGGATAGCTGGGTTAATCGCGTTTACGACGATTTGACCTCCATGGGTATGTCATTAGAAGAAGCGCATAAGCGTCTACCCGATCACATTGCCAGCTTATCTCCTTGGATACTCAATACTTCTGACCAACTTTTAGAAAGAAATAGTCGTTGGATTGAAAATGAAAGATTGAACTGGGAAGTTTTGTTCAATCAGGTTGAGTCTTCACCACTGAACATTTCTCAGCAGCACGCCGTGTTACTTAATGATGATCACAACCTCGTCTTGGCTGGTGCAGGTTCAGGTAAAACAAGTGTGCTGACAGCAAGAGTCGCCTATCTTTTACAAAGCCATTTAGCCCAAGCCGAAGATATCTTGTTGGTTGCTTTTGGCCGTGATGCTGCCGGTGAAATGGAGCAGAGACTAAAGAATAAAATCGGTCTAGCGGCAGAGAAGATCCAGGTAAACACATTCCATCAACTTGGCTTAAGTATTCTAAATAAGGTTGACGGTGGTAATGCTGTTATCTCGCCAATTGCCTTAGATGAAAAACTCAAGAGGGCGTGGTGTATTGACTGGCTTAAGCGCCATTGGATGACACCGACAAACTTTAAACGTTGGCAAAAGCATTTATCACAGTGGCCAATTGCTTACCTGGCTGGTGATGATGAACTCGGTAGCCATGTTGAAAACCCTAAATTGATTGCTTGGCTTGAAAAGCAGTTGGATCAACTGGCATTACTAGGCATATCGAAAAAATCGGTTCAAGAGCGTTTGGTTGAGCATCCTGATTATCCGCGCCTCAACAGTGAACTCTCGTTATGTTGGCCGTGCTACCAAGCTTGGCAAGAGATGCTAAAAGAAAACAACCACATTGATTTCAACATCATGATCAGTCGAGCCACCGACTACGTGACAAAGAGGAAGTTTGCCGCTCCTTGGAAGTTCATTATGATCGATGAGTATCAGGATATCTCGCCACAACGTTTGGGTCTGATTCAGGCTCTGTGTGAACAGAATCCGAATCAATGTAATCTATTTGCGGTTGGAGACGATTGGCAGTCGATATACCAATTCGCGGGATCCGATGTCGATCTCACCACCGATTTCGAAGCACGCATGCCATATTCAACAGTGCACCATCTAGACACAACCTATCGTTTTAACGATAAGTTGGGTGAAGTGGCGAATCGTTTTGTTCAGCAAAACCCACAGCAACGTGAAAAGACACTCAACAGCGTGAAGACACAAAGTAGCAAAGCGGTAGTGCTATCGCCTAGCACCAGCGTTGAGAAAATTCTGGATGGCTTAAACCGCAAAGCGTCTGGGGTAAAAACGGTGCTTTTACTTGGACGTAATCATTACCACAAACCAGAACTGTTGCGAGATTGGCAGAACCGTTTCTTATCACTTAAGTTAGAATTTATGACCTGCCATGCCAGTAAAGGTAAAGAAGCAGATTATGTGATTATTCTTTGTGTGGATGAAGGGCAGTTCCCTGCAAAAGTGAAAGCATTGCATCTTGATGGCGCTTTGACAGCCTCAAATGACGACTTTGCGTTCGCAGAAGAAAGACGATTATTTTATGTAGCAATGACTCGAGCACGTGAAAAAGTATGGATCACTTATACCGGAAGTGGTTCAGTGTTTGTGCAGGAGTTGTTGAATGGCGATTATCCAGTGACTAAGAAAAGTTAAAAGGATTTCATATGACCCAAGCATTGTTATTAGTGGATGTACAAAATGATTTTTCCCCATCAGGCGCTTTACCTGTTGTAGATGGAGACCAAATCGTCCCAGTAATTAATCGGCTAATTCCTCATTTCAAACACATAGTGGCAACTAAAGACTGGCATCCAGCCGGACATTCAAGCTTTGCTTCTTCCAATCAACAAAACGTTGGGGAAGTGATCGTGTTGGATGGAATACCGCAAATCATGTGGCCAGATCACTGTGTTCAGGACAGCGAAGGCGCAGAGTTTATTTCTGGCCTCAATGTAGAGGCAATTACAAAGGTCATTTACAAAGGGACCAACCCAAAAATTGATAGCTACAGTGGATTCTTTGACAACCAAAGGCTTCAAGCGACGGGATTGGCAGACTATTTACATTCAAAAGGAATTAAAGAGTTAGCGATCGTTGGGCTCGCGACGGATTACTGTGTGAAGTTTACGGCTTTAGATGCGGTTTCTCTTGGATTTAAAACTACAGTTGTCCAAGATGCTTGCAGAGGCGTAGAAATGGTGCAAGGCGATGTGGAAAGTGCTTGGAAGCAAATGAAGCAGGTAGGGTGCAAGCTCATTCAATCGGAAGACATCACGGGTTAGCCACTTTGCGCTGTTTGTTATCTAGTTCATTGTTTGTTATCAAGAAAAAATCCCCTGAGAAGGGGATTTTTCATATTCGGCTACAGACGTTCTGCTAAGTAAGCTTGGTAATCAGGGATTTCGATACTCACTTCTTTATCCATAAATTCCGAGCTAAATAAGAATTTAGCTGTTGCTCGGTTCGTCGCAACAGGAATGTTCCAGACACCAGCAATACGCAGCAGTGCTTTTACATCAGGGTCATGTGGAACAGCATTAAGTGGATCCCAGAAGAAAATCAGTACATCAATCTTACCTTCGGAAATCAGTGCACCTAACTGTTGGTCACCGCCCATTGGGCCACTAATAAGACTTTTGATTGGTAGGCCAGTTTCTCTGTTCAACATGTTGCCAGTGGTACCGGTCGCGTACAAGAAGTGACCCTGTAGCTTTTCTTTGTTCTCTTTTACCCAGCGTAGAAGTTCTGGTTTACAGTTGTCATGTGCAACGAGAGCTACGTGTTTTGACGCAGCCATTGTGCGGGTTGTTATCTTCATTTACTTGTTCCCAACAATTGGATTTGTTACTTAAATAACGAAATACCCGTGGTTATTCAATCCCTTTTATTGAAAATGTTGTTATTTCGTCAATTCGTTCCTTAAAAGCATGATACAGGTTTTAAACGGTGAAATTGTGACAATCTCTGATTTCATGGGTTTCACCATTAAATGCTTTAAGACGGCAGTATATTGAAAGGGATAATCATGAGGGTTAAGTGAAAACTAGCCAGATAGGGAGCGTAGTACCCAGCTAGTTTTGTAGAGATGTTCAATAGTTAACTTTTACTAAACTTATAACTCTCAGGGACAACAACGATGCCTTTCTCTGAAATTTTGAAGTGTTTTGCATCTTCTGTAGGGTTTAAACCTATCTGTGTATTGGGCGGGATTTTTACGTGCTTATCAATAATGCAGTTTACAAGCTGACATCCTTCACCAACTTCCACATCATCAAATAAAATACTATCGACAACAGTAGCGCTGTCATTGATCACCACACTTCCCGAAATAATTGAGTGGTGAACTGAACCACCTGAGTTGATCACTCCGTTAGAAATGATGGAATTGATGAAAATGCCCTCATTGCCTGTTGCCGAAGAGACGGTTCTCGCTGGTGGAAGTTGTGGCTCATAAGTTCTAATCGCCCAGTTCTTTTGATAAAGGTTCATTGGAGGTACAGGCTCTAGAAGATCCATATTAGCCTCATAAAAAGAATCTATTGTACCCACGTCTCTCCAATAGCAATCTCGATCAACACGTCCTTTCTCATTACAAAACTCATACGCATAGACGCTACGGCCTTCGATGAGCTTAGGTATAATGTCCTTACCAAAGTCGTGCGTAGAAGCTTCTACTTCGGAGTCTTCATGCAGTGCTTGTTGTAACACATCCATAGAGAAAATGTAGATCCCCATAGAGACAAGGCTAGAATTAGGGCTGTTTGGCATGGACGGTGGATCATTAGGTTTTTCAACAAACGAAGTGATGCGGTTCTCGTCATCAACGCCCATGACACCAAAGGCAGATGCTTGTTCGCGTGGTACTTCCATGCAAGCAATGGTCAGTTTAGCGCCCTTAGCCTTATGTTCCTCAAGCATGGCGGCATAATCCATCCGATAAATATGATCGCCAGAAAGCACGACGACATGCTTAGCGTCGCTGCGCGAAAGTAACCACATGTTATGGAACAAAGCATCCGCCGTGCCTTCATACCATTTTCCACCTTTGCGCATTTGTGGAGGGACAACGGTAATGAATTCACCCAGTTCAGGATTAAAAACAGACCAGCCATCACGCAGGTGTTTCTGTAGGGAATGGGACTTGTATTGCGTCAGTACGAGTATTCGGCGCAATCCGGAATGTAGGCAATTGGTTAAGGTAAAATCAATAATTCGATACTTGCCGCCAAAAGGTACTGCGGGTTTGGCTCGATCGTCAGTGAGGGGGGATAAACGTGAACCCATACCGCCGGCTAGTATTACCGCTAAGGTGTCTTGCATCTTATTTCTCCCTAAATATGTGCAATTCATTTTCACTTTTTAGAGAGTAGTACAAGTTTCGAGCCAAAGTTGAATACCCTGTCATTTCTTAGGTTATTAATATGAGAAAACCCTAATGCACAAAAATGATGCAATATGCTTGTTGGCTTAGCCTTAAAATAGTGCAAATGATGACTTTTTAAAATGTACTCTAATTGTGCTAAAAATTGACAGGAGAGAGGCTTAAATAGCGTACAGAGTTTACAATGTAAATCTTATATATGACGTGGATTATGGATGAATTGGAGCGGCGATATTTTGCAAAGTTAAAACTTCTCTATCGTAGTAACTCCTCATCGTATCGAGTTGCTGCTCAAAGTTATTTAACTCCTGTATTAAGTGTTTGTCCGACTGCACATAGTGCTGAGCCGCTACTTCATTTGTTATCAACCTATCTATTTCACAGTCTCGGCCGATTCTGTTCCACAGCGAAATCTGCTCAGTTACATCTTCATTGATCTCATCTAAGTACGGGGTTAGTGAACTGATCATCTGTCGTGATTCCAATGCGACTTGGATCTGTCTATCGATCTTGTCTCGAAAATGATTTGCGTTTTTACCCCAGAGATAAGTGAGCTCTTCGTTTGAGAATTCTAGATGAAGAAAAATAGATTGTTGGAAACTGGGCAACCACATGTTGTATTTCGACGCTAACGTATTGTACTTACGATCTAACGCTTGTTGAGAAACAAGCGCTTTGTTCCATTCTTGCTCATTACACTGGCTCGCTTGGGTAAGCCAAGATAAAGTTATCAAGAAAATGGTCGTTATAGAGTTTAAGTGCGTTTTAGATAGTTTCATTGTCGAATGCTAATGTATTCACTAGAGTGGTAATCCTAGCGGTGGTTAAATAATCATCATGACTAGTATTATTGTAGTTAAAGAAAAGAAAGTATTGAGAATCCTCTAGGCTCAAACCATAAGGTATGGCGTATACAAATGAAAAAATTGCTGATGGTTGTATTTTTGCTTCTGGGAGTTGCTGGCGCCGGTGCAGGTTACTACCTGTTTTACTACAAACCTCAACAAGATCTGGCTAACCAAGCTGCTGCCGTTGAAGACAAAGCAGATGAGAAAGAGGAAGAGAAACCTCAAAGTATTGCTGATTTAAAGCCAGAGAATATGGAATTCTATGTCGACGTTGAGAAACTTGGGATTCGAGAAGCAGCAAGTTTAGATGCCTTTGTTCAACGTTATCTCTACAAAGGTGAGAAAGTTCGCCTACTGGAAAAGAAAAACGGCTGGGGTCGTGTTTCAGCATACTTTGTTTATGAACAGGGTGGACCTGAAATCGCAGAGTGGATTCCTTTGGATGGACTTGTAGAACAAGCACCAGTGATTACTGTAGAAGAGCGGAAGAAGACAATTCAGGGCTACATTGCTGCTTCCGATGATCTTCTACAGTTCGAAGACATGTTCTTAACCACAACAGATAAACTACTCAACGATGGAAGCTGCTCACCGGTTGATTTTGAAGAGCTTGGCGGATGGGTAAAGTCGACCAAATATGCTGATCGCGATGTGTATTTCATTTACTGCGGCGGACTTAAGTTAGCAGACAAGATTTATCTAGATGTTCGCACTGGCGAAGTGTTCTATTGAGTTGTTAAGTAAGTATTATCAACCTTTCCCATCTTGATGTCGGCAATCAATTTGCCGCATCGAGTATCTTGCCTGAGCGTTAATCTCAATTGATGTAAAACAATTGTTTGTTTAAAAAGTGATTAACGCTCAACTCATTCCTTCGATTGTTAACTAATCTGATGAATGACGATGTGTTGAATATTGCTTAGTGATATTTAACGCTTATTCCTAGATTAAATGTTTAGGAGGACTTATGAGTATTGAAAGACATGGTTTATCGATAGGGTTAGACAGAATTGGTAATGAGTTTATTGTTTCGATCAAGGCTGTTGGTCGTTTAACTCATGACGATTATCAGGTTATCTCACCAATGATTGATGCTGCGTTGATCAAAGTGAACCAACCCAAAGTAAAAGTACTTTTTGACGCCACAGAACTCAAAGGGTGGGAGTTAAGAGCTGCTTGGGATGATTTTAAGCTTGGATTAAAACATGGCTCTGATTTCGACAAGATCGCCTTATATGGCAATCGAGATTGGCAGGAAGTCTCGGCAAAAATTGGTAACTGGTTTGTTTCTGGTGAAATTAAATATTTCGAAAATTATAGCGATGCGGTAACGTGGCTGAAAAACTAATCAACAAGAATTAGTTTAGTCAGAAACCAAGTTGAGGAAGGATCCTCAATCACAATCAATAGGGAAATGATGGATAAACTAACGCCGATGACGTCTATGTACTTTGAACAGTTGCTGAGTATTGCAAGGCGTAAAAGTGTCATTGATACCACCAGTGATTGGTTCAACGGATCTCAGACATATTTAAACGAGATGCGTACGGAACTTGATGAAGTATTGGAAGAAATCCCCCTTAATCGTCGCTGCTATTTAGAGCAAGAGCTGGGGGATTTGCTTTGGGACTACCTAAACCTTCTCCTCGCATTAGAATCTGAGACTGAAATTCAATTAGAAAGTGTTCTTGAGAGAGCGTGTATTAAGTTCGAGCAGAGAGTTAACGGGTTAGAGAATGGCATTTCATGGAGCGACATTAAAGCCAGACAAAAGGCCTCTTTAACTGAAGAGCAGCGAAATTGGGAAATGAAAAGCTGAGTCCCGCCTTGTAGTAATTTGAGTAAATAATTGAATCTAAAAACTATGTTTGAGGTCTTCTACCGACCTCTAGTTTTACTATTTATCGATAAAAGGGAGTATTTATGTCGAAGCATTCTGCTAAAGTTTCATGGTTTCGTAGGGATGGCGAAGTGTTTAGCGACAATAAATATAGCCGTGCACACATGTGGGAGTTTGATGGTGGTGTCTCCGTCCCTGCGTCTCCTTCGCCGAGTGTTGTTCCTTTACCTTATTCGGTGGAAGCGAATGTTGATCCAGAAGAGGCCTTTGTAGCTGCTTTGTCGAGCTGCCATATGCTAGTTTTCCTTTCTATCGCCGCTAAAAAACGTTACGTCATTGATGAGTATGTTGATGATGCTGAAGGTGTGCTTGAGCTTAATGAACACAACAAAGAATCTATGACAAAAGTGATTCTGCGTCCAAAAGTCACTTTTGTAGGTGACAACATCCCCAGCCGCGAAGTGCTAGAAAAAATGCACCATCAGGCGCACGACAACTGCTTTATTGCTAACTCTGTGAAAACTGAAGTCGTCACGCAGATTGTTTATTAAGGAATAGATTGTTTACTAAGGAATGAGAATGAACATAGGGATATACATTTATGATGATGCCGAAGTGTTGGATTTTTCCGGACCGTTTGAGGTGTTTAGCACGGCTAAAAGATTAGCGAACAACGATTGGAATGTGTTTTTGTTTGCAGAAAAGTCGAATTTGGTGAAAGCTCGTGGAGGCTTCGAGGTAAAGCCTCATTTTTCTTTTGAGACGGTTCCAAATATAGATCTTCTTATCGTCGTTGGTGGTGTTCACACTGAAGAGCTGAGAAAACCAAATGTTATCAACTGGATTAAGCAGTATGCAGCAGAGTCAAAAATCGTTGCTTCTGTCTGTACAGGTGCATTTTTATTGGCAAAAGCGGGTGTGACGGTTGATCATTCAGTAACCACGCATTGGGAGGATATCGCTGATCTAAGGCGTGAATTTCCAGAGCTGGATGTGCAGGAAAATGTACGTTGGGTAAAGCAAGGCAACTTGGTTGCATCTGCTGGTATTTCCGCAGGTATTGATATGAGTTTGTTCTTGGTGTCGGAACTCGCGTCTACGGACTTAGCAGTGAAGACGGCGCGACAAATGGACTATGACTGGCAGAAAACCGCTTAGGCAGTAGTGGCTGCGCTGAATAACACTGCGTTTAGCCACACGCTAGTTGTACTCTTGGCATCACACGTTCTGGGGTGCCAAGGAAATAACCCTGATACATATTGAGATTCAGGGCTTTCATCGCTTCAAACTGCTGTTCTGTTTCAATTCCTTCCACTACTGTTTTCGCGTTGGCATTCTGAGCGACTTTAATAGCATCAAGTAGTGGTGACGTATCACCGATCATATATTTCTTCAGAAGAGTGCGATCAAATTTGATGATATCGGGAGAAATAAGATCAACTCTTTCAGAGTTAGAAGCTTGTGAGCCGTAGTCATCGACAGCAATGTGAAAACCATAATTGGATAAAGTTTGAGTCGCTTCTCTTAGCAGTTCATTGTCGTCTGAGTGCTGTTCAACAATTTCCATAACTATTTGTGGGCGTCGGAGATTGAGATCATTAATACGATTTGATAACCGGCAGGAGAAGCTTTCATTTTGCACAAGATACTGGCCAACAGAAGGTAATAGATTTAGAAATAGCCTGATATTTTTGAAAGGGGAGTTTGCAAAATTTCTTACGTGAATCGATCTGCTCAATAATTCGACGTTAATTTGATCAACTTGATTATATTGATCCGAATAAAAAAATAAGTCAGGGCGAATTTGTCTGTGACCATTTGTATATATTCTAACCAAGGCTTCAACACCAACGATTCTTTTCTCTCTGGAAAATATCGGTTGAAATACACTCCGTAGCGTCATGTTTTTATAATGAGCTACATATTGTCCCGTGTTATCGAAACGAATGTATTTATCGTACTGGTGTTTATTAATAAGAATCATAGAATCCGCTATATCCCAAAAAATAATATTTAATCTACGCATCCATGCGTCAAATTGTTTTGATTCACGTCATAGTATTGACGATATTCATATTCTGTCAATCTTTAATATTGCGATCATAAATAGCGAAAGATCTAAATAAAGATCCTATAAACGATCATCTTTGCTGGCACATGGCTAAGCGAGAGTCGAATCTCTTTGGTGTGTTGTCCCAGCAAGAACTTTGCATTAGATTATCTTCAATATTGACGTATTTAAGAGCTATATTCTGAAGCTTTCTTTATGATCCCAAATTTATTGGAAACTTAAAATGATCCTAAAAATAGCCAGAGTTTATTTAATATTTTTAACGATCGTCAAAAAAATCTTTATTGCGAATATATCGACTCATTAAATGATATGAAAATGGTCTTATAGCCCACGACACAATACTTTTCCCTAATCTTATTAACGTCGGTGTATTTTCATAAACTCTTTCGTTGTGTAGCCACAATAATTTCCCTACGTGCCAATAGTAAAATGGCAAGGGTGGTAAAAATGTGACGATATCTAGGTCGCAACATACACGGTATGTTTTGTGTGAAAGAGAATATTGTTTTTTAAATTGATAACCGCCAATGGCGGGTTGACCAAATGTCACTACTCTTTTTATTGATTTTGGATATTTCTTCTCAACTAAGTCTGCCAGAACTGTACCTATGGCTCCGCCTGATGAATGGCCAGTAAAGGTAACTTTTTTTCCTAGCTCGATCAGAGGCACAATATAGCTTAATAATCGTTCGTAAACGGAAGCGCCGAGCTTATCAGTATTATAGCCAGGTCGACTCTCTTGCAATATCAAGTATGAGTAGCCTGCGTGAATGGGGTAATTGGTGCAAAGTGTCTTAGGTGTAACTTGCCACATTCCCAAATTCAACAGCCAATCCCAAAGCGAGTGTGATCCTTTGATGACGACGATGACTTCTTCACTTTTCCTACTCCAAAGCACCCTCATCATGACTTTGCCAAAACGGTTGTAGACAATACGTTGGCCGTTTGGGTCAAATCCGTAGTTGGTCTGTTTAAATATTCTTGGATAAGCGAGATTGCATAGCACTGCATATCTTTCGTACTGATAGCGCTTTAGGCTTTTCACAATAAACTTAACGGTTAGGTTTTGATTTACTATGAGTCAGAAATATGTAGAAAAAGTGACAGCGGGAGAAATATTGATAGGTTAGGTTTAAGACAAATGGGGAAGCACTATCCCCATTGCAGTACGGCGTATAGTTGGATGTATTTTCTTACGAGTTGCTGATTTTTGGAGTGTTTTAAAGGATGTCCAAACTTAATGTAGCAAGGGCTGATTTGATATCGAGCTTCTAACGCTTGAGTTAAAAGTGAATCGCTCTCGTAAAGTGTTATGCCTTGTGCACTGTATTCATCAATTTCGTCAGGTAACTGTCCAGTCCACCAGTGAAGCAGCTCGCGACTTTTCTGGCTTTTGCTAATCCAATGGTCCGTTAGGAGAATAAGAAGATCGTTGGGTTGAATCGCATAAGCATATTCTTGCTTCCACTGCGAAATGTCCCTCATTAACTTGTCTCGGCATGTCTTACCAGCACTGACCAAATGATGAGTGAGTATCCAAACCGTTCCCATCTCACAGGTTACACGGAAGTGGTGAGGCATATCAGTATGGTGAGTGGATTCAATCGAATCATAATCGCAGGCGTGACCATATTCCGTTAATGTACGCGACAAACGACGAGCGAAAGCCAAACCTAAATGGTGCTCACTCATTCCTTTGTTGTGAATAGTAGGATAGTGCTTTTCACACAATCTCAAGCAGTCAGTTTGAAATTCATTGACGCTTTGTGTGACTAGATCCAGTAACAATTACTTATTCTCCATAATTTAAGCTCAGCTAGATTATCACAGTTACATTTTGTCACTAGTGATAAATGATGGTTTTACATCACCAAATTTTGAAATTTATCTTTCTCTGATAGCCTACTTTTCAACAACAGCGGTGTTGCGGTGATAATCATGATCCTAGTTGGGTATAATAAGCGCCTAATTTCATTTCGGGAGACAAAAATGAGTGATATTGAATTTACTCAACAACAGAAAGAGGGCCTCACCGAAGCTCTACAAAAATACTGTGCGGATGAATTGAATATTGAACTTGAGCAGTTTGATGCTTGGTTCTTGTTAGAGTTTGTTACAAATAAGATCGGTCCAGTTTATTACAATAAAGGCTTGTCAGATGCTCAATCTGTCGTTGAAAGAAAGATGCTTGATATCGCTGATGAGCTCTATCAGATTGAAAAAGATAGCGAATTTTAAATGCTTCCAGTTATTCTGTGTTATTTAATTATTCAATTTTTTTGAACAAGTTCTTCAATCTGTATGGCTAGCGGCAAGGTAAATATTGGTAAATACTCTGTTAACGCTATGTATCCAGTGCTACCGTTTTATTGGATGATGGTATCAACAATAGTAATGAGAGAAAGTAGGTATGAGTTCCGAAGTTACACACTACAACGCGGTGACGCGATTTATCCACTGGATTTCTGCGGTGGTGATTATTGGAATGTTTGCCGTCGGTCTTTGGATGACGGATCTTTCTTATTACAGTACTTGGTATAGAACGGCACCTCACTGGCATAAATCTGTTGGATTGCTGCTAGCAGGACTCACACTATTTCGTGTAGTTTGGAAGTGTGTGACGGTGTCACCAAAGGTGGAAGGTTCACCACTAGAAAAATTGATCGCTAAAGTTGCCCATTTATTTATCTATTTTGATCTGTTGGTGCTGTTTGTATCTGGATACTTAATTTCAACCGAAGATGGTCGCGGTATTGACGTTTTTAATTGGTTTACCGTACCGGGAGCGGGCGCTCTTTTTGAGGGGCAGGCTGACTTAGCAGGTTTAGTACATCTCTATGCAGCTTGGGCCTTAATAGTCGTTGCTGTGCTACATGCACTTGCAGCATTTAAACACCACTTTATTAGTAAAGATAATACGCTACGCAAAATGATAGGAGTATCGTAATGAAGAAAACGTTATTGGCAGTTGGATTAGCTGCAAGCATGATTGCATCTTTTGGTGCAAGCGCAGCGGATTATGTGATTGATTCAAAGGGAGCTCATGCTTCTATCAGTTTCAAAGTGAGCCACCTAGGTTATAGCTTCATCAAAGGACGCTTTAATAAGTTTGATGGTGAATTCTCTTTTGACCCAAAAAACATTAACGCATCTTCTGTTGAGGTGAATGTTGATACTACAAGCTTGGATTCAAACCACGCAGAGCGTGACAAGCATATCCGTAGTGCAGATTTCATTGATGCGGCTAAATTTAGCACTGCAACATTTAAGAGCACTAAAGTTGTCGACAAAGGTGACGGCAAGATGGATGTTATTGGTGATTTGACGTTACACGGTCACACTAAGAGCATTACAATTGACGCTCAGTTCATTGGTGCTGGTCAAGACCCATGGGGCGGCGAACGTGCCGGCTTCGAAGGTTCTACACGCCTTGAGCTAAAAGACTTTGATATCGCTGTGATGGGCCCTGCAAGCTATGTAGATATGGAACTTCATATCGAAGGTGTTCAAAAGTAATACGCGTATCTGATTGAAGAGAGCCCCTGCTAGCAGGGGCTTTTTTTATGTTGCCAACTGATGTGTTTGTTATGTTATTTGCTGTTAAGCTCGTTCTAGCTGCTTTTCTTCTACAACCGTTAGGCGTTCACCATATATTGGACGAAGAGCTTGTAACACGTGGTGACGATTAACCATTCCCACAAAATGTCCATTATCGAGTACGGGTAGTTGATGTGGCTTTTGTACCTTCATGCTCTTAGCTCTTTCTTCAACTGACAAAGTCGTTAGACGTGTCGCAATACCCATGCTTGTTGTTGGATAAAGCTGCTCTCTGTCGATGCAAAGAAACTCTGCAACATCTACCAGTTTGTCGTTGGCATCAATGGCGATAACATCACGCGACATTAGGTCTACGACTTTTTGATCTTTGGCTGGAATGTAATTCTGGCACCAAAGTTCAACCATCACATCATGAGCAGAGAAAATACCCACTAAACGGTTATCCATATTGACCACAGCCGCTACGTTTACTTGATGATCTAGCAGTTTATCGATAGCTGCTTGAACAGGCATATCGGCACTGATAACTAGGGGATTTGGATCCATAATGTCTTTCATAGTAACTGTAGTTTTCATGGCTGTTTCCTTAACTGATGAAATAGGTGTTGTTTGTGTAATTGATGAAAGTTGAGCTGAAATGAGTTTTGGTCGGCTATAAATAGACCAGTTTGCTAAACCCACTAAAACTGCGCCGCCAACGATGTTGCCCAGAGTAACGGGGATTAAGTTAGCCGTTACAAAATGCAGTATGTTGAGATCGGCATACGCAGCGGAACTGACACCGACTTGTTGCCAAAATGAATCGGGAGCAAAGTTTTGTATGACTATGCCTAGTGGGACCATGAACATGTTCGCGACACAGTGCTCAAAGCCACTCGATACAAACATGGCGACAGGCATAATGGTCATCGCGGCTTTGGTCATTGCATTTGCCGAACTGAAGGTTAACCATATCGCTAGGCAAACAAGTAGGTTACACAAAACACCAAGAGAAAAAGCTTGTAGGGTTGTGTGGTGAAGTTTGTGTTGGGCAATGTTTAGGGCGTTCAAACCCCATTGACCATGGTCAAGTTGATACAGACCAGCTGCCGAAACCAATAGAAGTAAAAACATTGCTCCTATAAAATTCCCAATGTAAACCTTCCCCCAAACAGCAAGCATTTTGCTGAAACTAATTTGTCTGTTAGCCCAAGAGATGCTAGATAACACAGAGCTGGTAAACAGTTCTCCACCGCAGATAACAATCAGTATTAAACCCATACTGAATGCTAAGCCGCCGACAAAGCGGTTAAGTCCCCATTCAGCGTTTGCATTACCTGTGGTTACAGTGATGTAAAACAAGAATGCCAGCCCAATAAAGGCTCCCGCCATAATGGCGAGGCTTATTGTCATCCCGCTTGATTTTTGAGCTTTGCTTAATGCAAATTTCTCAGCTTCCGCCATCATCTCTTTCGGCGAAAAATAATGTTGATTGTAAGACTCAGTGACTGCCATATCTGGTCTCCCAATAGATATCCATCGTGATACTCCTTATTAGAAAACAACACCTTATGTGCTGATTCGTAACTAGGTTAGCGTTCTGACTTTCACTAAGTAAAATTGATAATATTAAAAGCCCCTATCAATTATGTTGATATGCTGTGTTTAGTCGGTAGAATGCAACCGTATGCTCATAGAAGAGCAGCGGACTTGGTAAAAGGAGAAAGAGTGCGATGAGATATTCACTGAAACAGTTGGCTGTATTTGATGCTGTTGCCGACACTGGCAGTGTCAGTGTTGCTGCAGAAAAACTGGCTTTAACTCAGTCTGCAACAAGTATGTCATTAGCACAGCTGGAGAAAATGCTTGGTCGCCCGCTCTTTGAACGTCAAGGCAAACAGATGGCTTTAACACACTGGGGGATGTGGCTTCGCCCTAAGGCTAAACGTTTGTTGCAAGATGCTCAGCAGATTGAAATGGGCTTTTACGATCAGCAATTAGTCAGCGGTGAGATTTCTATCGGAGCCAGTCAAACACCCGCAGAACATTTGGTACCAGATCTCATCAGTATTATTGATAACGACTTTCCTGAGATCCGAATCGATCTGAGTGTAAAAAGCACTCAAGCCGTTATTGAAGGCGTACTGGACTACAAATTTGATTTAGGCATCATCGAAGGACGCAGTGATGATAACCGCATTCATCAGGAAGAGTGGTGTAGGGATCACTTAACCGTCATTGCCTCTTCGCATCATCCTTTTGCAAAGCGCGCCACGGTAAGTCTTGCTCAACTAGAACAAGCTAAATGGGTGCTGCGAGAAAGAGGTTCAGGCACTAGAAAAACTTTTGATAGTTCTATTCACCATTTGGTAGAAGATCTGGATGTGTGGCGAGAGTATGAACACGTACCAGTTCTTCGTAGCCTCGTTGCTAATGGTCCTTATCTTACCTGTCTGCCTTATTTGGATGTAGAACGATACATTGAAATGGGAAAACTGGTTGCGTTGAATGTGCCTGAGCTAAATATGGAGAGAACACTTTCCTTTATTTGGCGAGCAGACATGGCTGAAAACCCTTTAGCAGAATGCATAATGCGCGAAGGCTTTAGAATGATGAAAGGGCGATCGCTTTACCTATAAAAGACTCAATTTTTAGGCCATGCCTTATCTCTGAAACGCGATGCTATCAGCTATTAGAATGTTTATAACTGTTTGTGTTGATTTATCGTTTGCGTCACTAAATATGTGTAACATTATTATAATATACATTTTAAATGTGATTTAAATCACTTTAAGGTAGTGCAACTACCTTTAACATCTATGCTCAATTCACTGATGCGGTTAACACGCAAAAACCGCTTCTTAGAGGGTATGATGAGCACACTTCTAGCAATCGCAATCACTACAGGTATCCTTTCTGGCATATGGGGATGGGTAGCAGTTTCATTCGGTTTACTCTCTTGGACTGGATTTCTAGGCTGCACGAGTTACTTCGCTGCACCTAAAGACGGTGTTCGCGGCTTACTGGAAAGTTATGCGACGAACCTAACAGGTGTATTCTGGGCGATGGTCATTATTAGTGGCTCTCAGTATATGTCTATCGAAATTATGGGGTACGTATTGACTGGCATCGTGTCATTCTTGATGTGTATTCAAGCGAAAAAACAGTGGCTTAGTTATATCCCTGGAACATTTATTGGCTGTTGTGCCACGTTTGCAGCAAATGGTGAATGGCAAATAGTGATCCCATCATTATTGCTGGGTGGTGCGTTTGGTTTTTCAATGAAAGCAAGTGGCTTATGGCTACACAAGCGTGCATCAGCAGAGAAATCCCTTCAGCAATCAGTGATAAATGAACAAGCTCAATAAGTGATATTTAATATCAATATTTCTTATATTTATCTTCAATTGTCATTTGAATAATTTATTAATAGCAAAAAAGGCATACCTCACAGTATGCCTTTTTTGCTGATGTTCAGGAGTGCCAAGAAATAGAACGTCAGGTATTACCATTGGCCATGGTGATTACGCGTTTTAATGTCCAGCGAAGAAGCACTGGGATACATTCCACGCCACCAGCTTCACAATGAGAAACAATTGCTAATGCCAGATCCGGTTTAGCGTGCTTCTTGAGCACTCTTGTGACCACTTTTTTCGCAGGGATAGGTTGGTCATGTGGGATCTTCACCATGTCTTTAAAGAAAAACTCAAAGCCGTGTGAGTAAAGAAAATGTTCGATGTCTTTGTCCGGTAATTCAGTTAAGCGGTGCCTTTGTTGGTCATGCCCTAGCATATTGATTACTGTTGCAGAGTATTTTTTTCCTGCTGAATCACCATCAGTGACAACATGCCAATCAATGCCAAATGATTTTGCCACTTTAATCAAAGATTTTAGCCCCGATTGTGCGAATTCGATGATCTGCACCCCCTCAGCCGCTAAGTTGTAACCGCATTGCCTTGCCAGTTCGCTGAACAACCAAACTTCCGTTTCACCTTCAACTAATAACCAGCAGCGAGCAAATAGAGCTCCAGTACGATGGAAACGGATGTGGAATCCAATGCGTCTGAGTTCATCTTGACCGAATCCTTTGATCGGCATTGACGTAGCAATGGTTTTATCGGATTTACGCACCAGTCGGCGAATGGAATGCATAGGAACAGAACCTAATAACTCACCACTATTGGTGGTTAATATTTTCTGCATCGGCAACAGTTCAAGTAAGCTCCATGCCCGAGCCAGATGAGTAGGGTGCAAACGACCTTCTGGATCTTCGACGATCAATATAGGCCTTGCACAGCGACGAATATCTTGTGGTCCTTTTGCTTGCAAGTAAGCGTTTAGAAGCCCTAAGAACAACAGCCTTGTTTGTCTGTCTTTGGTTTCACCGACAATTTGCTTTAAGCTTTTTCCGTTGGTCGGTGTTGAATAGACCAAACTGTCTCGCTCTAAGCGAGGGTTCTTTCGGCTCTGACTTTTAAAGGAAAAGTAGTGATCAACCAGAGCGTTCATCGCATTTAGGCTGCTTCGCATTTCGCCTTTGTTTACATGACCGGGAATTGCCATTAGGCGACGGCAGGTATTATCAATACGTTTTTCTACCCGCTCATTTGCATTGTTGTTTTTGCCAAATGGTCTTATAAAACGACGCGAGTCGCGCAGACGAATTACCGGATGCAAGCTCATCAATTCACGAGCCAGTTTATCGCTATGGTGGACAGCAATGGGATTGCCTTTCAAATCGAGAAAAGTGTAAGTCGTAGTAATATCGTATTTAACTCGAGATGCGCTAACGCGATAGATAATGCGATGCATCCCATCTTCGCCTTCGCACCATATAGGCTTTAACTTTCTGTATCGACCCGCACGGTATTCGTTTTTATCTGTAGTGACAAAGCTCAGTACGATTTGCAAATTTTGAGTTTGTGGATGGGAGACTGAGTAGTCGACATGAAAGTCTTGTAATTCGAACTGATAAAGCTCAGAAGACGCGGGTAACATGACGGAAAGCGCATCGAGTAAAGATGATTTACCCCATGTGTTTTCACCAATCAAGGTCGTTAGTTCATCAAATGAAAGAGATAAGCGACGAATACCTCGAAAACCAGAAATTTCGATACGTTCTAATAGCATCGGCCAACTCCTCATGCCTCGGATACAAAAGAGGCTATTTATGATTTTTATTTAAGCATAATGTAAAACTGCAATATAAGCAGACGGTTACCTCACATAAACCTTATAACCTGTTTAAGTGTCGATAAATCAAGCGATGTAACTGATGTCAAACTTCCTAACTTTCTTTGCATTATCGTTTCATTACTATCACGAATCTGTCATGATCTGTGCGCTAGGATTAGAGTGAAAGTAAAGAGAACACACAATATGAAAAATAGAAAAGACACGAAAAAAGTAACGTCAATCACTCTGGCACATATCAACGATACCCATTCTTATTTTGAACCTACGTCATTACAGTTAACTTTAGATATCAATGGTAAGACACTCACGCCTTTCGTTAGTGCTGGTGGATTTGCTCGTATTGCAACACGAGTCCAGCAATTACGCGAAGATGCACGCCGTATGGAAAAGGGTTTTATCTTTTTGCATGCAGGAGACTGCTTTCAAGGTACTTTGTACTTTTCCTTATTTAAAGGAAAGGCGAACGCGGACATGCTGAACGCAATTGGCTTAGACGCAATGGCATTAGGTAACCATGAACTTGATATGGGGAATGAACCGGTCGCTATCTTTGCCAAGCGTACCAACTTTCCTCTGCTGTGCGGAAACTGGGATCTTTCCAATGAGCGTCCAAACAAGCAACATCGCTTATCAGATAACGAATCGGTAAAATCGTTTAATCCAACATTGGGTTGTGCCAATTGGATAACCAAAAATGTAAATGGTAGCGACATCGCTATCTTCGGTCTTTCATTAGACAAAATGGTTGATATCGCAAACCCTGATAGCGATACGCCGTTTTTGAATGCATTAGAAACAGCAAAGAATACGGTCGAACAAATACATAAGGCGGGTATCAACAAAATTATCCTGTTGAGCCACCTGGGATATGACGCAGACAAAGAACTTGCACGACAAGTGAATGGTATTAGCGTCATCGTTGGTGGTCACAGCCATGTACTACAGGGCGATTTCAGCGCTTTAGGGTTAGAAACTCAAGAAGAGTATGGCCAACGCATTAACAACACATATGTTGTTCAATCTGGTTTGTATGCGTTAGCGCTGGGACATTGCCAAATTGATTTTGATGATCAAGGTAATGTCATTAGTTTCGAAGGTCGCAATGAGCTGCTGCTAGGGCGTCGTCTGTTCATTGATGCAAGTATGAGTGAAGCGGGAAGCGATGGTGCGCACCTAGAAGCTTGCGAATACGTAAACAATCATCCAAATGTGGTGGTTTGTAAAAAAGATCCTGATGTACAGGGCATTTTGATCAACAAATATATACCTAGAGTCAGAGAGCTTCAGACTCAGATGATCGCGGAAGCTCATAACTCGTTGAGACATGTACGTGTGCCCGATGAAAATGGCCCAAGTGAACTCGCGCCCTTAGTCGCGCAGTCATTTGTACATGCTATGCGTGAGCGTGGACATCAAGTGCAGTTTGCTATTCACAACGCTGGAGGTGTAAGAACCTCCATCCAACCGGGCAAACTCTCGGTTGCCGATATAGCAGGAAAGTTATTGCCGTTTGCCGTGCCGATTGGTGTTTATTCTGTGAAAGGAAAAACAATTGCACTCACACTTGAAGGCGCAATTAATAACGCAATAAACAACGGTGTTGATGGCACTGGCTCGGGAAGTTACCCCTATACACACAACTTAAGCTATCGTTATCACGCAGATAAACCTTTTGGTGAACGCATCAAAGACTTAAAGATCTGTATTGATGACCAATGGCAACCTGTTGAAAATGAGACAGTTTATTGCGGAACTTCATCTGCTTATACGATGAAAGGTAAAGAAGGCTATGATGCAATAATCGCAATGAAAGGTGAGGGTTACGTCAGTAATGTTTCTATGGCTGACGCCTTTATTAGCTTACTGTCTGCTCAGCCAGAGTTACTAAACAACCGACCAGTAGAGCAGTTACATAGCCATAACGAATAACATGGCATAATGCTTGCTGATTAAGTTTCAGTCTTTATTTCTCAAGATACGAGAAGGAAAGGGGGAAACATGTGGTTTCAAGACTGGCTTGATACAGCAGTTGTGGTTGGTTGGATAGGTGCGTGGTCCGCGTTAGTATACTTATTACCCATTGCTGGATTTTAAATTTTGCCTCGTTGTTAAAGGCAATAAAAAAAGAAGGAGCTATTACAGGCTCCTTTTTTGATCCTCAAACTGGACGCTAAAAGCAGTAAGGAATGAAATTTTCGCATTACCTGGCTTCATTCATTACTCTTTATTTTTCTGGGCATGATCGATAAATTTATCTAACCCAATCAAGCACACTCTTTCATTATGCTTTTTGCTGGTGTGTAAATGTTGGTCGGTACCTCGTACGAATTTCCGACATATTTTTCGCTGCTTGTTCTCCAAGTAACAATGACTGTGGCGTATGCGTTCAGAAATAAAACAGATGACATAAGATGAAAATGAGCTAATTCACGTAAAATCAGCGGAATAGGGGATGTCTTACAGTGTGTACTACGTAGTGAAGTTCTGGGATAGAGTTGGCAAAATATTAAATATTTTATTTGTTAACAAACTGTATAAAAACTTTAAATCGCAGTTGTTTTAAGAATAATTATGCACACATGTGTTGAGCTGGTGGTTTTTTAGTCGCGTAATTTGATTTGATATTTTTAGCTATGTAAACAGGTTGTTTCATTAGAATATCTAATCTGAAATTCCAAATTTTGTCATTTTTTAACCCGCAAATTATTACCTATCATTGCTGCAAATACAGAAAGTTACCGGATTTATTAAGAGAGGCTATCATGGCACAAGCAATGTATATGGGTAGTGTAACAACGACCACCTCTAAGGATAAAAAAACCTATGCGGTTAACTTCAAAGGATTGATTGCTCATCTGATTGATATTTTGTTTGTAGACAACAAACCAGCAGCTCATTACTACAGTGCTGATTTGTCTAACCATATCCAACGTGATATTGGTCTGCAGCGTTAATCAAATGCGTACGAATTAAAAAGCCGAAAACTCTTAGAGTCTTCGGCTTTTTTGCTCTCAACATCTGCAATGCGTGGCTTGTGAAATGGCTGCGTAAATATCAGCGATTTCACAAGCAACATCAGGCATTATTTTTTACGGCAGTACTCAGCAATAATGTACATTGACTGGCCATTCGCTTTACCTGAAATCAGTTTAGGATCGTCAGCTAAGCTAATACCACGTACCACTGTACCTTGCTTAATCACTTGAGATGAACCTTTAATAGGTAGGTCTTTAATGATTGTTACGTCGTCACCTTTCTTAAGCTCTACGCCGTTTACATCGCGTGGTTTTTCTGCGTCATCGTCCATGCCGATTGCAGCCCAGTTTGCGATTTCTTCTTCCATGTACATCATGTCTAGAAGATCTTGTGCCCAGCCTTCAGTCGCGGTAAGACGCTTTAGCTGACGCCATGCTAGCACTTGTACAGGTGGAACTTGGCTCCACATACTGTCATTCAGACAACGCCAGTGATTTGCATCTGCTGTTTCTGGATCTTCGATTTGACTCTTACAAGTTTCGCAAAGCATCACAGAGTGATCTACGGTAACTTGTGTATGTGGTGCAACCACAAACGGAGTTAAAGAAGTTTCAGCAGAGCATAGCTCACATTTAGATTCGCAGCGTTCAAGCAAAGTTGCTTCAGTAGACATATTACCCACCTTTATAAATTTCGTGAGGGCGTATTATCCACTTTATGCACAGGATTTAAAGGGTTATTGATTCAATCTACAAATATCAGAGACATATAACCTATAGTTTTACGTTTATCTTACAAATGGCATAATCGCGCTCCAAGTTAAACTAAGAGTAGAACAGATTTGTGGAACTATTAAGCACGGAATTACTCGGTCACCCGCTTCGTCTTGAAGGCTCTATGGCTGGATGGCAGCAATTGTATTGGAACAATACCTTGGTCTCACAACGGGAAGCCCAAGTTGATGATTCGAGCATAATCAATCACAACTTCAAGCTACAAAGCGGAGAACAGGTCATTGAATGTCGGCTTGAAGTGGACTTAACATGGCAACCTTTTAGCCTTACCTATCGAGTATTGGTCGATGATCAACTTGTTGAAGAGAACGCCCGAACGGAAAAGGACATCGAACGCCAGGTTCCATTCACGCCTCCACCTGCTGAAAAACGTTTTAGTCTGATTGGGATCGTATCGCTTGGTATGAAAGCTCTGAAAAGTGCCAAGCTGATTAAAGTTGTGCTTGCTTCAGCAAGCCTTGCTGCATACTCGTGGTTGTTCTCTTATCAGTTTGCTTTAGCTTTAATCCTTTGCTTAGTGTTCCATGAATATGGGCATGTAAAGGCAATGAAGTATTTCGGTATGCGTACAAAAGGGATTTATTTAGTTCCGTTTTTGGGTGGACTTGCACTGAGTGACGAAAAGATAAACACGCGTTGGCAAGATGTGGTTATCTCGATTATGGGGCCTTGTTTTGGTTTCATACTGTCGCTGATTTTGATAGTCATCTATTGGATAACAGGAAGTCAGCTATGGGCTGCCCTTGCGGTGTTTAACGCGTTCTTAAACCTGTTTAATCTTTTGCCTATACTACCCTTAGATGGCGGGCACGTATTAAAGAGCATCAGCTTTTCGATGAATAGCCGAGTGGGGATGCTGATTTGTATCGTAGCCATTATTGGCGGTATCGCGCTTAGCTATGCATTGGGACTGACCCTGCTTGGATTCCTGCTTATCATGGGTTCACTGGATTTAGTTTTCGAGTGGAAACACAGGCATCACAGCCATCTATTACCTTTAAATAGATATGGACAGATGGTTTCCTCAGTTTGGTATATAGGATTATTGATAGGCTTAATCAGTATTATTGTGGGCTTTGCCTCTACTGGTGATACCTTGCTCAGCTTGCCACTATTGATACTTGGAACATAAAGCTTGGGGAAATGGTTTTAGAACTTATATCAGAAAGGGAGCATCTGCTCCCTTTTCTATATTTGGCAATTTGGACGCTTAGCGCTGCTTGCGGGTAAGGTTTGGATTTTATTCGCCAACTCTTGAATTCGAGTGCTGTGTGATGGGTGAGTAGACAGCAATTCAGGAGGGGAGCTTCCACCTGAAGCTTTTGCCATGTTTTTCCACAAATCAATACTCTGTTTCGGATCAAAACCAGCTTTAGACATCAGTTCTAAACCAACCACATCGGCTTCAGATTCTTGCGTTCTTCCATAAGGAAGTAAAACGCCATATTGAACCCCAACACCAAGCGCAGCCATAGTTAATCCACGGTATTGAGAGTACTCAGAAGCACCAAGTGCAATATCGGTAATCTGCAGTCCCGCATTAGCGAGCTGTGATTGTGACAGACGCTCGTTGCTATGGTCGGCGAGGACATGGGCAACTTCATGACCTATAACTGTAGCCAACTGATCCTGATTAACCGCTACTTTCAATAACCCTGTGTAGACACCTATTTTGCCCCCAGGTAGAGCAAAAGCATTCACTTGGTCACTGTCAAAAACCACCACTTCCCATTGAGAAAAGTTTGGTTGTTTCGGCACATAAGCGGTTATGGTATTCGCCACACACTGTACATAAGCATTGGTTTTAGCATCTTTGCTTATAGGTGTATCGGTTTTCATTTGTTCGAATGACTTTGCTCCCAAACTGCTCATATCTTGATCAGAAAAAAGGATCAATTGATTTCGTCCAGTAGGAGACGAGCTACAAGCGGCTAAACCGAGCGAGGTAAAGAGCAAGGAAGCTTTTATTATCTTATTCATCGTTCGTTCCCAGTCATAAATAATAGGGTTATAGTATCAATCCAAATCTTTACCACTACAATACTAAATCTTTACCACTACAATACTAAATCTTTAAATCGATTCAGGGCGTTACGATGGAAATATGGAAGAAACCAATAAGCTTAGAGATCCTCAATGCAAGCAACAAAAATACGCTAATGGAACATCTCAACATTGTGTATACCGCTTTTACTGAGAATACGGTTACCGCAACCATGCCCGTTTGTCATTTTACTCATCAACCTTTAGGCATGTTGCATGGTGGCGCATCCGTCGTCTTAGCTGAAACTTTAGGTTCAGTTGCTGCAAACTTCGCAGTGGATGACGAGAGTTACTGCGTCGGTTTAGACATCAACGCAAACCATATTCGTTCTATGCGTTCAGGGCAGGTTATCGGCACTGCTCATCCAGTGCATATTGGTGTTTCAACCCAAGTCTGGCAAATCAATATTACCGATGAGCGCGAACGTTTAGTTTGTACAAGCCGCCTGACTATTGCGGTAAAGAAAAAGCGCAATGAACGCCAGCAATTGCGTACAGAGGAATAGATGGTTATTGAATTTAAATACGGCAAAATTATCGCCACTCAGCACGAAATTGTTATTCGTCTAGAGGGAGAGCATCGAGTCACTTTGCAAGCGAACGCGGATGCGGTTCAACTGATGGGCAATGGCGCAAATGTCATCGTGGTGAATTGCAGTGAAGCTAAATGGTCAATGAAACTGGATAATCAAACACAGTTGGAACAACTGGCAGAATGTTTAGGTTGTTCTATTCACTAAAATTATTATCAACTCACTTGCATCAATAAATGAAAATAGGGAAACTCACTACAAGTTTGAGTTATGTGAGATTTCCTCTTTATGAGCAGCCCCCGCTTAAGAGTTCAGTTCGAAACGTTGTTTGAGCACTTCAATGGTCAAGATGCTGATGCTCAGCTAGAAGATGTCGTTGATATTTTGTTTTGTACACGCCGAAATGCGCGAATTGTACTTAATAAAATGGAAGAAGAAGGCTGGATCGAATGGCACCCAGCGGCAGGGCGAGGAAAGCTATCCAAGCTCATCTTCAAGCGCAGTAGGGCTGATGTTAGTGAAAATCTGGCTCGCAGATACCTTGATGAAGGAAAGATAGGTCAAGCTTTCTCTGTGCTTGACCATGATGCCAGCAAGTTAACTCAAGTTATTCAAAGCTATCTTGGTGTCCAACACCAAGAGGGGCTACAGGTTGTTCGTCTTCCTTACTATCGTCCGCTTTCGATGCTGAATCCGCTAAAGCCGATGCGCCGTTCAGAACAACATATCGCTCGTCAAATATACAGTGGCTTGACTCGCTTCGACGAAGAAGAGCAGTTGCAACCTGATTTGGCTCATGCATGGCAATCTATTACACCTCAGCATTGGCGGTTCTACTTGCGTCCCGGTGTTCGTTTCCACAACGGGAATCTGTTGACGACAGAGATGGTTGTAGGAAGTTTATGGAATCTTCGTTTCGTTAATCTGTTTTCCCACATTGATAAAGTTGAATCGCCAGCAGACTGCATTGTCGATATCTGGTTACAGAAACCAGATACTCGGTTGCCTTTACTGTTAGCTGAATGTTGTGCAAAGGTGCTAATACCCGAATCGGAACGTGGTGAATCCTTTGATTTGCTGCCGATTGGTACCGGTCCGTACAAAGTGGTGTTGAATGATGATAAACGACTTGTTCTGCAAGCTTTTGACAACTATTTCGGCTTTCGTCCCTTGCTCGATCGCGTTGAGGTATGGGTGATTGATGAAACGCATTCTTCAATGGTATTTCCCAGCCTTTCTAATCCTGTTAAGAACAAAAGAGGCTCATCCACTGAAGATGTGGATTTGGACCCAGGATGCACCTATTTACTGCTTAACCGTCGCCACGGTATCGCTGCAGATGAAACGTGGGCTGAATACTTGTGCCACAAGCTTAGCGCAATGAATTTGTTTAAGTTGATGCCTGAACAAAACATTGTCGAGTTAGGAGTATTACCTGCGCACGGTCTGAAACCCGGCTGGTATCATCAAGTGCCTATAAGTCACAGTGTCACACCAAGTGAACCTAAACGACTTACTGTTGCTTATCATGCACAGCACCCAACCTTTCCTATGATTGCTAAAGCCATCGAACAACTTCTCAAAGAAGACGGAATCGGCGTTGATTTCATCAAATATGAGCTCACGGTTGAAAATGCTAGCGAAGTAGATATTTGGATTAAGCCGATGGGGATTGCTAGCCATAGAGATGATGCTTTAGCCGGATGGCTTCTCAATGACTCTGATATTGAACACTTGAGTCGGCCAGATGATTTCCGCCGATGGTCTGCTTTGATCGATCAATGGCGTGCTGAATCACGATCTAGCTTTCCGGGCAAAGAAATCGGTAAGTCTCTTGTCGAATCACGACAGGTTATTCCGATGTTTCACTGTTGGTTGGGGGTTAGCAAAGACCAGTGTGGTTCGTTACAGAATGCTAAATGTAACGCTTTAGGCTGGTTTGATTTTAGTCAGGTATGGGTTAAGCCTGAATTTGAGTCTGGCTTTGCCGAATAGGGTTCGAAATGGCAAAACCTAACAAAAAACAACCAGAAAAAAGCGTTGATATTTATTGCAGTAAATGCCGCACCCAACTATTTAAATACAAGAAAGGTGGCAAAGGAGCACTAGTAAAATGCTTCAAAGAGCGTATTGTACAAAACTACGTAACAGAAGCGTGTAAATGCCCAAATTGTGCCAGTGAATTTGCTCGGGAATGCATGATAAGAGGTGCTCCCGCCTACAAAATTATTCGTGGGAAAGTCACGACAAAGTAATCCTTTTTCATAATTTTTATGTTGCTAAAAAGGTTAATAAAGCGAATGAAAAATTAAATTTTTTAACAGAAATGTACGGAAATTGATCAAGGTCGATAAAATCGTTAATTTTTGTTCTTAAGGGTAGCTTAAGTTCATATAAGTGTTAGAATTGCGCCGTAAAATTTATTAGGCCAAATCATATTCAATTTCTTGGAGTTGTCATGGAATTAGCGCTTATCATCACTTTTATCGTCGCGGCTTTAGTCATGGTGAAAAAAGAGATGGCAGAAAACAAATAATTTATCGCATTTACTTCATTTTTCTATACCTTTTTGAATGCAATAAATCACTATCATGAAGTCAGCTTTTGCTGGCTTCATTCGTTTTAGCCTCAGTAAAACAACTTCTTAAGTATAATTTATTAGCAAATATCGCTAATATCGAACTGTCATTCATTTATGTAATCTATAAGAGATTTGCAAACTTATCTGCGAATTGACTTAGAGTGTTACTTTTAGAATAAGGATATCGTTTTGCACAGCCCGATTACTCTTGAAGCACTGCATATTCTCGATGCAATTGATAGAAGAGGTAGCTTCGCATCTGCTGCCAATGAACTGAATAGAGCGCCTAGTTCTTTGAGTTATCAGATTCAAAAGCTCGAGCAAGACCTAGATATCATGATTTTTGACCGTTCAGGGCATAAAGCTAACTTCACTGAAGCTGGTAAGTTGCTGTTAGAACGTGGCAGGGCAATTCTATCCGCAACTGAAAAATTGGTTAATGATGCCACTTTATTGGCCAACGGTTGGGAGCTCGATATTACCGTCGCTTTCGATGGCATTATTCCTGTGGCTTGCTTTTTCCCTATGGTGGAAGAGTTAGGCAATGTGAGTAAGACTCGCATCAGGTTACAAGAAGAAATTCTTGCTGGTTGCTGGGAGTCTCTAGCAACCGATCGCTCTGATTTACTCGTTTGTCCAAAAGTAGATACGTTACCTCAAGACGTTAAATCCGAAACATTGGGCACTATGTCGATGGTCTGGGTCGCGGCAACTAATCACTATGTTCACAAACGCAGTGGTGAGTTTAATGAAGAAGCTAGACAAAAGTATCGCGTAATTGCTATTGCCGATACGGCTAGAGATCAGCCGGCAATGAGTGTGAATATTCTTCAGAAGCAACCTCGCTTAACGGTGACAAATTTTAATGCTAAATGTCAGGCGCTGGTGGAGGGGCTCGGTATTGGTTCTTTACCAAAACATGTCGCTGAACCTTTGATTAAAGAAGGGAAGCTTAAAATTATCAGTGGTACTCAGGCTTGGGATATGGAACTGATTATGGCTTGGCGAAGAAACAAGATTGGCGAAGCAAAATCTTGGTGTATTCAGTATCTTAAGAAGAATTGGAAGCTCGTTTAAGATCGAAACTGGGCAATAAGATCATAACGATCCTATTGCCCGTTTTATTACGGTTAAGGGTTGAGAGGCAACACCATATCAGCCGTACCATCTTCAAAGTGCACATCAACTTCAAAGCCTAATCTTTGCGCCAAAGTTAACATTCCTCTATTGGTTGGCATTGTCATGCCAGACATTTGTTTAGTGCCTTTAGACTTACAGTAATCGATGATCTTAGTCATCAATATCTTACCAAGGCCTTTTCCTTTAACATCAGTGCGAATGAGTATTGCAAATTCTGCATCGGTATTTTCAGGGTTAATCAACGCTCTTGATACACCAATAATTTCTTCCTTGGTACCGTCTTTGGTTACGGCGACAAAAGCCATCTCTCTGTCGTAATCAATCTGAGTTAAATTGGCTAAAGCTTCGTGGTTGAACTCGCCAACATCGGAGAAGAATCGTTTATATAAGTCTTCTTTGCTGACTTTTTTGATGAACTCCGCGTGATGCGGTTCGTCTTCGGGAAGAATCGGCCTCACGGTGATGAGCTCTCCATCTTTAGCCATGCATTCCTCAACCAGTTCTGTGGGGTAAGGACGTATAGCGAGTCGGCTTTGTGCATCACCTTTAAATTTTTTCAAAGTTAAGTCGGCGTCAAGTATGGTGAATTGGTCACCGTTTACCAGTACAGGATGAATATCCAGTTCGTGTACTTGAGGGCATTCAACTACCATCTGAGAGATACGCACAAGGAACTCAGAAAGCCCGTTAATATCAATCGGCACAGGAAGCTTTTGCAGACGAATCTTGCCACTGCGAATAGCACGCACGATAAGGTAACGTGCAAGTGTCATGTTTAGTGGAGGAAGTGCTGCCGCAGCATCTGTAGCTTCGTTCCATTCTGAGCCACCCTGACCAAGCAAAATGACAGGGCCAAAAGTACTATCGTGTTTAACTTTGATTCTTAATTCTTCACCGCCAGCAAGTTTCGCCATCCCCTGAACGAGTAGGCCATGGATATTGGCTGAAGGATAGTGAAGCTGCGCTCGGTCAAATATGGCCTCAGCTGCACTGGAGACTTCGTGTGATGTTCTTAAATTCAGCATCACGCCTTGAACATCTGATTTATGTGCGATATCCGGAGATCTTAATTTCACTGCTACGGGATAGCCGATCGTTTCTGCAATATGGACAGCTTCACTTGCATCACTTGCGATCCAAGTTGGCAGTAGATTGAAGTTGAAACATTTCAGAAAGTTACCGATTTGATGAGTATCTAGATGTAGCTTATCGTTGTTCTCTAGATGCTCATCAATCCACAATTTGGCCGCGTTAATCTCGGATACGTGTACAGCTTCAGAAGTGGTCGGTGTTTCCATCAGCTGTTTTTGGTTTCTTCGGTATTCGACCAAGTGCATGAAGGCCACAACAGCGCTTTCAGGCGTTCTGTATGTTGGAATGCCAGCTTGGTTAAATAATTGCCTTGCAGGTCTTGCCGTGAGTTCACCAGACCAATTAGTGAGAATATTAAATCGTCTTGCTCTTGGATGAGATTTAATAAGGTCTATGATTGCTTGTGCGGTTTGTTCTGACTGTGCAATGGCTGAAGGACTGTGCATGATCAAAATGGCATCTGCGTTATCACTATCCAACACCGCTTTTAACGCATTGATATAGCGGTTATGATCTGCGTCGCCAACGATATCGATAGGGTTTCCGTGTGACCAGCTTTGTGGCAGGCACTGGTTCAATGCTTCGTAAACAGAATCTTCTAGTTCTGCTAAACGCCCACCGTGATCTAACAATGTATCAGTTGCCATGATTGCTGGGCCACCACCGTTGGTGATAATAGCAAGTCTTTCGCCGCGTAATGGTACTGAGTGGGTTAAGGTCTCTACTGCGGCAAATAGTTCATGAGTATTATTTACTCTCAGCATACCTGTACGGCGAATTGCTGAGTCATAGATGATATCGAGCGTATCATCTCCACCGGTGTGCATTTGTGCTGCTTTCTTGCCGGCTTTCGTTCGCCCGCCTTTTAAAACTAGTATTCTTCTATTACGTGATGCTGCACGAGCGGCAGACATAAACCGTCTGGCGTCTCTTATCGTATCGACGTACAACAAAATTGCGTCTGTATGTTTATCAGTACTCAGGCAATCGAGTAAATCTGCGAAATCTATATCTGTTGCATTCCCCAAAGATACAAATGCAGAGAAGCCAATTTGTTTGTCGTTAGCCCAGTCAAGGATCGTTGTACAGACAGCTGCGGATTGAGAAATAAAAGCGATATTGCCCTTAGTTGCTGTGACAGGTGAAAAAGAACCGTTGAAGTTTGCCCAAGGTAAAATTAAACCTAGGCTATTGGGTCCTAAGATTCGCATACCCGACTGCTTTGCTATTTCATTACATTGAGCTTGTATTTCAAAACCTTGAGTATCCAAAGTGTACATATCGGACGACAACACAATGACATTGGCAACGCCAAGGTCAGCTAGTTGCTTAATTATGGTCACATTCCGGCTGGCATGAGTGCATAGAATGGCGATGTCTGGGACCAAGGGAAGTGAAGCAATAGTTTTGTAAGCCAGAACACCACACACCGAAGGATAGTAGGGCGTAACTGGCATGATGGCTCCGTCAAATCCGCCCTGAAGGAGGTTCTTCATAACGATGTTGCCGGAGCGAAAAGGGCGAATAGAAGCACCAATTACAGCGACTGATTGAGGTTTAAGCAACTGACTTAAATTGTTCATGATAATCTCGCCATATATTGACTGTGCTTATATCCTAACCAATTAATGGTATATCTGTTTGCGTATTTAGTATCACTGTGATCATTACATCACAGTTCAAAGGCTACTTTGTGTTCTAAATCACACGTTACCGTTATATATTAGTGGCCTAAGCTTGATTCTAAGCGCCTCTATCGGCATGATTTAATTAATTACAATCAGAGCGTTAATAATTCCATGAAAAAAATTTCAATAGTAGGCTTGTCAGCAATTTTAGCTGCGTGTTCATCAGGTTCATACACCACCGATGTCACCTCAGAAAGTCACCGCGAAGATTACAATGTCGCTACAGTTCAACAGCCTGTTGTCTCTGATTCAGGCATGGCGACAGGTATCACAGAGTCAAACGTAGAACCTCAGGTTATTCAAACGGCTCCACAGCCAGTGGAGAAAAAAGTCGTTAAGATGAGTCCTAAAACCGCTACGGTTTCTATTACTCCACCTACGGCTAAACAAGTTGCGATGAATCCTCGCTATGGATATACGATTCAAGTTGTTGCTGTGGGTAGCCAAAACAAAGTTGACCAGTTTGCCAGCAAGTTGCCAAAAGATGGCCAGCCAATTTGGGAAAACTACAAAGTAGTTAATGGTACTAAGTGGTACACGATTCTGTTTGGTGATTATGCAACGCGTCAAGAAGCAGTAAAGGCCATCTCTGAGCTGCCTGCAGACTTCCAATCTTTGAAGCCGTTTGCGAAAAGTATCGACTCTATCAAGAACTCAGAATTTCCGACGCTTAACAAATTAAATTAAGCATAGGTTATTGAACAGAAGGGGCATATTTGCCCCTTTTGACTGTTATCTAAGCAGTTAAAACAAACAATTGCTAATAACGGTGTAAGTTCCACTTGAATTTACTATGATAGACGAGCAATTTACTCAAAGATGTCACGGATATATCAATGACAAAGACAACAATCCTTCTTTTATGCGGCGGCGGATCTTCAGAGCATGCTGTATCTCTTGTTTCTGCTAATTATCTGCAGCAGCAATTAGCATTAACTCCAGAATTCGAAGTCATTCGTGTCGAAATGAATCAAGATGGTTGGTTCGCAGAAAACAACGAGCTCGTTTATTTAGATACCAATACCGCGACACTAAATAGCGACAGCTTTGTGAAGAAAGTGGATTTTGTCGTTCCATGTATTCATGGATATCCGGGCGAGACTGGTGATATTCAGTCAATGCTAGAATTGGCAGGAATCCCTTATCTGGGTTGTGCTCCTGAAGCCAGCAGCAATAGCTTCAACAAAATCACTTCTAAGCTATGGTATGACGCATTAGGCATTCCAAATACACCTTATCTATTCTTAACTGAGAACACTCAAGAGTCCTATGAGCTCGCAAAAAAAGCGTTCAATAAATGGGGTAAAGTGTTTATCAAAGCTGCACGTCAAGGCTCATCTGTTGGCTGTTACAAGGTCACAAATATTGATGATGTCGCAGCGGCCGTAGATGCAGCATTCGGTTATTCAGAGCAGGTTCTGGTAGAAAAAGCCGTCAAACCGCGTGAACTTGAAGTGGCAGCCTACGAAATTAATGGTGAATTGCACATTTCTAAACCTGGTGAGATCATCGCGCCAGAGGATGCGTTCTACACGTATGAAGAAAAATACAGCGCAGATAGTCATTCGACAACAGAAGTTGAAGCAAAAAAACTAACAGATGAACAGCGCCAGGTGATCTATCAAAGTGCGGTAAAAGTGTTTAAGCATATGAAGCTAAGACACCTTTCACGCATCGACTTTTTCCTTACTTCGGAAGGGGATGTGTACTTAAATGAAGTCAACACCTTCCCAGGAATGACTCCAATTTCAATGTTCCCTAAAATGCTTGAGCACAACGGACATAAGTTTTCCGACTTTTTGGCCCAGTGTGTAAAGAGTTCTATTACTCCCAAGGCTTAAATGAGAAAAATTTAAGCTTCTCTTGTTCAGCTGTGCCTTTGTTACCTACATATTGGTATGGCATAGCTGGACTAAGCCATCTTCCAAACTCCTGAATTTCTTTGATTTTATAGCCTTGTTCAGACAATTCCTGAACAGCACCGACTCTTGCCGATTGACCAGAAAATTTAAGTTCAGGTTTACCTAGCAAAGTGCCAGCATTTCTTAGAATTCGAAATATTGACGAGTCATTGAGAATATTGTTTGCAACATTACCGTGTTTATCAATCGAACGAAAAACATAATGACAATCACGCGTGACTAATGGTAGCCATTTACTCAAACAATTTGTTGCGTTCAGTGAAAGTTGGTATCGAGATTCCCCAAACGATAGAACCAAATATTCACCATTGGTGTTGATCTGATTGAATGTAAGATTTTTTAGTTCAGAACGCTTCAAAGCACATTCAAACATCACATGATAAATTGCCAAGTCTCGAATTTCTTTTACTGCTTTGCTCGTGGAGTATTTTGAATATAGCGTTTGTAAGTGAACACTGGTAAAGCTCATTGCTTGTTCTTCATCTCCCTTTTTATTGAGACGAAGAGATATAAGTGATTGTCTTACTTTGGGATTATTTGTAGGGTCTTTAAGAGACAACAATCGATGAATAAGGCTAATAGTGACACTGTAGCGTCTAATGGAGCTATATTTACGTGTCTTGGCTTCAGATTCGAGGAACAAGCGAGTAGCTGTCACTGAAGCGGGAAGTGCCGAAACAGACTTACTTTGGCAGAAGCTAACAAACAGATTCCAGTCATTTTTAAGGGCTAATAGAGAGTTATGTGCATAAGAGTGTTGTGTTAAGTCATCCATTTGCTCTAGACTTACCGTCTTATTAAACTCAGTAACCTTATGTTTTAGAATGTTTTGATCTGTGACGTAAGTTAGCTTTTTTCTCATTCTGAGGCACTATAACTTATCATTTTGCTAAATAATATACTTGATAACCATGCATATACAATTATTATTTAGTTAATACATTAATATGAGCAGATTAAAGTATGGCTAATGCAAGTTATCGAGGTTTCACACTTCAAACAGCTAAACAATCCACAGATATATGGCAGGTTCGAATCAAGAATCACGTATTGTCTGGTAATTTAGCCGCAGTTAAAAAAAGCATCGACTGGTGGTGTGATACAGCATCATTGATTGACCCTAGCGAATTTGAGTCTGTAGGCAAGGCAAGAGAAGTGCTGGGCTCAAAAGAAGAGAACTTCAATGGATTTACATTAAAGAACGATACTGGTGAAGCTAACGGCTGGTACTGCTTTTTTAATGGACGTTTAATTAAAGGCTCAAAATTAGCGTTACAAAAACATATCGAAGCACACTTATTAGCAAGACAACGAGCAGCAGCTCAACAGAGAAAGTAGTATGATTCTAGTATATTCGACCGAGACTGGTCGTATTAAACAGGAACCTGAAAAAGTTGAAAGACCTAAAGGCGATGGAATTGTTCGAATTCACCGTGAAACTAAAGGTCGGAAAGGTAAAGGTGTAAGCATTGTTAAGGGGCTGGATCTAGATGATGCACCTCTAAAATTATTAGCAGCAGAGCTTAAGAAAGTATGTGGATGTGGCGGTGCTGTCAAAGATGGTGAAATAGAAATTCAAGGTGATATGCGCGATAAAATCAAAGCACATCTCGAGAAAAAAGGTATGAAAGTAAAACTTGCCGGTAGTTAATTTTTTGCCTCTTTAAATCTAGTAAAGAAAACTTCATGGTTATAATTCTTTACTAGATTTCATCAAATCAGACTGCTTAGACTTTTTCCAATAAATTTTTCCATCCGCTTAAGTTCCCGTAATACTGCTCATGTGGCAACTTAACAAGAGAACCTTCATGCTCCGCAATTATGGTGGGATATCCCGACACAGCTAACGTCTGCATTAATGAGTGACTATGAACAATATTCTCTTCAAGTAACGTATTGCTCGAGTCTGAGTTCATCAATTCAAGCCACACAGACATATCAATATTGAACTGACTCAATATGTTTTGTAGTTCTTCTAGTTTATAAACTTCCAACCCTTGGACATAATGAGCGTGTTGAATCGCCTTTAATGCGTTAAAGCAACTTACACCAAGAGATTCTGCAACCAGAATAGCCTTAGTAGGTAAGTAAGAATCAACAATAAATTCTTCATTATCCCGTAAGCGCGCAATGTAGCTTTCACCAAACTCAACGCCAGTCAAAGCGGCAATTCTTGGATCTGCAGTCATTATGTGTTGTTTGAATTGTCTAGAAAGACTGCTTTTCTCAATCATTCCTCCAGGGTGATAAATCAATTTCATTGAAGGGTTTTCTTCTATTGCTTGAACTAAGGATGTAGCTCCATAACACCAGCCGCACATCGGGTCATAGAAATAGTGAATATTAGTCATGTTGTAACTCCGCTCAGATACGTTCATTAATATGCTAACTAATATATTAAATTGATAAGTTCAGAAAAATATCCAATTATATACATCAGTGTTTCATAAAACGTTCTAATCAAATGGATAGATTGAAAGCCGCAAGAGTGTTTATCGATGTCGCCCAGTCCGGAAGTTTCACTGTAACTGCCGACAGGCTGAGCATGTCTCGGCCTATGGTTACCCGTTATATAGAGTCGATGGAAGAGTGGTTGAATGTTAGGTTATTACATCGCACAACGAGAAAAGTAACTTTAACATCGGCTGGTGAAAACTGCTTAAAGCAGGTAGAAAGTTGGCTTCTTGCCGGCGAAGAACTCGCAGATATTAGTCACTCTGGTTCATCAGATTCTCTAAAAGGCAGAATAAAAGTATCAACCAGTATGTCTTTTGGGTTTTCTCAGTTAATTCCAGCGACAAAGCTATTTATGGACCATTATCCTGATGTAATAGTAGAAATTAATGTCGAAGACACAGTCACGGATCTGGTCGAGCAGCAGATAGACTTAGCGATAAGAATCTCTTCAAATCCAGATCCTTCGTTAGTTGGTAAACCAATTGCTGATTGCCATTCTGTTTTAGTCGCGTCGCCACAGTATATAGCTGAACATGCGAAGATAGTGAACCCCCGAGATTTACTGAATCACAAATGTCTTGGATATAAACACTTTGAACAACATGTATGGCATTTGAACTATGGTAAGCAGCATGAGTCCATTGAAATAAAGCCTTGCTTATCAGCAAATGAAGCAACTGTATTATTGCATGCTGCAAAGAGTGGAATGGGGGTTACACTACAACCCACGTATCTTGTGTCGTCAGAGATAGAGTCTGGTTCACTAGTCCGTGTTTTACCTGATTGGCAACCAAGCAAACTTAAGATTTATGCTCTGTATTCTTCTAGGAAATATCTGTCTCGAGCAGTACGAGCTTATATCGATTTTATATCTGAATACTTTTCAAAGCATCGATGGTAGCCCAAACAATCGATGATGCTAAAAGCCAGTAATGTTGCCTAAACCGGTGGACACTAATGAAATCTCATCAGTTATAGAAAGGTTCACAGCCTAATAACTACATTTTTAATCTCAGATGATAAATGTAGTTATTAGGTATTTTATGGTAAATGCCAATTATGTAAAACGTACAAGGAATAGAGCAGTTATTCGTTCAATTTAGGTATGTTGCTCGCATCTAGAAACCCTACATATTTAACATAACATACATAATACGTAGTCTCTAATGGGTTCTAATGTAGCGGCAATCGCACCGCAACTCATTGAAATCGTTGTTAATCCTCGTCCGTTAAACTTTTTTCCGATGCTGTGCCATAGGATTTGTTCTTCGTGCGTTTTTGCTTTATCAGCCGCTAAACCTATCAAAACACGTTCTTTGTCTTCGCCAATTTGCTCGGCAATAAAAAACGCAAGGTTTTCCTTGAGATACGCACGACCTTTGCGGATATCTGTCAACATTTGGACACTTATACCCAATTCGTGCGCAACCTGCTTATATTGCACAAACTTCATGTGCGATTTGTACGCATCAATGAGCTGATTTGTGTACATTAGCTGTCCCTCATAAATGGTTTTCTACCTTCATTGTAGCCGAACAGTCCGGTTTTTATCGTATTTACACTACGGGATTTCTCGTATTTACTATACGGAAATTATCGTATTAGACCACTTCGGGCGTTAGCCCTTGAAGCTTCGCTTGTTGTGGTCGCCTCAACTTCGACTGTTCAAGGTGGTTGATTATGCCAGCTGAAAAAATCTTTTATGACCTCATGCCAGACCATTCTGTATCTGTGTACATGTTTGGCGATTGGGATTTTTTCAGCTCGTATAACGGTTTGATCTCTTACCTCAATTCTAACGGTATCTATTACAAGTTAATCGACATCACGAACACCACGCTTGATGAACGTCTCGAAATTATGGGGATTCAACCATGAAACGCGCGTGTATGGATTGTGGAACTAACTACGAATCAGTGCTGACGTGTTGTTGTCCTGAGTGTGGCTCTGGTGTGATTAACCAGCTTTGTATGGACGATGTTGATGTGTTCAAGCGCAAATCGTACGTACACAAAACGCCAAAAAATTACCTGTTCCGTACCAAAAATAACCCTGTGGTGTCTGAGTTCGTCAGCCATACCGTTGAGGAATACACCTTCATTGAGGACTACGAACAGTCGCCAGTGACCATTGATTATCTCTGTTTTACGGTCAAGTTAGCCGATTTTCGTCACTGCAAAAAAGAGTCGCCTTATTCGGGTATCCATTTTCCGGTTGAACCTGTTTTCTCTACTCATAAGGCTCAATCGTTCAGTGATATCGAGGCTTACAACCATTATTTCCGCGAGGTGTATTCGGATTACCTGCTGGAATGCGTTCGACGCTTCATTCAATACGTGCTCGGGTTCAATTATGGTGCACCAAGGGGTTACGGCTTCCAGTTCTATCAAGATTCGTTCGTTTTAACCTCGGCCAATGGTGATGACTACTGCGGTCAAGTCGGTATCGGAGGCAACCGTGACACGGTGCATTTTCAAATCCCTGCGCATGGCTGCAAACACTTATTTGCACAGCGTTCTTGTCATTTCTTGCATCACTGGCTCGGTAATATTCTGTGCTGTAAACAACTGACTCGCATCGATTTGGCTTTTGACTGTTACGACGATTTACACACTTGTGAAGCGGCTGAACGTGCGGCCACTTTGGGTGCTTTTAAACGCTCTCGCGGCTTTGCGCCCATCATCAAAATTGTCGATGAATATCAAATCGTCGATGGTCGCAAGGTCTTTACCCGTGAAGAACGCAACATCGGCTCGCGTCAGTCCTTAGTGTACTGGCGCATTTACAACAAAAAACTTGAGCAGAACATCCAAGCGGACAACTTCTCTTGGTATCGCTCGGAAGTCGAATTGAAAAAATGGGATATCGATATTTTGCTTAATCCCGTTGGGGCTTTCGTTGGCTTGAATGCCTATGCCGCCTCGTTGATATCGGAAGATATCACTCCTGTGAAAACTCAATCAAAACGCATTAAGCGCGCTTCGTGTGACGTCTTAGCCTCGGCATTTTGGGCGAAGAGACAATACGGACGTTTAATAAACAGCTTGTTGGATTTGTATCAAGGCGATAGTCAAAAGGTCGTTTCAACGTTGGTCAAGGACGACGTTTATCTGCCCTATCCTTCAATGCATCAAAAACTTATCAACGCTTTGGAGTAATTAACTATGGCTAAGAACTCGGTCTTTGTATTAGGTGTGTCGATTTTCTGGAATGAATTTCGCGGTGAATTTGCTCAACTCAATATCTCGCGTCCGCTTCGTCCTCTCGATATTGCTAACGACAAAATCAAGATGAAACGTCGCACCATTGGCGAATCCGGTGAGGTGTCGAAATACGACACACCACTGACGATTGATCTTAATTACGCACTCGAACTCGAACGAACTGGCGCACTTGTTCCTCGTCGTGAGTATGAGGTCGAAATCAGTCTGAACATGGACGACCCATTGTCCGGTTCTATTGTCACCAAGCTGATTCCTGTTGACCCTGAAATCAAAAAACACTTTGAAGCGTCAATGAATCCAAAGGTCGGAGCGTAATTGTATGAGCCAGTGCGTAGCGCTTCTTAACGGTTACATTGTCACTTCTAACTCTAGTTGTGACTACGCACTGCTCTCTGCTACTGAGCTTGAAGAACTCCAAACGGGTTTGGATGGCAACTTGAATATTGACTCACAGTTGTACACCTCCGTGACAGGTTACTTGTTGTTGTCACTCGTGGGCGGTCACATCTTGGGTCGTATAGTGAAGGGTCTCGGTCGAGGCTGATTATTGTTAATTAATGGAGTAATCCTTATGAAATACATGAACATTCTTAAAAAACACTCTGCAAAAATCGGTGTAGCTGTATCAACGGTTGCGGCTTCTGGTATGGCTCACGCTGTTGATGTCAGTGAAGCGCTAGGTAATGCGGTTTCATCTGGTCAAAGCAACTACAGCATTGTTGTTGTCGGTCTCATCGGCTTGGCGGCTATCGGTTTCGGCCTTCGTGCCATTATCGGCGCTATGCGTTAAGACGATGTTCGAGGTTGTTTCTAACGTCACCACTATATTTCTCGCCTTGGCGAACGGTGGAGCGTTTATATACGGCTTTTACACTGGTATTAACGCCTCCTGATGGGGGCGTTTTTTGTTTAAAGGAATGACGATGCGTAGTGCGATTAACACCTTTTTAGTTCTCCTGTTCGTTCTTACTGTCTGTCTTTCTTCGGCTGTGTATGCGTACGATTGTCCGGTGGGTATAGAAAGTGGGCATCAAACTTGGAACGGTTCTATTTATGGTTCTGCGCCTTATCTCTGCCTTGGAACGGCTGGTAATTGCAAATACAAGGCAACGGTCAACTTATGCTTTGCGGAATCTGGCGAATGCGTTGGCGATTTTGTCTCTACGGGTGATGTCTGCACAGAATCAGAAGGTGAACAAGGTAATATGATGTGGCCAGGTGGAGATTTTATTGATGTTCCCGAACCTGAAGAACCCGAAAAGATGCAAACGGTTTGTTATAACAACTATTACAGCAACGAAACAGGCGCGTTAAAAGTGACCTGTGAGTACGACATGAAGATGCCTGCGTTGACCTCTAAAGTCAGTCAAACGAATGGAATCATTGAACGTCTATATTCCTCAACGAACACACATTTTTCTGCTCTTAGTGCTTCGTTGGATCAGCATGATTATTTTACGAAAGTATTTGCTGAATCAATGAATGAAAAACTGAGCCAACAAAATACCCTATTGCAAGAAAGCACAGACCAAATCATTGATGGTGTCTCCAGTCTCGAAACGTTGATTGAAAATGGTCACGTCACGGGCACTGAAACCAATCAAGTGCTTAAGTCTCTTAACGGTATGAGTAATTATTACTTTCCTGCAATCATGAACCAAATCGTTTCACAAGCCAGTAATGTGAATACTTCAGTTCAAGCAACGCTGGGAAGTTTGTCCCGACAAGTCAGCTCGGCTCAAGAAAACGTTTTGAACACAATGGCCTCCGAATACAGTCCGACCAATAAAGCAATCAAAGAAAACAATCTGGCAATAAATTCCCTCTCTGACCAATTAACCGCATTACAAAACGCCTTCGATAACATGGAGGGCGGCTCTGGTGACAATACGGAGGTGATGTCTGCAATTTCGTCTCTGTCCGGTGATGTCTCTGGACTGTCTGACGACATCGGCACCCTATCAGGAACGGTTGATGGTTTGTCCACTGCATTGGGTGACGGCTTCGAGGGTATGAATACCGAGCTACAAGGTATTGGTGATGGGATTGATTCAATCGTTGGCACATTGAACGGTGATGGTCTTTCGACTCGTGGCTCTGAGGGAAAAATCGATTTTAAGGGAACTGGCCTGTATGGCGAAGATACGCTGACCGAAATGAAAACGGAAATTGAAGCCTTACAAAAAGAATACTCAGAACAAATGAAAGCGATGCAAGGTCTGTTTTCTTTTGATTCGTCCGAACTGAACCGTGGCGAGTACGTTGAACACCGTTGGAAGTTTCACATTCGGGGTAATGAATATTCATTCGGCTCTGGTGTGTTCCCTGCTCTTTTGGGAAATTCCGGTCTAATCGCTGCCGTTCTTGTGTTCCTTGCGGTGCTGTTTGGCATTCGTTTCTTAGTGAAATAACACGGAGGTTTGTATGCAATTTCTGTTAGACATTTTGAATGCGCTTGGTGATGTGGGTCAGACCGTTGTCGAGTTCTTCGAGTTCATCCCAAGCTACTTCCAACAACTCATGGCCTACATTAACGTTTGGTACATCAAAGCCAAACTGACTTGGCTTATCTGGACGATGCAAGTCTATTACACCACCGCGCAATTGTTACTCAAGGAAATCGGGTTTAATTCGGTGGTTGCCAGTGCGTTTAACGCCTTACCTGATGAGTTGAGATATTACGCTTATGCGTTTGGTGTACCTCACGCGATTGGCGTTTACTTCAACTTTCTATCCACTGGCTTTGTGATGAAGATGCTGAGGTAATGACATGGCGATTACGATAAGAACGGGGGCGAACGGCTCTTACAAATCATCCTATGTATGTCATTTTGTGATACTCCCTGCCCTTAAAGCTGGCCGTGTGGTCGTGACCAACATTGAAGGGATGCAACCACTTGAGGAAATCGAGAAACGTCTGGATATCACCTTTCCTTCTACGGCTCGATTGATTCGGATATTCAGTCGAGACAAGAACGGCATTGACCTATGGCAACACTTTTTCTCGTGGTGTCCACTGGGCGCACTGATTGTGATTGATGAATGTCAGGACATCTTTTCAAAGAACATCGGCTTTCGTATGGAAAAGGTGTCCGGTCGCCCTCTTTCGGATTTTCTGCCGAACCTGCCCAAAGACTACGAAGCGTTCTTTCACTCTCGATACCTGCCCGTTGATATGACTCAACTCGATGCGTCGGAAGTGGACGACCGAGGGCAAGCGGAATACGACGCACAAGGACGGATTATCTACCCGTTTTCGTTCAATGAAGGATTCATGCGTCACCGCAAATACAACTGGGATATCGAGCTACTGTCGCCTGATTGGGGTCAGATTGATACCGCAATCCGCGCCTGTGCTGAACAATGCTTTTTTCACAAAGGCAATGACGGCATGTTCTGGGCGCGTCGTAAGCCGTACATATACAAACACCCTAAAAATACGGCAACGCCTGTTATCCCAAAAGGAAAAGATCCAAACGTTCTAAGTGTAAAAATCCCGCTTGAGGCGTTCTTGCTTTACAAGTCTACGGCGACAGGTACAGCGAAAGATTCCGGTGCGGTGAATGTGTTGTATAAGAACCCGAAGTTCTTAGCGACGTTTGTTATTGGTATAGGGTGCATGGGGTACTTTGTTTATGGTTTATCCGGTCTGGTTTTTGGTGCTTCTTCGGAGGATGCGCAACCGTCCTCGTCTGTCAATGAGTCTCAAGTTTCTGGCTCGTCCACTGGGGTGGCTAAAGGCGGTGCTCAAAGTGGTGGCAATGTATCTATTGGTGGGAATAGCGGTACGTCTAACACTCGTGCCGGTGATTCAGTTTCTCTTGCATCAAACAGGCTTGAACTGATTCGCCAGATGCTTGGATTGTATGAGATTCAGAACCTCTACTATACGGGGCATGTGACGCAAAACGGTGACAAAGGTTTTCGTTTTATGGTGACGTTGGAGGCCAACACGCCTGAAGGAACGTACAGGTTTGATGATACGTTCTTAAGGGCGAACAACATTACTTATGTTCATTTCGATGATTGCCTGTTGCGGCTGACTAAGGAGGCCGTTCAGTTGAATGTCTTTTGTAAGCCCAAAGAGAAAGACATACCACAAAACACCACCGAACAAGCAGACATCAAACTGGGGTCTATCTTCTAATCTTGGTATGTCATTTCAAATGACATACCTGACAACTATCCCCCCTTGGGGGGATGCAGTGAGCAAGCCTGCGAACGGTGACACCAAGCCACTCGGCAAAGTCCAACATTTCCACGACACTTAACTGGCGCGGTTAGTATTCTGCGTTGGTTCGGTCAGAAAAAAACACCTTCCCCCTGCCAAGCCTGAATAAGAGCTTCAACAAGCGCAAGAGCCTAAAGCATTTTCTCGATGTCTTACCAGCGTTAAACCTCTTGAGTGTCGAAAGAGGTTTTCATCTTTCTTTAATGGGTTTTGTTTTGGGGTTTTGGCGACGGGACGCACAACGACGAGGACTGAGGAGGCGGAGGAACGGAGCAAACCCCCGAGTATGTACTACGGGGGTACTTTCCACATAACTATAAGGTTACAGCGTATTAAAAGTTTTAGTTACGGGGATATATATAATCTAAACTTTCTTAGTTTATTTGATTCTGTAATATTGTTGGGAAGCGAAAAAGAACCAATATCCCAAACAGTGTTAAAGACCTTTCTGCACAGTATGTTTTGATTACTTAACGTCACCTTTTCTACGCTACCATTTGAGAATAGCGATACTTCAGCGCGACAGTCTAAACCTTTGTAGTCTGTTAAGTCCCCAACTCGTTCACTTACCAAACTCACGAATTCAGAGCCATATTTAGCTGTAACTGTTTGTTCCTCGGAATCATTTGGACCGTTAAAAAGCTCGCTTAATGCAGCCTTTTGCTCCTCCTTACTGGAAGCGAATGAGCAAGTTGCTACCAGATAAAGTGTAAGAACAATTTTATTTATAGTTTGCACTAAAATACCCCAAGAACTTTAACGGTCGATTCGTACCTATAATGTCGAGCGTTATGTACGAATGTACTAAATGTTCGACTTAGTTATCACATCTATGACAGAGAAGCTAAACTGCCGTATCTGAAATAAAAAATGTTAGTTTGTGTTTATAACAAACTTTATAAAATCATATGCTGCACTAGAAGCAACACCCATACAGAAGCCGCCTGCAATACCCATTAATGACCATCGAATCGATCTTTTATTTCTATCTTTAAAAGACTTAATAAGCTTGTTGTCACCCTTATTAATCTTGAGGTACGACAGTGCTAAGTAGCTATCGATAGCATGCTCAAGTTTTCTAAAACATAACTCAGCTAATGAGCTAATAACGACGAATACTGAGCCATATAGCACAATAAATTTGATTAGTTCATCACTCCCTAAGCTGCCCGTATCAATTGATTGCGAAACAAACAAGCCTAATAGAGAAATTATAATAAGATGACCAAATCTTGAAATCAGGTGCGAAACACTCTTCAGTTTAGATATGAATTTTATCTCTTTGGATTCATCGCAACCTTTTATCCATTCATCGAACATAGCAATGAAGTGACGAGCCTTAACATAGTCACTATATTCAACCATAATTCTGGCGGTAGTCGTCACCATACTCGACACAATTGCTGCGGATATAAAAGAAGGTGCTTCCTGTTCTATTTGATATAGTTCACCAACCCTAGATTTAACATTTGCAACAACTTTATAGTTTTCAACTTCTCTAGATTTAGAGTCTTGTATTGAAAATTTGTATATCAGACCTAGCTCAGTTGTTGGATTTGGGCTGGTTACGTTATGATTTTTAAAGTCTTCAAATGTTTTAAACCTCTCAGCTTCACCTTCATGATGACTAACCATCATCTGCATAATGATTGATCCTCTATGAGGGTTTGCTGATTGAATCGTTTGAATAATTTTTTCGTGAAGTTCTTCAATATCACTAAACTCAACAAGAATGTTATTTTTATATGATTTTGATATTTCTTCACTCTTTTGGTTTACTTTTTGGTGAATTTTAAAATACAAATCCAATTGCGCATCATCAAATGTTGAAACGTTCGTATTTCCAGAATGGCTCTCAACGACTTCTATTATTTCACTCACTTCCAACTAACTCCGATTCTTCTTATTAAAATTTGATAGAAGTGGACAGTATCTTTTTACATTGATTATTACTCAACTGATTTTTCTTAAAAGAATCAGCAACTAAGTATTTATCATGCAATTTCATTTAAAATTAGATCAAAAGCACAAAATTCAGAGTGAATTGTTTAGTACATCGCTTTTACTTATGTATAAGCAGAAGTTGCACAATTTTGTGAGCCAGTCAGAGCTCTTGCTTTCGTTCGAACACTAGCTGGCTAAACTACTTTGATACTATATGTCTCGTATTTTTGAAGTTGTTTAATTATTAAATGATTTTCGAAAGCATGCGGGCGTACTTAATTAACTTAGCAGTAGTCTTGATTTCTAGTTCTGAGCCTATCTCAAGTACACTAATTGCAGTAAGTAATCTTTGTGGAGTGACGAATTGACCATTTGGTAACACAAGATAATCTCCCCTCATCATAAACCCTTGCCAATCAGGTTTAAAATGTAGATCTCTACCCTTAACCATTCGCATTAATCTTTTGCATTCAGGGGGGATGTCATTCTTTCCACTATCCCATAATTTGACCTGTCTCACAGTTTTGAAACACAGCTTAGCTGTGTCCTCAACTGTTAAACCGCATACCATTTCTCTGAAGAATAGATTTTTGTGCATTTTGTTGTACTTCATGATTTTCCACCTTGTAAAAGGTGGAAATGTAAACCAGAATTACGTTATCAATTTAATCCTAAATTACTGATTACTAACGTAAAACGTTTACCATAAGACGACATAATGCGTAGTCATTAATGAATTGTTTTAGAGCGTTCTATGCCATTGTTTTCTTTAAACCAATGTCGATTGGCTTGTCTTCTAGTGGTTCGATTATCATACCAAAGCGTTTTAACTCTAAGCCACCAAAGTTGTTTACCACATAACTTGAACTGTGCGGCGTGTATGTTCCAGCTGCGCACGGCTCTTGGTCTTTCTCAAGTGTCAGCTTCATTTCTATTGGGAACTTACCGCCTAGATGTGCGTACGCGATTTGTTCGTAGATCGTGCGACCTGGTTTGTCGTCTTTACTTGGGATGCTACGTGTTTCTACTCGAACGTTTTCTTGGAAGATTTATTCATCAGTCTTGTTTATATGAGTTATGACTCCAACGTCCACAAATTTTGCACATCTATGGCGCAATCACTAGAGCGGAGTTCTCTTATGGGTTTAGTTAGTGCATTTAGATTTTAGCCAAGATCTCTGTGGTAAGGTTTGTCACCATTTCTATATTCATTAACTTTATCTAGACGGAAGATATTTTAGCAAAAGTGGCAACCTGTGTGTTCAGGCTAAGTAATAACCATCTTTGACTCTCTATATAAAAAACAAGTGACATTGTCACTCAAAAAATGTATTCCCTAAGAGCTAGTGAATTACTCTAAGCTCGCGATGTCACCATAAGCCTAATATCCTCCTATCTGCTTACTCGCTCTATCTAGACACAATTCAACGTATCCCAATTTTCAAATTAACTTTTTAGCTCTATATAAGGCTTGAGAGATAAGTAAGTAATCACACTGTAACCAAGCAGAATAATACACTAGCGCAAAACCCCAACTGAAAGTTATTTGTAATTAAATTACAAAACGCAATATGGACACAGGGGTAATAGTGAATAATTCTGCCATATCTACATGATAAATAATGGTTATCTTATATTTTCCATGAATTATTGAGTGTTCAGTGTGTTTTTGAGTTGTTAAAGATAACGGTAATTGGAGGGCTGCAATACCTAGCGCAGTAATTGATAGAATCGTGTGGGTGATTGTTTGAAGAGAAATTGGAGGCAATAAAAAAGGCACTTACGTGCCCTCTCAGTTTCAGTTTTGTTGCTCTTGCTGCTTAGCTTTTCGAATTTCGTCGGCAACTACTTTAATTGCCTGTGCTGTGCTCATGCCTTCAGACATTAAGCTCTGTATCTTCTCGACGGCTTTTTGCTGTTCTGCATGCGTTAAAGGTGGAAAATCATCAAACATAAAAAAGGCTCCTAATATAGGAGCCCTACTATAGTGAGTTGATCAGTAACTCGCAAGGAAGTTAATGTATGCTCCCATAGCGTTTTCATTGGTGTAGCTCGCCGCTAAATCTAGCTGGAACAAGTTTAACGGTGAAATACCAACACCAGCAGTTATTGTCCCCTCGCTATTGTCGTAAGCAAGATTCTTGTAATAACCAGCTCTAAGCTTTAGTTGTCGAAGGATATCTATTTCACCACCAACCCGAATCATCTGCGTGTTGTCATTAAAATCTACATAGCGTTCTTTTTCATTGAGATCGTAATCAACACTCAGCGTAAAGTAATCAGCAACGATACCTGCACCCACTGTATATTGAGGGCGCATTTCGTATTGATAGCTAATGGAAGGGTTACCTGACACTGCAGATGGTATGGTCAGTGTTTGTACGTCACGACTAACCATGTCACTTGCAGCTATACCTACTCGAAATGGTCCATAAAACCAAAGTGCTCCGGCATCAAGGTTAAACATAGTTTCACCATTGCCGTTGTCTGCAACATCTGCCAAATCGTAATTTGACATGCTTGCTTCATAAACATAGGTGTAGATACGTTGTAACTTTGGAGTTACGCCAAACGCTATATGTTGGCCAAGAAAGGTTTGGTATTTGGCTAATGAGATCCCTACTTCTGTAACTGCTACTGATACTGCGTTTACAGTACTGCGTTGCGCTCGGTCAACTGTACACTGCTCAGTTGTAAGTGACGGGTCACAAGAACTCGCGCTCGCTATTTTCGGGTTAGAGAATGTTTCTGAGTATGCTTTACCGTATAAGTTGGCAGCTATGAATTGGTTTGGAATAGCAAATGCAACCACACCACCTAGCTCGGCATTAAGAATGCTGCCGTTGATATGATCTAAAGTTGTTCCTAGCTTATCGACATTACTGTAGTCACCGCTATTTGCTTTATCAATAAGATCAGAAATGGTGTCTAAATCATCGACCATTCCATCTTGGTCATTGTAAGAAAAACCAATACTAGGGAGGATCATACCAACATCGTCATTACGGCGATAAATAGCAACTAATGCAGGGTTATAAAATGGGCCAGTAAGAAAGTTTCCGGATACGACACCAACACCACCCATTGCGTCACCGCGAGCTTCGATTGCATAGTTAGCTGCAAACGCCGTAGGAGCGCTTAGCATAATAGAAAGTGTGAGAAGTTTAATTTTATTATTCATGACGATATAAAGCGTTAGTTCCTTTTCGTTTATAACGGCATATTGTGGACTAACTTTAGTTATTCCTCTACGGAAATATCATATGTCTTACTGATAACCTGAGATTGCTCAATAGAAATCGGCCCCTGCCAACGAAGGTGTGTCATTGATACTGCTAGAATGTATCTATCGGGCGCAAGATCTGTTGTTTCTAGAGTTGTCGGATAGTCGGACTCGTACTCTTTTGACCACACTTCTTTATATTTTCCATCAATGTAGTCATAGACATTAATGTCTAGCTTAGGCAATGGACAAAAACGATTAAGTAAAGCGTTCTTATCTACGGTCCATTGATCTTTGGAAGCCCAACGAACGGTCTGTTTTGCTCTGCTCTCTGTAAATATAACCCAAGTACTCCATGACTCGTTTTCTGACGTTGAAATGTCCAAACGATATAAGCCCATATCTGGCTTATTGTTTAAGTTATAACGCTTGATAAATGACGTCGAGCCTTGGGTGACGTTGTCACGGTTAATCTTACTGAACGTTGTATCACTAGACAACGGCTTATCCACCCATTGTGTGAGTTCAATGGATTTGAGTTCTTTAGGACTTTTTGTGTCAACCAATACTTGGTAGGCATCTCTACCCGGGCTTCTTATATCGAGTCGTCTAATATTGATTGAAGAGATCCAGCTAGGTAAAGGGTTGGCATCTAGCCCTTTGCCGCAATCTACCGTTAAGGCTTGAAGCAATAAATCATTAAGGTGATTTTTGATGTTTTTGTTATGTTCGAGTTGCCACACTTCTACAAGTGAAACGAACATATTTTCGAGGTCGTTATTCAGAAGACGCTGATGAGCCTGTGTCAGCGGTGAATTGCTTTCAAACCACTCTACACTATTTGCAGTTAATGGCACGCAACATAGCGTGCCAACGATAAATGCTATTTTTCGCATTGATTACGCTTTCATCTTATACCCTACGCCGCGTAATGTTTCGATCTCAAGACCTGGCAATTTTTGGCGTAGCTGAAGAACGTGCGTATCTACTGTTCGCGTGGTTGGGAAATGGTTGTAACCCCAAACGTGATCTAACAGTTCATCACGCGTAAATACACGACCTAAGTTACTCGCTAAGAATAGAAGTAAATCAAATTCAGTACGTGTAAGCGTTACAGATTCGCCTTTATAAAACACGTCACGAGTTGCTTTGTCTATTGTTAATTCTGGTAACACTACTTTAGTGTCATCTTGACCATCTGATTCAGGAGAACGTAGCTGAGCGCGAATACGTGCGAATAATTCTGCTTCAGCAAAAGGTTTAGTCAGATAATCATTAGCACCTGCATCTAGGCCAGCTACTTTATCTTTTACTGTTACTAACGCAGTTAATAAGATGACTGGTACATCTTTTAACTTTTTCCAATCTGGCAAATGTTGAACAGAATCACCATCAGGAAGTTGACGATCTAGAATCACTAAGTCCGCTTTTTCCCAATGCTGCTTAACATCTGCGATTGTTTCTGCATGTAAACAGTCATATCCTGCTTGCTCTAAGCTCACTAAAAGACCATCAGCTAGGTTTTTGTCATCTTCAACAAGAAGCAACGTCTGTTTCACAGGGTATCTCCAATATAAAAGTAGTTGGTGGGCCAATAAGGGTCATTCTGCCGCCCATTCTATCGACCATCGATTCTACTATAGTTAAGCCAAGTCCTAAGCCACTCTTACTTACAAATGGCTTACGTAGGTGACGCCAATCCTTGTTTGTTAGTGTCCCTTGATCTGTGACTTTAATCGTCACTGAGTCAGATTTTGTTATTACTTCTAACGTCACTGGTGCAACACCGTACTTCACGGCATTGCGTATTAAATTGTCTATGCATGTGCCTAGCCAATATACATTCAATTTTGCTGCAATATCAGCATTAATAACGAGTTCAATATCATTGTTAAACTCTTCTTCCACTTTATACTGCAACCATTCTTGCACAGATGGCACCCAATCCGTTGCTAGCGGCTTATTATCTGATTGCAAGTAATCTTTGCTTGCTTCTGCTAACTGTCTTAAACGTCGAGAGTCTTCACACAACCGACGAAACTCATCGTATAAGGAATCAGGTAAGCGTTCAAACTCTCGTCTAAAACCTTCAACAGTAAGAGACAGACTCGCTATCGGCGTTCTTAGTTCATGCGTCAATATCTGTAGTACCAACATACGACTTTTCATTTCTTGTCGTTTACTGTTCCAACGATAAATAGACCAGCCGATCACCAAAAAAATGTTGGCAATAACAAGTCCGATCATACTCTTACGTAAAAGATCGGAATGATCTTCAACATTCCAGCAAATATTTCCTCGTTGAACAAAACAAGTATTGTCGAGAGAAGCAATACTGTATGTTAATCCCGCCTGAGTTGAGTTCGCATCCCACGTATCTTTATCGAAAATGTAATACTCGTCGCCTTTTCTAAGCCAAAGCTCATCCCCTTCTGCGAACATCATCGCTCCAGAGATCAATGCGGTTATGGACTCTTCATCCATCGCTTGTAGACGACCTAATAAAGTATTAGGTTCCGCTTTTGCTCGTTCCTGAATATGCATATATTGCTCTAGCTCATTGAGCTTTTCAGGATACTTTTTTACATAACGTTCAGCATATGTGCCGCCTCCCGGGTGAATCAGTCCACTACGAGCAAACCAACGTGAAGACAACTGAGTGCCCTTACATGTGGCTCTGGTAAAAACGAGTGGTTCTGTTACCAACGGATTTAGCGGAAGGTTCCCAGCACAGTTCAATGCAAGCTTATACAACATTTGAATATCTTTTATTGGATATTGCGCTGTTTGAGGGAGCATGCTTTCAGGAGTAAGTAAACGAGTTGGGTAGTCGGTTTGTATTCCTCTGATATCGTAAAAATCGACGGCGGAATCATAATCAAATAGCGACACAAACAGATCAATACGCTCAGGGAGCGAATCTGCAAATGTAGTAGCCGAAAAAGTCGTCACAATTAGGGCAAATGTTAATTTAATCGCTTTTATCAATTTGATTATTCGTTAAATCATAAGTTTAAAAAACTATAACGTATTATGCTCAAAATTAACATCCAGCATGTTATATCGATGTCAATAATACTTATTTACGGTTTTATTGATTGCAATATGTGAAATGTCAGATTTTGCTGAACTGTACTTTTGTACCTCGTTAGTTTGAGAGTGCGTCATACTCCAAGCAAAAAAAAGAGCAACATAAGTTGCTCTTTGTCGTTTCAATAACGGTCAGCCCATTAGATGTGGCTCAAAATATCATTACAGCTTTGTTTTGCATCGCCGAACAACATTTGCGTATTATCTTTAAAGAACAATGGGTTCTGAACACCAGCATAGCCGGTATTCATTGAACGTTTAAACACGATAACGTTTTGAGCCTTCCAAACTTCAAGCACAGGCATTCCTGCGATTGGGCTGTTCGGATCTTCAAGAGCAGCTGGGTTAACAGTATCGTTTGCACCGATAACTAACACTGTATCTGTGTCAGAGAAGTCATCGTTGATCTCATCCATTTCAAGAACGATATCGTAAGGTACTTTAGCTTCAGCCAACAATACGTTCATGTGACCAGGTAGACGACCCGCAACTGGGTGAATACCAAAACGCACAGTGACACCTAATGCTCTTAGTTTCTCAGTAATCTCATAAACAGGGTATTGAGCTTGCGCTACCGCCATACCGTATCCAGGAGTGATGATGACAGACTTAGAGTTTTTAAGCATATCAGCAACATCTTCCGCATTTGTTTCGCGGTGTTCACCTTGCTCTTCGTCTTCACTGATTACGACTTCTTGACCAAAGCCACCCGCGATAACACTGATGAATGAGCGGTTCATCGCTTTACACATAATGTATGAAAGGATTGCACCCGAAGAACCTACCAATGCGCCCGTAACAATCAATAGATCGTTTGCTAACATGAAACCAGCTGCCGCCGCTGCCCAGCCAGAATATGAGTTCAGCATAGAAACGACTACTGGCATGTCAGCGCCACCGATAGATGCAACCAAGTGGTAACCAAAAGCGAAAGCAATTAGTGTCATCACAATCATTGCAAACATGCTGCCGTCAACGTTAATGAAATGAATCATTAGCAGTGTTGAGACAACAATTGCAGCTAAGTTCAGCTTATGTTTGTGTGGCAAGTTTAACGGAGAAGATTTAATGATCCCGCGAAGCTTACCAAACGCGACGATAGAACCGGTAAATGTTACGGCACCAATGAACACACCGACGAAAACTTCAACCATATGGATGACGTGTTCAGCATGAGTCGCCACTTCTGGAGCATCTAAAAAGCTGTTGTAGCCAACCAACACGGCCGCCATACCAACGAAGCTATGAAGAATTGCCACTAGCTCTGGCATCTCTGTCATTTCAACTTTCTTAGCGAAATGGATACCGATACCACCACCAATCACCATTGCGATGATGACCCAAGTAAATCCTTCAGCATTAGGGCTAAAAATAGTCGCAATCAGTGCGATCGCCATACCCGTAATACCGTAGTAGTTACCTGCTCTAGCCGATTGTTGTTTCGACAATCCGGCTAAACTCATAATGAAGAATAAAGCAGCAACAATATAAGCTGCTTGTACCAATCCTGCAGACATTGCTTACTCCTTTAGTCTTTACGGAACATTTCAAGCATACGTTTGGTAACGGTAAAGCCACCAAATATGTTTATGCTTGCTATAAGAACAGCGATAAATGCCAAGAAGCTTACAAAGCCATTACCTTGTCCGATTTGTAGCAATGCACCCACAACGATAATGCCTGAAATTGCGTTGGTTACTGACATTAGCGGCGTGTGTAGAGAGTGAGTTACGTTCCACACGACGTAGTAGCCCACAACACATGCAAGTACAAATACAGTGAAGTGACCTAAGAACGCAGCAGGAGCAACACTAGCAACCCATGCAAACGCACCAACACCAACGGCCAAGCCAATAATTTTCTTCGCTGGAGAGGTTGGTTCTTCTACTTTCGCTGCTTTAGGATCAACTTTCTGTGCTTTAGCTTGTGGCTGCGCTGAAACCTGAATTGGTGGCGCTGGCCAAGTGATCTCACCTTCTTTCACCACAGTAACGCCACGCAGTACCACATCTTCGAAATCGATGTTGATATTGCCGTCTTTCTCTTTACATAGTAGTTTTAGTAGATTCACTAAGTTGGTTGCGTAAAGTTGCGAAGATTGAGTTGGTAGTCTGCCAACCATATCGGTATAACCGATGACTTTTACTCCATTCGGAGTTGTAATCACTTGGTCTTTCACTGTGTATTCACAGTTACCGCCATTCGCTGCTGCTAAATCGACAATAACGCTACCCGCTTTCATTGAGTCAACCATCTCTTTGGTGACTAATTTAGGCGCTGGTCGTCCTGGAATAAGCGCAGTAGTGATAATGATATCTACATCTTTAGCTTGCTCTGCATAAAGTTCTGCTGCTTTTTTATTAAACTCGTCAGACATCTCTTTAGCATAGCCGTCACCTGAGCCTGAATTTTCTTGGTAATCAACTTCCAAGAATTCTGCACCCATTGACTGAACTTGCTCTTTTACTTCAGGGCGTACGTCAAATGCTCGAACAATCGCACCTAGACTACCAGCGGCACCGATAGCAGCTAAGCCTGCAACGCCTGCGCCAGCAACAAAGACTTTAGCTGGTGGTACTTTACCTGCAGCAGTAATTTGTCCAGTGAAGAAGCGACCAAACTCATGCGCCGCTTCAACAACAGCACGATAACCCGCAATGTTAGCCATTGAAGACAAAGCATCTAATGACTGAGCACGAGAGATACGAGGTACAGAGTCCATTGCCAGCACGTTAATGCTTTTTGTGGATAGTTTTTCCATTAACTCTGGATTCTGCGCTGGCCAGATAAAGCTAACTAATGTTGCGCCTTCTTTAATAAGCGCAATTTCATCAGATTCATCATTAGATAGCGGTGCATTAACTTTCAGAATGAGATCCGAGTTCCACACTTCATCTTTTGAAACGATTTTGGCTCCAGCCTGTTCGTAAGATGCGTTATCGAAACTGGCTAGATCACCGGCATGAGATTCAACTGAAACCTCAAATCCTAGTTTAATAAGCTGCTGAACCGATGAAGGAGAAGCAGCGACCCGCGTTTCGCCCGCGAGTATTTCTTTTGGTACACCAATCTGCATAGCGATTCCTTGACTATTGGCACTGTGAATAATCTTTTTTATCTAACGCCTAATTCAAACTCAAGATATTTATAACAATATTTTAGTTTTGTTGGTTATAACGTTAAGTTGCGACTGTTTGCCAATTTTGCTGAAAATACAAAGCGTTTATTTGAAGTAAGAGCTCAAACCAGTATAGGCAAGTATTGAAATTTCGCAGTGTCAAAATAAATAAAGAGCTACAAGACTATACACTTGTAGCTCTAAAATTTATGATTTCTGTCAACGACTTGATGGGTAACTAAAAGATCCGACCAGACATTTGATCTATGAACATTTGTGCTTTCTTTAGCATGAGTTCTTCTGCGTCAGCTTTGTTCGACAGTACATCAGATCGAATGAAACGGTGAGTTTTAAGTTCGCCGTCTTCTTCTTTTGTTATTCTGCCTGCAATTCTATACTGGCCACCTTCAGGAATGACCTCTTGGTAAATCAAAAACTCTTTGTACTCTACGGGTTCAACCGATGCTTCTTTTGCTTCTGATTTACTACCGAAAAAACGAGAAAAAAATCCCACGATAACTCCTTAAGATAAGTTGTGCTGCTTATGACCGAGAATGGGCTTTTCATACCACTCTAACTCGGCATCTTCATCAAATTGCGTTTGAGACATAACAATAGGTATATCGGTATCACGATCCTTACGTCTGTCATCAATGATCATACTTTCTGCCGCCTCAACCGCTGTTTGTGCGTGCTCTTTTAAAATGACCAAACGCTCTTCAGGTAAAGCAGAGAGAAAATCAATATCAAATCGAATATAGATTGGACGAAGTTGGCTTAGAGCCAAGCACGCGAGATCTGCTAATTGGTCGTGATTATATGTCGTAGCATACTTGTCTTGTGCTATCACTTGTCCAACGAGTGTTTCCATATAATTGTGCACTTCAACATTCAGTTGCATACGAGTTCTCCTATACCGATGTGTCGATGTGATACGTTCAAACAAAGTTATTGCATCAATGATCTTTAATCAAACGAAGATCGAGCCTACTTGAACAATCTTTGCTCAAGCGCGCGCTTTTATAACTAAAGTTTAGCAAAAAGCTTGGAAATTCATTAAATAAAGTTATTCTTAGTTTATTAATCATAAACACAATTAGTAGTTATTCTGTTGGCTAGTTTATAAGCATGTCGTCGAGTTTAGTTACGTCGCCTTGGTTTCGTTTTACATTCCCGTTGATGCTCTTGGCAGCTATTTGGTATGGAATGAACAACGTTATTGTTCTTACCCGCGCCAATAGTGGTTTAGCGGGTGGCTTGCCTTACGCTTTATTTCTCAGTTCTATTGCCATTGCATTTATTTTCAAACAAAGCCGAATGGCAATGGTTGCTTGTACCATGCTGATTAGCTATTGGGTAATTCAGTACCGATTGCAGTCACCGCTCTATACAGGCTCTACCCTGCTTGAACTCTCAATACTCAGTTTTGTATTACCTGTCGCCTGTTTATTGAGTTATGCATTTAAGAATGGCGATTTGCTTAGCCGCGCATTTTTTGTCTACTTAATACTATTGGCATGCTTCGGGCTTTGGGCGTATGTAACGGTTGATTACTATGTCTCTGGTGGATACGGCAGCCTTAAAGATACCTTCTTGTTTTCTGTTCCTGAAATATCAAAGCTTCCATTTATACTGGTACTCTACTTGCTCGCAATGGTTGGTATCACTGGTATCTTTGTTTTGACTAAGAACCGAATTATGGATGTGTTCATCTATACCGCCATTTTGATGTCTTCAACCACTTTTATATTTTTTCAACTTCAGTTTGTTTCCAGCACGATGTTTTCGTTGTCTGGCGCTCTGATGATGCTCTACTTAATCTCAGCCAGCCACGAGATGGCGTTTAACGATCAATTGACGCAGCTCCCAGGACGACACGCACTCGAAATCGATTTAAGAAGTCCGGGGCGTAAATTCGCCATCGCTATGGTTGATATTGACCATTTCAAATCATTCAATGATTCCTATGGCCATGATACCGGTGATGATGTATTGAAACTTGTTGCCAGTCGCATTCGCCTAGTTAAAGGAAAGGCGAAGATTTATCGTTACGGTGGTGAGGAGTTTACGATTCTGTTCAAAGGGAAAACAGCTGAGCAAGCTAAGGAATATCTAGAGCAAATCAGGCAAGATATTGAACAGTATGACCTAGTGATTCGTGATTCAGATAGTCGCCCGAAAGATGATAAATATGGTGCGACTAAGCGTTCAGATAATCGCAGCCAATCCGTGAATATTACGATCAGTGTTGGTGTATGTGACAGCTCTTTAGAAAAACGAGCAAAAGAAGCAATTAAACGAGCAGATGAAGCACTTTATCAAGCCAAAAAAGCCGGCAGAAACAGAATCAAAATAGCTTCTTATTCTTGATTGAAGAACAACACCAAGCTCCCGCCTTTAAAAGCGCTTCCGTAGTTGAATGTTAATCCTAAACCTATATTGTCAACAAAGCTGATTTCAAATGGTGGCGTCATTAACCACCCGACCGTTGCTTCATAATAAAAAGTAGTACCAAGAGGCTCTGATACATCGCTGCCTACATCGACTCTTCGGATGGTGCTATAAACCGATTGAATAGAACGCCCTATTTGCTCTATGTCGTATACGAGCGTAGCACTGTTAACGATATACCATCCTTCACTATTGCCGATTTCACCTTGGTTAGCTTCACCCCATCCATAGCCATAAAAATAGTGTCCGGCAGAGGAAACTTGCCATTTTCCCCAATCTTCATTTTTCTTGTAGCTGAGCTTTAAATGGGGTTCGTAGATGTTGGCCCACGCGGTGGTGTTGAATAACAGCCCATCCAAAAAAGGTGCGTATGATTTACCTGTGGCACTGTTGTAGTCCATAGTGTTCTCATAACGCATTAAGTGCGTACCTATTCCAGGGGTAATTGTCCAGTGTTCGTCTAACTTGTATTCGTATCGATAAGCGGTATAGACGTCTAAGATGACTTGCCGGAAATCGTCTAAGACTGTTTCGTTGCCCCATCTAACATTTTCATCTGTCGCTAGACCTGACATACGGAAAAAGAGTTCATGTTTGTTTTGCTCTTCTTCGTCATTGAGGCGAAAAGACATTGGTAACGTCGATATTCCATATTTCTTGCGATTGGCAACTGAATCTTCAGTCCCCAACTCTGGATTGTCAGTATTGAAGAGCTCGTTTGGATTGAAATCTTTAATCCCAACGGTGAAAACATCGCTGTCACTCAGTACCACTGTATAGGCAAAACTCTGCTCTAAAAAATTTTCAATTACATCAAACCCTTTTGCATGAACATTGCAGGCAAAGGCAAGAGAACAAAGTGAAAACAGTGTGGTTCTTTTAACAAACACTTATTACCGATCCTTTGTGATTGGAAATCAAACTAAACTTTACTGGAAGTATGCATCTATAGTAATAATTTAGCAGTATAAATATCATTTACTGTCTTAAGTGTCAGTAAAAGTGGCGATATTTGAAACCTAAAGCTAATCTTGGAATGGTACAACTCAATAATTAAATAAATTCGTTAAATTTTAGAACAATAGAGTGCTTTCCCAAAAAAACTAAAAGCAAATATAAAGGACGTAAAGGGATGGAAGGATCTTGCCCAGAAAGACATTCAAGGTTTGGAAACAAGTGGTTTAATACGATATCTAAACCTGTACTCATTACAGTAGCTTGGATATTACTGTGGCGAGCGGCAGCACTTATGGAATATGCACCGCACGCGAGTATATGGTTTCCACCCTCTGGAGTCACATACGCTGTATTTCTTATTTTCGGATGGCGCGCCATTCCAATCGTTCTATTTGCTTCGATAACAACCACATTCTGGGAAGACAGCATCTATCAAGGCCATCAAAGCAGTTCCACTTTATTACTGACCGGACTGCTCTTTGCTACTTCACATTGTGTTTCTTATTGGCTTGGTGCCACCATTTTACGAAAGCTTAGCCGCACAGGAAAACAATTCCGAATCCCCTACTTAATTTTGATGTTTCTCATCATTGCAGCAACCTCATCGCTAATTGCGGCGATTGGTGGATCGAATGTTCTGGCTATTACAGGCATCATTTTACCTAGTGAAATCATGTCACTTTGGGGCCCTTGGTGGGTAGGCGATTTAGTTGGGGTCGTGGTTATAGCGCCCATCACAGTTGCTATATTGTCAAAATATTACCCCAAAGAAAGCCATTGGCTGGTTGAAAATTTTAAGTCTGTTTATGAGCAGTCATCATTATCGAACTATCTGTATAAGCAGGCCATAGCGATTGTTGTACTGGCTCTCATTAGTGTTTTAGTGTCTATCTATCCTGCATCCAGCGTAGTGTTTTGTGTCTTCTTTTTAGGCATAGCTCAGATGTGGATTGTATTTACAGAAAGTGCTGGTCGCGCCTTTCTAAGTTTGGGAATCCTGAGTACAACGACCGCTATCTTAGTCTCGTGGTTACAGTTAGGAAATCACGCGATGGTTTATCAATTTACGATATCCCTGCTTGCTGCAAACACCTATTTTGGTTTGTGGGTTCCCCACATACTGCTTGATAACCGAAACCTGCGAATTCTTGCCGAGAGAGATGTACTGACTGGCGCTCAGACAAGGCAATATTTTATTAAAAATGTGAAGAATGAAATTAGCCGCTGTCGTCGGATTAACCAACCACTGTCTTTGGCTCTATTTGATATTGATGGCTTCAAACAAATCAACGATACCTTTGGTCACACAATTGGAGACAAAGTACTAACCACAATTTCGGAGCATGTAAGGAAAGAGATTCGACCTGCCGATCTGATTGGGCGATTTGGTGGTGATGAGTTTATGCTGCTATTGCCAAGTGACGATCTTCCCCATGCAGTTCAAGCCGCAGAGCGTATCCGAAGCAGTATTGAGTGTTTGAATATACCCTCTTTAGAAATAACCATCACATGCAGCTTTGGTGTCGTAGAAATTACCCCAAACGATACTTTTGTTTCTGCTTTTGAGCGTGCCGATAACTTCCTGTTAGAGGCTAAAAAATGCGGTAAAAACCAAGTAAAGCCTATTTTACAATGAGTTAGATTTATAAAAATGGTGCGACTCATTTTGTGACACTGTAGCATATTGAGTCGCACTATCAGTCTCTGCTTAAATCCAAAGCTTAACTTTCTCTTCAGAGGGAACCCCTCCTGCATGAATGACTTGCTCATTCAAGACAACCGCCGGTGTTGACATAACACCGTAGTTCATAATGGTTTCCATATCCGTGACTTTTTCTACCTTCACTTCAACCCCTGCCGCTTCTGCCACGTTCTCAATCAGTTTTGCTGTGTTGATGCAGTTTGCGCAGCCAGAACCAAGCACTTTGAACACTTTCATATACAACCTCTTCAAATTTCCCAACTAATTAAATTAAACATCCACCCGATAATCGTGAATGCGCTAAGTAATAAAGCAAAAAGTATCCCTAGCAAACGCCACTGCATAACCTGTTTCAACATCACAAACTCAGGAATGCTTGCAGCGACCGTACTCATACAAAACGCTAGCGTTGTGCCTACGGGCAACCCGTTACGTAGCAGGCTTTCCATAATTGGAATAACACCTGTCGCATTTGAGTAGAGAGGTATACCAATAAGTACAGAAGCAGGAACAGACCACCACTGCCTGCTCCCTAAATGGCTTTCAATCCAGCCGTCTGGTACGTAACCATGTAACGCAGCACCAACACCAACACCTATCAAAACCCACTTCCACACTCGACTGAAAATTTCGTGTGTTTCGCTCTTCGCAAATTCATTACGCTGTTTGAATGTCATCGGGCTGGTTTCGCTTTGATTAACGACTCCAGAAGCAACATTAGGCGCATTCTTCATCGCTTTAGCTGCAAAAGGTTGAAGCCAACGTTCAGCACCTAGCAAATCAAGTAACCAACCACTGAACATGCCAATAACCATACCGGCTAATACATACAGAAGAGTAAACTTCCACCCCAAGAGGCTGATGAGGAGTAATACTGCTATTTCGTTCACTAAGGGAGAAGTAATAAGAAAAGCCATGGTGATACCTAGTGGTATGCCTGCTGTCGTAAAACCAAGAAATACCGGAATACTTGAACATGAACAAAATGGAGTAATAGCCCCAAAAACACTCCCCATAAAGTAGCCAACAACGCGTTTTTTACCAGAGAGATAGTCTCTCACTTTCTCCACATTGAGAGAGGCGCGAAAAAGAGCTATCAAATAAATCATTACTGCCAATAAAACGAGGATCTTACTGGTGTCTTCAACAAAAAAATGGACCGCTTGGCCTAACCGAGTCTCGGCGTCTAATTCCAATAGTTGGTAAGTAAACCAATCAGCTAATGACGTAAAAACCCAGAACATCTCGCACTCTCCTTACGTTAAACATTAAAAAGCCAACGGCTCTCGCTCGTTTATTAAGACGAAGTCAGCGCTGAAAAGACGCAATAAATCTGCCTGTAGATATGAAAATAATGAAATTAAGGCTTACTCAGAAAGCTAAGAGCGTTTAGGTGTGAAGCAACAGACTTTATGATGTTCATCGAAGGTAATGTGGCAGTTTACTTTTAGTTGTGCGCGAAGTTTTGGTCGCGCTCTCTGAATACGAGATTTTACTGCCGTTAAAGTTAAATGGTGGAGTTTCGCAAATTCTTGCTGACTGTGTCCTTGTAAATCACAAAACTCGATAACAGAACGGTCTTCTTCACTCAAACATGCCAGAGCTTTAGGAAGACATTGAGCAAGACTGTCAATTGGCTCACGCTCTGCTCTAAAATCCAACGTGTATAGATCGCTATTCTCTGAAATAGGTTCTAGCCGCCCCGATTTTCGCCATTCATCAATTAGTAAGTTTTTCGCAACCGTGAACAACCAAGCTTTTTGATTTTCAATATCACAAAATGCTCGCTCTCTTTGCAAAGCTCGAAGAAAGGTTTCTTGCAACAAGTCATACGCTAAATCTTGACAGGAACAATGCTGGGTTAGCCATCTATACAGAGCAGTTTCGTTTGTCGCCCAAGTATCTAATAGACAAGGAACTGGTGAATGTTGAGTTGAGTTCATAGTTCAAACGTGCTCCAAAGCTTTCTGTGACGGCCAGAGTTACGCATTCAGTATCTAAATCATAGGACCTATTTCAGCCCTTTTTTGGGATCTTGCGCATTCTCTGGTAATTAGCTTGTGGTGTTTAAGTTGAACACTTGAGTTGCGTGGTTTGAGGATGTGAAATGTTCGTTTAACCATCTAAAAGTTAGTAAATCAAAATCAAGTTATAGTGCATTAAAAATACTAAAAATAACCGGAAGCTAACTTGCATCCGGCTTAGTCTTAGTTGTTATGCGTCAGGTCTTAAAGCGTACTTACCCGAGCCCAAGAATAAGGTAGCAATAGCAGCAAACAGATAAACAGCTACACCTTCAACTGCCCAAGCGCCGACCTTGTTTAGCGTAAAAAAGTTGTCCATGTGCATTAGGTAAATAACCATTAAACACGTACCTATTATGACGATTGAGGACAGGCGAGTGAAAAGGCCTGCGATAATCAGAATTGGTGCAACAACTTCGCCCAAATAAACCCCATAAGCAACAAATGCTGGTAGGCCATTCTTTACAAGCATACCTTGTATGAACTCGGTCCCTCCATGTATTTTATGGATTCCGTGTAATAAAAACATAAATGCGAAACTGACACGTAATACCAGTTTACCTATATCCGGTTTTGCTAACTGCTTATCTAATTGATTTAAGATTTCGATCATGACAACCATCCTTTTAGGTCTAATAATCTCTACTATAGAAGCCTATAGCGCACAGTATCACCTAAAAGTATTAATCATCTTCATCAATTTTTCTGAATAAATACATTGACCTAAATCAAGCACTTATTTTCACGTGTACTGTATGAGTAAACCGTCACATATCACATATATTGATTAATTGAATATCAACTTAAGCTCATCAAATAACCATTTGAATACAGGGCCTTTCTCTGTCCCCTTACTGAAAACTAAATCTACTGGCACATTCCAGGCTTTGTGGTCAAAAGCGATGCTCACTTTACGAAGTTCCCCTGATACCAGTAACTCTTCAACCAAAAAGAGGGGTAAGTAAGCCCAACCAACTTGTTGTTTCACCAACTCCAACACATTGTAGTGACTTGAACTCCACCAAACTTTGGGACTTATACTGGTTAAGTTGTGAGACTCCTGTTTCAGCTTTCCTCGCACAGCGATCTGCCGATAGGAAGATAAATCAGAAGGCAGCTTCACTTCTATTTCCGAAAGCGGATAAAGTGGATGGCAGACTGCGATGTAATCCACACTACCGACATAACAGAAATCTACTTCTTTTGTCATATCTAGTTCAGTAAACATCACGCCTAGATCGACATTGTTAGACGCAATTTCCTGACAAATATCTGTAGATGCCATGGTTAAAACATCGATCTGAGTTGAAGGAAACTTATCATCCAAGCGTTTAAACAATTCAGCCAGTTTCTTATTCGTCACGCCATCATCAATCGCTATGGTTAATGCACCTTCTTCTTTTTTCTCTATTGATTGAGCGATTTTTTGAAACTCATCCGCTTGTGCAAGCAAATTTCTTGCGCTTCGAATCAAGCGTTCACCGGCAACGGTTAATTTGGGATTGCGCGAGGAACGATCAAAAAGCTCAACCCCTAAATCTATTTCTAAAGTACTAATGCCGTGACTTACCGCTGACTGCACTTTCCCCATTTTGCGCGCACAGGCAGAAAACGAACCAAGTTCCGCTGCGAGTACCATCATTTTAATTTGCTCAAGACTCAACATATGAATTTATTCGATAGGTATTAACTTTTATCCATCATAGATTCAGATACCATTAGCCGCAAATCATGTTTGTTAAATTGAAGGTGTATTGTTTATGAGTTGGTTGTATTTGGTTTTGGCTGGGATAACAGAAATCGGTTGGCCCGTAGGCCTGAAACTTGCGCAAAGCGGACAATACAAATGGCTGGGGATTATTATGGCCATCAGCTTTATGGCAATCAGTGGAACACTGCTATTTTTTGCGCAAAAGACAATACCTATGGGCACTGCCTACGCGGTTTGGACAGGTATCGGTGCAGCTGGCACCTTCCTCGTAGGAGTATTTGTCTATGGGGATGCTTCTTCACTGGTTCGCTATTTTGGTGTGTTCTTGATTCTATCAGGGGTTGTTTTGCTTAAAGTTGGCCATTAACAAAAGCCTATTTCCTTAAGGATGAGGAAATAGAACAGTGAATAATAATGCATCATTTTTAATTATCTTATCGATAAAAAATTTTTGGTTTTATTGGGATATTTTTTATTGCGTGAGAAAAAGTATGACCTTATTATCGCCCTGCTTCTTGATGATAGCCAATCCGAGTACATCACAGCAGTTTTGTGGCAAGGCGATAGAGCAACTATCCAAGAGTGACTTTGACGGCGCGAACGCGCTTTTATTGACGCTCCACTTTTCATCATCCAAGACCATGAAAAGTGCCTTGTTATATTGGAGAATTGCTATGGCTAATTCAGCTTCTGTATTGGATTTTCAATCTTTTTCTTCCCAAGCTTTGTCTGCAGAAAATATCGACTTAATCGAAACCTCTGTTGCACAGTTTGGTGCTCCTTTACTGATTCTTGATTGCGATATTATTCGCTCTCAATATCGTGCGCTAAGCAATGCATTACCAAATGTCGCACTGCACTTTGCTCTCAAGCCACTTCCTCATCCAAATGTTGTAAAAACACTTTTGGAAGAAGGTGCATGTTTCGATTTAGCCACTACTGGTGAAGTTGAACTTGTTCAGCAACAAGGTGTACCAGCTGAGCGCACAATCCACACACACCCAATCAAGCGTGACCGCGATATTCGCGATGCACTGGCCTACGGTTGCAATGTGTTTGTGGTAGATAACCTTAATGAGTTAGAAAAGTTCAAACCGTATAAAGATCAAGTTGAACTGCTTGTTCGCCTGAGCTTCCGTAACACTGAAGCTTTTGCTGATTTATCTAAAAAGTTTGGTTGTTCTGCTGAGCAGGCATTAGTAATCATTGAAACCGCAAAAGAATGGAACATTCACATTAAAGGGCTGTCATTCCATGTCGGTTCTCAAACGACTAATCCACAAAAATATGTAGATGCAATTCGCAGCTGTAAACAAGTGATGGATCAAGTATTTGAACGCGGTCTGCCAGCGTTAAGCGCACTCGACATTGGTGGCGGTTTCCCTGTTACTTACACAAAACAGGTGATGCCTATCGACCAATTCTGCAAGCCGATTAACGAAGCGTTAAACGAGTTACCAGAAACAGTACAAGTGATTGCGGAACCTGGTCGTTTCATTGTTGCTCCTGCAGTAACCAGCGTTGCATCAGTAATGGGACAAGCAGAACGTGAGGGCCAGATTTGGTATTACCTGGACGATGGTGTATACGGTTCTTTCAGTGGTTTGATATTTGATCACTCTGAATACCCTATCGTGACGTTAAAACAAGATGGTGAGTTTGTACCTAGCGTCTTGTCAGGCCCAACCTGTGACAGTATTGATGTGATTGCAGAAAATATCATGCTACCTAAACTGGAAAATGGCGATTTGATTATCGGTCGCGTGATGGGCGCATACACAAGTGCAACTGCAACAGATTTTAACTTCTTCAAACGTGCTCAAACTATTGTGATTAATGAGTGTGATGAAAGCAGCCAACGTATGATTGGCTAGCTTAAAATGAATTCCGAAAGCTCCCTTAAAGGGAGCTTTTTCGTTTTAGCGTTGTTTAAGCATTGTGCCAGCGATGTCCGTAAGCTGCGCTGTAATCCGGTGTTTCTACAACATCACTTAACTCATCAACCGCTTTTAGTGGCCCAACAACGGTTCGATAAGGCAAATAACCAGCCCATACAGGCAGATCCAAATCCTCTTTATCGTCATTAACCACACCTTTGCTGACTTTAACCGATGCTTCGCTGAGCGGAATGCGCAGTAACATGGTTGCACTGAGTTCTCTCTCGTTGCTCAAACGCACTTCTTGCGTACGCCCAGGTGCAATGTGTTCTACAAAATGATTCAGCAAACGATCTTTTTCTCTGTTGTCATCTACGACTGTAAAATGACCAAAGACAACAGCAGAGCGATAATGAGCGCTGTGATGAAAAGCAGACCGAGCCAGTATCCATCCGTCAAACAAGGTAAAAGTTAAACAGGTTTGCACCCCGTTTTTTAGTGAACGTAGCAAGCGGCTGTTATTGGCACCATGGATGTAGACATGGTCGTCCACGCGCCAAGCTAACATCGGAATGACCACCGGTCCCTGTTCATTATTAATCGCAATATGTGCGATTAGGCTTTCATCAATAATTTGGTGAAGACTCTCCAAATCAAACTGAGCTTTGTGTACTGCTTTTTTAATCTGCGTTCTCGGTGTATTTGAAAGCATCGTCTATCCCTATCTAAATCTGACTTCATGGTTGCAATGTAGCAACACACTGGTACCTTAAGAAGAACCAGTTTTGGATTAAGGACAGATCCACTTTGCAACCCATCGACTCCGGTGATTTAGTACTGCAAAACGACAAATCATCGAAACAGGAAAGCCTGTTCCACGCTATACGCGAAAAAATCGTTAAACAGCTTTGGCATAAAGGAGGCAAGCTTCCTTCAACACGTAAGCTTGCCGAAGAACTTCAACTCAGCAGAAATACTGTTACTGCGGCCTATGAACAGCTCGCTGCTGAAGGTTACATTGAAGCACGCTCCGGTTCTGGCTTCTACGTGACGGTTGAACTGCCTGATCACTACTTGCCATGTGCAGGCATCGTCAAATCAACCGAGACCAACAAAAGCATACCTTCTATTAACAGCGCTTTTGCTCCGGGTGTTCCCGATCTGCATCAGTTCCCTATTGCCAAGTGGCACAAGTATGTTCAGTTGCACTCCACCCGCCAATACTTACTTGGCAACAATGGTATCCAAGGTGATAGTGCTCTTAGAATGGCCTTGAGAGATTATCTTGCTACCAGTCGCTCTGTACATTGCGATGCCAGCCAAATCATTATTACGTCGGGCGCACAACAAGCGTTAATGATAGCGCTGATGGCAGTAATGGAGAGCCATGATTCAGTATTGATGGAACAACCGGGCTATTCCAAAATGCGTAAAATCATTGAGCTTTTAAACTACCGGTTTGAGCCTGTTCATGTTGAAGAGTATGTAGGTTTTGACTTGGAGAGCATTATCAACAGTAAAGCCCGCGCTTTATACATTACTCCAAGCAACCAATACCCAATGGGCACAACGTTAAATACGGAGCAACGTTTAAAGCTGATTGAATGGGCAACTCAGGGGAATCACTGGATTATTGAAGACGACTATGACAGTGAGTTTCAGTTCGCACATCGTCCTTACACCAGTCTACAAGGTCTATCGTCTGAAATCGGCCACGATTCGCGAGTTATCTATATCGGGTCGTTGAGTAAAACTATGTTCAACAGTTTGAGAATGGGCTATCTCATCGTTCCTTCCGCTTTGGTCGAGAAATGCTTAGCGATAAAAGATGCATTGACCGGAGACTCCCCTACACACATCCAAGCTGCCCTTGCTGATTTCATAAGTTCAGGAGATTTTCTGCGCCATATCAGAAAGATGCGTAGACTTTATAAAGAAAAACATCATCAGATGATTCTCTCCATAAACGAGCATTTTGGTGATGATGCTGAGGTTATCAGCCAAGCCGCGGGCCTTCACGTTACGCTTAAGTGGCTAAAAGATGTTAATGAGGTGACATTGTCACAAAAAGCATTCGAAAAAGGGATTATCATAAGGCCATTAAGTTACTACGAGCATCCAGATTTCAAACTGCGCAACTGGCAAGGTGCAGTGCTCGGATTTGGTAATATTTCAGCAGACGACATCGACAAGAAAATCAAACAGATTGCCGATCTGTTTTACAACTTAGATAGCCAACTGTGACCCATAGGAACCTTTTTGTTACACTGCATTTACCCACATGGATTTGGACCTTTTATGTCGCAAAGCAATAAAAAGATAACCATTACAGACGTTGCTCAACACGCCAATGTTTCGGTTACTACTGTGTCACTTGTATTAAGTCAGAAAGGTCGAATTTCAGCCCAGACAATCGCTCGTGTTCAAAAAGCCATTGATGAGTTGGGGTTTGTTCGAAATCAGACTGCAGCAAACTTACGTACTCAATCGACCAAAACGATTGGTTTGATGGTCAACAACAAAAATGACTTTTCGACTTATCGTATGGTGGCAGGAATTAGCGACGTTCTTGAACAAAATGGATACATGCTTTATCTGACACAATGCGGACAAAACGCAGAGGTCTACGATCAAAAGCTTCTCACCCTATATCAACAAGGGGTCGAAGGGATCATCATGTCTCCTATCGATGATCAGCATCTGCTATCACTTCGAAAACCAGAAAGCTTTCAAATACCGTTAGTTTGCCTATCTTCAGCAAAACTCGATAGCGATATTGATTACATCACTCCAGACAATACACACAGCGCAAAATTGGCTACGGAGCACCTGATTCGTCAGGGACATAGGCGTATCGCTTATGTTGGCGGAACAACTGGGTCTCCATGCAGAGATGAACGCATCGCTAGCTACCGTTATACGCTAAGCCAATATGGATTACCTTCGAAACAGGAATGGATTTTAGACGGAGATTTCATCTCCGAAGATCTGGTTCAAGCCGTGAATATGCTACTTACAGAGCAAACTCAAATTACAGCAATACTCTGTCACGATGCTTCCAGCGCTCTAAGCTGTATTAACGGTGTTCGCAAAAGTGGTCGAGAGATAGGAAAAGAACTGTTTATTGATGAGCGTGTAGCCTTAATCAGCTTCGATGATTCTGAACAGCTTATGCTCAATCACCCTTCTTTGACTTGTGTCTACACAGATCCTTATTCTGTTGGGGAATCTGCGGCACTGCGTTTGCTAGACAGTATTCGTAACCCTTCTGATTCCGATCATAAAAGCATGCTACTGCCAGCTAAGTTCATTCATCGTAACTCAGCATAGAAAAAGCGATGGGATACCCCATCGCTTCGCATTATGTTACCGCGTCACTATACCATTTGCTGTTGCAGTGACTCTATTTGGTCAGAAAGGAACTGTGCTCGTGCACCAAATATGATTTGAATACCAGTATCACCAACATAAACCACGCCTTTCGCACCCAAGTCGCTCAACGCATCTCGATTCACTTTATCCTTATCTTTCACTTGCAACCGTAGGCGCGTAATACACGCAGTTGAGCTTGCAATATTATCCATTCCGCCAATGGCTAACAAAATTTGTGTCGTGAGTTCTTCATCGGTAATTTCATCCAGATTGTTAGAAACATCCGTTCTACCCGGCGTTTTTACATCTAGCTTACGGATCACTACTCTGAAGACTCCGTAATAGATCAACGCCATAGGGATACCAATGAAGATTACTTTGACCCAATTCGTTTCAAAACCATTTAGTGAAGGCATGATGCCAAAAGAAATATAGTCTATCAGCCCAGCCGAGAATGACTTGGCAATATGTGCATCAAGCGCATACATAGTCATGTATGACAAACCCGCCATTACGGCATTAAACACATACAAAATTGGCGCAACGAATATAAAGGTAAACTCAACAGGCTCAGTAATTCCGGTAATGAAACAGGTCAACGCTGCCGAAAACAAAATACCCGCTGCTATTTTTTTGTTCTTCGTGTGTGCCTCGTGATACATCGCCAAACATGCGGCAGGTAATGCAAAAAGCATCAGAGGGAATTCCCCTTGCATAAACTTGCCAGCATCGTTGTACGTATCAGAGCTGAATGATTTCACACCATCTGTCAGCATCTTAAACCAAATAGTTTGGTCGCCATTAATGACAGCGCCTGTTGGTGTCACATACTCACCAAAAGTGAACCAGAATGATGGATACCATACATGGTGTAAACCCAATGGAATCAGTGCCCTTTCTGTCAGTCCGAAGATAAAGGTTGATACCATTTGGTTGTCGCCATTTACCACGGTGGATAAAGCATCGATACCATTCTGAACGTATTGCCAAACGTAGGGTAAAACTAAACCTAATAGAAAAGAGTAAAACGCACATGAAATGGCTACAAATCGTTTGCCGGAAAAGAAGCCTAAAAATTCAGGCAATCGAATGTCGTGATAACGCTTATAGCAGTATGCCGCTAAGATACCGGAAATCAGGCCGCCAAAAACGCCCATTTGTAGCGATGGAATACCAAGCACTAATGCGTATTTACCACCTGCACTTGCCATTTCTGGTGTAATGCCAAGTAAGGAGCTAATTGTTGAATTGATAATGAGTATTGAAACGGCTGCTGATAGAGCAGCAATCCCGGATTCTGAAGCCAAACCTACCGCAGAACCAATCGCAAAAAGTAACGGCAAGTTGTCAAATACCACACCACCAGCATGCATCATTAATGGCATGCCAAATTTGTCACCAAACGCAAGTAATAAGCCTGCGGCTGGGAGTAAGGAGATAGGCAACATCAGCGCACGCCCTATGAGCGATAGCTGAGATAGAGGGGATGCCAAAGCCCGCAAATATTTCGTCATATTCATTCCTTAAAATAGTAACCACCAAGGGAAACACCATGTTTCATCTACAATATGACTCTCTAACAGTCTGATTTACAAAGTAATCAATTCAAGTAAAACGTTTTACCTCGCAAACAATAGTTATAGATAAAACGTTTTACTAACTTAATTGGTTATATACAAAAGTTTATCGAAGGTAGTTTCGAATATGCCCATATCAGTCGAACTAAGCGTTTCATTCCCCGTTTTATACCATTCGCAACGGACAATAAATACACCGTTGAAACTCTGCTTTTATCGCGATCCACTCCAGATATAAAAAAGAGATGGAGTCACCATCTCTTATTTATTAGGGACAAGTGCTTCCGTTCTGCCTACAATGACAATCCTTTCACTGATTCAGAAACCAGATTTGCTTCCATTACAATTTCGTCGATAACCGCTTTGATCTCGATAGCCTGAGTTTCACCGTAGTTGGTTTTCTCCAGCGCAGCTTGAATGTGTGTATCGATGCTTTGAGTAATCGTGGTGTTCTTTGTAATCACCTCTGCAATTTCAGCTGTTGATTGAGATGTTCGGGCGGCTAACTTGCGAACTTCATCAGCGACGACAGCAAAACCTCTCCCTTGATCGCCAGCTCTAGCCGCCTCTATAGCAGCATTAAGAGCGAGTAAATTGGTTTGCTCGGCAATGGCCGTAATGGTTGAAATGATCGCATTTACACTCTGTGCTTGTTCATTAAGTTGCGCAATTAACGCGCCTACCCCTTGAACAGAACCATTAATATCTTCTGAGTTAGAAAGTAGAATCTCAACTCTCTCCTTACCCTTTTGTGAAATATTGACGGTTTCATGAGCAGTTTTACATGCAATTAATGCGGCCTCTTTCACCTTCATCGCCTTTTCGACTCGCCCAGTAATATCACTCGCCAGCTTAATGATTTTAACGACCTGATTGGCATGGTTATAAATAGGGTTATAAGTGGCTTCAAGCCAGATGGTTCGCCCATGCTTATCAATGCGTTTAAAAAGGCCACTTTTGATATTACCTGTGGTGAGATCTTTCCAGAAATTAGGATTTTCTCGATAGAACTCTTCATCACAGAACTGTCGGTGGTGTTTGCCCACAACCTCATTCAATGAATATCCAAGGCAATTAAGAAAGTTTTTGTTCGCTCCCAGTACAATGCCGTCCGGTGAAAAATCAATCACAGCCAGAGACTTATCCAACGCCTTCAACAAGGCTTGGTTTCTTTCTAGTTCAGCTTGCTCGGTCGTCACATCAGAAGCAACTTTAGCGACAGATTCCACTTTTCCATTTTTGATAATCGGAAAATAGGTAGCTTCTAGCCATACCGCATTACCTGCTTTATCTTTGCGGATAAATGTTCCATTGGTAGGCTCACCTTTCGCCAAAGACTGCCATAACTCTTTGTATTCTAGCTTTTCCACATCTTCTGGGAAACACAGCACGCTATGATGTTTGTTGAGAACCTCTTCCAGTTGATAGCCGAATGAATTCAGTAAAAGATCGTTGGCATATAAAACGTTCCCTGTAGGGGTAAATTCGATATAGGGAACCGTTTTCTTGAGGGAATCTCTAAAAGCGCTCGTTGAAGCGGATTGATCCTTTAAATCTGCAACAATCTTTTTGTGATAATTGCTTGAGACAAACATTGTTCACTCCTGTTAAACAACACATCGTTATGTTTAGCCTATAGTTATGCGAGTATCAACGTTAATTCAATCTTTTTCGTGACTTACGAGCCGTTGGTGAAACCGAATTTGAGCTTAAGTCAGAAAACGGTATCAACCTAGAGTAATTAGTTGCCTATTTTATAAAGCCAGTGAACCTAAATTTCTCATCTGCTTTAGTACCCAATGAACTCGCTCCTGCACATAAGGAGTCATGGGTATTGGCTGTATTTTGTAGGGATTTGGCAGTACAACCGCCAATTGTGCGGCTTGATAAGGCGTTAACTGATGTGCAGAAACACCAAAATAATGCTCACTTGCCGCCTGAACGCCATAAATACCTGGACCAAACTCAACAACGTTCAAATACATTTCCATGATTCGTTCTTTGCCCCAGACCAACTCGATCAGCAACGCGATATAAAGTTCGTAGGCTTTGCGCAGATAAGTATGACTTGGGAACAGAAAGATATTTTTTGCTGTCTGCTGGGTAATGGTACTCGCACCTCTTTTTGGTCCTTGGTCTCCACTGCTACTGATCACAGACAGTAATGCCGAAACATCGACGCCCCAATGATAAGGAAATCTCTGGTCTTCCGAAGCCATAATCGCTAAAGGCAATGAGGGAGATGTGGAGTCTATCGATACCCATTGATGCTGAGTCTGCTCTGGGTATCCCTTAGGAGGAAACAAGGTGCGGGATACCTGCCAGCCCCAAGTCGGCGGGTTCACAAACTTCAAGATAACAACCAGCACCAAAGGCAGACAGAAAGCCACAGTGATCAACGTGACCAATAATCTTCCAACTCGTCTCTTCAATTTTCGGGCAATACCTTTCAAATCTGTACCTTATATAGAACTGCAATGCTAAGTAATTCACGATCCTTATTTTTCCTAACACTGTAATTGGTTAAGCTATATTGAGGTCCAATCTCGCGCGCTAGGTTACACGAGATCACCAAACACAATGTTCAGCGCATGTAAATTTCATCACTCATTTGTTTTTTGAATGTTTACTATTGAGCAGCAACAGCCCCTGATTTAGTGCTATCCTCGCCTTGCAACGGCAAAGCTCGCTGATAAATAAGGAATGTTTAATGATCTTATCCCCTGCCATCTGGATATGGTTACCTCTGATTGCAGCAATCTTCAGCGGGTTCACTCGCCATAAACTCATTACCTTTGCTTTATTGGCGGTAGCATTAGTATGCGCGCTTATCTTTGGGCGTGTAGAACCGTTGGCAATAGCTATTTCCACCGTTTTACTTTTGGTTGCCCATTACATTCCTACTTTAGTGGCACATAAGCGTAATAAGCTGCTTATCAACCTTTGTTGGACAGTTGTTATCCTGACTTGTGGCCTTCTATTCTTGCATCGCCTACCCGGTTTTAACAATTTGCTGGTTTTGGATCATGTCTATGCGGGTCCGCAAAGTCTGCCATTTACGATGTACTTAAATTTGGACAAACCGATAGCGTTTTTTGCCCTGCTGTTAGCTTATCCGCAGCTTGTGGGAATTAAACAGAAACTTCATTTCAAAGGTGTCTTGCTGGCGATAGTTTTGCTCGTAAGTTTGCTTCCCTTAGCCTCTTTAACCGGAGCCTTAAAAATAGAACTTAGCCTGCCTGACTGGTTGTTTCTTTTTGCACTTAATAACTTGATGATTACCTGTGTCGCGGAAGAAGCGTTATTTCGTGGTTTGATTCAACAGTCTCTTTCTCGTCGCTACGCTTGGTGGATCGGCTTGGTTACTGCCAGCGTGTTGTTTGGGTTGGCTCATATTGGTGGTGGGATGTTACTTGCGCTGTTCGCGACGTTTGCAGGTTTAGGATATGGACTGATATTCCATTTCACCGGACGACTTTGGTGCTCAGTACTTGCCCACTTTGCATTTAACTTTGCTCATCTTGTTTTCTTTACTTATCCTGCATTGGCACATTGAGTGGCGTTTGTAGTAACAATGCATTCAACGAGTTCAGGCTGAATTTAAGTAACTGGTTTATTCGGCGCTTATCATTTGTTTCGATACGTTGTATCGTACGCAGTCTTAACAGGATTAACGTCTTAGTTTCCGTAGCCAAACGCATTCAAACAAGAGAATTCAATATATGTCACAACGTAACATCAAATTTATTGCAACCGATATGGACGGAACACTTCTCAACGGCCGCGGACAGCTTGACCCTGAATTTTTTACACTTCACCCAAAACTCGTTGAGAAAAACATCATATTTGCTGCGGCTTCAGGCCGACAGTACTACAGCTTGCTGGATACCTTTTCAGATGTGAAAGACCAGATCATGTTTATTGCTGAAAACGGCACCTTGGTGATGCATAAAGGCCAAGAGCTGTACAGTCTGCCTTTAGACTCAGCGGTGATTAATGATTTGATTGCAGCTGCGCGTTCGATTGACGGCGCACACATTGTTCTTTGTGGTAAACGTTCCGCCTACATAGAAACGGAAGATCAACGTGCTCGAGAGGAAGTGCAGAAATACTACCACCGTTGTGAAATCGTTGAAGATTTAACGACTATCGAAGACGATTTCTTGAAAGTTGCAATTTGTCACTTTGAAGGTTCAGAAAAGCATATTTTCCCTGTGATTAACCCTGCTTTCGGTGATACTCAAAAAGTCGTGGTCAGTGCAAAAATCTGGCTAGATGTAATGAACCCTGCCGCCTCTAAGGGCGACGCCATTACTTATCTGCAAAATCAACTTGGCTTTACTTCCCAAGAAACCATGAGCTTCGGTGACTACTTTAATGATGTGGAAATGCTACAAGCCAGCTACCACTCTTATGCGGTAGAAAACGCCCATGATGAGGTTAAATCTTTTGCTCGCTTCAGCGCACCGAGCAACGACGACAGTGGCGTCCTAGTAGTACTAAAAGAATTATTAAAAGAACTCGACTAACGATCACTAGCAAATAATCGAAAAGAAGAGAGCCGTACCGTCTTAAAGCTCATTTTCGTCTCGTGCTAAACGGGCTTGTGCAATAGTACAGCCCGTTTTGTCCATCAATTCTGCCAGAGTAATATTTTCATTTTTCGAAATCAGAGCGGCTAACCGTTCAGGAAGAAAAGCTTTCTCATAAGGTTTCAGAGCCTCACTGATTTTTTCAACGATGAATGGCGTATCTGTAACTATGCCAGCGACTTTAAGCTGTTGGGTGTATTCAGATAGTTGCTCGAAAAAACCTGATATCTGCCAGTTCCTTGAACGTCGAATCCTTTTAAGCTCACATTTGTGCTCAGATGCAATTGCTTTTAACTCTTTCGCTTTTTCGCCGCCGATACGTCGAACTAAAGAAGGAAAAAAGACCGTTATTTTTTCGCGCTCAGCACTCAAGGTTTTCAAAACCACAACCAACACCTTTAAAACACATTGCGCCAATTATCACGTCACTCATCTCCAAACACAACTTTGTTTACTTTCTCTGATTACTAGCACTTTGCTTGTGTATATCGACCCAACAAAGTCTTCTTGGTCACACATTATACTGCAATTGGTGAAATGTTGTTCTATTTATGAAACGCGCCCGTATTCCACAACACAAATAGCAACAAGTCGATAATATGGACACATGTTTGATAAACGGACACATGTTTGTGACACCTAGAGAGCAGCAGATACTCGCCATATTGCGCGAGAACCCAATGATTCAACAACAGGAACTGGCAGATCAATTGATGATCAGTCGCAGTGCGATTGCCGGACACATCATGAACTTAACCAATAAAGGACTAATTAAAGGTAAAGGTTATATTCTCGCCTCGCAAAAAACAGCGATTGTTATCGGTGGTGCCAATATGGATCTTTGTGGCAAGGCTTCTGTACCTTTGCTCAATGGTGATTCGAATCCGGGCACACTTCATTACAGCCCAGGAGGCGTTGCTCGTAACATAGCGGACAACTTAGCTCGACTTGGTAGCAAAGTCGAACTGATCAGTAGCATCGGCAACGACCAGTGGGGAGAGCAGTTAGTCTCAGCCTGCATAGATGCAGGGGTTGGTGTTAGCCACCTTCTACGCTGCCAACAAGGTAGAACGGCGACCTATCTCTCTATTCATGACAATGAAGGTGAAATGCAAATCGCACTGAATGACATGAAAGTATTGGAGCAACTCAATGCTGAACAAATGACCAAGCATAAGTCTCTTATCTCACACAGTGATTTAGTTGTAATAGATGCAAACCTGAGTGAAGACGCGCTCTCGTACCTGTTTAACTGTATCGACAACACACGCATCTATGTCGATCCTGTTTCTGCAAACAAAGCGTTAAAACTTAAACCCTATTTATCTCAAATCGATTTATTAAAACCCAATCTTATTGAGGCCGAGCTTCTTTCCGGTATCAAAGCGAGCTCTGAAGATGACTACCCTAGAATTTGCGATGCGCTACATCATCTTGGTGTAACAGAAGTGGTTCTAAGCCTTGGTTCAAAAGGCATCTTTGCTAGCAACCAAAAAGAGAGCGTACGACTCAAACCAAGAACTACCAGCGTAACTAACGTTACAGGTGCTGGCGATGCATTAATGGCTGGGCTAGCACACGCCACTTTAGAGATGTGGTCTTGGAAAAAGAGTATCGAATTTGCTTTTAGTTGCGCTGAACTTGCAACGCAATCTTATGACACTATCAACCCGCGCATGTCAGACCGCGCAGTCCAACGTTTAATGGAGATGAACCATGCTGAATGATTTTCTTGATATCCACCCTGAAGTACGCGCTGCATTAGACAATAATCAGCCTGTGGTTGCCCTAGAATCAACCATCATTTCTCATGGTATGCCGTACCCACAAAACGTAGAAACTGCATTAAAGGTTTCAAACACCGTTCGTGAATCAGGTGCAACACCAGCGACAATCGCAATCATCAACGGTCGCCTCAAAGTAGGCTTAACTCCGGAAGAAATTGAACTGCTGGGCAAAGCGGGTCAAAGCGTGGCTAAGGTAAGCCGTCGAGATATCCCATTTATTGTTGCAGCAGGAAAACACGGAGCAACAACGGTAGCAGCGACTATGATCTTAGCGGATATGGTTGGCGTTCGTGTATTTGCTACTGGCGGTATCGGTGGCGTGCATCGTGGCGCAGAAATCACCTTTGATGTTTCAGCAGATCTTCAAGAACTTGCTCAAACCAATGTAGCCGTGGTTTGCGCTGGCGCGAAATCGATACTCGATCTTGGTCTGACCCTAGAGTACTTAGAAACTCATGGCGTACCTGTGATTGGATATCAAACTGAAAGTTTACCTGCGTTTTATACGCAATCAAGTGACTTCAAGGTTGACTACCGTCTAGATTCAGCGAGCGATATTGCTTCTGTATTAAAAGCCAAGCAGAAGCTGGGTTTAAAAGGCGGTGCCGTCATTACCAATCCAATTCCTACTGAATTTGCTATGCCAAAAGATGTGATTGATAGTGCTATTGAACAAGCTCTGCACGAAGCTGATGAACAAGGCATTCACGGTAAAGCTTCAACACCTTTCCTACTCGCTCGTGTTTGTGAACTTACTGGTGGAGACAGCTTAAACAGCAATATCCAGCTTGTGCTTAACAACGCGAGACTAGCATCTGCAATTGCTAAAGCCTATTGCGCTTAAGCATGAATCAATGCCCTCCTATATGGTGGGCATTATCTTTTTGGCTACCGTCAGTCATTATTTTTTGTCACTTCAAAAATGATCATCTAATTGATCGTCTTTCAAGAGCTAGTCCGGATTGGTTGTCGGCTCAGGAATATAACGGTTTAAACGATCAGCTTTTCGATTCTTAGAAAAGAACGCTTCAAACTCAATGAAAATTCCGGGGTTAAGCTTGTAATCATACTCTCGAGGGATTTCTAGTTGAGGAGTGACGGTTAAAAACAGCCAGTTTTTGTACAACTTATGTATCCAAGATGCTGATAACCACATGTTACTTACTTCATCTTCATCGTACGGCAATATACTAATACCCATTGAGTACTGCATTAAGTGCCTGTCGTTAAGACGATCAAAGTATTGTGCTTGATGAAGCACTTCCCACTTGTCGTCGTCATAGAGATATTGTGCACTAGAACCGACTTTAAATATCTGTCCGGCAGCTTCATCCACATCCCAGTAGAAATTCAGAGCACTGAGCGAACCAAGCCCTTTTGAATTGAAATAGAAGAATTCCTGACTTACCTGGGTTGACCAAGACTCTGATAACTTGGCTACTCTGTAAATTTCCGTACGGGCAAATGGATCTAGCGGCAGTCTTATCTTGATGCCAATATCGAAACTGGTTTTCCAGTGACTGATTTGCTCGTCTTGAAGTCGAATACCACCAAACGCGCCTTTAGAATCAGGACTGGATGTAATTAGCCCTCGTTGCTTACTCTCTAAATCGTCGTAATCATCGGGGTCGGTTTCAAAAATAATTTTCCAGTTGTGTTCGGTATGGGGTAAATCGATACGAATTGCAATACTCTCGTCAGTGTCTAAATCACCACGATATGAGTACTTTCCAGCCGAAATGATCTTGATATAGCTTTTATTCGGGAAAGGCTCTTCATCCTCTTCCTTCGCTAAGCCATGATCGATAAACTCACTAAAGTCCAGTACCAACTCAGACAAGAACTCGTTAGTTTCATCAACCCACGAGAACTCTACTTCAGTAAGCGGTACTGAATAACGCAAGTCTGAGTTCGAACGCTCGAAATCAGTGGTATCTGGAACGGCTCCAGTAGGTATTGCTAGCGCACAAAATGGCAGAGCTGTAAGTATTGCAACATAAGCGTTTTGAGCTATTGCTTTACAAATTTTTCTTCCCCAAAAAACCTGAACAATCTCTGAATTTTGATGCCTAATACCTGTACGTTTACAAATATTTATATGCAACATAAGTCCTTATTATTTTTTTGTATCAGTTAGGACAATTTCATTAATTCGTATAGATTTATAAATATGGTTGTAGCTTAGCCAGCCTTTAAATGTGGGTCTTATGATAACTAAACATTTATCTATTTTATTACTGCTTTCCCTTGTTACTCTCACTAGCCGCGCGCAAGCTATTGAGGGGGTTAATGGCGAATTTTCTGTTGATATTGGACCTGTTAACTTAGGTCAGGTTGTTATGTCATCTACTTGTAAAGATAGCACCTGTTTTTACAAGTCGCGTGCTTATGGTGCTTTTTTATTTATCAAAGCCAATGTGATTGAACTGGGTTCATATCAAGAACTTGACGGTCAAATCATCCCTCTTTCATCCAATTACTCTGAACGTATAGGCTCGGATAGAGAGGCATATACCTACAACTTCAGTTCACTTGAAATCACCGAACAAGACAGTAAGACTAAAGTTTCTGAGTTGGATAAAAATGCGTATCCATTTGTTCCACTACTCAATCAGGTAACGCTTGATTTAGCACACGGAGTGCTCAAGAAGTCATATCAATATGTGCTTAAAGAGAAGGTCAAAGACGTTGAAGTCGACTCTTATTCCACCACTCAAACGGACAAAGGAATACTTCATCGAATCGTAGTTAAAAACAAAAACCGTGAGATGGAGTTCTTATTTGTAAACAACGGCCAAAAACTTCAGTTTGAAGAATTCAATTATCGTGGCTTCAAAATGTCGCGAATCAAATGAACTCAGTGAATAAATACGCTTACAAAAACATATTTCAAAGAAAAAGCCGCTGATCAGCAGCGGCTTTAACAATAGCTTTCAAACTCAAAAATCGACTATTCGAATTTTTTATCTTTGAAATAGAATTCTTTATCGCGTTCGCCAATTTCTCGTAACACTTTACAAGGGTTACCCACCGCGACAACGTTGGCAGGAATATCTTTTGTGACGACACTGCCCGCACCAATCACACTGTTTTCACCAATAGTGATACCCGGTAATACAACAGAGTTCGCACCAATCCAGACATTGTCACCAATCGTCACTGGAATATTGAACTGTGCAACTCTTCTGCGCATTTCTGGATCAATCGGGTGGCCAGCCGTCGCAATAGTGACGTTTGGACCAATCATCACATAGTCACCAATATAGATATGGGTATCGTCCACCAGCGTTAGATTGAAGTTGGCATATACATTTTTACCCAAATGAGTATTAATACCCCAGTTCGTACGCAAAGGAGGTTCGATGTAGCAGCCTTCACCAACTTCGGCAAACAACTTCTCCATGATTGCTTTGCGTTTTTCAACTTCACTTGGTCGAGTCTGATTATAATCGTAAAGTACTTCGAGGCACTGCATTTGAGCCTTAGCGAGCTCTTCGTCATCACAGAAGTAAACCTTCTGGCTATGCATTATATGGGAATTGTCCATAAGAGACCTTTGCTTCAAAAAGAAATCAAAACACGTAAGTTACTAAATTGATTAGATGATTAATCAGAACTATCTCTCATCGACGACATAACGCACGTCTTCTTTTTATTGAATAACAACGACTGGAAGCTATATAGAGCAGCTATCGCCTTTATTCAAAGTGATAGCTGTTTATTGTTTTGGACAAAAACTGTATTCCCTACTCTTAGCTGTTTTTTAAGCTCTGTACGATTTTCTTCACTAACTTCTCTAAACATTCTTTTGACGGCTTGGTGGTAGCAAAAGATCTTAAACCATAGATATTCATAACCAGAAAATCACCAAGCAACTCGCAATCTGTATCCGATGGCAGCTCACCGTGAGTCTTAGCTATCTCAATTTTTGCTCTGATGTTAACTTTCCATTGATTCAGCATGCCGCAGATAATCGCTTCTACTTCTTCATCTTGCTGCTCAAGTTCACTCAGCGACTTCTGAAGCAAGCAGCCTTTGTTTTCGTGGCACTCTTTAAACTCAATAATGTCATTCAGATACTTTTCAAAGCCGTGCAGGATGGAATCATTATCAACGAAGAACTCTTCAAACGACTTGGATTTGGTTTCAGCATAATGATTAAGAGACGCAAGCAACAAACCGCGTTTGTTTTCGAAAGCACAGTAGATTGACCCCGGATGTAAGCCCGTTGCTCGTTTCAAATCCTGCATACTGGTTTTGTTATAACCTTTGGCGATGAACTCATTCATCGCTGAGCGTAAAACATACTCTCGGTCAAATTCTGCACTTCTCATTACACTTTGCTCTTCAGCTTTAAGACCCCCTAAGTGTACTGGTTTGAATACCCTTTCACAAGTTACTTGAACGATCATTCAAAAAATAACTTGAATGTTCATTCAAGAAAAGGTTAGCATGTGCACATAAAGTCCATGTAGGGCATAAAAGGAACAGCAAAATGACAGCAACATTATTTGAAAGCTATAAGCTCAACGACAAAATTACACTTAAAAACCGCATCGCAATGGCTCCACTGACTCGTTGTATGGCAGACGCAAACCTAGTTCCGACAGATGCAATGGTCGAGTACTACGCAAAACGTGCTGATGCTGGTTTGATCATTTCAGAAGCGACAATTATTCGTCCTGACGGTCAAGGCTATCCAAACACTCCGGGACTCTACACCGAAGCACAAATTGCTGGTTGGAAAAAAGTAACAGACGCAGTACACGCAAACGGCGGCAAGATCTTCGCTCAGCTGTGGCATACCGGCCGTGTGGCTCACCCTCACTTTTGGGGTGGTGAATATGTGTTAGCACCTTCTGCAGTAGCGTTCGATGGAACCGTTCCTCGTATGCGTGAACTGGTTTATACCGTTCCTAAAGAAGCAACGAGCGAAGAAATCGCACAACTTGTTGAAGACTATGCACAAGCTGCTCAAAACGCGATTGAAGCAGGTTTTGATGGTGTTGAAATTCACGGTGCTAACGGTTACTTAATTGACCAATTCCTACACTACGACACAAACCGTAGAACAGACGAATATGGTCAGACAGCGGAAAACATGTCTCGCTTCCCGCTTTCTGTTATTGATGCTGTAATTGCACGTATCGACGCAGAACTAACCGGTCTACGAGTGTCACCTGCTGGTTATGCTCATATGGCTACAGATGCTCGCGATCGTCAGGTGTTCGACTACTTCCTTAAAGAAGTTGAAAAACGCGATTTAGCTTACCTCCACGAAGGCATGTTTGACGACAGCATGGAATTTGATTTCCTAGGCGGTAAAGTATCTGAATACATGCGCAAAGCGTACTCTAAGACCCTAATGGCGGTTGGCGGATACAATGCAGAAAAAGGTGCAGAAGCAATCAAAGCGAACAAATTTGACCTGTTGGCAATTGGTCGTCCATTCATCGCAAACCCAGACTACGTAAGCCGTGTACAACAAAATAAAGAACTTGTTGAATACGATGCTGCAATGTTAGAAACCTTAGTGTAAGGTTCTAATACTTTGAATATTTAACGGCCCGACAAGGGCCGTTAATCTATCTTTAAGATACAAAGAAATTGAGAACTCTGAACCCACTATCAGGAATATTGTGCAATGGATCTAGCTACCCGACTCGTCATGCTTTTGGAAGTGCATCAACAAGGTTCATTTGCTAAAGCCGCAGAACTCCGAGGGATTGATCGTTCCGTTCTTTCTAAACAAATCAAAAAGCTAGAAGACTCTTTAGGTCTACGGCTTTTGAACCGCTCCACTCGCTCATTATCCTTTACCACCGCTGGTCTTGAAATCGTAAAGCAGGCGCAAAAAATCCGAGATACCCTCGACGAAACTCATCATCTTGCGAATACTTTTAATGAAGAGCCGAGAGGCGTTTTAAGACTCTCCAGCACGCAACTATTTGGCCGAACGTATCTTAAAAAAGCGGTTATAAAATTCCTGAAAAAGTACTCGCAGGTCAGCATCGAAGTCATTCTGGATGATAGAAAAGTTGACCTTATTAGCGACCGATTCGATATCGCATTTCGTATTGGTATTCCTGATGATTCCAACCTTGTAGCGAAGAAACTTGCCGACCATAAAATGGCAATCTTAGCGTCGAAAGACTTCATCGAAGAACATGGATATCCAGAGAATCCAGAGCAACTGGCAGCACTGCCTTCAGTTATTTATTCAAACCGTTCTTTTACGTTAGACAAGGTAAAACTTTTCTCTGAAACTGAAGACGAATCGTTCACTCTTAATGCCCAAGGGCGTTACCGCGTGAATGAAGTTGAGCTGTTAATGGATGCCGCTCAAGAAGGATTAGGCTATGTCATTGTTGGACAGATGATGTTAACCAAAAATATTGATGATTTAGGGTTAATCAAGCTGTTACCTGATTTTCAAGTCTCATTCACTGGTGGCCTTTACGCTCTCTACTCACATCGCAATCCACCGCCACTGGTCAAACTTTTCATCGAAACCGTTCAAGACACCATAGGAACCCCACCAGTTTGGGAATCCTACCTCAACGATTAACCTATTGCCTCTTCATTTTTCAAATAATACTTACTAAAAATCAATAAGTAAGGGGTTATCTGCGCCCTTTTTTCACCACAACTATTTCTCTCACGCCATTAGGCAATTTTTTAATTTTCGACTTCAGAAAAAATTATTTTGACGAGTAGATCATCGTTCGAAATTTCAACCCCTTCATTGGTGCCGTTTTGTCCATAGTAAAATGCCAAAAGTGATCTTCATCACACTTAAAAACTTACTCATAATGCACCCATCGAATGACAGATAAGTCTGACATTCCGTAAGAAACAATAAAGTCTATTCTTCAAAGGTGAATATTATGAACAAACTAATGACCGTAGCAGCAGGCCTACTTTTATCAACATCAGCTTTTGCATCTAACGTAACGCTTCACAACGATACAACGGTAACTACTTCAAGTTTTGCTACTAAAGCAGAAGCTTTAGATGCAGGTTTGAGTGTTGCTCAAAACTTATCAGACATGAGCCAAAATGAACTGCGCATCCAACTACCAGTTAACGCTTACCAAAATGTAAACAACATCAGTATCGATAACACAAAAGTGAAAGTTGAAGAATTCGCTCAAGTACGTGGTGAAGTTCAGTACCGCGCTATCGTAGATGTGGATTACCACTTCGACGCGAAAGAATCACGTTAATCAACACAGTTAAACCATTTATAAAACCCAGAATTCAAAAGGTACTTATCATGAAAAACACAATTATTCTTGCATCAGGTCTACTACTTGCTTCATCAGCGTTTGCATCAACTACCACTGTTAGTGACAACGCAACGTTTAAAACTGACGCATACAGCTCTAAAGCTGAAGCATACAATGCAGGTTTCGACCTTTCAGAGTCAGTTAAAGCGATGGACCAATCTCAACTTCGCTTTAATCTTCCAGTGCAATCATACACATTGGTTAAGAACATCAATGTTGGTCAATCTGAAGTGACTGTAGAAGAGTTTGCAAGCAGCAAAGGCGACATTCAATACCGTGCTATCGTTGATGTGGATTATCAATTCAACGCAAATGAATCAAACTAATTGCTTCAAAGCCACGGGGATATGGATATCCCACGGCTTACTTTCTTTGGCTTACTTTCTTTTCACTAATTTCATCTTTATTACTCACTCATTTAAGACCGCTTCCTTCCCGCTACTCCCTTGATGTTACTTTCACTTTTTCAAGCAAAACAAACTAATTAAAAAATAAACCTTAGTACCAATTAATGTCACATTAAAATGAAACGTGTCGCAATAATACGCTATATGGTGCTATATTCAGCGAAGTTTAGCGCTGTTAAATAAGTCGTAGCCTATTAACAGTAAAAGGAATTTATAAAGGTAATGCCGTGGAACTACAAAATCTCTCTCGACCTGAATTAGCTATTGTTTGTAAGCTTTTTGGTGCGCTTTTTTATTACCCTCCCAGAGATTTTAACCAATTCCCTTTTGGAACCTACTTTGAGGAAGACGAAGTAGAAACCCCAATCAAAGAAGTGAATCAGGTTTTAAACAGCTTTAAGTTTACCAAACAAAGTGCGCTTCAAGATGAACACGACCGATTGTTCACAATCCAAGATGATATGCCAGCTCCACCTTGGTCATCGATGTATCTTGATAAAGAGTCGATCTTATTTGGTCATTCACATAAAAAATATTGTGAGTTCATTGAGCACTGCGGTTTGGGTCTTCGTGAAGATGTAACCGATCCAGAAGACCATATCGGTCTGATGCTGATCATATTGGGTATGTTGATTGAAGATGAACAAGAACAACATGTAAAAGAGATGCTGGGTGACTACCTTGTTACATGGTCAGGCTACTACTTTTTCAACCTGAAAAAATCTGCATCTGGCAGCGTTTATTGTGAGTTAGCAGATCAAGTAAAGCGACTTCTCGAGCTGCTTTGTACAAGCTACTCCGCTCAAGTACAAATTAAGAATAACTACTTTCATCCAGTTAAGGCTTAGTTAACTTTACTATGCAACAAATCTATTTAGCAGGCGGCTGCCTTTGGGGTGTTCAGGAGTTCATTAAGTATGTTCCTGGCGTCATTAATACCCTAGCGGGTCGCGCCAATGGAACCACTCATTCAACCCAAACTGAATATGATGGCTACGCGGAATGCGTTCGCGTCCAATTTGATGAAGCGATCGTCTCAGTCGAGCAGTTGGTTGAGCACCTTTTCGAGATAATCGACCCTTACAGTGTTAATCAACAAGGTCACGACGTAGGTTTGAAGTACCGTACAGGTGTATACAGCGAAGATCAAGCGCATCTAGAAGCCGCGAAACGCTATATTGCCTCACGAGCTGACGCAGCAAAGATTGTGGTTGAAGTGTTACCTTTGACCAACTTTGTCCCTAGTGATGATGAACATCAACATCGCTTAACTCGCGTCCAAGAAGATCACTACTTATGCCATATACCTTGGGATCTTCTGCATAAATACCGCAATGCAAAAAGCCAATAATAAATGGCTCGTTAGATGAACTGCACGAGCCATTTCTTTTAGCAATATTTTTTACTGATACATTATAAATAGTGCGCGGCACAAAGTTTATTGCCGAATGGATCGCGAAGGTAAGCCAGATAAAGCTTTCTCTCAGCACTAGCGCGCACTCCCGGTGGATCTTCACAGGTAACACCACCATTCTCGATACCCGCTGCATGCCACGCATCTACCAATTCAGGGCTATCAACTTTAAAGCCGATCGTCATACCGTTCCCATGTGTAGCCGCTTCGCCGTTAATAGGCTTAGTCAAACCGAGCACGCCATTTGAGTTGATGTATAAGCAGCGACCTTTTGCATCAATAACGCCTTGCGGATAACCCAAAACACTTAGAATCGCGTCATAAAACGCTTTTGATTTTTCAATATCGTCGGAGCCGACCATAATATGACTAAACATTTTCCTTCCTTAGTGATCCAATAAGAACAGACTTGTTGCTATGCATATAGTTACATCATATCTAGCACGCCAGCAACGCATAATTTGATTAACTATCAACTTAGCCATTAACCGACGCTGTTTTGTAAAGTTTGTGTAATTGTTCACCGCCAACCTCTTTCATTCTCAATCGTTGTCAACATCTCAAGAGTTCAAACTTCATCACAATTACAACTTTTCATTTTGTTGGATTATTACATCATTGTTAGGTTGTTTTTGTTACACAAATTGTATGTAAACAAACCGAACAGAACAGATTTTAATCACATTAACCCTTAAGATTACCTGTGTATTACTTGGTTTCTCCGTAAATATTTCTAGCTTAGATTAAATTGTTGTTAAAAATAATTTTAAAATTGTGTAACATTCAACCCTGTTTTGGTTGTTTACTTACTACGAAAACAACCAAAAACGGGAGTTTTTCTACAGACAATGCTCAAAGCTAAAATACAACTAAAATATCGAGCATAAAATGTCGGTGGCTGTAGAAAACTAATGATAGTTAAACACTTGTAATGTTTGCGATTTAGAGAGATTTAGCCCCAAAATGAGTAACGTAACTGGTCAAAAAGGATTCAGCCAGCTTAGTTCTAATGCTGCAGAGAAACCGGTCGATGTGGTTTTAATCGGTGGTGGTATTATGAGCGCAACGCTCGGTACTTTCATCCAACAATTAGAACCTAATTGGACTATCAATATGTTTGAGCGACTTGATAAGGTCGCAGAAGAAAGCTCCAACGGATGGAACAATGCCGGAACCGGCCATTCCTCTTTAGCTGAATCAAACTACACCCCACAAACTTCCGATGGCGAAGTGACTATGGGTAAAGCGTTAGAAATCTACGAACAATTTCAACTATCCCGTCAATTCTGGGCCTATTTGGTTGAACAAGGTTTAATCCGAGAACCAAGTACCTTTATTAACAGCGTTCCCCATATGAGTTTTGTTACTGGTGAGAACAACGTTGATTTCCTTCGCAAGCGTTATCAAACACTGCGCAGCTCACCTCTGTTCGATGGCATGGCTTACTCAGAAGACAGAGAACAAATTAAGTCATGGGCGCCATTGCTCATTCAAGACCGTGACGAAACCCAGCCTATTGCAGCAACACGTTCTCGATTTGGTACCGATGTGAATTTTGGTGCGCTTACTCACCACATGGTCGACATCTTAAACCAGAACGAAAACTTCACGTTGAACACAAAACATGAAGTAAAAAAGTTGCACCGTCAGTCTGACGGTACTTGGAAAATCACCGTCAAAAATTTAAACAACAACAGTGTTCGTACCGTACACACTAAGTATGTTTTTATTGGCGCTGGTGGTGCTTCACTGACTCTACTGCAAAAATCTGGTATCCCTGAATCCCGCCAGTATGGTGGTTTCCCTGTGGGCGGTCAGTTCCTTGTAACTGAAAACCCTGAAATCGTAAAACTGCACCGTGCAAAAGTTTACGGAAAAGCAGCTGTAGGTGCGCCGCCTATGTCTGTTCCACACATGGACACTCGTTTCATCGATGGTAAAGAAGTTGTACTTTTCGGGCCTTTCGCTAGCTTCTCCAGTAAGTTTTTAAAACAAGGCTCGCTGCTTGACTTGTTTGGTTCGGTAACACCATCAAACTTGATTCCAATGACTCAAGTCGGTTTAAAGAGCTTTGATTTGATCAAATACCTTGTTGGTGAACTGCTGCAAAGCAACGAAGATCGAATGAAAGCTCTGAGAGAGTTCTTCCCTACCGCGAAAACTGAAGATTGGTCGTTGTGGCAAGCTGGACAACGCGTACAAATCATCAAAAAAGTGGCGGGTAAAAGCGGCGAATTGCATCTTGGTTCTGAACTGGTTCATGCAGCAGACGGAAGCTTAACCGCACTGCTAGGAGCTTCTCCTGGTGCATCCGTGTCTGCGGCGGTGATGCTTGAGTTACTGCAACGTTGCTTTGCAGAGCAAATGGCAACTGAAGAGTGGCAACAAAAGATCAAACAGATGATTCCTTCTTATGGCGTTACTTTGAATGAGCACCCTGAACTCAATCAAGAGATCCTGCTGAACACCAGTAAAGTTCTCAAACTGACTCAAGATCTTGTTGAAGTGCGCTTAATAAAAGAAGAGGTCGAAGAATCTGAACAGCCGGCTTTCGCAACCACAGCTTAAGCGCCTCTGGAAATCAACAAAGCTAACCTTAGAGGCTATGCGTTAGCTTTGTTTATCACATTGATTGCGCCATTGAGTCGGCGACAACCCTGTCCAATCTCGAAAATGACGACTGAACACAGAAGCCTCGGCATATCCTAGCTGAAGAGCAATGTCGGTAATGCTTTGTGCGTGGTCAGCCAGCGATTTTTCCGCCAGTCGCTGCCTTACTTTTTGCAATATTTCACGATAGCTTGAGCCATAACTTTTCAAACGAGACTGCAAAACTCTCGGGTGTAAATCCAACGCTTTGGCGACCCTTTCTACACTGCACTCACCTGTGGCTAACAAGCGAGTAATGAGATCAGAGGCTTGGTCATACAAATTATTGGGATAACGCTTGTTTAAGTACTGCAAATGTTTTTCAAAATGTCGCTCAAGCAGTTCAGGATCTTGGTAAACCTTCGAACTCAACTGACTTGGTCGTAGCAGTATCCCATTGAATGACTCATCAAAGAGAATGTGCGGTAGTCCTGAATTCGCTCGTAGCGAGTAATCCGGTACTTCCGATTGGGTTAAGTGAAGTGTAATGCGATCCACATCGGTATTGAGAATGCTTGCAACAAATTTGGCCAGCTGGACCACACTCAGTTGTATGAGCTGTTCTTTGCCTATTTCATTATCGACATCAATATTCAGTGATACCTGAACCCAGCCATTTGTTTCTTTTAAATCTAAAGACACACCTGACGAGTGCAAATAGAGGTAGTCGTTAACTTGTGAAAATACATCGCCGACGGTTTTAGCCCTAGATAGCAACATTGGTAGATCACCCAGACTCTGTAAGCTTTGTCTTTGCCCCAACATCACTCCAAACAGAGATTGGTTACATTGTAACGCCGCCATCTCCATGAGATCGGCTAACCGCGAGTAAGCAATGTAGGTATCGGGATCACGGAACTGAGTCGCCGACAAACCTACACCGTTCAATATATCTATTGGGTTTTGGTTTAACTCATGAACCAAGCTGTCAAACTTGTCTGCGGCTCCGCTTCTAACGATATACATATTCCAATCCAGCAATGTTAATCATTTGTGAATGCAATATATCAAAAAACCTTCGCAAAAAATCAAGTTAACGACAATTTCATGATGTAGATTACGCTCAAATTAACATTTTATTAACAGGAGACATACCATGGAGCTTTTCAATAAAGTTGCTGTCGTTACAGGTGCTGCCGGTGGTATTGGTAAAGCGATTATTAATCAGTTACTTGAGCAAGGTGTTAAAGTCCTTGCTGTAGATCTATCGGAAAAATCTCTGGAAATCTACCAAGGTTTTGATGAAGAACAACTGCACACTTTCTCGGCTGATGTTTCTGATTACGGACAAGTCGAAGCAGCAGTTAAAGCTGCTGCAACACATTTCGGTAGCTTAGACATCATGATTAACAATGCTGGTATCGGTATGGCGAAACCATTGCTAGAGCACGACCCTATCCATGATTTCGATCCAGTTACAAAAGTTAACCAAAATGGCGTGTATTACGGAATTTTGGCGGCAGCACATCAGTTTAAGTCGCAAGGTACGAGAGGTGTCATTCTTAACACTTCCTCAGTCTATGCACAGATGGCATCGGAGATGACGTTCACCTATAACGTCAGTAAAGCGGCCGTTGATATGATGACCAAATGCGCGGCACTTGAACTTGCACCTCTTGGTATCCGTGTGGTTGCCATTGCACCCGGACGTGTAGATACACCTATGCTCCGTCAATACGAAGCATTTGGTCTTTGGGAACACATTAGCAAAGAACAGATGCGTCAAACATTCACTCAGCCTGAAGAAATCGCCAACGTGGTTTCATTCTTAGTCAGCGATCAAGCCAACTGTATTAATGGTTGCACTGTTAGTGCTTCCGATGGTTTCGAAAACTTCAAATACCCTCTTTTGGGTTAAGAAATAACAACAACAAGGAAGAGAACAATGTCATTACCAGAAGTGATTCAACATCAAGATTTTCTGCTAACACTTAATACCAATGAAGAATCTATAGTCAAAGATGCATTACCGGGCGTAGACGTATACCCACTGTTTCTAGATCCTGAAAACGGTACTTGGGTTATCCGTGCGAAGTTTGCACCGGGCATCACGCTACCAAAACACTTCCACACTGGCGTCGTGCATTTCTATACGTTAAGTGGTGCTTGGCACTACATGGAATATCCAGATCAAGTTCAAACCGCAGGTAGCTACCTGTACGAACCAGGCGGTTCTATCCATACTTTCCACTGCCCTAAAGACTCAGGTGGTGCTGACGGATTTATGGTGATCTCAGGAGCGAACATCAACTTCGACCAAGAAGGCAATTTCATGAACATCATGGATGCTGGCTGGATTGAGCAGGTACTTATTGCGGCTGCAAAATCGCAAGGTATCAAAGCACGTTGCATCAAACCGGGTGCAATTGCTCAGTTAAGTGACCAATAGATCTGTAAGCTAACAACATGATTCACTTATAAAGCACCAGCTTTTACAGTCGGTGCTTTTTGTTATTCATTGTCTTTCAAAGACTTAGTGTAGACATGGGTTGTCTTACTTCTTTCAAATCCCACTTTGGGATAGAACAGATGCGATTCCTCTCTTTCAATATTGGATCTCACCACCATTGTCTCTAAACCCTGCTCAATAGCCCACTCTTGCGCAGCTCTCACCAACGCTTGCGCAATACCAAGGCATCGATATTGTTTACCTACGACCAAACCTGTGATTTCAGCTTTAGTACCAGACTCTAGAAACATTCGTTTCTCAACCACCAGCCAAGCGCATACTTGGTTATCGACGACTGCGATATAAACACAATGCATAGGTGAACGACTCAAATGCGTTAACCAAGTTTCTGTGTCTTTCGTATTTGCTGTATAGCCAAGTTCTTGCGTTAACTTTGCTATCTGGTTGGCATGCTCAGAACGTGCAGTCGTGATTTCAAATTTCATTAACGTCCCTTGTTACTGTCGAATAAACATCAACATGGCAGTATTCATGCATCTTGGCAACAAATCTCAGACAAAATAAAACCTCAATCAAGAGGTTTTATTTTCGTTTCAACTTATCTTTGTTCGGCAAAATTAGGATAATCCGTTAATCCTTTTTCTGCACCGCCAAACAGAGTATTGGGATCGTGAGCGGCCCAAGGCTGACCATTTTTAATACGCTCAGGCAGATCTGGATTTGATACATAAGGGCGACCGAACGCAACCATATCTGCTAAACCAGAATCTAAAGCCAAAAGCGCTTTCTCAACATTGTATTTACCAGCGTAGATCAAAGTGCCAGTAAAGGCTTCGCGTAACGCCTGTTTAAACGCTACTGGCATTAACGGTGCGTCGTCCCAATCAGCTTCTGCAATATGTAAGTATGCGATGCCGTGTTTTTTGAGAACTTTCGCTGCTGCCACATAGGTTTCTTCAGGGTTCGCGTCAACCGTACCATTTAGAGTTGTTAACGGAGCAAGACGAACACCGACGCGGTCAGAACCAATGGCATCACATAATGTTGCTACCACTTCATCAAGAAAACGCAGACGATTTTCAAGGCTACCACCGTACATATCGGTACGATTGTTTGACTCAGAGTCAATAAATTGATTGACCAAATAGCCATTCGCCGCATGAAGTTCAATGCCATCAAAGCCTGCCAACTGCGCATTCTTTGCTGCTTGGTGGAACTGCTTAATCACAAGATCGATATCATCTTTAGTCATTTCACGAGGCATTGCCGTATCAACGAACCCGGGCTCATCAGTGCCGTTATCAACAAACACTTTCACACCTTCAGCTTTAATAGCAGAAGAAGAAATTGGTTGCTCACCGTTAATGTTGTCTGGGTGAGTGACACGCCCCACATGCCAAAGCTGAGCGAAAATAATACCGCCTTTCGCATGCACTGCATCCGTTACCTTCTTCCAACCGGCCACTTGTTCATCACTGTAGATACCCGGAGTCCATGCGTACCCTTTTGCGTTTGGCGCGATTTGGGTACCTTCACTCACAATCAACCCAGCACTAGCGCGTTGTGCGTAGTACTTTGCCATTAAATCGTTGGCCACATCGTTTGGCTGACTTGCTCGTGAACGAGTCATCGGAGGCATAACAATACGGTTCGCTAATTGAAAACGACCTACTTGAATCGGTTGAAACAATGCGTCAGTCATAAGTTCCTCGGTTGGATAAGTGAATACTTGTATGGGGAAGATTCTAACAGTGAACTAGGAGCTGATTAATCAACGAACGGACAAAACATTTTTGCAGAAATAACAAAAATACTTGTCCGTACGAACAGGTTTAGCTGGTTTTAAAGAGTGAATCGAGGTTTGATAAAGTCGATAAATGCCGATATTCGTCGAGCCACTTGAGATGATCTATAGTACACCGCATTGATCAACTCACGATCTGAAGACTCTTTACTGTATTCATCTAAAAGTACAATTAATCGGCCTTCGGCAATGTCTTGTCTAACCATATATCCTGACAAACAACTGATACCATTACCGGCAAGAACCAACTGGCGTACCGTCTCACCACTGCTGCAGGCAATGGTTGGTTCAATATGATCTACGCCTTCTACAGGCCAGACATTTAAACTTTTTGGTCTGGTAAAACCGACAATCTCATGCTGAGAAAGATCATCGGGCGTATTCGGTAAGCCTTTTCTCGACAAGTACTCTGGAGAAGCAACAACGAATAAACGGCTCTTGCCAAGAAAGCTGGAATGCAAGGTTGAATCCGCCAACTTGCCAATGCGAATTGCCACATCTGTACGCTTTTCAAGAAGATCGACATAGCCTTCGTTTGAGGTAAGTTCCAATTCAATGTCAGGGTAAGCTTGTTTGAATTCCCGTATCAGTGGCACTAATTGATTGAGCATAAACGGGCTGGCAGCATCTACACGAAGCTTGCCTTTGGGAAGTTCACCACCGCTGGATAGATCTTCTTCCGCTTGCTGAAGATATTGCAGACCAGAGCGCACAGAATCAACAAAGCGTCTGCCTTCTTCCGTCAACTCTAAGCGTCTTGTCGTTCGATTAAGGATTGTGATTCCGAGTTGCTTCTCAACACGGCTCACTGCTCGCGAGACTTTAGCCACCTGTACACCCATGGTTTCGGCGGCAAGTGAAAAACTGCCACTGTCGACCACATTAACTAAGATCTCTAAATCATCTGAACGAGTGCGCATCGAATATCCGTTTATTGCAAATTTGACAAAATTAAACTGATGATAGTCATTTTGAAATGAAAACGAAACCCAACACCTCACTCAACAAAGTGCAATATATTGGGTTTCGTTGATATTTGTACGCAAACGGTAAGTGGTTAAATCACACACTCTTTAACTGAATTGGCTTTACCAACACCTTTTTCGATGATGGCTAGCATTTGGTCGTTCTTTACTGAAGAGACAATCTTATCCAGTAGATTCTCCGCCGTCTCCTGCGAGGAAACTTCAACCAAGCAATAATATGAGTTGGAAATCTGCTCGGTCACGTTGCGGATTGCCTCCTGATCGCCCAACTCAGTATTCATAAGCGTATCGATTGATTGAGTAAACTCTTTAGCTCTTTGGGCAGCATCTCCGAAAACCTCAAGATTCAGACTGTTGAGATCGATTGACTGAGCTTGCAGTTGCAAAGTATCCACGGCTTTATTTGCGACCTCTTGAGCTTGGTCGATAACCTTACTCGCGTCATCACAACCAACCAGAGCAAGAGTTAAAGTCAATGTCATTACCGATTTTTTCATTTTTAGCCTCTGAGGAATAATTGACGCTTCGATACTAAACCAAGCTAAAAAGCCATTGAACTAAAATAGCGTAACAAAATGCGAGACTATACCTTTACAACAGGTGTTCGCAGGTAGCTTCTCACTTCTCTATATCAGCCACTTAAAAGACCTAGCTAAAAACTCATCGGTATTTTCTGTGACAATTTCACCATGTGCCATAACTAAAGCCTTGGTGTCCCAACTCAATAACCTATCAAGATGTGTACTTGCTTCTTGTTTGCCGAACATAAAACTTAAACGCCAATCCAGCGGTGTTTTGCCGTTAGGAGCAAGGATTCCAGCACCCTTTGCTGCCAATCTTTGCCAATAGTTAAAGCTATGCCCTGAAAAATTTTCTACCAAATCAGTTACGATTAAAGTCCCTGAGGATTTGTGGAAAAACACACACTCTTCCATCAAGGGAGAACCCGAAAACAACTCTTGTTCTATGTCATCTTCCCAAGCCCAGCTTTGCTGGCTATTCAAAGAACCATCAAAAGTAATATCACTGCGCTTTTTAATTACTTCATCGGTTCCAAACACTTCAACCTCTGGATACGCCGAAATCCATTCAGGCAAGAACAAGTGGTGGAGATGATTAGGCGCTATTAAGTACTTCACGCAGCCAAGTGCTTCTATTTGATCTTTGATTGATTCAGACAGTTTGATAGGGCTGTGCACCCAGAGATCACCGTTGAACAAACGAACCACGGTCATACGAGTGGAATAAGGCAGACCGAAGAATTGAACAGGTTCACCGTTAAATATCCAAATTTCATTAGCTAACTTTTCCATGTTCCTCCAATAACACAAAGGCACCGCAAATGAGGATCAAGCTAGATAGCTAAACACGGTGGTTGTATTTTTATCCATAACACCAGACATCACTATTGGTGTCGAAAGCTTCAAAACAGCAGAATATTATGCATTTAGTTGCTTTACCATAAACTATTTTAAGATAAAGCTAAACTATCGCTTGGTGACAACAGTCTTTATTGAGACAATCCATGCTGTCACTTCCATATTAACGGACAACTATGAAACTATTAGTACGCAACCTTGCTCGTACAACGACAGAACAAGACATTCGTAAACTATTCTCAGAACACGGAAAGGTTGCTGAATGCACTCTCGTTTTAGATCAAGAAACGGGTATCTCTAAAGGCTTTGCTTTCGTCGAAATGCCAGATGTTTCAGAAGCTAAAGCTGCGATTGCTGCCCTTAATCTTACCAGCGTTGCTAAAAGTAAGATTCGAGTCAAAACGGCTCAATAAAACGAATTATCAAGCCAGCCGAAACGCTGGTTTTTTATTGCCCAGAAACTGTGTTATCTGATGTTTCAAATGCATCGTACTCCCTACAGGAAACACTAACAGCAGCAAACTAAACGCTATTAATTTGCTAACAGAATTGTTTATTGCTGAGAAAGTTTCTTAACATGAGCCCGTAGTTTTTTCAAAGCCCAATCGTAATGACTTGGCATTGCTGAAACACAATAACTTCCAAGGGTTGTAGATCCAGTCCAATTAAAAAACTGCTTAGTAAATAGCTCCTGATCAGAAAAACCTAATACTCGTTCAATAGCAGCTTGATGGCTTGTGGTAACCAGCTTTCTTGCATCAGATAGCTCAGTGGTTTGGTGTTTCTTCCAAAACTCTACATTCATTTCGCCGTACGTTTTCCAGTTGTAGGGTTCAGGTAGAAAATCTGCTTTTTGGCCAAGCTTGTTAGAATCAATCCACTTTATTAATAGCTGATGCCACTCATAAAGATGGATCAATACGTCTTTCAGGTTACGATCTCGCTCCCAGTGCTGCTCTTTCTTGTTCAGGTCACCGGAAAAATTAAATTCAGTATTCAACGCCAGCTCAGTCATCGAGTCGATGTAACTCCAAAGCTTAGAAAAGTTTTGTTCTGCTTGAGAGATGAGTTCTTCTTTTGTTTTTGCTCTTGCCATATGTTAGCCATCTACTGAGGCAACCTATTAGTTACACAGCCTTGAAAGAATCTTAGGTTTATTGGATTCGATATATTCTATGTCTCGTAGATAGGATTTAAGGTGGCCTTGATCAATATTCTCACAAAACTGTTGATTACCTTTGTTTGCTTCCTGACGCATAAAGTTAACAAGGGCGTTTAGCCGTTTAATCATGAAATCGGGAATTTGTTTTTTCTGATCATCGGACGTTCCATAGCTGTCGCAGAACAACTTTGCCCTTGATATTTGCTCTTCTAGCGTGCCGAGTTTGTCGTCACTGCTGGTCTTAAAAGGCGCCCAGCAATAGAGCGAATAGGCGAGATCCCACACTCTGGGCGCTGGGTGTGCTGTGTCGAAATCAAAAACGCCTGTTACTAAATTGCCCGTTAGCGCGACATTATAGGGGGCGAAGTCACCATGACATATGACCTCGTAGGGTTCCTGAGGGGGCAACATCCAAGTAAAGCTCGATATATTCTCCTGCTGCGCAACTACAACTGAAGCATCGTGAATTTTTCGCAGGAGCTTAGCGGCTGATATCAGAGCTTCCGTGCTCGCAATAGCATTGGTTAATGGATAGTTGTAAGTGTCACCGGCTACAAAGCTCAACATCTCTTGGTCACCATCAATACCAATAAACTTAGGCGACTCACTTAAACCTGCTGATCGTAAATGATTCAGTAGATTATGAATTGTTGAACTCCAAGGCTGAAGTGGGCGATAAACACTATCACCCACTCGATATATTGACTCTCGTCCGCCTGTCAGTTCTTGCGCGTCTTGCACGGTATCTCCTTCATCGAAATGGCAACTATTCCCTGTTGGAAGTGCAGTTCAATCAAATGCCACTTCTTGGAAATGAGGATTATCCATTGTGACTTTCATCTTAGCGATTGAATCTAATACCACTAATAGATCACTGTCTTGAGTGAGCAATTTTATACATTCTTCACCGAGACTGTTTTTCGCTGTATCCAGCGCTTTGCCAGAAACAACTTCTCCTGATTTTAAAGTAATTTCAACCGGATACTTGAACAAACAGACTATCTCTATGTAGTCGTAGTTACCACAGCTAATCATAAATGCACCCTATTAGTGACACCGGATAAGCTAGCATAGTAACACCATACATAATGAGCAAATACTTCATTCTTATAGTGTTAACTCAATGAAATTTAACGCCATTGATAATGCCTCAAGAGAGACAACGGCAGCTTAACCTCCCTCTAAACATGAGACGCTTTGATATGAGAGAAGTACTTAAACAGTTTGACTGCAAATGTGTTCATCAATGCGGCAAATATTATGAGCGTAATCCCTACTATCTGATGTTTAGAAAAACTTTCATCAAAAAACAGAACCTGCCACATCATCGTAAACAATAAATTGGTAAAAATAAGTGGCGCAAGTTGAGAGCTACTCTCCACCAGTTTGTAAGCTTTCGAACGTAAGATTTGATTACCCACGACGGTTACTGAAAGACCCAATAAACATACCCATACAAATGCATTATTTTGAGGCTCCAGCAGTATCTGAGTATCAAGATCAGATAACCCAAAGATAAACGCCAAAGGAAGAACGCTTACCGCTGCGATGAGAAATGTCCAGCTATTGAGCACTGAAGCTTTAACCTCACGTTTACTGGCGCGAAATAAACTTACTTGCGATCCTGCGTTGAACAAGCCAGCGCCCAAACCAATGAGCAATTCTGGTCGAAACTGAATTCCAGACACATCCCCAGCTAACATTAAAACACCTGCGAAAGTGGCAACTAGGCCAAACTTGGTTTCAGTCTTAATTTTTACTTTAAAAATCAGCTTTTCTAAAACGGCAATAAACAAAGGACCTGTGCCAAATAGCACCGAACTTTCAACAAGTGTTAACGTGTTTAGCGATGCAATAAAACACAGTTGGCAAGCGGCGATACAAAGCCCACGGATAATAATTGGTTTTAATACCGAACGTGGTGGTAAAGGTAGTTTGGACACCCCCACTATGGCAAAAAGCAGTAATGCAGGCATGAAGAATCGTAGAAATGTCAGGAGCTCGATGCCCATCATTTCGGTAAGTTTTTTTAATACAAGCCCAGTTAACGACATACTGAATGTTGAAATGAGCATATAAGGAACAGCGTGATTTTTTAACAACATAATCTCCCCCTATTGACGCGCTCATAGTAGAGCAATGACAACAGAGATAAAAACGAATATATTTAAACAAACCTGTTAGATAAACTTACATATGAATAGACGACCACCACTCAAATCTCTTTACGCATTTGTCGCTGTAGCAGAGACAGGCAGCATGACTGAAGCTGCGGGCTTACTTAGCGTAAGCCATTCAGCAATCAGCCAAGCTGTTAAAAGCCTTGAATCATTAATTGGTCAACCACTGTTTCAGCGTGTTGGCAGGCAGGTTCTGCTCAATGCCATAGGTCAGAGGTACTACAACGATATAGCTCCTGCATTAAAAGCAATTATCACCGCGACGGAATCGGTCACTCAACAACCTCAGTCAAACCGAATTACGGTGAATATGATCAACTCATTGGCTATGCACTGGTGGGTACCACGAGTCGATAACTTCCAACAATATGCACCCAACGTCGATATTCGACTTTCCAACTTAATTGGTTCATTTGACTTAAACCAAGAAGGTGTAGATGTCGCGATCCTTCATGGCAAAACTGACGAGTGGCAAGATTATTATTGTGAAAAGCTCGGGGACGATGAACTCCTATTGGTATGCAGCCCTGAATTACTGGAATCATTCGATACGCATCCCACAGCAGCTGATCTTCTAAAACGCTATCCTGCCATTTATGCAGAAAACCTGCGCAGAAAGCATGACTGGAGTGTTTGGTGCGACGGAAACTCACTACCCGTGCCTAAGCAAAACAAGAACCTTAACTTCATCGCTTCCATACATGCGGTGCAAGCCGCGATTCGTAAGCTGGGTGTCTTGGTCACTCATCGCTTGTTTGTTCGTGATGATATTAAACACGGAATGTTGGTCGAAATCGGCACACCAGTGAATAACCCGCATCAAGAATTTTTCTTCGTATGTAGACCAGAAAAGCTCCGTAACGAAAATGTCGTCACTCTGAAATCTTGGTTACAAAAAGAGTTTAGCGAAACGCCAAATGAGCAGTAAAAACGACATTAGCTCACCTTATAAAAACTTCGAATAGTGATCCGACTCTTTCACCTCATTCGACAGACCAATGTCCTTTTTGAGATGTTCGCTTAATGCGCTCGCATCTTTGTTTCGTTTTGCTTCTTTCTTTGTAAACCAACTAAATATATAGGTTGCATCTATTATTTCACTTTTTAGTTTCGCTATTAGTTGCATAATTTGACCTTGCGTCCATTCGAGATAGGAATATTATCTGAGCAATAGAGTCTCGTTACGAACAACGCTTTTTTACAGGAACTATAAGTACAGGTTATGGACAAACGACTACGTCATCTCTCTTCGCTTCGTTATTTCGAATCAGCGGCTAGACTGAAAAGTTACAGTAAAGCGGCTGAAGAACAGTTCGTTTCGCAAGCTGCAATTAGCCAGAAACTGCGTCAACTGGAAGAGCAACTAAAGTGCAAATTGTTTATTCGACGTGGTCGAGAAATGCACCTCACAGACAAAGGACAAATACTGCATAAGCATATTGATGATGGATTTAAACAGATCATTACCGGATTGAATCGGATTCAGAATGAGCCACTCGAAGGGCTGCTCAATGTCAGTGCACCTCGCTCCTTTTCTACGCGTTGGCTGATGCCGAGGTTATGGAAGTTCACAATGGAATATCCGCACATTCCCATTCGTGTGCAAAACATGAAAGATATTGATATTCGCCATACCGAAACAGATGTACTTATCTGGCAAGGCGAAGAGAGTGTTCAGCATCTGGGATTGGAACAAGAACCTCTGTTTGAAGAATCTATTTACCCTTACTGCTCACCCGAACTCGCGCAATCAATGAAATTTGAAAGCCCCAAACAACTGCTAAAATGCTGGCTAATAGATTTCCACTCAGCATCATTCAGTTGGGATCACTGGTTTGCCACGGCGCAAGTTAAGGCCAAAAGAGAAAGTCTCCAATGGATGGAAGTAAGCACTTTTGATATGGCCATCAACGCGGTTGTCGCAGGTCACGGCGCTTGCCTTGCGACTGAAAGCATTTCAGCAGATTTCGTAGAACGCGGACTGTTAGTAAAACCGTTTAATATTGGCTTAAAACCGGGGATTCGTTATTCATTGATAAGCGATCCATCCTCTTCGAGAGCATTAAGGATCGGTGCATTTAAAGCATGGCTGAATAAAGAACTGGCGAGTAAAACATGAAGTTGAACGGTCAATAGAGGGAAGAAAGTAATTTGTCAGTGGTGAACCATTTAAAGTTTCGCCACTGACAGGAAAAATACAGAGGTCGAAATTACAAAGTAGTGACGACTTCTTCTAGCGCTAGACGCGATTTTGGCAGAGCGTGGTTATAATCTTCATCTTCTTTGTGATAACCGATCGCCAACGCAACTTCACACTCATGGCCTTCAAGTTCTTGTTTGAACTCTTCACCAATAAGATCCGCATCAACACCTTCCATCGGCGTAGAGTCAATGCCTAGACGAGCCAATGTGTGCAGCAAGTTACCCAACGCAATGTAAACCTGAGCTTTAGTCCAGTTGCCGTTGCTACCCGTTTCATCAGTATTTAGCTCGGCGAATGCATAAGCGCCCATACGTGCATCAAATTTTTCTGGAGATAAACGGCCTGCGGCAACTTCTGCATCCAGACGTTTAGCGTATTTTTCTTTAGTGAACGTTGGATCATGCGCAAGCAGAATCGTGTGTGATGCTGTTTTTGCATGTGGTTGGTTGAACTGGTGTTTATTGGCAAAGGTATTGTAGAAGCGCTGCTTCGCTTCATCACTTTCAAGAACAATAAACTTCCATGGCTGAGAGTTAATTGATGATGCTGACAAACGAATTGCTTCTTTGATCACAGCCATATCTTCTTGAGAAATGCGTTTCTCTTCATCGTATTTTTTAGTTGTATAGCGCTTGCTTAAATCTTTGATAATTTGATGAGACATTACTGCTCTCCTTAACAACGAGTAAAAGTACGGTTTGCATCGTTACAATCACCGACCTTGGAATGGGCTCTATAATATCGACTTATCTAATAATTGGTATGGCTTCTTTAATTTAAGCGTTTAATTGTACTTAAATTGTTGACATTACCCTAGGGTAAAGCTTTATATTCTAGCCAAATTTCCAGATTCGGTTTGCCATGCGCTTAAACATCATTTCAACAACTTGGATTACAATCCTGGCATTAGCAGCCTTGCTTATGTCCGGCTTTGCTTCAAGTGCAGGAATGATGACCAGCCCTATGTCGCATGATATGAAAACCTATTCGCCTCCTTGCCAAACACAGCAAATGTCTGCGCATCACAAAATGCAGATGGAGCAAGACTCCATAGGCAGCCAATGTGAAATGTCGAAGGACATCATTCATAACTGTTGTGACACCACTTGCACCACAGCCGCAGCTATTTTGCTTGTTCCAGATGTTTTGATAACAGCAGAAACCTCATTAGCTCTGTTCACATCGCCAAAATCCGGTGATGTTGTCCATACCCCAAGAAGTCTAGAGCGGCCGCCCAGCGCTTAAATCCATCAATCATATTTAGGTTCCGTAGATTCATGCGGAAGAATTCTCGTGCGCGTCATGCGCTCAGTGATGGATTTATAAATCGTGAAAATTCAACAATGCCTTTTGGCGCTGTCTATCAGCGCAGCGGTATTGACGACTACACCTCTATACGCTGGTGAACCGCTCGTAAATGAGCAAACCGCGCGCAGTGTAGCGTCAACGTCCGAAAAAACGCTATCGCAGTTAATTGAAGCTGCACTATCTAATGACGGAACACGCCGTCAGTACTATGCAGAAGCTCAGGCAATGCGCGAAACCGGTAAAGCCAGTGCAACCCAAATGGACCCAAAACTTAAATTTGGTGTCACTGGATTACCAACAGACAGCTTCGCGTTTGATGAAGACCCTATGACCAATATTTCCGTTGGTCTTATGCAACAATTCAACCGTGGCGACACCTCAGATCTCAACAATAGAAAAGCAAGTCAGCAAGCTGGCGGGCTGGAAGTGAAAGTCTCAGCAAGAGAGCTTGAAGTCGCGAATGCCATTACTCAGATATGGCTGGAACTTGGTTATCAGCAAGTGGCAAACAAAGTTCTGCTTGAAAACCGCTCGCTTCTAACTGAGCTGGAAAGCTTCATTCAAACCAATTACTCCATTGGTAAAAGCGAAGCTCAAGATCTAATCAACGCACAACTGCAAGTCGCTAAACTGGATGAAAAGATCCAAGCGAATGAACAGATGCAACAACGCTTGAAGGCCCAGTTATCTGAATGGTTAGGCTCAGACTGGCTTATCAATACAGACCAGCTTGAAGCTTCCAATCAATTGGACTGGCGTGCACTGCAAGATATTGAAAATACCGCGAGCAACAGTAATTTCTACTCACAACTCAATCAAAACCCCGCTGTGCGAATGGTGGATTCTTCGATTGATGCTCGTCGTACACAAGTCGATATTGCACGCGAATCTTATGCTCCGCAGTTCGGCGTCGAAGTGATGTATGCCTATCGTCAGTCAAACAATATGCGTGGTGAGCCGGCATCTGATTTAGTCAGCGCCTATATCACTATGGATATCCCTCTTTTCACGGGTAATAAGCAAGATAAGAACTTAGCCGCGGCTCAATACCAAGTGGGTGCAGCTCAGTCTCAGAAAGACACCTTGCTGAAACAAATGAACGCCAAAGTCAACGCTCTGCTTGTTGACAAAAATAACCTGACTCAACGTCTCGAACGCTTCGAATCGACTTTGCTTCCGCAAGCGGATTCACGTGTGAAAGCAACTGAGAGAGGCTACCAAAATAACACTGCTCAATTTAATGATGTGATTTTAGCGACTCGTGATGAACTTGCATTAAAGCTGGAGTATCAGCGCCTCATCACCGACCTGAATCTGGTTAATAACAACTTATCTGCATTACTCAATAGCTACAGCTATCAAGTTGATAAACCAGAAATTACTACAACCTCAGAGCAGCAATAACAAGGCAGAACAACAATGAAAACAATTCAAGTAACAACACTCGCGCTTGTTATCGGCGCAACTCTGGGCTTTGGTGCACAAACACTCTTGTCTCAAACACATACTTCTCAAGCAGAGGATACTGGGCACGAACAACAATCAAGCCAAGCTAAATCCAATGACGAGCCGCTGTATTGGGTTGCCCCTATGGACCCAAACTATAAACGCGACAAACCGGGCAAATCACCGATGGGTATGGATTTGATCCCTGTTTATGCAGAAGATGCGGCGCAAGACCAAGCGCCAGGAACCGTTAAAATCGACCCAGCCGTTGAAAATAATTTAGGGGTAAAAGTGGCATCTGCGCAGATGACACCTCTTACACCAAGTATTGAAACCGTGGGTTATGTGGCTTTCGACGAAAGCCAGTTATGGCAAACCAACGTGCGCGTAGCAGGCTGGGTTGAAAAGCTGAACGTCAACGCGATCGGCGATAAAGTAAACAAAGGCGATGTGTTGTTTACTCTCTACTCTCCTGAGTTGGTCAAAGCTCAAGAAGAACTGATTAATGCCTATAGAACAGGCAGAGAAGGATTGGTCAAAGGCGCGACCGAAAGACTGGTTACGCTAGGCGTAGATCGTCAACAAATTCAATCTATCGTCAAACGTGGCAAAGCGTCTCAGTCGATTGATATCAAAGCAAAGGCTGACGGTATCATCGCTAATCTCAATGTTCGTGAGGGCGGTTATTTGTCACCCGCTCAGGCTGTCATCAGTGCAGGTCCACTTGAGAATGTATGGGTTGATGCGGAAGTCTTCGAGCGCCAGTCACACTGGGTTAAAGCTGGCAGCACTGCCAAGATGACACTAGATGCTTTACCGGGCAAAGAATGGCAAGGCGAAATTGACTACGTCTACCCTATCTTAGATCCTCAAACCCGTACTTTACGTCTGCGCCTAAAATTCCCTAACCCACAAGGCGAGTTAAAGCCAAATATGTTCGCCAATATTTCGCTGCAGCCAGTCACAGAAGAATCGGTACTGACGATTCCTAAATCATCAGTGATCCGTTCAGGCGGTATGACTCGAGTGGTATTGTCTGAAGGCGACGGCAAGTATCGCTCGGCACGCGTTCAAATCGGACGTGAGGCTGGTGACAAAGTGGAAGTATTGCAAGGTCTTACTGAGCAAAGCAAAGTCGTAACCTCAGCGCACTTCTTACTTGATTCTGAATCGAGCCAAACGGCAGATCTGGCTCGTATCGATGGTATTGAAGTAGATTTGGAAAGTGTGTGGGCGAAAGGCGAAATCAGCGATGTTTTATCCTCGTCTCGCACTCTCACGATTAACCACCAGCCAGTACCTGAATGGAATTGGCCGGGCATGACCATGAACTTCTATGCTGGCGAGAATGTTGATATTGATGCGTTGAAGTCCGGACAAGTGGTCGAGTTTGAACTGCAAAAAACACCGGATGGTCAGTATCAGGTCATCGATATTAAATCAGACGGCAGCGTCGTAGCAGGTGAAGTGTGGCTGGAAGGCGACATAACAATGCTGATGCAAGACTTCGGAATGATCACGCTTCAACACTTACCGGTTTCAGAATGGAACTGGGAAGCGGGCGAAATGAACTTCACTGTCGATCCTGATATTAAGCTTTCCGGTCTTGAGGAAGGTGACCGTGTTCGATTTCTAGTACAGAAACAGAACAACGACTTCACCCTGAAGAGTATTGAGCGAATCGGAGGCAAACAATGATCAATGCCATTATTCGCTGGTCTCTGAAAAACCGCTTTATTGTCCTTCTGGCAACCGTTGCGCTTATGGCAGGCGGTTTATTTAGTGTAAAAAACACTCCTGTAGATGCGATTCCCGATCTCTCTGATGTACAGGTGATCATCAAAACCAGCTTTCCTGGACAAGCACCGCAAGTGGTTGAAGATCAGGTTACTTACCCGCTCACAACCGCAATGCTGGCGGTACCTGGGGCTGAAACCGTACGTGGTTACTCGTTCTTTGGTGACTCTTACGTGTATATCATTTTCAATGATAAAACCGACATGTACTGGGCTCGTTCACGAGTGCTGGAGTATTTGAGCCAAGTTGCGCCTAAGCTACCAGCCAATGCCAAACCAACACTGGGACCTGATGCGACAGGTGTGGGTTGGGTATTCAGCTATGTATTGCAAGACAAAACCGGTCAACATGATTTGGCTCAGCTACGCAGCCTGCAAGACTGGTTCTTAAAATACGAATTGCAAACGGTGGATGGCGTCTCTGAAGTGGCCACCGTAGGCGGTATGGTTAAGCAGTATCAAATCCAGATTGATCCGGCTAAATTGCGCGCTTACAACTTGACGCTTCAACAAGTCAACATGGCGATTCAAAACGGCAACCAAGAGACTGGCGCTTCGGTTGTAGAAGTGGCAGAAGCCGAACATATGGTTCGTACCACCGGCTATCTGACCAATATTGAAGATATTCAGTCTCTACCGCTTAAAGTGACTAACAAAGGTACACCGTTGCTGCTTGGCGATATTGCGGACATTTCATTAGGTCCACAAATGCGTCGTGGTATTTCTGAACTTAATGGCGAAGGTGAAGCGGTTGGCGGCGTGATTGTGATGCGCTTTGGCGAGAACGCGAGTCAAGTGATCGACAACGTAAAAGCCAAACTTGAAGAGCTTCAGCGCGGCCTGCCTGATGGTGTGGAAATTGTACCAACTTATGACCGCTCTACGCTTATCAATGCAGCCGTTGAGAACCTTTGGAAGAAGTTAGCGGAAGAGTTCATCGTGGTAGCGATTGTATGTGCATTATTCCTGTTCCACATTCGTTCGTCTCTGGTTATTGCTCTGAGTCTGCCTGTCGGCATCTTATCTGCTTTTATTGTCATGCACTGGCAAGGCATTAACGCCAACATCATGTCTCTAGGCGGCATAGCCATCGCCATAGGCGCTATGGTGGATGGCGCAATCGTCATGATTGAAAACGTACACAAGCATATAGAACGCACCCCACTGACGGATAAAAATCGCTGGCAAGTCATTGGTGATGCCGCGCAGGAAGTGGGTCCACCGCTGTTCTTCTCGCTGCTTATCATTACGTTAAGCTTTGTGCCTGTGTTCGCTCTTGAAGGCCAAGAAGGGAAAATGTTCTCTCCTCTCGCCTTCACTAAAACATACGCGATGGCGGCTTCAGCAGGTTTAGCCATTACCTTGGTTCCAGTATTAATGGGTTATTTTATTCGCGGAAAGATCCTTCCTGAGCATAAAAACCCAGTTAACCGAGCGCTGGTAGGTCTTTACCGCCCGCTGCTTAACCTAAGCTTAAAATTCCCGAAATCGGTATTGGTATTGGCCGTTGCGCTAATGGCGTCTGCCTATTACCCAACCAGTAAACTGGGCAGCGAATTCATCCCGCCATTGGATGAAGGCGACTTGATGTACATGCCGACCACTTATCCGGGTATTTCGATTGGTAAAGCGCGTGAGTTACTGCAACAAACCAACAAACTGATCAAAACCGTACCTGAAGTAAAAACGGTATGGGGTAAAGTCGGCCGTGCAGATACTGCAACCGACCCTGCTCCACTCACCATGATCGAAACCGTCATTCAGCTCAAACCTCGTGAAGAGTGGCGTGAAGGTGTCACCACAGAATCACTGCGGAAAGAGTTTGATAACCTGATTCAATTCCCCGGTTTAACTAACGCTTGGGTAATGCCAATCAAAACCCGAATCGATATGTTAGCCACTGGTATTAAAACGCCAATTGGTATCAAAATCGTTGGTCCTGACCTGAGCACCATTGAACGTATCGGTTCACAGTTGGAGCCAATTCTTAACCAAGTCGAAGGTACTGCATCGGTTTACGCTGAACGCGTTGCGGGTGGCCGATACGTGACTGTTGATATCAAGCGTAAAGCAGCGGCACGTTATGGACTGAATATCAAAGACGTACAACAAGTGGTTTCCACCGCTGTTGGCGGCATGAATGTCGGTGAAACCATCGAAGGATTGGAGCGTTACCCTATCAACGTTCGCTATCCGCAAGACTACCGTGATTCGGTAGTGAAACTGCAAAACCTGCCATTGGTGACGCCAAACGGTGCTCGCATAGCCTTGGCGGATGTGGCGGATATTCGCTACGAAGATGGTCCACCGATGATCAAAACAGAAAATGCGCGTCCTAACGGCTGGGTGTTTGTTGATATCGAAGGTAGAGATCTCGGTTCTTATGTATCTGAAGCGCAAAAACGCGTAGCAGAGGAACTGAAGTTGCCAGCAGGTTACTCACTCGCATGGTCTGGTCAGTACGAGTATATGGAGCGTGCGAAAGAGCGTTTAAGTGTCGTCGTTCCAATTACATTGACCATCATCACCCTGCTGCTCTATTTCAGCTTCCGACGTGTCGGTGAAGTACTGATTATTATGGCAACCCTGCCATTGGCTATGGTTGGCGGCTTATGGTTGATGTACTCACTCAATTACAACATGTCTATTGCTGTGGGAGTCGGCTTTATCGCCCTTTCAGGCGTGGCGGTTGAAATAGGCGTCATCATGCTGGTTTACCTGAACCAAGCATGGCACTACACCAAGCTCAAAGCCGAAGAACGAAATATTCCACTCAGCAAAGATGACCTGAATAACGCCATTCGCGAAGGTTCTGGGCTGCGTGTACGTCCGGTGATGATGACCGTTATCACCGTAATCATTGGCTTAATACCCATCATGTATGGCCATGGTACGGGTTCGCAAATCATGCAACGCATCGCGGCCCCTATGATTGGCGGAATGGCTTCAGCCCTACTACTTACCCTGCTGGTAATACCTGCAATCTTTAAGCTGTGGAAACAGCGTGAAACTAAATAAATACCGAATTGATGAATAAGGAACTCAAGATGAAAAAACTTACTCTAGCTATCGCATTAACTATCAGCTCTTCTGTCGCTTTTGCCAATATGAGCCACTCAAACTCAAATGACCATGGTTCTATGAACAGTTCGATGGATCACAGCAAAATGGATCACAGTCAGATGTCATCAAACACCATGATGAAAGACATGAAGATGGATCATAGCAATATGATGAGCATGGAGGGGATGTCTGATGTTGGTATGCCAGCCATGGGTTCAAAACCGGACAAAGTGGTTCACGTAATGCTGTCTGACGACATGAAAATCACCTTCAAAAAAGAAGTGAAAATTGAACCGAATGATGTCGTGCAGTTTGTTGTGATGAATACAGGCAAAATCAATCATGAGTTCACCATCGGCTCAGTGACAGAGCAAATTGAACACCGTGAAATGATGAAAAACATGAACGGTCAACACATGCATGATATGGGCAACGCAGTAACCGTAGAACCGGGCAAAGGGAAGCAAATCACATGGCACTTCCACGGCGACAAAAATGTTGAGTTTGCCTGTAACATTCCGGGTCATGCTGAAGCTGGCATGATGAAGAGTATCAGCCTGTAATGGCAAGAAGCCCCGACAGTAAGCTGTTGGGGCTCTATTGGAGAAATGAACAATTCCATGAAAAGTGTAAAAAACCTGATAGTCGGTGCCTTGTTTTCTTTGGTCAGCTTAACGACTCAAGCAGAAACATCGCCTAATGTGGAAACGGGTATGCAGCTTTTCAGAACCGCTGGCGGTTACGGCTGCGTTGCTTGTCACGGTCAGTTTGCCAACGGCGCAGGCAATGTTGGTGGAAACATTCGTGGCAAAACGCTGAATGACATCAACGACAGCTTGGCTAACGAACCAACCATGCAGCTTCTCGCCAGCACACTGTCAAACGATGACAGACTAAATCTGGCCGCATACTTAGAAGCATTAGGGCAAATCACTCTGGTTGAATGGACGATTGAAGAAACCTCGACCAATTCAACCGTTACTATTGACGCAGATAGTCCTGCCCAGTTGGTTGTTTTTAACAAGCTATTTGAACCTGTTGAACTATCCCTGCCTCAGTTAACTTCTGAGAAAACCGTTCAACTTAACCCGTATGAGACTAAAGCGATTGATTGGACTCCAAGTAAAGGGGTTATCACGCTAAACTACAATCAAAGTCACTTAACCATTGATGTGAAGTGAAACTTTCACGCAAGAGGAAAGAATTATGAAGACCCTATTGAAAGCGATTACTATGTCTGCACTCACATTCAGCTTTTCAGTGTTTGCAAAACCGACGATTGAGCTCTACAAATCCCCTACTTGTGGCTGCTGTAAAGAGTGGGCAGCAATCATGGAAGAGAAAGGCTACGAAGTGAACGTACACCATCAAAACGATTGGAGTTCAGTGAAAAAGCAATTTGGTATGCCGAATCAGTTGATGTCTTGCCATACGGCAGTGATTGACGGCTACATGGTTGAAGGCCACGTACCTGAATCAGATATCGCGCGTTTGCTTACTGAGCGTCCAGCGAAAATTTCAGGTTTAGCCGCACCGGGAATGCCACAACATTCACCGGGTATGGCTGCACCTAATCAGCCTTATAAAGATTTCAATGTGATTGCGTTTGATAAAAACGGCAAACTTTCTCTGTATAAAAAGTACTGATCGTTCAACAGTACTAACCGCGCAACTCTGCTGGCTGGGTATGTTTCTTACCCAGCCTTTTTCTTAATTTTCTCTTCATCAACGAAAACTCAACCAAATTTCGATTTCAAAACTTACCTCTGGTTGGTAGAGTCTACTTCGTGATCACATTTAAACTTTTGCAAGCAAAAGTGATAAGTGTTCATTTCTCCTCTCTAACAATGAAACAACACAACAAATATAAGAAACGTCAGCAATGCAGTTATATCAACATCTAAAGTGGTTTTTCCACCAGCATCGTTTAACTTACGCTATAGCGTTATCGATGCTTTTTGCCGTCGCTATGCTCAACATGGCGGTGCCGTGGCTTATTGGTAACGCCATAGACAAACTCTTACAAACCAAAGATTTCTCGCAGGCTGAATTCTATTTATTTGCACTGTTAGGCGTGAGTATTCTTGTTTACTTGCTGAGATACGGATGGCGGAGAATGCTGTTTGGCACCTCCTATAAATTGGGAAACATACTTCGAGAACAGTTCTATCACCGCCTTCTTCGCCAAGGTCAGGCGTTTTATAACATCCACTCGACTGGCGATTTAATGGCGAGAGCAACCAATGATATCGATGCCGTCGAAGTCGCGGCTGGCGAAGGTATTTTGTCTGGTTTCGACGGATTACTGACCTTCATTCTGGTGCTGATCATGATGTTCATTTTCATTGACTGGCAACTGGCGATCTTAGCAATTATTCCGTTTCCGTTTATGGGATATGGTTTCTACAAGCTGTCGAATCGTATTCACCACCAGTTTAAGGAAACGCTCGATTCCTTCTCCACACTGAACGAACAGACCCAACAATCGGTGTCCGGAATTCGTTTGATTAAATCGATGGGGCGTGAAGAAATTGAGTCAGACAAGTTTGCACAGATTGCCCAGCAATCCGCTCGCACTACATACAATGTACAGCGTTCAGAAGCCCTGTTCGACCCAATTATTCAGCTCAGCCTTGGATCTGCACTGCTGATTGCTTTGATCGTGGGTGGCTGGCAGATCAGCCAAGAAAAATTGACCGTTGGTCAGCTCACCAGTTTCACTCTGTGTTTATCAGAACTGATTTGGCCAATGTACGCATTCGGCTGGCTGATGAACATCTTGCAACGAGGTAATGCGGCTATTGGTCGCTTGGAATCATTATTGAAATTGCCGGATTCCGTTGCAGATAAAGGAACACAAATGCCTGGGGGCTATGCTCTTGCAGTAAAAGATCTGACATTTGATTATCCAGATACCAATCAAAGCACACTGAAAAACCTCTCTCTCAGTGTTGAGCCAAACCGCGTGCTTGGTATTACGGGAGCAACCGGTTCAGGGAAATCGACTCTGCTTCATCTGTTAATGCGTTATTGGGAATCTACCCAAGGAGATATTTCTGTTTCTGGTGTTTCGATAGCTGATATTCCTTTGGCGAAGTTACGCGGTCTGTATGCCTACGTCCCACAGGATGCTTTTCTGTTCAGTATGACCATCATGGAGAACATTCGCATTGGTATGCCAAACGCAACCGATGAAGATGTCTATCAAGCGGCGAAACTGGCGGCGATTCACGATGACATACTTCAGTTCCCCGATGGTTATCAAACCCTAGTGGGAGAACGAGGCGTGACACTCTCCGGTGGCCAGCGACAACGGATTTCGATTGCCCGAGCTTTAATCAGCCAAGCTCCGATTTTGGTGTTAGATGATGCCCTGTCCGCCGTGGATATTAAAACTGAAAAACTCATCATTAAGCACCTTCAACAACGCAGAGAACAAACCGTTGTTGTGGTCAGTCATCGCCTGTCTGCCATTGAACACGCAGATGAGAATATTGTGCTTTCACACGGCGAAATCATTGAACGAGGTAAACATCATCAGCTTATTAGCCTAGATGGTTGGTATTCACGCATGGCGGCTTATCAGCAAATGGAGCAGGCTTTGGAGGAAGAGCTGATATGAGCAAGGCAAACACAATGAAAGAGAAAAACAGCTCAGGCTCAATCAAACTCCTGATGAGCTATGTATTCGCTGAAAAAGCACTGTTTATAAAAACCTTGTTACTGGTGGTACTCGCGACCGCTTTTGACGTGCTTGGCCCTATGCTGAGCAAAGTGTTTATCGATGAATTCGTGATGCAGAATCACTACCCTGTTTGGCCTGTGGTTGGCGTTATCGCTCTGTTCATCATTTCTGTGTTATTGGGTACCTATTTAAAATATCAACAAACCCTACGCTTTTTAGATATTGCGCTTAATGCGGTATTAGACATACGTAAGCGATTGTTTAAACACGTGTTGACCTTACCTGTGGCGTTTTTTGACTATTCTCGTACAGGTCAGTTGGTGAGCCGTATTACCAATGACACCGAATCAATCAAAGATATCTATGTGCAGTTCTTATCGAATATCTTAGCCAACTTGGTTTTGCTGATTGGTATCCTGACCGCGATGGCAATACTAGATTTGCAATTGATGCTGGTGGCTCTGGCGTTGATACCTGCGGTTGTAAGCTTAATTTACCTCTACCAAAAATTCAGTGTTAAAGCGGTGACGCAAAGCCGTCAGCTACGCTCTGATATCAACTCGACCATGAACGAGTCGATCAGCGGTATGACGGTGATTCAAGCCACCAACCAACAGCAAAATAAACAGCAGCAGTTCGAACAGATTAACAGCCAGTATTACGATACGCGTTTAAAAGCGGTGATTGTCGGCTCAATGTTGCTTCGCCCTGCGATTAACTTGTTAAGCATTCTGATCTTAGCTGGTGTGGTGTGGTTCTTTGGCTTACAAGTCGTAGAAGGCGTAGCGGAAGTCGGTGTTCTATACGCTTACTTAAGTTACTTAGGGCGCTTTACTGAACCTCTGGTTGAGATCACTCAGCGTTTCAGCCTTTATCAGCAGGCAGTCGTCGCTGGTGATCGTGTGTATGAGTTGCTGCAAGAGCCTTCTTCAGAACAAAAAGAAGTACGCTGGAATCACATTGAACAAGGTGATTTAAGTATTGAAAACCTGTCGTTCAGTTACCAAGCAGACAAGGCGGTGCTGCACAATATCAATGCCACCGTAGAGTCAGGAAAGTTCTTCGCGATTGTTGGCCATACGGGCAGCGGTAAATCAACCTTACTCAGCCTGCTGCTTAACTTCTATCAGTCGCAGTCAGGTTCAATCAAGATTGACGGGCATGAACTGAACCAATACGCACCCAAAACACTGCGCCAGTTGATTGGCTTTATCCCACAAGAGCCTTTTGTTCAGGCAACAACAGTGTTTGATAACATCGATATGGGTAGAAATTTGAGCCAAGAAGCCGTTGAACTGGCCGCCAAACAGGCACATTTGCACGATGTCATCATGCAGATGACCGACGGCTATCAAACTCAGTTAGGTGAAGGCGGATTAAGACTATCTACCGGACAAAGACAACAGCTGATCATTGCTCGCGCGTTAGCCGGTTCACCTAAGATTTTGCTGCTCGATGAAGCAACGGCCAACATCGACAGCGAAACAGAACAAATCGTACAGAGAGCGTTAAACGAGCTAAGAGGCAAGGTCACGCTGATCGTTGTTGCGCATCGTCTGTCTACCATCCATCACGCTGACCGCATTTTGGTGCTGGATAAGGGGCATCTTATCGAACAAGGTAATCATCATCAGTTGATGCTAGTGGAGCATGGGCGCTATAAAGCCATGTACCAACTTCAGCAGCAAGAACGAATGGTTGCCGAAGCGGAACGATAAGAGAAAAGAGTGGCAAATTAGCCACTCTTTTTCATTCAACAGAAGTTATTAGTTTAGCTTGCTATATTCTTGTTCAGATACTTGCTCAAACCATTCATTACTAGACCCTTCGGCGGGTATTTCCACTGCTACATGCGAAAACCAACTGTCTTTTGCTGCACCATGCCAATGCTTAGTGTCCGGAGCTATGTGAACCACATCTCCAGCATGGAGTTCACGCGCTGGCTTACCCTCTTCTTGATACCAACCTCTACCGCCAGTAACTAATAGAATTTGCCCACCTTTATGATGAACATGCCAAAAATTGCGACATCCAGGTTCAAAGGTAACATTGGCTACTAACAAACCTGGGATATTGAGCAACGCCAAGTAACTAGTACCAGTAAAATACTCTGCGTATGCTTTGTTTTCTTCGCCTAGATTAAAAATTCCTTTGCCATTGAATACTCCAGCCTGCAGTACTTGAGGAATTTCTTTAATATCGTCATTACTCATAATCTTCTCCGTCAACTTATTCATTGTTAAAGCTCATCCAGATTCAGTGATTTATTCATTTGAATCGATCTGACGAAAATCTACGCTCTATTCTGACAATAGTGTTAGCCTATTCATTTTAATTCCTTGCCTAATTATCCATAAATAAGTTCAGTACCTTTTATTTACAACGCGACAACCTAAGTATTTAACACTTGAAAAAACAACCTAATAACATGATTTTAAATATCTTTATTTTCAAAAAAGTTTCAATACTCTTTCTTATGTTAATTACCACTTGATTTTAAAATATTGCCTAATATTCTTACACTATTCACTTGTTCACAAATCTAGCCACAGCGGTTCACAAATGGCTAAAAGGAAAAACCATGAGTCGTACAACACCTGTCTCTGACACTCACTCAAAATTAGGTAGCTTGATCGAAAAATGGACAAGAACGAGTAACCAGTTTGGTAATGACACAGGTATTCCGGGGCTGAGGTTAAGCCGCTGGGAAGCCCCAACCCCACCCACCAGTTACACTCATAATGCGAGTATCTGTCTGATTGCTCAGGGGAAAAAACAGGTTCTATTAGGTGGAGACAGCTTCATCTACGACGCCAACCATTTTTTGATTTCGTCGGTTAATCTCCCTATCACCGCCAACATTATGGAAGCAAGCAAAGAGAAGCCGTATCTAGGGCTAATCTTAGAATTGGATTTACAGGAAATTTCCCAACTGATTGTCGACAGTGACTATTCTGGTACCCAAAACAAAGAAGCACAAAAAGGTATTGCTGTCGGGACACTGTCTCAACCACTGCTTGATGCTTTTGTCCGTTTGCTGTCTTTAATGGATGAGCCTGAATCGATCAAAGTTCTCGCTCCGGTGATTAAACGTGAGATTTTTTATCGACTTCTGATGAGTGAGCAAGGTTCGAGGCTAAACCAGATCGTTACCGACGGTAGTCATAGCCATCAGATTTCAAAAGCCATCGAATGGCTAAAAAACAACTTTGTGAAGCCGCTTAGCGTAGGCGAACTTGCCGCTTACAGTGGTATGAGCAAGTCTGCTTTTTATACCCACTTCCGCTCTATGACGTCTATGACCCCACTTCAGTTTCAGAAAAAGCTGCGCTTAAGCGAAGCAAGACGTTTGATGTTAACTGAGAATCTAGATGCTATGGCTACGACCTTTAAAGTAGGCTATGAAAGCCCTTCGCAGTTTAGTCGTGAGTACAGCCGCTTATTCGGCTCACCTCCGTCAAAAGACATCAAAGCATTACGCGAAGCCAATATGGTTTAACGCCAATAATTTCTTCTGTGGAGCTCATTTTTGGAAGAATAGGCAAAACAAAGAGAGGATCTGACATTCATAGGTAACCGTTCTGTATATAGAATATCTCTTATACTAAACGTCATCTGCTTTTGAAATGTGGATGTATAACTCGGTTCGCGCCAGGCTTTGCCGACACGCAAACTGTAACTCTCAAGAAGGGTGTGACAATGCAATTAGATTTCTCTTACTACAACCCAACAACCATTCATTTTGGTAAAGACTCACTGGCGAAATTAGACAGCGAACTGCCGAAGTTCGGCGACACTGTTATGCTGGTTTATGGTCGTAATGCGATCAAATCAAACGGTTTGTATGACAAAGTTATCGCAAGCCTGAATGCCGCAGGTAAGAAAGTTGTTGAGCTTTCTGGTGTTATGCCAAACCCAACTTACAGCAAAATGATGGAGGGTGTTGAGCTTGTGCGTGAACACAAGGTTGACCTGATTCTGGCAGTAGGTGGCGGCTCAGTAGTTGACTGTGCAAAAGGCATTTCAGTCGCGGCATACTGTACTGACCAAGACCCGTTCCAAAAATACTGGATTGAGTGGCAAGACGTTTCTAACGAAGTCGTTCCTGTTGCTTCAATTCTGACTATGGTAGGTACTGGTTCAGAAATGAATGGTGGTTCGGTTATTACGCACGAAGAGAGCAAAACCAAAGCGGGTCGCGTATTCCCACCTATCGCATATCCTAAGTTTTCTATTTTGAACCCAGAGTACACCTTCACGGTTTCTGAATACCAAATGGTGAGTGGCGTATTCGATACAATGTCGCACCTAATGGAGCAGTACTTCTCTGACCAAGGTGCAAACACCACCGACTACGTCATCGAAAGCTTGCTGAAGTCTTCTATCGATAACCTACGTGTTGCACTTAAAAATCCTCAGGATTACGAAGCTCGCAGTAACATCATGTGGAACGCAACCTTGGCACTCAATACAGTAACAGGTCTTTCTAAGACTCAAGACTGGCAAGTTCATATGATTGAACACCAGTTAGGTGCTTACACTGACTGTGCACATGGTATGGGTCTGGCGGCGGTTTCTCTGCCTTACTATCGCTTAATCTACAAATTTGGTTTGGATAAGTTTGTACGTTACGCAACTCAGGTTTGGGGTGTTTCAGCAGAAGGCAAAACCAAAGAGCAAATCGCACTTGAAGGTATTGATGCATTAGAAGCATTCACAAAAGAGTGTGGCATCGTAACGTCACTTGAAGAACTCGGTGCAACCAAAGAGATGCTGCCAAAAATCGCAGAATCTACCGTTATTCTAGGTAATGGCTACAAAAAACTGACAACAGAAGAAGTACTTAACATTCTGGAAGAGTGTTACTAATACTTTGCTGATTGTAAGTTAAAGAATAAAGGGTCAGATACGGGGTTTCCCGAGTCTGATTTCTTCATTTAAAACAGTAATGTTAATCAAGGAGGATGACATGAAACTTAAACGAACAAGTTTCGCCCTCTTCACTTCCCTACTAGCAGGTCTTTCGCTTATTGGCTGTACCGATAAAGATTGGCGTTCAGCTAGCCGAGAGCCAGCAGGTATTGCCCCTAATCCCAACGAAGTCAGTGAAGCTGTAATTGAGTTTTATGCGGCCGACGCATACAGTTGGCGCGGTTGGTTTGCCGTTCATTCATGGCTTGCAGTAAAGCCTCAAAACGCGAATAAATATACGGTTTATGAAGTGGTTGGCTGGCGGAAACCAGCGTTGAATGAATATAAAACAGACACCCCAGATCGCTATTGGTATGGAGCTCGCCCAGAGAAAATTCTTTCTCTTCAGGGTGAAAAAGCAGAGTTACTCATCCCTAGAATTCAGCACGTCGTAACCCTCTATCCTTGGGCAAATGAATACACACTTTTCCCAGGCCCAAACAGCAATACATTTCCGGCTTGGGTTGGTAATCAAGTACCAGAGTTAGGATTGAAAATGCCATTCAGAGCAATCGGCTCTGGCTACGCCGACTAATCTAGCCCCAAAATAGAAAGCCGTCGCCAACAATATAGATGGCGACGGCTTCTAATTGCAGAGTATTAAGCAAGATCCGCCAAATGATCTTTGATATAGGTGTCTAAACTACGCGCTGGCTTACCAGTTAACACTTGTACCGCCTCGCTTACGCCCGCAGTCCAACCTTCGCGAACCGGATAGAAAATCGAAGTCAAAAATTCTGCGTAATCCGCTGGTACACCAACCCCTTTCAGCATGTCGCAAAACGCGCCATCTTCCATAGCTTGATAGTGCACAGGCTTACCTAACGCGGCACTGATTTTAGCTGCTGCTTCTGCATAGCTGAAAGCTTCTGGCCCAGTTAGATTGAACGCTTGATTGTCGAATTTATCTGTGGTCAAAACGGCCGCTGCACTTTCAGCGATATCACGCACATCAATAAAGCTCGACTTGCCCTCTGCTGCTGGAACGGCAATCACACCTTGGTCAATACCCGCTTTCCAGTACGTATGGAAGTTAGCTGAAAACCAGTTCGGACGAAGAATAACGTAAGGAACACCTGAGTTTTCTAATGCAATTTCAACCTGACGATATGGAATAGAATCATCAGCATCCACGCCTAACACACTTTGGAAAACCACTTTAACATTGCGCGCTGCCGCAGCTTCGATGACTGGAATTAACAGTGCTTTAGATTCCACATAACCGCCCGCAAGCATGACGTATGCGCGGTCAACACCGTCAAAGGCTGGCTCAAATGTTGAAGGATCAGTGTAATCAAACACCACACCCTCTGCTGCTCCGAACGATTTTCCACTGCGTGACGCAGCTTTCACTTGCTCACCTTTTGCCAATAATGCGTCTACTAAAGGGCGACCAACATTACCGGATGCGCCTAAGACCAATACTTTACTCATTTCTAATCTCCTAAGTATATTTAAGATACTATGTGGTTGAAGGATACTTGCTGATTAATCTATACTCTTCAAACCGAGTTGTGAAGAAGGCACTTTTGGGTAACAAGGTAACTTTGAAGTAACCATCCTGTGATTTGAGCATAGAGGATAAATCGTGGATTTTGCGTATGACGTTTATGAAAACCGCTGCCCGACGCGAGCAGTTTTGGACCGCATTGCGGACAAATGGGCAATGCTCATCTTAGATAAACTGAGCCATGAGCCAGTTCGGTTTAATCACATAAAGAGAGATATCAAAGGCATATCGCAAAAGGTGCTATCGCAAACGTTGAAGAAATTAGAGCGAGATGGATTAGTCACAAGAACTGTCTTCCCAACGGTTCCAGTTACGGTTGAATATGCATTGACCCCATTGGGCGGCACACTCACCGAAGCTGTCGCAGCACTTGCCCACTGGGCAGAGAAAAACATGGATGCCGTGATCACCGCTCAAGAGAACTATGATGCAAAACTGGCAGAAAGCTAAATCAGCCAGCAGCGGAAAACATGTAAGAAGAATGTTGAGCGTGAGTTCACTGTTGATCTGATAATTAAAAAACACCACTGCGTTACACAGTGGTGATCCATATCTTAGGAAAAGTTAATCATGTCAGGAGCAGCAGTCCCTGATTGGGGGGGGGAGACTGCTTTTATTATTAAAATATCTTAACGTTGTTTCTTCATTGCGCTGTCCATCCAGACCGCGAGCAGCAACACACCACCTTTAACAATGTATTGCCAGAATGTCGGAACATCCATCATGCTCATACCGTTATCGAGTGAAGCCATGATAAACGCACCGATAACCGCACCAAACACAGTGCCCACACCACCAGCCATACTAGTACCGCCGATAACACAAGCTGCGATAGCATCTAACTCAGCGATGTTACCTGCTGAAGGTGAACCTGCGCCTAAACGAGAACTCAAAACCAACCCAGCAACTGCGACTAAGAAACCGTTCATCGCGTAAACCAACAGTTTGGTACGTTCAACATTAATGCCAGATAAACGGCTCGCTTCAATGTTTCCACCAATAGCGTAAATGCGACGACCGAATCTCGATTTCGTTGCAATGAAAGAACCAACAAGAACAAAGAAAGTCAGCAATAACACTGGTGTAGGTACGCCGCGGTATTCATTAAGAATAAAGATAACGGAAAGCACACCAAGACCAATTAATGTGTTTTTGACCAGAGATACTTGCATTGAAGGCACAGACAATTCGTACTTCTTACGCATAACATTGCGTTTTTTCTGCCAACCAAAGTAAACCGATAAGCAGCAAACGCCGGCAATAATACTCAACATGTTTGGCAAATAGCTTTGACCGATCACGCCCATCACTTCAGAAATCGGTGCCACTGTCGTACCGTTTGTAATACCGATTAAGATACCCCTAAAAGCAAGATATCCGGCTAAGGTTACGATGAAAGAAGGTACTTTGCGGTATGCCACCCACCAGCCATTCCAAGCGCCCAGAATTAAACCTGAGCAAAGTGTAATAATAATGGTCACAGGCAGTGGCAAACCAAACCAGACATCGAGAATCGCAGCCAATCCACCAAGTAAGCCCATCATTGAACCGACCGAAAGGTCAATTTCGCCACTGATAATGACAAAGACCATGCCTATCGCCAGTATTCCGGTGATCGCAGTTTGTCTGAACAGGTTGGAAATGTTTCGCGGCGTTAAGTAGCTCCAATCAGTCATGATGCTGAAAAAGATCATGATAAATACGATAGCTAATGCCATCACCAGCATCTGAAAGTTGCCGCCTTTTAATCGACTTAGCAGGCTAGCGTTGGAGTCTTTAGTTAATTCTGTTGATTGTTCCATCACGCGGTTACTCCTTCTGATAATGCACAATCCATAATGATTTCTTGAGTCAGATCTTGGTTAATCAAATCACCTTTAATGGCACCTTCGTGCATTACCAGTACACGGTCACTAATGCCCAGCACTTCAGGTAATTCGGAGGAAACCATGATGATGCTTATGCCTTGTTTAACTAATTTAAACATCAGCTTATAAATTTCGTATTTCGCTCCAACATCAATACCCCGTGTTGGCTCATCCAAAATTAAGATGCTTGGATTAACCATTAGAAATCTTGCCAGTATGGCTTTCTGCTGGTTACCACCCGAGAGATTCTTAATTGCTAGCTCAGCATTAGGCGTTTTGACGGTAAGCTGTTTGATGTTTTCTTTGATAATGTTTGCTTCGAGCGTGTCATTTAACACACCGTATTTTGATAATGAATCGAGGGCAGACAGAGACATGTTTTGCCCAACAGACATAATCGGCACTATGCCATTTCTCTTGCGATCTTCAGGCACCATCGCGATACCAAAATCCAAGGCATCCTTACTGCTGTTTATCTCTATTTTCTTTCCATGCAGGAAATATTGGCCTTCGTTTCTTCCAAGATAACTGCCGTACAAGCACTCCATTAACTCAGTGCGACCTGCACCCACCAGCCCTGAAATACCGAGGATTTCACCTTTACGTAATTGGAAACTCGCATTTTTTACTTTTGGAATAGCGGAATTTGATTTGTCCCAAGCGTTCACATTTTTGACTTCAAGTACAACGTCACCAATGTCGTGCTCTTCTCTTGGAAACAGTTGCTTCATTTCCCTGCCAACCATCATGGTTATGATGTCGTCAGTTGTCATATCGCTTGTTTGTTTAGTACCGATATGCACCCCATCGCGGATGATACAGATATGGTCAGAGATCTCTTTCACTTCACCAAGCTTGTGAGAGATATAGATACAACTCACACCAGACTCTCTGAGTTCTTTTACAAGATTAAGTAAAATTTCTGTTTCCGATTCGGTTAATGGCGCTGTTGGCTCATCAAGCACTAATAACTTGGCATTCTTGGACATCGCCTTGGCAATCTCTACCAACTGCTGTTGACCTACCCCCAAATCCCCAACTTTTGTTTCCGGTGATACAGGCAAATTAACCTTTTCTAATAATAGTTTTGCCTCGTAATGCATTAACTCGTGATTTAATATTCCGCGCGTGCAAATTTCTGAGCCAAGAAATAAATTTTCTAAAATGCTCAGCTCTTTAACTAAGGTGAGTTCTTGGTGAATAATTGCGATGCCAATACTTTCCGTATCAGATATGTTTTTGGGTTCAATCACTTTTCCGTTATATATAATTTCGCCTTCATAATCGCCATGAGGATAGATACCGCATAAGACTTTCATTAAGGTCGATTTACCCGAACCATTCTCACCGCACAAGGATAAAACTTCACCTTTATTAAGACTAATACTAATACCGTCAAGCGCTCTTACTGGGCCAAAGCACTTAACGATATTTCGCATTTCTAATAAAGAAGACATAGTTGTCACTCCCAATAAAAATAGCGTTAAGAGAATCTCTTAACGCTTTTATTACTATTATTGATAAATTTCACTTTCAGCGTGGAATCCATCTCGAACAACAGTTGTTTTAATGTTTTTCGAAGTAACAGCTACAGGATCTAACAACCAAGCCGGTACATCTTTCATACCGTTGCTGAGAGAAGAGTTTTGTGCAGGAGTCTTGCCATCCGCAAGTTCCACTGCGATTTCAGCAGCGCGGCTGGCAAGTGTATTAATCGGTTTGTAAATCGTCATAGTTTGAGTGCCATCAACGATTCGACGTAAAGCAGCTAGGTCAGCATCTTGACCTGAAATAGAAACTTTTCCCGCTAAACCTTGTGCTTCTAGAGCTTGGATTGCGCCACCAGCTGTTGCATCATTTGAAGCAACAACAACATCAATCTTGTTGTTATTTGCAGTTAAAGCGTTTTCCATAATTTTCAAAGCGTTTTCTGCTAGCCAGTAGTTAACCCATTGATCACCGACAACTTTAATATCGCCTGAATCAATTTTAGGCTGAAGAATATTCATTTGACCTTTACGGAATAGTTTCGCGTTATTGTCTGTAGGAGCACCACCCATTAGGAAATAATTACCTTTAGGTTTCGCATCCAGCATCGCTTGCGCTTGCATTTCGCCTACTCTTTCATTGTCAAATGACAAGTAGAAATCAATATCTGCATCGCTAATTAGGCGGTCATACGCTAATACTTTAATACCATCGCGTTTTGCATCACTAATTACGTTCGATAACACTCCGCCATTGGTTGGAATAATGACCAGAACATCCACACCACGCGAGATCATATTTTCGATTTGAGAAATCTGAGTTTGCTCATTCCCGTTTGCTGACTGAACATATACTTTGGCGCCCAGTTCTTCAGCCTTATCGACGAAAATATCTCGGTCTTTCTGCCAGCGTTCTAGTCGTAAATCATCGATAACCATGCCTATTTTTAATGACTTAGCAAAAACAGGGGAACTTAGACAAACAAGAGCGGAGCATACAAGAATTAATAGCTTTTTCATTATACTTTCCTTTGTATTGCACTATTTATTTGTAGGGTTTATTCACGATTAAAAGTGAACAACAGAATTCTATGTAGAATAAGTTTCAAATGTCTTTTCTCTCATCTTATTTGCCTCTTATGTTTTTTTGTTTTTTATTTCAAATGTGATCAACATTGAAATATATGATTTAAATCACCACATAACCCCGAATCATGAATCTTTATGAAACCATTTAAAAACAATAGTTTAATGACAAGTTCAATCATCAAAATCTAAAAAAACTGGTTATTTTTGACCAAAGTCTCATTAATAAAATAGGTAATATTGAAAACAAAAAAACATAATTGCCGAATAACTTTAATTCATAAAATATTGAATCTGCATTTAAGTCAAATGATTAACGGAGCCTCGACGATGACTGAATTTTTTAAGAATATAAACAAAATTAAATATGAAGGGACCGAATCAACAAACCCTTTAGCATTTAAACACTATGACGAAGATAAAATGATCTTAGGTAAAAGCATGAAAGATCATTTGCGTTTCGCAGCATGTTACTGGCACAACTTCTGCTGGCCAGGCAGTGACGTATTTGGCGCAGGTACTTTTGACCGTCCTTGGGCAAACGGCGCAAATGACATGGAAATGGCTAAGGTTAAAGCTGACCATGCATTCGATTTCTTCACAAAATTAGGCGTTCCTTACTACTGTTTCCATGATGTGGACGTTGCGCCAGAAGGTAACAACCTAAAAGAGTACATCAATAACTTCGCACAAATGGTTGATGTACTAGAGCAAAAACAAAATGAAACCGGAATGCAGCTACTTTGGGGTACTGCGAACGCATTCTCTCACCCACGCTACATGGCAGGTGCAGGTAGCAACCCAGATCCTAAGGTGTTTGCTTATGCTGCAACACAAGTCTTCAACGCAATGAACGCGACACAACGCTTAGGTGGTCAAAACTACGTATTGTGGGGCGGTCGTGAAGGTTATGAAACACTACTGAATACCGATTTACGTCAAGAGCGCAAACAACTTGGTCGTTTAATGCAGATGGTTGTTGAGCACAAACATAAAATTGGATTCAAAGGCGCAATTTTGATTGAGCCAAAACCTCAAGAACCAACTAAGCATCAATATGACTATGACACTGCGACTGTTTACGGTTTCCTAAAACAGTTTGGTCTTGAAAACGAAATCAAAGTGAACATTGAAGCAAACCACGCCACTCTTGCTGGACATAGCTTCCACCACGAAGTAGCAACTGCGACTTCATTAGGTCTATTTGGTTCTATCGATGCTAACCGCGGCGACGCGCAACTAGGTTGGGATACAGACCAGTTCCCTAACAGCGTTGAAGAAAACACGCTTATCATGTACGAAATCTTGAAAGCTGGCGGTTTCACTACAGGTGGCTTTAACTTCGATGCTCGTCTACGCCGTCCATCTATCGACGCTGAAGATCTTTTCCACGGCCATATTGGTGGTATGGATACCATGGCACTTTCACTAAAACGCGCTGCAGACATGATTGAGAACGACGTACTGTCTAAATCTATTTCTCAACGTTACGCAGGCTGGAACGAAGAGCTAGGTAAGAAGATCCTTGCAGGCGATATGTCTTTAGAAGCAGTGGCTAAATACGCTGTGGACAATAACATTTCCCCAGTTAAAGAATCTGGTAAACAAGAATTGCTAGAAAATATTGTGAATGGTTTTATTTATAAATAATTATTTCTAAGTTCTGCAAAAGCCAACCTTATAATCTGAGGTTGGCTTTTTTATTTTGCCTTCAGCATATGTCAATCAATGCTTATTATTTTGGATTTTTACAATTTGTGTTTTTATAAACTCAGTTGCTTACATATAAAAAGTGTTGCTTATGAATAAGCAACACTTGATTGTTTAACTTGTTTACTTAACGATCAAAATAAATCTTTCACTTGGGTATAAAGCGCTTGGAATACCTTTCTCTTGGCCTGATACAACTCTTTTTTGCTTTCATCAGGCAAGTGAGTTTGTACTAATTCAGGCACAGGGCAAACATCTTGTACCGTTACGCCGACTTCAGTGCCCAACCTTGCCAACCTTGCTGCTCCTAATGCTGGGCCAACCTCACCACCTGAGCGATAAACCAGCTTCATACCAGAGATATCAGCAAGTATTTGTCGCCAGTAGCCGCTTTTTGCTCCGCCACCAATCAAGGAAATTTCATTCGGCTCAGAGCTCACTGAATGCTGTGCATCTAGACCATCAGCCAAAGCGAAGCTCACGCCTTCTAATACCGCTAACGCTAAATCGGCTTTTGTTGTTGAATGGGTCATACCAAAAAACACGCCTTTGGCGTTAGGATCGTTATGAGGCGTTCTCTCACCGGAAAGGTAAGGTAAGAAGATCACTTTTGATTTTGGATCAGCCTGCTGTTCAACGTCTTTCAACATGGAGCCTACGTCTGCTTGCCCTGTAAGATTGGCAACCCAATCCAGACAAGAAGCCGCACTAAGGATCACAGACATGGTATGCCAAGTTTTTGGTAATGCATGACAGAAGCTATGCAATGCAGATTCTGGATTCGCGATGAAACCGTCACTCACCGCAAAATAAACACCTGAAGTACCAAGAGATAACATTGCCTGCCCCGGTTCTGTGATGCCAACACCTACCGCTCCTGCAGCGTTGTCTCCTGCACCGGCAACAATAGGTACACACGACATTCCCCATAACTCAGCCAGTTCTTTCTTCAGTTGTCCGGTAACCTCTGTGCCCTCAAAGAGTTTAGGCATCTGCTCTCTGCCTAAGCCTGTCGCTTTAAGCAGCTCGTCACTCCAGTCACGCTTATCAACATCCAACCACATGGTTCCAGCGGAATCAGACATATCAGAAGCGTAATCGCCGGACAGTTTGAATCTTAGATAATCTTTAGGCAGTAGAACTTTCTCAACCTTGCTGAAAACGTCTGGTTCATGTTTTTGTATCCATTTCAGTTTAGGTGCAGTAAATCCAGGCATCATCAGGTTGCCGGTAATTTCGCGACTGTTTGGAACAAGCTGTTCTAACTCAATACATTCCTCAAAACATCGGCCGTCATTCCACAATATCGCGGGTCTTAACACCTTGCCATTCTGGTCAAGCAGTGTCGCGCCATGCATCTGTCCTGATAACCCTATAGCGCGAACCTGAGAAAGTGCAAACTCATCTTTTAACTCGCCAATAATGCTTTCTGTTGCCGTCCACCAGTCTTCTGGATTTTGCTCCGACCAGAGTTCATGCGGCCTTGAGACCGTTAGGGACTTAGTTTTTGATGCAACGATTTTGTCATTTTCGTCCAGCAGAATTATTTTTACTCCGGACGTACCTAAATCGATCCCCATATACATGGTTAAACTCCTTCCAAAATTTGGATTTAATAAATAATTTGACCCATTTTAAATATTCATCCGGATTAGTAGTGCGAACAATTATGTTTTTTTGTACCTCCATTCTTCAATTTGCTTATTGTGTTATAGATCACGTGAGCTAAATGATTTCAAGTGTTAGTATTCTGGGTAAAAACTAAATAAATATAATATGAACAAACATTTTCGTATCACCCTGCTATTTAATGCCAATAAAGTATATGATCGCCAAGTTATAGAAGGTATAGGTGAATATTTACAAGCATCTCAATGTGCTTGGGATATATTTTTGGAAGAAGATTTCACCACTCATCTGGACAATTTAAAATATTGGAAAGGTGACGGCATTATTGCTGATTTTGACAACCCTAAAGTGGTTGAAAGCCTGAAAGATATCAACGTGCCGATAGTCGCTGTTGGCGGCTCGTATACCAAAGAAGAAGACTACCCCAACGTCCCTTATGTGGCGACTGACAACTACGCTCTGGTTGAACTTGCCTTTCAACATCTCAAACAAAAAGGTTTAGAGAATTTCGCCTTCTACGGTATTCCTTCCCATTCTTGGAAAAGATGGGGGCACGAAAGAGAAACCGCGTTTAAAGACATTCTTGCAAAGGAAGGCTACAAAGGCTCCATCTTCCGAGGCAATCAGACTTCTTCTGACACGTGGCAATACGACATGAACCGTCTTGCCGACTGGATTCAAATGCTGCCAACGCCTACTGGTATCATTGCGGTGACAGACTCACGAGCGCGCCATATCCTTCAGGTATGTGAACATCTCAATATTATGGTGCCGGACAAGATCTCCGTTATCGGCATCGATAACGAGGAACTGGCAAGTTACCTGACTCGGGTTTCACTGAGCTCAGTCGGACAAGGATGCAAGGAAATGGGTTTCCGCGCAGCTAAAATCCTTCACAAACAACTCACCGAACATTCCGGTGAAGCGACTTCTTCGCCAGCTAAAATCCCTCGCATACTTGTTCCACCGACCAAAGTATTTGAGAGACAAAGTACCGATTTCCACGCATTGAAAGATTCTTATGTCATTCAAGCTATGCATTACATCAGGCACAATGCTTGTAAAGGCATTAAAGTCGATCAGGTACTCGCGGCTGTAGGCATATCCAGATCGAACTTGGAATCGAGATTTAAGGAAGAGTGTGGGCACTCTATCCATGAAGAGATACACAATTCCAAGTTAAAACGCGCCTGTAATCTGCTCAAAACAACCTCTTTACCGATTAGTGAAATCGCAGAGTTATGTGGCTACCCATCGTTGCAGTACATGTATACCGTGTTTAAGAAAAACCTCGACCAAACACCAAAAGACTATCGCAACAACGCTTCGAATGAAGATTAACGGTTAAACAGCGAAGATGGTCTAAACCATCTTCGCCTTGCCTTTTCCACGCTTAAACAAACCAAGTTGAAGAGAAGTTTTCATAGAGAAGCTTGCTGGTCATGATGAGAGTAACCGAGATAAACACAGGTCTCACAAGACGATTACCATACGAAATGACGCATTTGCTGCCAATAACTGACCCTATGATTTGCCCGCCAGCCATAATGAAGCCAAGTTGATAATCAACACTGCCTAACCAGATAAACAGAATTAAAGAAATAACGTTACCAATTAGGTTCAAAGGCTTTGTCGCCATCGTTGCTTGCTTAATGGTGTACCCAAGCAGACTGATGAACGCTAACATCCAGAACGAACCCGTACCCGGTCCAAAGAAACCGTTATAAAAACCAATCAGCAAACCACATACCACCATAAAATGCGTATTTGATAGCACAGGTTCCGTTGCTTCCGTTGCTTTGAGTTTCTTGGCAAAGATCGAATACAAGGTGATCGCAACCATCAGGACAGGCAGTAGTTTTTCCAACACTTGTTTGTCGATGACTCCAACAGCAAGGGTTCCAATCACTGCGCCTATCGACGTAAAAATCAAACCTAATACAATACCTTGAACTGGAAACTGTTTGTTTCTCATAAACATCACAGAAGTAGTCAGTTCGCCGATTACCGCTTGCAGTCGATTTGTACCCAATACCGTCATCGGTGGTAATCCAACCAGCAGCAGACTTGGCACAGTAATCAGCCCTCCACCACCAGCAATAGCATCAACAACGCCCGCAATAATTGAGATTAAAAATAAAAATACATAAACCCAGTCCGCCGTACTGAATTGAAACACGTTGTCCATATCTCCATCACCTAGTCATAAATTTGTGTGCGTGACTATTTGTACCACTCGGCTATATGTAGTTAAATTAACTACAACTTACTTAATCATTAAGGTTGAACTTAATGCTATCGTCACAAGATATTGAATTTTTTATCACTGTAGCAGGCAGTCGTTCATTGGCTGCCGCCGCGCGAAAACTGAATGTTACTCCTCCCAGCGTTTCACAGCGGCTGCAAAATATAGAACGAAAGCTTGGCGTTAAGTTGATAGACAGAAATGCTCGAATCACCTCATTGACGACCGAAGGCGAAGTGCTTGCCAGTAAAGGACAAGCGCTGTTACAAGATCTTGAACACTTAACCCAAGATCTTTCAGAGAAGAAACTCGCCATTTCAGGTGATTTAAAACTCGTATCATCCCTCGGATTTGGGGAAAAACACATCGGCCCTTTAGCAGCAGAATTTCAACAGCTATACCCTTCTCTGCGTATTGAACTGAATCTGTCGGATATTCCAAAGTGGTCTGCACACAACAGCCCAGACATCATGTTCTACATAGGACACCTTCAGGACTCTGCGTTAAAAAGAATTGTGCTGTCTAAAAACCGTCGATTACTGTTAGCCTCGCCGGCCTATCTAGAATCTGCGCCAGTACTTGAGCAACCAAAAGACTTAGAGCAGCATCGCTGCATCGCGTTACGAGAAAATGATGAAGATGCGACCATGTGGCGACTGACCCATACCACAACCAAATGTGAAACCAGCGTAAGAGTGGTTCCTGTTCTTTCAAGCAATGTCAGCCGTGTGACCAAGGATTGGTGTATTGATGGTCAGGGTATCATTCAGCGTTCTGAGTGGGATGTACAAGAAGAGCTTAAAAGCGGGAAATTGGTTCGCGTACTTGCTGACTATCAACTGCAAGAAGCAGACATTGTCGCTCTTCTTTCTTCCGAACAATTTCATCGTTCACAAAAGGTAACCGCGTTTTTAGACCACGTAAAACAACGGCTACCTGAGCGTTTATCGACAAGATAGTAATTGATAACAAGCATGCCGTTAGCGGTGTTCATACAAATTGTTTTCTAAACCGTAGAGCATCCTGGTTCCTGTTAATTGAAACCCAACGTCTTTTAGCAATCGGTTTGAAGTATCGTTGTCTAGGAAGGTCACTGCATAGACCTTTTCGATCTTGTTTGCTGGCAACTCTGCTTTCATCACTGCACTCGCTGCCTCTCTGGCATAACCATTTGAGTGATATTGTGACAAAAACGCATAGCCGAGATCTGGAGAATCGAGCTCTGGCCTTTTCAAGATGCCACACATACCAATCGGGGTATGCGTGTCTTTCAACTCAACCATATTCAAGCCAAAACCATTGACCTTGTAGCTCAACATCGGACCATTGGATAAGTAGTCGATTGCATCTTTTTTCGTTCTGACTTTTTTGTCGCCAATACAGCGAATAAATGCTTCCTCATTAAGCAGGCGAACAATGAATTCCGCATCTCTTAGTTCAAAATGTCTAATCACCAGCCTAGCTGTTTCACATACGATCTTCATTTATTCGCCTTATTGACTGCACTTACAAAAGTATTGGTTTGAACTGCATCAGCGATTGTGATTTATATTTTTGTAAACATCAAAAATAGATGATGTCGATTCGCGAACAATCAGATCGATTGGTGGTACTCGCACTTGGTGTTCTTCACCACTAAGCATCTTAAATATGGCTTCAGCACAAACACTACCCAATTCTTCAATAGGCTGACGCAGTGTTGTGAGTGCTGGCGTAAAGTAACTGGACGTTTGTAGGTCGTCAAAGCCGATGACAGAAACATCTTCAGGAACCTTTAAACCTCTGTCGTGCAGCGCTTTAATGGCTCCATAAGCAGTTTGATCGTTAGCAGCAAAAATGGCTGAAAAGTAGACTTTAGAATCGAGTAGCTCAATGGTTTTCTGATAGCCTTGCTCTGAACTAAAATCACCTTGTTTTATCAAGCGAGAGTTGACGGGTATTCCCCTATCTTTCAATGCTCTTCGATAGCCTTCATAACGTCTTTGCCCGTCTGGTTGAGTGCACAATCCTTTAATATGCGCAATATTGACATGCCCCTGCTGTAATAGGTGCAGAGTCGCTAAATATCCGCCAAGCACATTGTCAAACTCGATAGTCAGTATGTTGTTGGCTTTAATCTTATTGTATCCAACCGCAACTATCGGAGTGTGTAACGAATACTCGATAAGCTCTTCATCAGAGAGATCACCTGAAACAATAATCACTCCATCGACATGACTTTTGAAAAAGTAGTCAAGCGCGTGTTTTTCTAGTCGACGTTTCCAGTGGCCGGTTGCAATCACCAATGAGTAACCTCTGCTGCTCAGACAGGCTTCTAAATCCTTCAGAATGCCTATCATAAAAGGGCTGTCGGCATTTTGTAGCAGAACACCAATGGTCATCGAACGTCCCTTAATTGGGCCTTTGGTTTTATATGTGACCTTGTAACCACTCTTCTGTATCGCTTTCTCGATACTGTAACTTTTCTCATCTGATACATAAGTAGAACGATTCAAGTATCTTGAAACTGTGCTTGGAGAAACCCCCGCCAACTTTGCAACGTCATAGATGGAGGCAGGCTTTTTACTCGTTATCATGTCCATAGTTCATATATCCATATAAGTCTTTGATTACATGCGCTGCGTAAAAACACAGACTACTGATATCCATTTAGCAATGCGTTTGGATTTGTATTTTGAGTGGTAAAGTGAAGCAGTCAGAATAAGACTGGTAACCGAGCTGGCTTACGCAGATTGGTTAAGTCATGACTACCCCAACATACAACTCTAGGAGAATAGAGCCGACCTCTGGCCGGCTTTGCATTGCTAATGTGATTATTCAGCCGTAACCTCACATACCATACGCCATGCTTCAGGCAGAACCTTAACGTCGCCAACAACGTGAATTCTCTGACGGAAATGTATCTGAGACGATGAAGAGCCGATCATCAGATCAAACTCACCGCCTTCAACAACACGTTGATGATGACGATCAGTAAGATTGAGCATATCAACAGGCAGTTTGAAGGTAACGGTTTTGCTCTCTCCTGCTTTAAGGAATACTTTCTTAAAGCCTTTCAACTCCTTAACCGGACGAACAACACTCGATACCACATCACGAGTATAAAGCTGTACGACCTCAGCCCCATCAACACCGCCTGTATTGGTTAGCGTCACTGATAGCTCAACGGTGTCTTCGAAACCGAGCTTATCTGAAGCCACGTTAAACCCTGAGTATGCAAATTCGCTATAGCTCAAGCCGTGACCGAAATTGAAGCTCGAACCAAAGTGATAGGCAATTGGCGTACCTGCACTCTTAAGCTTGTGATTGTAGAAATACGGTACCGCACCCACGTTTTTAGGAATCGAAATCGTCAGTTTTCCGCTTGGGTTGTTTTTGCCGGTGAAGGTATCAGCAATAGCATCTGCACCCGCCTGCCCCGGAGCCCAACCCAACACAATTGCCGCCGCTTCATCTTCAGCGCGACCTAGATTGTATGGTCGCCCGCCGGTCACTAATACCACTACGGGTTTACCTGTATCCAAGACCGCATCAAGCATTTGCTGCTGCACACCCGGCAACGCTAAGCTGTCGCAATCTGAACCTTCACCCACCGTACCTGTCTGGAATAAACCGGCCAAGTCACCAACACAAACTACAGCGACATCACTCTCAGCGGCAGTCGCAACCGCCGCTTCAATCTGACTAAGATCTTTACTGATAGGCGACTCTGCAGCCTGACCGATTGCCATATCAACGTCCCCAGGGAAAACCGGAGCATTGGCGTGTCGCTCGGTCAGAATGTCACACCCTTTGGCGTACATAACCGAATCAAAGCGTTGTTGAAAGGCTTCCAAAAGCGTCTTCGACACTTTGTCCGTGCTGTCTTCCTGACTCAGAATCAGGTGCACAGGGAAACTATAACCACCGAGTAGTGCAAGCTGATCGTCTGCGGTAGCGCCAATTAACGCCACTTTTTTATCCGTTTTCAGTGGTAGGGTTTGATCTTGATTCTTAAGCAGAACAATTGATTCACTCGCGACTTTGTAAGCAATCTCCTGACTCTTTTCATTGTGCAGAGAAGCTTGAGGAACGTCAGTATAAGGGTTCTCAAATAACCTCATTTCAAACTTTTTACTTAAAATACGAGCAACAATTTCATCAATCTTTTCCATTGAAATAAGACCGCGTTGCAGTGCTTCTGTCAGTTTCGTTGAGCATGCGTCATCGGGCAACTCAACATCTAATCCTGCATTAAAGGAAAGCGCTGCTGCTCCCGCACGGTCTTCAGCAATTGAATGGTGCGAGCTTAACAAATCAATGCCGCCGTAATCCGCGACAATCAACCCATCAAAGCCCCATTTCTCACGCAAAATCTCAGTAAGTAAAAAATGCGAAGCGTGGCAAGGTTCACCGTCAATGTCATGGTAAGCAGGCATGACAGAGCCAGCATTCGCCAGTTTTACAGCCATTTCAAACGGCAGTAAGAATGTATCATTGAGCTCTTTAAAACCTAGATTTACCGGCGCATGGTTACGTGCGCCTTCGCTTGCTGAATGCCCAACAAAGTGTTTAAGTGTCGCCAACAAATCACGTTTTTCACCTTGTAATCCCTTCACATAATGTGTGGCCATGATGCCAACAAGGTAAGGATCTTCACCCAATGTTTCCTCTGTACGTCCCCAACGGACATCACGAGAAACATCCAATACTGGTGCCAGCCCCTGTTTGGTGCCAATCATTCGCGCTTGTCGGCCAATGTCCATTGCCGCTTCTTCAATCAGCTCAGGGTTCCAAGTATGACCATAGTTTAACGACGAAGGATAAAGCGTTCCGCCTTTCGCCATCAGACCGACCAAACACTCCTCATGTGCCATTGCTGGAATGCCAAGTCGCGTCTCTTCAACTAAATATTTTTGCAGCTGGTTTAGTGCTTTTACGCCATTGACCGCGTCAACTGTATGCGTTCCAAGTGGACGAGAAATCTGACCGAGGCCATATTTGAGCTTCTCTTTGACGGTGCGCTCAACGTTTTCACTGGTCATTTCAAGCTCACGCTCTTTATGTTCGCCAGTCGGATCAAGTATCAACCATTGCGCGCCCATTTGAGCCAGTTTTTCTTCAACCGTCATATGTGAAAGCAGGTCGCTCACACGTTCTGCTATCGAAAGAGATGGATTCTTGTAGTTCATATATTTTCCTAACCGATGTGCTGATGACTTTGATAGGATTAATATCTACCAAAATATTGCCTATTTCTTCCATGAGGAACTCAATTACCAAATAATGGAGACCGATTACCAAATATATTGTCGTGTCTTTATTTTTATCAGAGTAATAGTTAAATAAAGCTTTTCTGTTTTTTTAATGTGGTCAAATTAACCATTTTTAATAAATACAATATAAATATTCGTAATAGTGATTTGACGAAATAACGTGATATAGAAAGCTAAGAAACTAAAGGAAGGAATTAAAAAATAGAAAAAGCGGCTGAACACTCAACCGCTTTTGCTTAAGCAACGAAAGCTCTGTAAGCCTTGCTCGCTCAGTGAACCTTGGTAGTTTGTGTGACTTCAAATTCTAAAGTAATCAGATCTTTATCTTTTGACGAAGCACCGACCATTAAACTAAACGTGCCCGCTTCAACGACTTCTTCAAGTTCTGAATTCACCAGTGCTAAATCAGAGAAATTAACCTTAATAGTCACATCAACACTTTGCCCTGCCGGAATATCAACGCGTTCAAAACCACACAGCTGTTTAATTGGCGTGGTGACAGAAGAGAAATGATCATTAAAGTAAACTTGTACAATTTCAGTACCATCAATAACCGACTTATTTGTTACGGTAAGAGACACTTCAATATCGGTATTCGGTTCTATTACTACCTGTTTTAAATAAACATTACTGTATTCAAACTGGCTGTATGACTTACCTTCACCAAAACTAAACAACGGATGTTCTGGCATATCGATATAGCGCTCTTTATGACCAGTAGTATGTGAGTTCTGTGCATGCCACCCCTCATACTTGTTGTAGAAAACAGGTAATTGCCCCACATGATACGGGAAGGAAATGGTCAGTTTGCCCGATGGATTATGCTCACCGAGTATGACTCGTTTTACCGCCTCTCCCCCCTTAGTGCCTGAGTTAAATCCACACAACAGGGCATTCGCATTCTCTGCAACCCAAGGAATTGTCATCGGCTTAGAGGCAACTAAGTTAACAATCAATGGTACGCCCGAAGCTTTGATCTGCTCTAGCATGGCTTGCTGTTTGCCAGTTAGGTCCAGATTCGCTCTGTCATGGAACTCACCATTTTGCGCTAACGTATCCCCTACACAAGCAATGACCACATCGGCCTGAGTCAATGCGCGGGCTAACTCTTCGACCTGTTCAAATTCACTGTCAATACAGTCCGCCCCTTTCACGTATTCAACCTTGAAACCATATTGCTTTGACGCAGCTTGGAACGCCTGTAACGTCGTCACTGCCTGCTCACGGTGAAAACTATCATTTGTAGCACCGGCCTGCATTGAACCAAATGACCAGTCACCTAGCTGCGCAATAACATCATCGGCATTGGGCCCGGTTACCAGCACGGTCAAATCTTTGGTTGGTTTCAACGGCAAAATGCCATCATTTTTGAGCATCACAATGCTCTTGAGGCTTGCTTCCATAGCCAGTTCTAAGTTCTGCGGATTGCCGAATATTTCTTGGCGATCTGGCGAATAGAATCGCATCTCATCGAACAGGCCTAACTCAAACTTTTTCGTCAGAATACGAGCAACGGCGTTGTTAACAACTTCAATGTCCACTTGCCCGTCTTTAACCAGCTTAACCGCCGCTTCATAGAACTCTGCTGTCGACATCATCATATCGTTACCCGCGACCAAAGCGCGATAACACGCATCCTCAATTGTCGGGCTCACTTTCTGCTTAGTGTGCAGCGATTTGACGTTATCCCAGTCAGTAACAATAAAGCCGTCTAATCCCCAATCCGTTTTCGCAACATCCGTCAGCAACCATTTGTCAGTGGTACACGGCAAACCGTCGTTGGAGTGATAACCCGTCATAAGAGAAGCGACTTTTGACTTTTGAACCGCTTTGCGAAATGGTGGAAGGAAAGTCGATTTAAGCTTGCGACGAGACACATCAGCTTCATAGGAGTCTCGGCCACCCGTTGTTTCGCCATAAGCGACATAGTGTTTGGCACACGCGAGAATAGAATCTGGGCTGGCGAAATTCTCCCCTTGGTACCCTTTAACCGTCTCTGCCGACATCTCGCCGATCAACCATGCATCTTCACCATAGGTTTCATTAACACGACCCCAGCGCGCATCTCGCCCAATACAAAGCACAGGTGAAAACGTCCAGTGAATACCCGTTGCACGAACCTCTTTAGCGGCCACTTTTGCCATTTCTCTCATCAGTTCACGATCCCAGCTTGACGAAGCGGAAAGCTGAGTGGGGAAAACGGTCGCATCGTTATCGAAACAGTGACCGTGAATAGCATCAATACCAAAAATAAGTGGGATGCCAAGGCGGGTTTTCGCTGCACGCTCTTGCAAACGCATTGCAGCATCACCGGTACAATGAAGGTAACTGCCTATATGCCACTCTTCCAGTTTATCGGTGTTGCCTTCCACATTCGCTGGAAGTTGAGTCAACTGGCCGATTTTCTCTTCAATGGTCATACGGCTCAATAGGTCAGATACGCGTTCGGCAACCGTCGCGTTTTTGTTCATGTAGGTTTCTGTCATTATTATTTTTTCTCTGTTTTGAAAGAGCCAACCCTTGCGCAGTGGCTCTTTGGCTTCGCCAACAAATGATCGGGCTGGTTTAATCCACTTACTGACTGATTGGTGGTTGATAAGAAAATTCACCTTTGGAGGCAGAAAGCAACGAGCTATAAACGGCCTTGAATGCATTTTTCGCTTGATAGTTCTCATCAAACATCAATGCACGGCCATAACCAGTAAACCAACCTGGCACCCAGCTGTACTTATCGGTTACACCCCAAGTGGTGTACATATCAATCTCCGGATAATAAATAGCAAAATCCATCAAACGACCGAATATACGCGCCTGTGCATCAAGGGAGAAATGACTAGCATTGTCACGGATACGAACATCGATTTCAGTGAAGTGAATCTTAAGACCGAGATGTTTTAGACGATTAATGTTGCGCGCAAGATCTTGTTCACTAAGCGCATGTTCGCCCATCAAATGCAGTTGGAAACCAACACCGTGAATGGGTACGCCCTCTTCCACCATGCCTTTGACTTTACGGTATATGGCATTCGACTTGGCTCCCATCCCTTCGTTGTTGTAGTCGTTATAAAACAGAATCGCCTCTGGGTCCGCTTCATGGGCAAACTTGAATGCAAGTTCCAGATAACGCTCACCAAGCACCTTGTACCAAAGGGTTTCGCGATATGACCCATTTTCATTAAAGCTCTCGTTCACCACATCCCAGTACTTCACTTTTCCTTTATAGTGACCAACCACTGTTTTGATGTGTTCCTCAAGTACTTTTTCCAGCTCTGGAGCGGTCCATTCTTTTTGCGTTAGCCAGTCAGGATTTTGAATGTGCCAAACCAGCGTATGACCTTTCACCTGCATGTTGTGCTGCTGAGCAAATGCCACCAATTCATCGCCTTTACTAAAATCAAAACGATCTCGCTGTGGATGAATGTTCACCCATTTCATCTCATTTTCTGGAGTGAGCTGGTTAAACTGACTGGAAAATGTTTTTGCAAATTCAGGCTCTTTAAGGTGACGCGTTTCTAATGCTGCACCAACATAAATGTTCGACTGTTTTGCTAGTGATTTAAGACTAATAGCAGGGAGTTCAGAGGCTTGAACAGCGATTGGTGGAATGAACGAGCAAGTGGCAACAAACAAGGTTGTAATAGTTTTTTTCATTCTATTTTCCTTGAGAAGTATCAAGTGGAATAAAAAGAGAGCTGCTCAAATCGGGGGTCGATCATGATACAAGCAGCTCTTGGAAATTAGCCCTTAACCGCGCCAGAAGTTAATCCGTCGATTAAACGACGCGAGGCAATAACAAATAGGAACAGCAATGGTAGAACAGCGATACTTGCGCCAATTGACACCGCCCCCCATGGCACCTGACCGGTACCTTGTAACGCACGAAGTGCTAAAGGAACGGTGAACATTTTCATATCGTTCATAACAACCAGTGGTCCCATAAAGTTGTTCCAAGTACCGATGAAGGTAATCAGACCTAAAGTGCCAAATGCTGGCAGAATTAATGGCACGATAATGCGGTAGTAGATTTTGAACTCACGGCATCCATCCATGCGCGCTGCTTCAACAAGCTCTTTCGGAATTGAGCTCGAAATAAACTGACGCATCATAAAGATACCCATCGCTCCACAAGCGGCAGGAACAATCAGCGCTTTAGGATCGTTCATCCAGCCTAGTTGCGACATAACCATTGCTGTCGGAATCATGCCCAGAAACGGTGGAATAAGCATGGTACCCATGATCATTACAAACAACGCATTCTTGAAACGAAACTCAAACATTGAGAACGCGTAGCCAGCAAGAGAACAAAACAGCAAGTTCAGCGCCGTAACCACGATGGCAATGAACAAGCTCAGCGCTAGGTTGTGCCAAAAGTAAGGCAGAAAATCTAACAGCGTGTTGAAGTTCGTCACCAAGTAATCACCAAAGGTAATCGGTGGCGGCACAGATAGAATGCCGGTGTTGGAATGCGACGAGAAAATAAACATAAAGTAAAACGGTGCTAGCATGATAATCGCACCGATAAACACGGTGATATAAGCGATCAGCTTATCCTTTCCCATTGATTTCATTAGTCGTTTCTCCCACCTAATAGTTTGCTATTCAACCATGTTAAACACGCGATGATCATAAATAGAATCCAAGAGATAGCGGATGCAGTACCAAAGTCACTTTCAACGAATGCCGTTATATACATGTGCATCGCCGCAGTTTTACCCGCTTGCTCTATACCACCAGTACCGCCTGTAATAATGAACGGTTCTTCAAACAGTTGAAGGTTACCAATGATGGTGAGCGTCACTGCGAAGAATGCCATTGGTTTCAGCATTGGAAGTGTGATGTGCCAGAACTGCTGGTAACGGTTTGCACCATCGATAGTTGCCGCTTCATAAAGATCTTTCGGGATCGTTTGTAACGCAGAAAGGTAAAGCACCGTGTTCCAGCCAACAAAGCGCCAGAAAACAACAAACGAGATCATGTCTTTAGTATACGCAGGACGAGACCAGTCAACATTCTCAGTTGGGAAGAGCCATGCCAGAACTTTAATGTCCGCAATAGTGAAATTTCCAAGAGAGGTAAGAACCTGGTTAATCATGCCGTAATCACGAGAGAACAACGTAGTGAACACAAGTGAGATCGCAACGGTAGAAGTAATGTACGGAACGAAGTAAATACCAATCACCGTATTTCTCATACGAGTAAAGCTAGTATGAATAAAGTATGCGAGCGGCAGTGCTACTGCATGCTGAGGAATACCGGATTTCAGTGCAATAATAAAGGTGTTGTAAATGGACGATTGGAACCATTCATCTTCAAGTGCGAAAACATAATTCTCTACTCCGACCCATTCCATTGATGCCAATCCTGCAGCAGGCTCCCAGTAATGGAAGGACAGGTATAAAGAGAACAGAAGTGGGAATAAACCGAATGCTCCGAAAATGATAAAGAAAGGGCTGACATAAAGATAAGGAGCGATCTTATTTCCTTTTCTTAGCCAGAAGTTTTTGCGTCTGGCGGCATTAAGGGGACGTGTCATTGTTGTCATAGGACTATTTCCAAAATTGCTAAATGACAAGGGGCCACCGATGTGACCCCGGTACTAACGATTAATTAACGACGACGAGCACGACGTTTAATTTGTTTCTCTGCATCGGCCAGCACTTGGTCAATGTTTGCATCTTTCTCTAGCACTTTTTCTAGAGCATCATTCACCACCTGACGAGCAACTTCGTCGTAGCGGTCAACGGTCAATGCTGGGATGTGCTTAGTTGTTTCACGCCAGTTCAGACGAGCTTTCTGACCACCTAAGTATGCGATTTCTTGATTGAAGAAGTCGTCGTTATGAGTCGAAATAAGCACTGGGAACGCATTGATTTCTTTAAAGCCCGCTAGCTGAATTTCTTTGTCCGTTGCCATAAATTCGATGAACTTCCAGGCTTCTGCTTTGTGCTCTGCTTTTTTAGGAATGGCGTAGAATGAACCACCCCAGCTCGCCATAGCACCGTCTGGAAGTTGAGAAGTACGCCATAATCCTGTCGCATCTGGAGCAATCCAGCCTTGTAGGTGACCACCTAACCAAGCCCCCATCATTTGAACCGAAACCGTGCCGCGACGTAGACTTTCCGTCCATTCGTTTGACCAAGCAGCCACTTTCGCGTCGATTCCCGCATCACGCGCCTTCTTAGCTAAACGAAACGCTTCTTTAAAACGTTCAGAGTTAACGAGGATGTTTTGGTCTTTATCGAAGTAGATGCCTTCGCCTTCTTTAAGGTTTGAACGAATAACAATGTCTTTAATATCTACCGCATTAGCGATCAGGTAGTTACCCGTTTTCTCTTTGATCTTAATACCCGCCTTGATAAACGAGTCCCAATCTTTTAATAGCTCTTCTTCTGTAACACCAGCCGCATCTAAAATGTCTTTACGATAAAAGGTTGCACCCGGACCGATGTCTGCAGGAATTGCAGAAAGAACACCGTCAGAATTGGTTGCTTGCGCAACAGAGTAAGGTACCAATTTATCGGTAAATGCACCGGCACCATAAGGCGACATATCATCCAGACCGCCGCTCTCAATAAACTGACCCACATAGCTGTATTCGATACCCATAACATCTGGAAGGTTCGCGCCTGTTGCAAGTGCCGTTGTCATCGCATTGTGATGGTCGGCATACGCGAGCGTAACAACCTTGACCTTGATATCCGGGTATTTTTTCTCAAACATTGGCACCGCAATTTCTGCCACTTGGTTGAAATTGGGGAATGAAGCAACCGTAATCTCAGTAGGTGCAGCAAACACTGACACCGAAAACACGGAAGCTGCGATAGCAGAAGCAATGATGTTCTTTTTCATGATTTTTCCTTATTGGATTATGACCTTGTCGTTTTTATCAAACACATGAACCTTGTTTTTATCGAAATAGAGTTCAAATTTGTCGTGAATCTTGTCGTCGGTGTAAGGGACTTCCGCAATGATCCTCTTATTGCCAAATGAACATTCGATGTGCTTCACCGCTCCCATTAACTCAACCTGTCTCAGTTGAACGCTAATAGAAGCAAGGTTTTCAGCCTCAATGTTTAGTGGAGTCAGATGGAAATCTTGAGCACGGATACCGACAGATAAAGGTTTAACGTCACCTACACGATCGATCGTTGATTGGAAAATAAATGGCTTAACCGCATCTCCGAGGTTTTCCAATATGTTCATCTCAGGAGTACCGATGAACTTGGCAACAAATTTACTATTTGGATGGTTATAGATTTCTTTTGGCGAACCGATCTGTTCAATAACACCGTTGTTGAGAATCGCAATACGGTCCGCTAGAGTCATGGCTTCAATTTGGTCATGAGTGACATAGACCACAGTGGTTTTTGTACGTTCGTGCAGCAGTTTGATCTCTGAACGCATCTGACCACGAAGCTTTGCGTCTAGGTTAGAGAGTGGTTCATCAAATAAGAATACGTCTGGGCTGCGAACCATGGCTCGCCCCATCGCAACACGTTGACGTTGACCGCCTGAAAGTTCTTTAGGTTTGCGAGACAACAGCGGTGTAAGCTCCAAAACCTCTGCGATTTCTTCAACCATGCGCTTACGTTTTACTTTATCGAAACCCAAGTTTTCGAGCGCGAAAGCCATGTTCTCTTCCACTGTCATATGTGGGTAAAGGGCATAACTCTGGAATACCATTGCGATATTGCGCTCAATCGGGTGAAGTTCATTGACGACTTCATTTTCAATGCAGATCTCGCCGTCTGTTATATCCTCTAGGCCAGCCAACATGCGCAGCGTTGTTGACTTGCCACAGCCTGATGGTCCCAATAAGACAATAAACTCACCATGTTGAATATTAAGATTGATACCTTTAACAACCTCTGTATCACCATAGTTCTTAATCAAGTTGCGAAATTGAACTGATGCCATGTCCCCACCAAAATATGTAATTAATAATTTTCTTAACAACATATTATTCAGGTCACCAATAGTCACAATTACCAATATTTGAGTTTGTAATTACGATATTTTCTATTTGTGATTAATGTCTTCAGTTAAGTTATTCTACGAAACTGTTTCATGGTTTTTTCTTAAAAATCATCAGTTATTTATGGCGTGTATCACATAAAAAAACCAAGTAATAATACTTGGTTTTTTTGAATTTTATTGACCCTTAATTCGATGAGCTTTTTCGATACTCTAGCGGTGTATAGCCAAAGCTTTTTCGGTAAAGTTGATTAAGGTAATTTTGTCCTAAGTAGCCACATTGCCTCGCTATACTGTCTACCGACAGAGAGGTCTCCTTGAGTAGCTGTTTTGACTTATTTAAGCGTAGATTTGATAGGTACTGATGGACCGTCTCACCTTTCAGCTCAAGGAATTTGTTGTCTAACGTTTTTCTAGAAACCTTACAATAATCAGATATTTGCATAACACGTATATTGCGACTGTAATGCTTATGAATATAGACCAAAGCGTTATTGACCACACTATCCGACTCAATCGCTGACTTAGCAGAACTGTCGACATAAAGCTGCTTGGCTTTGTAGATTAACCGTTTACATAAAGGGCGGGGATTTAGCAGAAGTTCAATACACTCTCTGCCTAATTGCTTAGGATTTAGATCTATCGAACTGATTGGAATTGGCGAAATATCTCGCTCTAATTCATCATAATCCGTTCCAATAATTGATACTTTATCCGGCACTGGAATATTATTTTCTATACAGTAACGTATAAATTTTCTGGCCGAACGATCTGTGGTGCAAAATACACCAACTCTATTCTCTGAGGTTGTAATGGCTTCGAGGGCATTAGAGTAATAACAACACCCTAGCTTTAAAGCGAGTGATGAGAAGCTATTTTTTCTCTCCATAGCCCATGGCTGGTAATAATCGCTTAAATCAGAATAGACAGAAACATTGCGAATTCCATCATTGATAAAGTGACCTAATGCGATATCCGCAACATACTGGTTGTCATTGTAAATACACAATATTCCGTCTGGCGGGTTGGTCACTTCAGCATTAGAGAAAATGAGCTTCTTACCTGACAATTGAGAAATAAACTCCTCACAGCCACGCTTATCAAAATCAGCAATCACGTAGTGCCATTTTCTCGATAACAAATAGGTCCCATTTTCTATTGCATCTATATGAATATTGATATTCATATTTAATTCATCGAGCTTAGACTTTACTCCTTTCAATAGCTCTCGATCGTAGTGAATCATGGTATCGATAAGTAGTAATAACTCCATACGTACCTCTTGAATAAAAGTAAAGTTGCCAAAGATTTTAAACCTTAGGCAACTTTTTCACTTAGATAATATGACCTGATTGGTTAAAGACATGGCATCGGTTTGGATCAAAAAATAAGTTCATTGACGTCTTTCCATCCAAATCAAAATCCGCTTCAACTTCTGCAATTAATTTCTGCTGTGCCATTGCTGCATTAATTTGTTGTGTACTACCAAGTAATTCACTGTTCACTACAGAAACATTCAGAGCGATACTGCCTTCACTTTGGTTGGCATGAATATCCGTTGGACGAATGCCCAACGTTACGTTTTCTCCATCCATAGCGTCGTCGAAAGACTTACCCAAATCGACTTTTTGATCACCCAATACAACATGCCAGCTATTCGAATCACGTTGCAACTTACCTTCCATCATGTTCATCGTAGGAGTTCCAATAAAACTCGCGACGAATTGACTCGCGGGTTTGTGGTAAACCTCGTAAGGTGTGCCAACCTGCTCAATTTCACCATCGCGTAGAATAACCACTCGGTCTGCAAGTGTCATTGCTTCAACTTGATCATGGGTAACATACACAGTTGTTTTTGAATACTTGTTATGCAAGCTTTTGATTTCTCGACGCATTGAATTTCGTAATTTAGCATCCAAGTTTGATAACGGTTCATCAAACAAGAACACTTTAGGCGTACGAACCATAGCTCGCCCCATAGCCACTCGCTGGCGCTGACCACCAGAAAGCGCTCTCGGTTTACGCTTTAGCAACGGAGTAAGCTGGAGCATTTCAGCAACGCGATTGACCTCTTTCTCAATCTCAGCCTTCTTTTTGCCTTCCATTTTTAAAGAGAAGCCGATGTTTTCAGCAACGGTCATGTGTGGGTAAAGAGCGTAGCTCTGGAATACCATCGCAATATTGCGTTCTTTTGGATTAAGGTCATTGACCACGATATCATCAATGAGAATCTCGCCGGAGCTGATATCCTCCAGACCAGATAGCATACGTAGAGTGGTCGATTTTCCGCAGCCCGAAGGGCCTAAAAACACAACAAATTCACCGCTCGCAATTTCCAAGTTAATATCCTTAACGATATGCGTATCGCCAGAATAAACCTTGTTCACATTCTTAAAGGTTACTGAAGACATTCTTAATCCCAATATGATTTCTAACATTAACAATCATTCTTGCCATGTTAAATTTTTTCGCCAATTACCTTTTTTCTTAATTGAGTTTTTATATTTCACGATTGAGCCTTGGATCACGCATAAAAAGTCAACTCGTTGATATATCGATTTGATAGATGACCAAGAACACCCAGTTATCCCAAGCTATTTAAATATAAAAAGAACGAATTAAACCTAAATGAATAATAAAACCGCTATTCTACGCAGTCATTTCATCTGTCTACTTTAGTAACTAAAGAATGTTTTTTTTAAATCAGCACTTAATGCTGTAAGGGTATAAGTCGTAAAAAATAAGCGCGAAAATTTAGAATACTCATTTCAAAGCTACCGATTCATGACGAATGAGTACCAGCAAGGCTCAGACACACTGATGTGTAACTATCTTTGCACAAACATTCTTCGTGAGAGCTGTAGACTCACTTAAATGGATCAAATGGGTTTACATTGCCTTTCCTAGCCAATACTCTTCTGCAAAATCGTTTTTAGAGTAGATAGCCTACAACAATAGATTGGCTAAACTGTGAGTTATGAAATCAGAGAAGCAAAGACATTCAGCTTTAGATCGCCAAGCCAAACGAGAAGCCTTATGGGCAATACTTCTCGCTTTCGGTTATTTCGTCTGGTGGTACTGCAGCGCCTACATTTTTTCAGCTCCACAAGGTGAACAACAACTACCCCAACTTTACTGGGGCATGCCGTTATGGTTTCTGTTGTCCTGCGTTCTTGGGCCACTCATATTCACCGCGCTCTGTGCACTAATGGTTAAATATCTTTATAAGAATGTTGACCTCAACAGCTATGGCGATGACCAACATGAATAGTCAACTTATTATCCCTTTGTTCATTTATCTGATCGCCGTTTTCGCATTGGCTTTCCTGACTCAGCGTTATCAAAAAGCTGGAAATTTTCTAACAGAATACTTTGTTGGCAGCCGAAGCATGGGGGGATTTGTGCTCGCTATGACCCTTGCGGCAACCTATGCCAGTGCTAGCAGTTTTATTGGCGGGCCTGGAGCTGCATATAAAATGGGCCTTGGTTGGGTTTTGCTGGCAATGATTCAATTACCCGCAACTTGGCTTACTTTAGGTGTACTAGGAAAGAAATTCGCAATAGAAGCGAGACGCCATAACGCACTTACAATAAATGACATGCTTTATGCCCGATACAAGAGCCGTAAAGTAGTGATTTTCTCTTCACTGGCTCTGCTTCTAGCTTTCTTCGGGACTATGGTAGTGCAATTTGTTGGCGGCGCTAGACTTCTACAAACCGTTTTAGGGATTAGTTATCAGAATGGGTTGCTGATATTTGCGTGTACAGTCGGAATATACACCACTATCGGCGGTTTCCGAGCCGTGGTTATGACTGACACCATTCAAGGAGTAATGATGGTTATTGGCACTGTCATTCTTCTGGTTGGAGTGATTCACGCCGGCGGAAGTCTCGAAAGTCTGGTCACAAAGCTTCATGCTATCGATCCGGCACTGGTTTCTCCATATGGGCCAGATCATTTCATTAGTCAGCCATTTATTTTGAGCTTTTGGATTCTCGTCTGTTTTGGTGTTATCGGTCTGCCTCAAGCAGCCGTGCGATGCATGTCTTACAAAGACAGTACCTCATTACACAAGGGGATGGTGATTAGCACAGTTATGATTGGACTATTGATGTTTGGCACTCACCTGACCGGCGCTTTGGGACGAGCACTAGTACCTGAGGTCGCCAGCCCTGATCAAATTATGCCAACACTAATGATGACCGTTCTTCCACCGATGCTTGCTGGCGTTTTCCTTGCAGGCCCAATGGCAGCCATTATGTCGACCATTGATTCACAGTTGATACAGGCTTCGTCAACGCTGCTTAAGGATCTCTATATCAACTACATCAATCCTCAAATCGTTAACGAAATTAACGCCGACCGTAAGTTAAGTAGAATTTCCCTTTGGACTACAGGCATCTTCGCCAGCTTAGTTTTTGTCGCAGCAACAAATCCGCCTGACATGATTATCTGGCTAAATCTAGTTGCACTTGGAGGTTTACAAGCCGTGTTTTTGTGGCCTTTGGTATTCGGACTATATTGGTCGAAAGCTTCTGCATTTGGCGCGTTATCTTCAATGGTTATTGGGCTTGGAGTTTACATTAGTCTAATTATGATCAAGCCGGATATGGCAGGCGTTCATCCCATCGTCCCTACAATGATTACAGGACTGTGTGCATTTATCATTGGCAGCTTAGTTAAACCTCGAAAAGACGTAAATCATTCATCAATGCCAATCAATGAACAGAGCTAATTTATTTGAAAGCATGATTCTTTAAAAGCATAGTTGTTTTAAAGCATAGGCGAGATGAAAAATTGAAACGGCAAAGCACGCAATAAAGCGCAGTTTTACGAAATCGTTGGAGTGATTAATCTGAGAATAAAGATTTGGAGCGCGTAGCGAGAATCGAACTCGCAGCTTTAGCTTGGAAGGCTAAGGTATTACCATTATACGATACGCGCGCATCGAAAGGACGTTGCTACTATGCCACAGGTTAGAAAAAATGAAACCGTTTTTTTATAAAAAACCGTTTATTTGCATAGTAAGTAAGCAATTGAAGTTAAAGCGGTTAGATTTGCAGCTACCCATGTTTTTTCAAAGTTCATTTAGCGTAAAAAAGCCTCCCATTGGGAGGCTTTAATTAGAAATCGGTAAACTGTTAAAATTTAGATTTTTGAAGTCTGAACATAGTTAACCAGTTCTTCATTAGAAACGGTTGTGATGTATTCGTCGTTCAAGTAAAACGCTACGCTGTCTTCCCCTTTCTCACCACGTAAAATTTTGTGAGAACCGTCTAGATAAGAAATATCCATTTGCATGGTGTTCTCATCGATTTGTTGCATTGTAGCTGACTTAACATCCACATTGTTCGAAAGAGGAACTTCTGTCATTGAAGAGTCTAGTTTGTCATTCACTTTCAACATAGCATCTGCTGGAGTATCAACCACCGCAGGTGATTTACCTGATAATGGGTTTGTACCTGTCCAGAATTCTACCGCGTTAAAAATAAATAAGTCAGCAAATGAAGCGATTGCATAAACAGGCGATAGAAGTAAGAACATACCTTCACGAGCGTAACGGTTATCCACAACTTCTAAGTTGAATTTGCCAACCAAACCTGTGGTTGCCATTTGGCCCATACAGCCAGTTAAAGAACTCACACCTAATGCTGTTACTACTGCTACTTTAATTACTTTACTTTTCATCAAGATCACCACTGAGTTGGATAAAAACTAAGTGTAGTCAATCATTTGCGTATTAGGAAATATCCTAGGCAATATTGACAAAAACCTTACATAACCCAATGAATTTATTTTAAATTTTCAAATACCCAACAGCATATTTTATCGTTTTGATTCTAATAATAAACCACCTAAATACTTGTAGATGCTCAACATGCTACGAAATCATAATATGTGGTCTACAATTGTGGTGAGAAACGGTCTCGTGTTATTCACCGTCATACAGGAGGTGCAAAATGAACATTCGTGAAAGCATTGATGCACTTGAGCAACAAATATACATTGCTTGCTCAGAAGGAGACTACGAAACGGTCAATATGCTTGAAGCGCAGTTGGAAAGATTGCGTGGAAAAGCCGAACACCCTTTCGATGAAGATCCCTACGCCTTGGAAGGCAGAGCTTTTCTAGATGACGATTGGAGTTAAAAAATGGGGGAGCTTATGCTCCCCCATATCATTATGTAAAAATTCAATACGTTTTAAAAAAACTTGATAGAACCCCTACCACCAATTCTTTCTTCTTTCTCAGGCGCTACTTCTACTGGTTTTGCCTTCAGCTTGGATTTCGCATTTGAATCAGATTTCTTATTCGCCTTGCTGTTAGCCTTGTTATTGGCCTTCGCTGGCGCAGGTTTTTTCTTTTCCTGTTTATTATTCTTTGCTTTATCAGCTTGTGGCTTTGTCGGTTTTGCTTTTACTTCTTCAACCACATCTTCTGTTACAGGGGCATCACAAATCACCAAGTAAAATTCTTGGTTAAATTCAATCAAATCACCGTCATACAACTTTCGGCGCTTGCGAACTTCAACTTCACCATTAACCGCTACATAACCTTCTGTAATTGCGTACTTCGCTTCACCACCACCACTGACAGCGTCAGCAATTTTTAGAACCTTATAAAGTTCAATGGGTTGCTTATCGACTTCTACGCCAATAGCCTCTATCTCGATTTCATCTTCAACTTGCAAATCGGACTCAAATTCGTTCATTTCACATACCCATAAAATTTTTCTGCAGTTTAGCGTTTTACGCTTTTTTTATAAACCGAAACTCATTTATAAAACTAAACTAAAGGCAAGCGTATAAAAAAGGATGTCGACGAATGCGCAAAGTTTGGGTAGCCATGTTAAGTGGATTAACATATATGCCTTGGTGTTATGGGGAAACAATCAGTGTTGAAATCCTGACAGATGAGTCCTATCCACCATACACCTATGCTGAAGATGGTGAAGCTGTGGGTATTTACCCTGACATCGTTCATGCTATAGATGAGAAGCTAGAAGATTTCGATATCACAATTCGCCCTGTGCCTTGGAAGCGAGGACTGAAGCTTATTGAATCAGGACGCAGTTTTGCTCTAATGCCCCCCTACTTCCATCCAGAAAGTCGTAGTTTTATTTCCCCCTATTCTCACCCCATGCTCAATGAAGATGTGGTGGCATTTTGTAGCAATGAAGTCATCAACCAAAGCAGCAGAACCATTTGGCCCGAAGACTTTTACGGTTTAACGATTGGTATAAACTCAGGGTTCAATATCGGCGGAGCCGATTTTTGGCAAGCTTCAGATGACGGGAAACTCTTTATCTCAGAAGCCAAAGGAAACCAGCTTAATCTCATCAAACTCCGTAGCCGCAGAATTGATTGCTATGTAAATGACCGTATTTCTATTCTTTGGGAAACAAGACGCTTACTTGACGAAGAAGTATTGGCAAAACCTCTTACCTTTAGTCTTGCTGTCCATATCAATACTGAATCAGGATATATGGCTTATACCAACGTGCATGAAGAGAGATATTCATACAAAGAGAAGTTTGTCAGAGAGTTTGATGCCGCTCTTATTGAGCTTCAAAACGCTGGAGAGATAGAGAAAATTGTTCAATATTACACCGGAGAATAATTCCCCCTAAAAATCTCATACTTTCCTACTTGGAAACATCCTTTTTCCACACCTTCTGTAAGAAAAAACCTATAGTAGTTCCAAAAGTTAACACTTAACGAATTAACCGAGGTTACACAACATGACAACCAATACAAAAACTGCACTGATTATCGATAGTTTCCCAATGGTACAGCAAACAATCCAACAAATGCTTCAAACGAACAATGGATTCGATAAAGTGCTGTTAGCCAGTGATGCTTTTACTGCAGCATCAGCGTTGAGACAACATGATATTAGCTTAATCGTTTTGGATATTCAGTTGGCAGGTTTTGATGGTTTAGATTTCCTACGCCGTATGAGAGCAAAACAATTCGCTGGCAAAATACTGTTTGTATCGAGCAATGAACACAGTATGTATACCAATGCTGCTAAGAAAATGGGCGCTAACGGATACGTTCTAAAAACAGAAAGTACAGAGATCATTCAAGATGCGATTTCTAGTGTTATACGAGGCTACAACGTCTTCAAACACAACAGCGACAACGAGTTTTCTGCTTTATCAAAGCGCGAAACGATTGTATATAACTACCTTGTCAAAGGTTTTACCAACAAGCGCATTTCTGAACTGCTATCAATCAGTACAAAAACCGTCAGTACGTACAAGAGTCGTATTTTGAACAAATGTAATGTGGATTCAATTATTGAGCTTGTTCAACTGAAAGAGTCAGCTTAAGGAACGGAAAACTGCTCGACTTTCTTTTTAATAATATCTGAAAGCAAAATGTGCAAAGGATTGCTTTTGTTACTCGCCTTCATCACCGCAACCAACGAATAATTATCGATCTTTTGGTATATCTCCGGAAGAACACGGAAGCAGAATCTATCATCCGTCACATCGAACAACTGACTCATCGAAAACCCGCCAATTTCATCAATGGTATCCAGCATACAAATTAGATTATCAACATAGGCATAAACATTTAGATCATGGCCAGCCAACGAAGTAATCTCTTGCAGTAGAATTTTAATATCATGTCGACCGCGAGCGGCCATACCAATAAAAGGCAAGTCTAATATTTCGTCATCGCTCAAGTCGGCCATTCGGGAGGGCAGAATGATGCCATGTCTTAGAGTTTTTAGACGCCCCTGATACATTGATTTGTTTAATGTAGGGTTAAAGTAGTTAACGCCCAAATCAACATTACCATTGGCAATGTCTTGAGTGGTATGGTTGTCATAAGTCAGTAAAGATATGGAGGCTAAAGGGAATGTCGCTTTCAATTCCATCAGCAACTTTGCGCCAAACTGAATGTGCATAACTGGAATGATTGCAATAGTAATATCACCGTCATAATTGGCACAGTCTATGGTATTTTTAGCAAGTGCCGACTGAATAGTGTTTATTCCATCGATAATATTTGGGACCACCTCTTCAGTAAAAGCGGTGGGTTCAAGTCCCTGACTATCACGAACAAAAAGAGGATCATCGAGTTGCTGACGCAGTTTGGATAAATGCTTGCTCACGGCACTTTCAGTTACCCCAAGAGCGCGGCCAACCAACTTTAAATTTCTGTGTTTGTACAATAAAACAAATGTTTGCAGTAAGTTGTAATCTAAATTATTTGGCATCACGAATCCGATTCTCTACCACACATTTGCAAAACAGTATCTCAATGCCTGTTTGCTATATCACTTTCTTTTGCAGACAATCTATCACTGTTAGAGACGATTAGCGAATCCATCGACGAGCAGAATTACGCTTGTTTATCTTTATACAGTTTTTCGTCAGCTCGACGAACAGCCGATTCTATCGTCTCGTTTTCCATCACTTCCGCAACACCTACAGATACACCAATGCTTAAGGAATAATTAGAAAACGTGCTTTGGCTAACACACTCTTTTAGACGCTCAGCCAATCTTGTCGCATTGTCTTTCTTACAGCCTGGAAGTAGCACAAGAAACTCATCTCCACCAGATCGAATTAGGTAGTCCGTATCACGAAATACCTCTTTCATAGCCTCAGCAATTTGTTTAATCGCTTCATCACCAACATGGTGACCATAAGTATCGTTGATCGTTTTGAGTTTGTTGCCATCAATAGCAAGAATACTTGCTCCCTTCTCTTTTATGACACTTTTGAAATCATCACTTTCAAGTGCGTTGCGGTTTAACAGACCAGTCATCTGGTCTTGCACAATATTACTTTCTGCTTCGCTGAGTTTGATTTTATTCAGGTCTAACTCTTTAAATCTGAACAGAATAAACCCACACGCGATCCAAATAACGAAAAAGAAAACAATCGTACTGTAAACAATTGATAAAACGGGAACTTTATAAACGTATACCGTTGAGTTGTCAGCAACAAAATCAATGTTGTAAGAAAACTTTCCATCCATTGAGCTCTTACCATAGATAAGCTCGTAGAAAGTCACGCCATTGATCACTTTTTTCTCAACATGTACATCAGAAGCACCGTCGAAACGCGACATAAACATATCGATATTTACATCACCAACAATAATGTTCTGAAAATAGATTGGGCTAGAAACAGTGATAAATACCTCACCGGTTTCATTTTTGTATGGATCTGAAATTAAGATGCGATCAGAAAGCCTTCTTTGTGAAGCTTCTAGAGAACAGTTTCGACGACCTAAACATTGCTCAATCTCGATATTGGCATCTTTCTTATCAACGGCTGTCAACGAGCTGGTGTACGAGCGGTAATACATCACGTCCTGATCCGGCAGGATAGTCGGCATCTCTTTAATAAGCTGATGAAATTCGTTTTCTATGGCGATATCAATATTGGTCAACTCACTGATATCGTTGTAGTAATAGAAACCGCTGTCTTGATATTCCAATAATTCTTTATTTCCCTCTTCAATAGCGTCGTACTTACTCACTTCACTCTCAAGAATCTTGCTGGAAAAAAAGAGTACTTGGTTGTACTGCGCCATTGTTTTAGAAAATTTTTCGAACTCCAATTCACGTTCATTGATATGCGAATCAACGTAAAAAACCATAGATATCACATAAAGGATCAAGCTGACCATAAAGCTGGTCAGCACGATTTCTTTGATATTTTTTCTCGTTTTCATCGTCATATTTTTCAATTTCGAATTAGATAATGTTCTTATTAATACTCATGAGTTCAACAATCGATTTCACATTGTACTTCTCAAGAATACGAGATTTGTACGTACTGATTGTTTTGGGACTGAGTGAAAGAATGCTTGCGATCTCTTTATTACATTTACCGTCAACCAAGTAAGTAAATACAACAAGTTCTTGTTTTGACAGTTGAACATCATTTGAACCGCTGTCTCTTATCATCTTGAAAAAACTATAGCCATTTAAAATGCACTCTACCGCATCGTTTAAAATATTTAGGTCTTCAGACTTACAAACATAGCCGTCTGCACCAAGTTTGTGTGCGGTCTCAGAGTACAAACGGCTGTCATTTGCAGAAATAAACAATGATTTACCATTAAAGCCATGAGACTTGATACGACGAAGCAGTTCAAAACCGTCCGACTTCACTAGGTTTACGTCTAGGATAATAAATTCGATTTTTTCTTTTTGAATCAGCTTTTGCGCTTTAATTGGATCTTGTTCAACGATGATAGTTTCGAATAGACCGCCTTTGTTTAAAAGTTGTTTGATTGCAGCACATACTAGTGGGTGATCGTCGACAACAAGACAAGTTAAAGAATTATTTGTTTGAATCATTAGAGTTAGCCTCGTTAAGCCATTAATTTATATTCGATCGGTTGGGGTCTGCCAGTGAAATACCCTTGGCAAAGGTCTATCCCCATACTTTTTAGATGCGCCCAAGTTTCATTGTCTTCGACTCCCTCAGCGACAAGACGCATGCCCAGTTGCTTCGCCATTGAAACCACCAGAGAAAGAATCGCGTTTTTCCTTTTATCGCAATGACAAGACGTAATAAGCGCCCTGTCGATTTTTATTTCGGTGAAAGGCAAATCCGCGAGCTTAATCAGCGAAGAATAACCAGCGCCAAAATCGTCAATAGCCAGCTCTACATCGTTTAGACGCAAGCGAGCAAAATTTTCAAACATGGTTGGATTGTGTTTGTACACTTCCATTTCTGTCATTTCGACAATCAGGTTTTGAGGTGCAAAGTCATAACGCTCACAACACTCAAGCACTTGAAAAGCAAAATTTGAATCACCGAAATTGGCTAAAGCCGCATTGACTGAAATAGACCCTGATAACTTGCCATTTCGGTGGTCTTCCAATGCCTGCTCCAATACGTAGAAAAATAAACGTACATGCCATTGTTCTTTATCGATAATCGGTAAAAAAGCGTTTGGGCTTAGATAGCCGTATTCTGGATGATCCCAGCGAATCAGAACTTCATTTCCGCTTTGGGTATCGTTAGTAAAACGACATTGTGGCTGATAAAAGTTAACCAACCTGTTTGAGTCAAAAGCAGTATCCAGATCTGAACGCAAGAACTCGATCACGTTGTCACTCACCTTAGGGCAAGGGGTCGACTGCGAAACCGAGTTCAATACAGACGCTAAGTCTGCGTTTGAGATAGGTTTGCTCTGTGACGAAATCACCCCCAAACCAAGTTGGCTGCACATCATTTCAGCCAACGCAATGATGCTTTTGTCATGACCACTCAATAGACATAGTTTCCCTTGGTAATTCTGCTTTTTCAGCGAATTGAGAAACGTTAAGCCATCTTCTTCCGGCATAGACAAGTCACAAAACACAAGGTCAAATTCTTGATTTTCACAAATGACCAAACCGTGTTTACTACTTTGTGCAACACGAACTTCGTCAATGCCAAAGGTCTGCAACTGAATTTTCAGCGTAATACACTGAATCGGATCATCGTCAACGATGAGCACGCGCTGAATGCTATACGACATGTTTGTTTATCCACGCTTTCGTTTGTTCAATACTGGTAGTGATATCACTGACCAAGTGCTCGAATAATTGGTCGATGTTGCCTTCAGAGTTCAGCATTCCATTTTCTATATCCATTGCACTTTGTTGAACCTTGGTTTCACCAACCGTTCCAGAACCACCTTTAATACGGTGAACAATTTCCTTAATTAACTTGTGGTCTCCCTTGCTCTCTATAAGTAAAGCCAAATCTTTTTCCATGGTTTCCGCATAAACCTGTGACAGTAATTGAGCATCAGTAGCGTCATATTTCTCTAACCAGATCTCATCGGCGCTCTCTGCTGAAGAAAGGTACTGAGCCAGCAACTTGTACATACGGTTAATGCCATAAGGCTTGTACAGCATTGTATCGAAGCCAGAATCCAGAGCTTTCTCATTGGCGACTCGCGAATCTTCCGCAGTACAGCCAATTAAAGTGATATGACTAAGTTCCGGTTGCATGCGTACACGATTCACCAACTCATAACCATCCATCACAGGCATGTGACAATCCGTGATCAGGAGGTCATACTCCGTCGGCTTAGCTTGCAACAGCTCCAGTGCAATCAAACCGTTGTCGACAATATCCACATCAACACCAAGCTCAGATAACTGTTGTTTAAACACCAACTGGTTAATTGGGTTATCTTCTGCCACTAGCACTTTACCGTTCAACGGAGCGCGCATATCTTCTTCATCAGAGACGGTCATTTTTTCATTACCTACTACTGCATCGAATAACAAATCAGGGAAGAAAGGTGTTGAGTTAACATATACGCAACGACCATTTCGGCTTCTGAATACATCGAGGTTTTTCTTAATAACGATGTTGTGTTGGTATTCGCATCTGCTGTCGTCAAAGTTATCTTCGTCATAAATATCAATGCTGTTTAGCGAACAGTTGCTATTGCTATTACTTGTCCAGATATTTATCCAACTTTCGATTAAAGGATCGGTACCGTGGTATGTGGCGCACACGACCTTATGAGAACTTTCATACGTCCGAAGCAACTCGTGAGGGATGGTGAACGACACCGTCGTACCTAGGTTAAGTTCGCTATCAACCTTGATTTTTCCGCCCATAACCGTAATCAGGTTATGAACGATAGCTAGGCCTAATCCTGTACCACCAAATCGACGTGCTATCGTGCTATCAGCTTGGAAGAACGGATTAAATACACCTTTGATAACATCTTTGCTCATACCAACGCCGGTATCCGTAACCGCTACGTAGACTTGCTTTTCATCCAAGGCGATATCAACCGTGATCTTACCGGCGTCAGTAAACTTGATAGCATTCGAGAGCAAGTTATTGATGATTTGACTGAAACGTAAAGCATCAATCTTGACCACTTTCACGGGTGTCGGTTGCCAGTTCACTTCGAACTGCAACTCTTTTTTCTGAGCAGACGCACAATGAACACGCAGTAGTTCACCCGCTTCACGCAACAAGTGGCATTCACCGAGATCAAGCTCAAGCTGCTGTGCTTCAAGCTTTGAGAAATCCAGAATGTCGTTCACTAACAGATGCAGATGGCGCGTCGAAGTAATGATGTTATTGATCATCATCAGTGTGTCTTCATCATCCGTGCGAATTTTCAACATTTCTAACAAGCCAGCCATACCTGCAATTGGCGTGCGAAGTTCATGACTCATACTTGCCAAGAAACGCTCTCGTGCTTCTACCGCTTGCTGAGCGGTTTCGTTTGCTGCACGCAATGCACGTTCTTGCTCTTTCTGAGCAGAAACATCATGCACAACCGTTAACACAAACTCTTCATTGCTACTTGGGCCACTGATGCGTGTTCTGAAATAGTCAATTGTCTGTAAACCCGCACTACAAGTTTGAACGTCTAGATCACGTTGAATGGTTTCACCCACTTCTAACACACGTGACAGTTCTTCCTCGTTTTCAATCACCTTGTGCTGTAAATGATTTTTCTGAGCAAGGCTACAACTTTTGCATTTTCCATTTTTCACGCCAATACAGTTACTTAACAGCAGGTTGTGGTTAGCATCGTGAATAAAGATCTGGTTAGGTAAACCGTTAATAATGTTTTGCAGGAAACGCAGGTCATTTTGGGTTCTTTGCGCTTCTTTTTCGTTTAGAGACACCTTTAACTGAAAGTTTTTCTTCCACAAATAAAGAATGAACACGAGCAAAGCAATAATGCTGGCGAGTATCGAAAGGCCAACAATGACGAAATATTTGTCATAGCCATACACAACATTGAATTGGGTATAGCCATTTTGCAGGCGGTGGATTTCTTTTGGGTTAATCGTCGATGCAACACCATCAATAAGATCACTGATTTGACGGTCGTCTTCTCTCACAGTGATCGCAACATCAATCTCTTTATAAGAATTGCGTTTAATAACCAGTCTGTCGTCATCATCATTTGCAACCAGATAATCAAGGATATCCTCACGGACATAAGCCTGACGGAGTTTGCCGTTTCTCAAATCTTCCAAGAGCTGCTTGATGCTTACGTAAGTAATTGAGTTTTCGCCGAACATTCGGTTTTTAATACTTTGGTAAGGTCCAGTATCAGCAAAAAGAACACCCTCTTTTGCTTTATTGCTGTGCTCAACACCCTTATAACTCACGGCAAAATATCTTACTGATGCAAGAGGTTTTGATACTGCTGTCCAATCCAAATCGTGAGAATCCATGACCACCGCAGGTACGAAATCAATCGCGTTCTTCTCTAACAGACCTAAAGGAGTTTCCCCGTCTTTTAGAGGAACATATTGGAATAGAATCGAAGTCCGAGTTTCAATTAACTTCAGTAAATCGGGAAGAAACCCTGCAACTTCGCCACTGGTATCTCTGTAAAACAAAGGATATGAGTCATCCCAAACTGTATAACGAATCGTTGGGTTGCCTTCATTCGATACCGCATTTCGCGCAACATCTATTTGATGGTAGATATTATCTGAATGGATTCCCGATAGTTTTGCGTCTTGGCTCAACACCAAATTAATGTTTTGCAGCAACAACTGGCTGTTCTTATGACCTGAAATACGAATGCTCTCTGTATCAAACCAGTCAGGAATTTCTATACGACCAATCGTTTGAGTAGATGAGTTCACACACGCCAACAGTGAGACATAACTGTCTAGAACCGCGTCTGCACGTCCCGTATTCACCTGATTGACAGCGTCAGAAAAACTATCCGCTTCATAAATATTTGGCAGACCACGTAAAGCAAGCTTTTTGCAATAAATCGAACCTTTGACACACGCCCATTTCATTGAATTGGGTGAAACATGCATCAGGTTTTTGTTTCGATACCAAATAGCAATCGAGCTCTGATATAGCGTCTGACTATAAATAAAATTTGAGTCACTCGTATCAGAAAGCCCAACGGCTAAGTCTGCTTGTTTGTTATCGATAGCTTGATGCAGCGCGGCAACTGTCGGATAAATAATATATTCAACATTGACATCAAGACTCTTAGCTAGGCTATCGACATAATCAGTCTCAATGTCATAAGTAGGATCATGATATGCGCTATTATCCAGCGTACGCGAAAGCAATGCCACTTTAATATCACTCGGCATTGTGTTCGATCTGTCACTTGGCGCTGACATTGCGTAGGTATTAAAAACCAAACTAATAGCAGCAAAAAATAATAGGAATAAACGGTTCACAATTTACTCATACATATCAAAAATAGGATGTAAGAATAAAAAATATGGGATGAAAGTCAAATAGCAAACAAATCTAGTTATATTATAAAACATTGAATAATATAGTTATTGTTGTATTTTGTAAGCGCTATCCGACATTATTATCAGATATAATCCGCCAGTTTAGGACGTAATTTAGGGGTAGAAGGAGTAAATATTCTTATACGTGATTACAACAAGGTAGGAATAAAGCGTTACTTCGGTCTAAGCCCCCTTTTAATTATTCCGAACAAATATTACTCAGTTTCATTCAGTTAAAATAAAAATCAAAAGGAGGCAAATATTTACTACTTATGCAACTTATTGAAAAGCTGGACGTTGAGATAATTCGTTAAACCAACGGGCAATATTTGGGTACTGATTTAAAACGTCAATTTGTAGGGCTTTTTCTGCGAATCCTACAAATATAAAACCGGTAATATCAGCAATAGTGAGTGCTTCAGTAACAATGAATGGCTTATCGGTTAGCTGTTGTTCCAATTGAGGAAGGAAGCTTTCAACGCGACGTTTACTTTCAATACCCCACTCTTCTACGCACGTTTCGCGATCTTTATAGACACCTGAGATATTTCGGAATGCTTGGAAACCAGCGTATAAGCCTTGGAATTCCACCACACGGTTCCACATTTCAACTTGAGCTGTTTCTAGGTGTGTTTCACCGAAAAGATTTTTTCTGTTTGGTGTTGCTTCATGGAAGTAGCGACAAATGGCAACACTTTCACAAATAGTGACACCGCAATCTAGCTCCAGCATTGGAACTTTGCCGTTTACGCTTTTTTGCTTGAAATCATCCGCTAGGTTCTCACCTTCACGCACATTGACTTGAACTCGTTCAACATCAACACCTAGCTCTTTGAGGAAAATGGAAACTCGGCGACAACTTGGAGTCGGGGCAAATTCGTATAGTTTCATTGTTGTTCCTTGTATTTTGGCTTTAACTAACCGATCGTTTAGGTTAGACTTTATTCGTTTTCTAAACGATCAGTCAAGAATTAATTATTGCAGATGAGACCAGCGATATGGCGAGAAAAAGTAACTTTGATAGAGACGAAAAGCTTGTTCAAGCGATGGAGCTATTCTGGCAGAAAGGCTATGCCAATACTGCGATCTCTGACCTGATTGATTCATTACAAATCAACCGTTTTAGTCTTTATAACTCTTTCGGTGATAAGCAAAATTTGTATTACGAAGCGTTAGAGAAATACCTATCAAGCGTTTCCATCCCTACGCTGTCGTCATTGGAAAACCAGGACGCTTCGCTTGAAGAACTGGAACAATTTCTTAAGCAATTTGCGCAAATGCAAAGGCTGAACAACCGTGGCTGTTTTATGCAAAACGCCCTTGTGGAACATGCAGGAACCGATGACACCGTATTACAGAAAGGCCATTTTCTGTTTGACCATTTGATAGAGATATTTTCGAGAGCGATTAGCAACGCTCAACGCCAGAGTAAGCTGCGCGTATCTCATGAACCACGAGGCTTGGCTCAGCTTGTCCTAACACAGATGCAAGGCATGCGAGTGCTCGGAAAAGCCAAGCGTAATGAGGATTTAGAGATGGCTTTGACCACTTTGCTTATGTTGATCAAAGCCTGACCAAGAATCAAAAAATAGACAGGTTCACCAGCTCCTGAGTATACGGATGTGAAGGCTTACTAAATAAAGCCTGAGTTTCACCCTGCTCTACGATTTCACCTTGCTTCATCACAATAGTGTAATGACACAGAGACTTCACTACGTTGAGGTCGTGACTGATAAACAAATAAGTTAAGCCATACTTCTCTTGAAGGGATTTGAGCAAATCCAACACCTGAGCTTGTACTGTCCGATCTAACGAAGAAGTCGGCTCATCAAGCAATATAAACTCAGGCTTTAACACTAGTGCCCTCGCAATAGCAATGCGCTGCCGCTGCCCACCGGAAAACTCGTTTGGATAGCGATGGCGAGTTTCAGGGTCGAGATCGACCTCTTTCATTACTTCACAAATGAGTTGATCAATGGTTTGCTCGTCATGTTCAAAATGCACTCGCAAACCTTCGCCAATGACTTGAGCGACTGACATACGAGGGTTTAACGCCGAAAAGGGGTCTTGGAAAACCACCTGCATTCGACTGCGGTAAGGCAGCATGCTTTTTCTGTCTAGCCCCTGCAGCTCGTTTCCTTGGTAGCGAATAGAACCTTCGGAATCCACCAGTTTTAATATCGCCATCCCTGTGGTTGATTTCCCCGAACCACTTTCGCCCACTAAACCAATCGAATGTCCCTTTTTCAGATCAAACTTCATATCAGTGACCGCTTTGATATGCGCAATGGTTTTTCTTAATAGCCCGCCTCTAATCGGGAACCACACTTTCAACTGCTCAGTGGCCAGTAAACTTGGACTGTTTATGTCGACGTTAACAGGTACACCGCGCGGATCGGATTCGATTAGCAACTTGGTATATGGATGTTTTGGTGCGGAGAAAAGCGTTTTACACGCTTCGATTTCCACCAGCTTGCCGTGCTGCATAACCGCAACACGATCAGCAATCCGTCTGACAATACTTAAGTCATGAGTAATGAACAGCATTGCCATTCCCAGCTCTTGTTGTAACGCTTTCAGCAAGTCGAGAATCTGCGCCTGTACAGAGACATCAAGTGCAGTGGTTGGCTCATCGGCAATTAATAACTCGGGCTCGTTAATCAGCGCCATCGCTATCATTACTCTTTGCCGCTCTCCACCTGAAAGCTCGTGAGGGTAAGCATTGATCTTTTGTTCGGGATGACGAATACCGACTTTCGCTAACCAGCCAATTGCCTGCTCTTCGGCTTTTTTCTGCCTGACGCCACGATGAATGGCCAGTGTTTCCACCAACTGCTTGCCAATCTTATGCAGAGGATTCAACGAGACCATAGGCTCTTGGAATATCATACCAATGCGCCCACCACGAATGCCTCTCAGTTGTCGTTCAGAACAGCTAAGCGTATCTAAGCCTGAAAACTGGATATTACCCTCAAGATAGTGAGCAGAGCCCTTCGGTAACAACTTTAATATTGCATTGGCAGTGACCGATTTCCCAGAGCCACTCTCTCCCACCAGCGCCAGTGTTTCGCCTTTGTTGATGGAGAAAGAAACTTGTTCCGTGACTTTCTCGATAACGTCACCACGACCGAAACCCACAGAGAGGTTTTCGATTTTAAGCAGGCTTTCGATTTTTATCGAATGTTCGCTCATCTATCCTCTCCTTTGCATATTTGGATCAAAGGCGTCTCGCACAGCTTCGCCAATAAAAACAAGTAGAGTTAGCATCATAGAAAGCACGACAAACGCAGAAATACCGAGCCACGGAGCTTGTAAGTTCGCTTTGCCCTGCGCTAGTAACTCACCGAGAGAAGGTGAACCCGCTGGAAGGCCAAAACCTAAGAAATCTAAAGAAGTTAATGTCGTTACTGAGCCAGAAAGAATAAACGGCATCATAGTCAGTGAAGCCACCATAGCGTTTGGCAACATATGACGCAGCATAATACGCGAGTCACTTACTCCCATAGCTTGCGCCGCGCGAACATAATCAAAATTTCTGCAACGCAAAAATTCTGCACGAACAACACCAACCAAACTCATCCAGCTAAACAGCACCATGATCCCCAGTAACCACCAAAAATTCGGTTCCACAAAGCTGGATAAAATGATGAGCAAAAACAGCGTTGGCAAACCAGACCACACTTCAATAAAGCGCTGCCCTAGCAAATCTAGCCAGCCGCCGTAATATCCTTGAGTTGCACCAACAATCACTCCAACGAACGAAGAGACAACCGTTAATACAAATCCAAACAAAACGGAAATACGAAATCCATAAATGATGCGAGCAAGTACGTCTCGTCCTTTGTCATCCGTGCCTAACCAGTTCACTGCATCAGGTGCAGATGGCACCGAACCTTGATTGTTGAAGTTGATCGTGTCGTAACTAAAGCGGATGACAGGCCAAATGATATAGCCTTTTTCTTCAATCAACTCGATAACATACGGGTCGGTATAATCCGCTTCAGTTTCAAACTCGCCGCCGAAACGTGTCTCAGCATAAGCATTAGACACAGGGAAGAACCACTGATTATCGTAAGAAATAAACAGTGGCTTGTCGTTCGCAATCACTTCCGCAAATAGGCTGACAATAAACAAAAGTGAAAACAGCCACAGTGACAAAAAACCACGGCGATTGGCTTTAAATCTCTGCCAACGCGCTCTGGTTAGCGGATTTGCAGTTGCGTTTTTTCGTAGCGCCCTATTTTTTACTAACACGATCAGCGCGCCTCAAAATCAATGCGCGGATCAACCCATGTATAAGTTAAATCCGAAATAATACCGAGCAACAGCCCAAGCAGAGTCATGATATAAAGTGAACTAAAGACCACCGGATAATCCCTTTGAATGGTAGATTCAAACCCCAATAAGCCAATCCCTTCCAGAGAAAACATCACTTCAATCAACATAGAGCCCGTAAAGAAAATACTGATAAAAGCGCTAGGAAATCCTGCAATGATGATCAGCATAGCGTTACGGAACACATGCTTATAGAGAATACTGCCCTCATCCAGCCCTTTTGCACGAGCGGTTACGACATACTGTTTGTTGATCTCATCCAGAAACGAGTTCTTGGTTAACATGCTCAATGTAGCGAATCCACCAATCACCATAGCGCACGTTGGCAACGCGAGATGCCAGAAATAGTCGATAACCTGTTGATACCAAGTAAGACTGTCGAAGTTATCCGAAACCAAACCGCGCAAAGGGAACCAACTAAAGTAGTTACCACTGGCGAACAAGATGATCAGAATGATAGCGAACAAAAATCCGGGAATGGCGTAGCCAACAATCACTAGCGCGCTAGACCAAATATCAAAGCGGGAACCATGATGTATCGCCTTCATAATTCCTAACGGGATGGAAATCAGGTAGATGATTAAGGTGCTCCATAATCCCAGAGAGATGGAGACAGGCAGACGGTCGACAATCAAATCAATCACGTTACCGCCACGGAACAGACTCTCACCGAAGTTAAACGTGACGTAGTTTTTCAGCATATCGAAATAACGCACATGTAAAGGCTTATCAAACCCAAACTGACGCTTTATGGCTTCCACCACTTCTGGATCCAAACCGCGAGAGCCTTTGTATCCGCCGCCATTGCTGTTGTCTGCACTCGACAAATCCACTTCCTGACCACCACCAGAAAAGCGCTCCATGACACCGGATGTTTGCCCTTCTAACTGAGCGATAGCTTGCTCTACAGGACCTCCCGGTGCAATTTGGATGATAAAAAAGTTGATCGTGATGATTGCCCACAACGTAGGAATAACCAGCAACAAACGACGAAAAATATAGGCAGCCATATAACCTCTTATCGACGTTTTTCAGGCAGTTTTTCGGCTTTCTCTTTCGAGATCCACCAAGTATCTAAACCTAAATCGTATTTTGGCATCACACTTGGTCGCTCAAACTTATCCCACATCGCTACACGATAAAGACTCGAATGCCACTGAGGAATGATGTAGAAGTTCCACTGCAAAATTCGGTCAAGCGCACGGCCTAAACTTAACAGCTTTTTCGGTTGTTCCTGATTTTTAGAAATCTGCAGCGTCAAATCGTCAATAACCGGATCCATCACGCCAGCAGTGTTGTAGGTTGAATCTATGTAGTTTGAGTTCCATACAATCATCAGGTTAGAACTTGGGAAAGGGTTAGCAAAATAAGATGAGGAAACCATATCGAAATCGCGGTCACGTAGTCGCTTGATATATTGCGTGTTATCAACGGTGCGAATTTTCATCTCAATCCCCATCAGTTTGAGATTTTTTTGCAACGGTATCGCGATACGCTCAGTGGTCGGATTGTAGATAAGCAGTTCAAAGGTCATTGGCTCGCCAGTTTTAGCGTTCACCATCACTTTATCTTTCAGCTCCCAGCCTGCGCTTTTTAATAACGCAAACGCGGTTCTCATTTGGGTGCGGATACGGCCACTGCCGTCAGTCACTGGCGGTTGATACTCTTCAGTAAAGACTCTGGGTGGAATCGCTTGTTTAACTGGGTTGAGAATAGATAACTCTTCTTCGCTAGGTAAGCCTTTCGCTTCATAGTCGGTGTTTTGGAAATAGCTGCGAGTGCGTGAGTATTGGCTATAGAACATGTTCTTGTTCATCCACTCAAAATCCATCGCATAGTTCAGAGCTTCACGAACTCGCACATCTTGGAAAACTGGTCTTTGCGTGTTGAACACAAAACCTTGCGTACTGGCGGGCGCATTGTGTTCAATTTCTTCTTTCTTGATAAAGCCATTGTCGAAGTTAACGCCAGTGTATGATGTCGCCCAGAATTTAGCTTGGCTCTCCTGACGTAAATCAAACTCACCTGCCTTGAATGCTTCCAGCATCACCGTATCATCTCGGTAATAGTCATATTGAACTTGCTTGAAGTTGTTGCGCCCAACATTGACGGGGAGATCTTTGGCCCAGTAGTTGTCATCCAGCTCATACGTCACGCTCTGACCCATTTTGTAGTCTGAGATTTTGTATGGGCCGCTACCTACTGGTGGCTCATTTAAAGGCTCTGCGAAGTTTTTGTCTTTCCAGAAATGTTCGGGTAACACTCGGGTTCCTTGAGCAAAGCTAAACAACTTTTCTCTATTGGGTTCCGACATTTCAATACGCACGGTCAGTGGCGCTATCGCCTTAACGGATTTGATCTCTTTGTAATACACGCGGTACTGAGGTACGCCTTCAGTCATGAACTTGTTGAAGGTGAATTCCACATCGGCTGCGGTAATTGGCTCTCCATCCTGAAAGCGGGCTTTAGGATTAATGTCTAACTCAAGCCAGGTGTAATCATCGGAATAGCGCACTTTTTCAGTGATAAGGGGGTAATAAGAGTCAATTTCATCGGTTGGTGAATACATTAAGGTGTCATAAAGTTCACCGGTGTATATCGCAGGCACACCGCGCGAAGCATAACGATTAAAGTTGTCGTAAGTACCGACCTGTCCGTAAGTGATTTTTCCGTACTTGGGAGCATCAGGATTGACGTAATCAAAATGAGTAAAGTCTTGCGGATACTTTGCTTCACCAAAGCCAACCAATCGAGTGGTTTCAATAACGTCCGCCAAAGCAAAGTGGCTAATTGCAGTAAGCACAATCCCTAAAACAAGTGGTTTGGCATTTCCCATTCCGCGAATCCTTCTATTTATCAAAATGACACTGAGTTACCCGTAGCCATATTGCATAGCTCATATCCGGATAATGCAGGATATTATTAATAATTCAGTCACTTGGATAAGTATAGAGAAGTTTCTACAGAACGAAACCGCCAAAACGTAAGCAAGTTGCAACAAATCTACATTTCAGCGGTTTCTTATGTTCATGTCTCACGCTTTAGAGATATCAGAGCATTTCTTGAGCAATCAAACGCAGCAAATAGGTTTCGCGCTCGATACTCATCCCCTTTTTCGGGCTTTCTAGAATGGTTTTTTCGTTGTGAGCTATCGCTTGGTGAATATTAATCCAACGAGGTTCCATGCCATTACGTATTTCGTAGTCTTCAAATTTGGTGTTGCCCAGTTCGCGATCAATCTTGCAGGTGTAGCAATACGAGATCATATGCATCACATCAAAATCATTTTTGTACCAAGGTCGAAACTCTTCGTAGATACCATAAGGCTTGATGGAATGGATATTCTTTGCTCCGGTTTCTTCTTCCAGTTCGCGAACCAAACCCGCAAGCACATCTTCCCCATCATCTAACCCACCGCCCGGAAGTGTGTAGTCATGATATCGCTCGGTATACAGCATTAAGATATCTTCGCCATCAATCACGATCGCTCTTGTTGCTTTGCGTTGTAGCACTGTGTACTGGCTTAAGCGTTCGACATCAGGATGAACGGCAGTTTGTAAATGTCTCATGGTGGTTCCCTTAAATTTCTCGGCGCGAATTCTAACATAAAAAAGCCCCGTTAAACGGGGCATAAGTCACTTAGAGCAAGCCATGATATCAACCATCTGCGGTGATTCGCTTAATCAACTCTTGCTCAACTTTCGGTGCGAGATCAACATCGATCTGACAAGTTCCAGCTGCGTGGTGACCACCGCCTCCATATTCAAGCATCAGCTCGCCCACGTTGGTTTTTGAGCTGCGGTCAAAGATGGATTTACCTGTGGCAAACACGATGTTTTGCTTTTGGAAACCCCACATTTTATGAATTGAAATATTACACTGCGGGTAAAGGGCATAAATGATAAAACGGTTGCCAGCGTAAATTACTTCTTCTTCAGTTAGATCTAACACCACCAAATTCTTATACACGGTGCCGCACTTCATCACTTGCTCTTTAAACTTGTTTTCGTGCTCTCGATACAACTCTATCCGCTCTCTCACATCAGGCAGATCGAGAATTTGCTCAATGGTGTGGTTACCGCAATAATCAATCAGATCCATCATCAGGTTATAGTTTGAAATTCTGAAATCGCGAAACCGCCCCAAGCCAGTTCTCGCATCCATCAAAAAGTTAAGCAGATTCCACCCCGTAGAATCCAGTACTTCATCACGTGTGAACTGAGCGGAATCACCTTTGTCCACCGCTTCCATCATTTCCAACCATGCTTCAGGAAAGACTTCCAGCCCACCGTAGTAATCCCATACCACTCGCGCCGCAGAAGGCGCATTAGGATCGATAATGTGATTAAGTCTGGGTTCTGTATTGCGAATGGTTTCAGAAAGGTGGTGGTCAAATATCAAAAAGGCGTTTTCAACATAAGGTAAGTTGGTGGTGATATCGTTTTCTGTTATCGCTATCTTGCCGTCTTGCATATCTTTGGGATGCACAAACTTGATGTCGTTAATTAAGTTAAGTTTTTTGAGCAACACTGCGCAAACCAATCCGTCAAAGTCACTTCGGGTGACAAGCCGATACTTGTGCTCCGCCATTAGTTAATCCCCTAAATTTTTATACTCATCATTCTTCCCCTCATGCTTTCACCACTATTGATGCTCAACTCAAGAAAGCACTATGACTTAATTTTAGACAGCATGATTTTTTTAACAAACTTAAGACAATGGTTTTTAAAAAAATATTCTACAATTTCCATATGGCGTAATCACTTGAGATTACAGCTCGTCTCTAAATGGTCGCGTTAACTACTCTTTGTGAATGCGAAGAAGAGTAAATGACGGCAAACCGAAGCGCTGATATTTCAAGCAGAACCAATTTTAAATGAACTCAATAGGCCCATGGAGATAACCGATGAAAAAACACAGTATTGTGATTTCAGCTTTAATAGGTAGTGCGCTACTTGTTGGCTGCTCAAACGAACCGGATGAATACGCTGTGAAGGAGTATGAAGCAACCACGAGCCCTGCCTCACTCTACTGTGTACAGCAAGGCGGCAACCTCGAAATGGTCACTGAGGACGCTAAACGCGTGACGTATTGTGTGCTCTCAGATGATGAGAAGGTCGAACAGTGGGAATACTACGAAAACCGACAAGAAAAAGATAAGCAATAAGTACATAGAGATTCACTTAGTCGCGAACAACAAAAGGCAGCTTTAGCTGCCTTTTGTTTTAGTGCCCTACAGAGCGAAGCAAATCATCAATGTGTTTTGGTCCGATTGGCCGCACACCTGAAGGATTAAGATCTTTGATCGAATAATAGCCTGTGATGATATGGTCCATATTTACCGTATCCACAACACCGGGCAAGCGTAAGATTCGCTCCATATAAGCAGATAGATTTTTGTAATCTGCAATACGTTTAAGGTTTGTTTTGAATAAGCCATGGTATGCCGCATCAAAACGGATCAGAGTAACGAAAGTTCTCACATCCGATTCTGTCAGTTGATTACCCACCAAATACTCTTTACCTTCCAGACGTTGTTCAAGCTCGTCGAGCATTGAGAAAACGCCGGTTACCGCTTCTAAATAAGACTCCTGCGACTGCGTAAAGCCCGCTTTATAAACACCATTGTTTAGCAGGTCATAGATACGAGGATTCAACTCATCAATTTCACTTGCGTATTGTTCTGGATACAAACGAACATCTGACGGCACTAAGTGTTCGAATGCGGTATCTAACATACGCAATATGTCTGCGCTCTCGTTATTTACCATCACATTCTGTTTCATGTCCCACAATACAGGAACGGTCGCACGACCAGTAAAGTGTGCATCCGCTCGGGTGTAAATTTCATGTAAGTACTGCGAATTAAACAGTGGGTCAGTGTCAGAACCTGCGTATTGCGAAAAGCTCCAGCCTTGGTTAGTCATCACAGGGTTCACCACTGTAACTTCGATGTACTCATCTAAACCTTTAAGCTTACGAGCCATCAATGTCCGTGAAGCCCAAGGACAAATATAAGCAACGTACAGACGATAACGCCCCGCTTCCGCTTTGAAACCACCAGTACCTGTTGGACCAGCGCTGCCATCCGGTGTTATCCAGTTACGAAAACTGGAGACTTGTCGAACAAAACGTCCTTTCTCGTCCGCTTTCTGCATCGCTTTCCAATCTTTTGTCCATTTACCGTCAACTAACATGGCAACCCCTTATCTGAATCGACTCAATTTATCTAACTTTCTAAATGCTGGATTCAGTATGATTACCATTGGTAAAGCCAACAATGGGATATTTGAAGAGAAATAATCAACGTTATATTTATAAAAGTGTTTTGTTCGATTAACTAGGTATGCCGGAAAAGTCGAATTCTTCTGAAAAACCAAGGCAATAACACTCAAATTACGCACAAAATGTGTGATTTTTATTTCTATAACCACCTCGAAATCTGGATGTAAACTTTCGTAAATGACAATTATTATCATTGATAAGCTGAATTTTTGCGGCTAAAGTAGCGTCGCAGTCAATAAGAAAATGAATATATTTTATAAGTACGAAAGAAGTTACTATGCAGAAAAATCAAAATAAAAGAAGCGCTTATCCATTAACAGTCATTGGAACTGCGCAAATCTCACCCAGCATTCAAAGAATTACATTACAAGGTGATGCTATTGCTCACTTTGGAAAACAAAACGAAGGCGACTACATCAAACTTCTGTTCTCACCAGAAGGTTCAACTCAACTCTCAGATTTAGATGAAGACGCAAGACCAGTCATGCGCACTTATACAATCCGCGAGTTTGATGAAGAGAAAAACAGCATTGTGGTCGATTTTGTCCGCCATATTACTCATGACCCATCGTCCGGATTCGCTGCCCGTTGGGCAATGAATGCAAAAGTAGGCGACACCATTTCGATTGCAGGGCCGGGCCAAGGCCAATCCACGAATCCAAATGCAGATTGGGTATTCCTTGTTGCTGATATGACTTCGCTACCAGCACTGGCGGTAACACTGGCAAACCTAGATGAAAATGCACGTGGCTACGCGGTTATTGAGGTCAACGAACATGAAGATGTACAAACACTTGAAGCACCACAAGGTGTCAAAGTGATTTGGGCCGTTGCTGAGTACGGCGACAAATTGGTGGATATGGTCAAAGCTCAGGTTTGGCTAGAAGGACAATGTGCCGTTTGGTGCGCTTGTGAGTTCGATTCGATGAAAGCCCTGCGCCAATACTTCCGCAATGACAAAGAGATAGACAGAGATTTCATCTATATCAGCAGTTACTGGAAAAATGGCGTCAGTGAAGATGGTCACAAAGTGATTAAACGCCAAGACGCAGAAGAGCAACACTAGTTTTCGAACAGCGAGCAGACAGATAAAAATAGCCTGCATTAGCAGGCTATTTTCTTTCTTAGGATTGTTTATCTGGAGAGTTGAGCGACTGATTCGATACTGATCGCGTCATGGCGCCAATACTCGATGTCGCAACATATTGCGTCACCATTAGCATCATAATTCACTCTTTCAACCACCATGGTTGGCGTACCATCGGTTGCTCGCAGTGCTTGTGCAGTTTCTCCCAGCAATGAGCTTGTCGAAATTCGGTAGCGGACCGACTGATATTGCGTCGAGTAGTGTTCTTTATAGAGTTCGGTTAATGACTGTGACATGTCGTGTGACAAGAGATCTGGAAAAAGCTCAGGGCGAATATAGTGAGTCACAAATACCACAGGACGAGCATCAAGGTATCGCACTCTGTCCACTCGATAGATATCCGAGAAGGGTTTTAACCCAAGCAGTGCTGATGCTTGTTTGTTGGCTATCATCGCTTTCGCTGCAAGTAGCTCAGTTTTAGGCACACGGTTTTGCGCCTCAGCCATCTTATTGAAATTAAGCGTTTGTGTAGGGTCATAACGTAGTGGATCTGGGGAAATAAACCATCCACGTCGGTCTTCACGGAATACACGCCCTTCAGCTTCAAGTAGCGATAACGCCTCACGCAGTGTTACGCGAGTAGTATCGAATGATTCTGCCAATTTGCGCTCAGAAGGTAGCTTCTGTCTTGGAGATAACATGCCAGCGTCAATTTGTTCAACGATGGCATCTTTAATTTTCACGTATTGCACAGTATTCCTTTCACCTACTTCTTGTGAGCACACCCATTTTGTGGATGAGAATTACGCTAACAGAATACTACGCAACTCATGCAAGGATTGCACTTCATAATGCGCATTAATCCCTTCGGGTCTTTCATGTTGATGCACGTTCACCCAACAGGTTTCGATACCAAAGTTTAAGCCACCAAGGATATCTGAATGAGGATTATCCCCCACCATCAGTACTCGTTCTTTGCTCGGGTTACCCATTTTCTCCATTGCATGCTGGAAAATACCTGCATCAGGCTTAGCGACGCCCACTTCTTCTGATATCACAACATGATCAAAGTATTGAGTCATACCGGTTCTTTCCAAACGAATAGCCTGAAGTTCAGTAAAACCGTTAGTAATGATGCCAAGCTTCGCTTTGCCATTTAGTGCATCCATCAGCTCTTTTGCACCCGGTAGTAAAGTGCAGATATCAGCCATTGCTTCTAAGAATGCGCTGTTCAATTCGGCAGTGGTGGTCTCAAGTTTCTCAGCCCAAGCTTTAAAGCGGATATGCTTAAGTTCTTCGGCAGTGATGGTTCCGTTTTGATAATCGACCCAAAGTGGCTTATTAACCTGCTGATAATGATGAAAATCTTGTTCTGTAAAATTCACACCTTTGCGTTCAAACATTAACTGCATGCCTTTTAAAGCATCGAAATGGAACAAGGTTTCGTCAGCATCAAATAATATCCAGTCGTACTTCATATCTGTCTCCTCAAAAACGGTGTGCCTAGTGTAGATTGTTTTCCATAAAATGATAATCTCTAGCAACGGAAACTTGTTGTTAATTTAGAGGCAACAATAATCATGGACAATACTTTCTCTACCATCCCTATTTTCGTTGCGGTCGTTGAATGCGGAAGCTTTTCGCTAGCAGCCGAAAAGCTGGGAGTGACGAAATCTGCAATCAGTAAACGGGTTACCCAGTTGGAAGATGAACTCGGCATACGTCTGCTCAATCGAACCACACGAAAACTGAGTCTGACTGAAGCAGGCAAACGCTACTATGACCATGTTTCTCAAGCCCTAGCATTGGCACAACAAGGAATGGATGCCGTCACTGAGCTACAAGGTGAACCAAAAGGTAAACTTAAGATCACCGCCCCAATGTCTTTTGGCGTGCTTTACATCGCACCTATCATTGCCGAATTTCTTGAGCAGTTTCCCAAAGTCACTATCGACCTACAACTAGAAGATCAAATGGTCGACTTAATCGAAGGCGAGTTCGACCTCGCCATTCGTATTGGCAACCTACCCATCTCAAATCTGGTGGCAAAGCGGCTGGTTAATTGCAAAAGCGTTTTGTGCGCATCACCTGAATACATAAAGCGCAATGGCTCACCGCAAAAGCCCTCTGATCTAATTGGTCACAACTGTCTTGTTTACTCCTATTTCAGAGGTGGTAGTGAATGGACATTCGAACAACAACACAACGAGTTTAAAGTGATTCCCAAAGGGAATTTTATTGTGAATAACAGTGAAGCGATCCGCCGCGCTCTCATCGAAGGCTTAGGTGTGGGTCAGTTGCCTACTTTTCTGGTGAGCAAAGACATCTTGTCTGGAAAATTGCAGCCCATAATGACGCCCTATTCTTTGCCCGAACACGCCATTTATGCCGTGTTTCCTGAACGTAAGCATCTTCCACACAAAGTAAGGGCATTTATGGAGTTTGTTGCGGACAAATTGGGCAGAGACAAACCGGTTTGGGACGAAGGTATATTCTGAGTCACAACAATAAAAGGTGAACGCGAGAAAAGGCCTGTTCACTGATTTAGCACAATAAACATGAGTGATTAACGACATATAAAACCTGTTGACCACTTTTTAGAGATCAATTGGATTAGCCATGAAACACTTCTTGCCTTCATCTGTAATGCTTGTTCCGTTTGTTGTGAAACATTACCCAGACAGTGACACAGAATCCCAAAGTGAAAGTGAACAAAATTCGAGCTGTGATCTGTGCGACGCTCCAACTTCGGATCCTCAACTAGACTTATCTACCGATAACCATTTGAAAGCGAAGAAAGGTCGCAAGGTTAGAAAAACTCCTGCTAAACACAAGGAATAAGTCGATGAAAAAAGTAGCCGTTATTTTAAGTGGCTGTGGTGTCTTCGATGGCTCAGAGATTCATGAAGCTGTCTTAGCGCTCCATGCCATTGAGAAGCAAGGGGCAAGCTGGCATTGCTTTGCGCCTAATATCGAACAACTGCATGTTATCAATCACCTGACCGGTGAAGTGATGACAGAAAAGCGCAATGTTCTGGTAGAGGCCGCTCGGCTTGTTCGAGGCAAGATAGACGATGTAGAAAAACTCAAAGCCGACGACTACGATGCGTTACTCCTTCCCGGTGGATTTGGCGCGGCCAAAAACTTAACTGATTTTGCAGTTAAAGGCACAGAGTGCACCATTAATGCTCATGTTGCGTCTGCTTGTCGAGCGTTCGCTCAATCTGGTAAACCAGCTGCGTATCTGTGTATCGCCCCCACTATTATTCCAATGATTTATGAGCACGGCGTGCAAGGCACAATTGGTAATGACAAAGATACCGCCATCGCTTTCAATCACATGGGAGGGGACCACATCAACTGCCCAGTCGATGACTTCGTCTATGACCATGAACACAACGTTCTTTCTACGCCAGCTTATATGTTGGCAGGCAGTATTTCAGAAGCGGCATCAGGTATCGAACGTCTGGTTGAAAAGCTAATAGAGCTGGCATAAATAGCTCCACTCTATAGAATGACAACAGCAAGGTGATCATCTCGGTCACCTTGCTACTTTATAAAGTTTGTTAATCTTTTTCAGTGAGTAAATATTATCCGAGAGTTGACACAAATCAGCATAATTTTGAAAATCACCGCAATCGAACAATCCTCTCACAAAAACACTTTACATCGACTTATTTCTAGATAACATGCCAACGCAAACGTTTGCTCAACTAAATACCATCACCCTCTGAGGATTTTATGCTATCAGACATCGACATTTGCCGCACTACCCCATTGACTCACATTGATGCCGTTGCTGAAAAAGCAGGATTACTTGCTGAAGAGTACGAAAGTCACGGCCATTACAAAGCAAAAGTCTCATTAAAATGTTTAGAACGATTGCATGAAAAACCCGTAGGCAAATTTGTGTTGGTCACAGCCATCACACCGACACCGCTCGGTGAAGGTAAAACGGTCACAACCATAGGTTTAGCGCAAGGATTAGCAAAATTGAATCAGTCGGTTTTTGCTTGTATACGCCAACCTTCTATGGGGCCAATCTTTGGTGTGAAAGGTGGTGCTGCCGGTGGAGGTTATTCTCAAGTAGCGCCGATGGAAGAGTTAAACCTGCACTTAACTGGTGATATTCATGCGGTGACCGCCGCCCATAACCTAGCCTCTGCCGCTATTGATGCGCGTATCTACCATGAGCAGCGTAACGGCTATGAAGATTTCGAACGCCGAACACAGCTTAAAGCGCTACGAATCGATCCACACCAAGTGGTATGGAAACGTGTTGTTGACCATAACGATCGCGCGCTGCGCATGGTGACGGTTGGCCAAAACGAAATGGGTAAAACCATCAATGGTTATGAACGTACTGACGGTTTCGATATTTCCGCAGCGTCTGAACTAATGGCAATTCTTGCTTTAGCTTCTGACCTTAAAGATCTGCGCCAACGTATCGGCAAAATTGTGATTGGCTACAGTTTTGATGGTAACCCAGTAACCACAGAGGATTTGCAAGTCGCTGGCGCGATGACGGTCAGTATGAAAGAAGCGATCAAACCAACCCTAATGCAAACGTTAGAGGGCGTGCCTACCCTTATCCATGCAGGGCCTTTCGCCAATATTGCACACGGCAATTCATCGATCATTGCCGATGACATCGCGACACGTTTAGCCGAGTACACAGTCACAGAAGGCGGATTCGGTTCAGACATGGGTTTTGAAAAGGCCTGTAACATCAAAGCAAAAGCATCAGGTAAAACACCCGATTGCGCTGTTATTGTGGCAACTTTGCGCGGTCTGAAAGCAAACTCAGGTCAATTCGATTTACGTCCGGGTCAAGCTATCCCCGACTCATTATTCGCGCCAGATCGAGATGCTTTAGTCGCAGGTTTTGAGAACTTAAAGTGGCACATCAACAACGTTAACAAATACGGCATTCCTGCGGTTGTCGCAATTAACCGTTTCCCACAAGATACTGACGAAGAGCTACAGCAGCTTATTGAACTTATCGAGGCTTTACCTAACGATGTTGAAGTGTCGATTTCAGAGGGTTTTGTTAAAGGTGGTGAAGGCACGAAAGAGCTTGCAGAAAAAGTCATTAAACAGTGCGAGAAAACCTCTTTGTTTGAACCTTTATACCAAGCTGAAGATGCGCTGATGACCAAAATTACCAGTGTCGTCACCAAAGGCTATGGAGCAGGTTCATTTATGCTGAGTTATAAAGCTCAAATGCAATTAAAGCAGTTGAACGAACAAGGCTTTGAAAACCTGTCCGTCTGTTTTGCAAAAACGCCACTCTCCATTACCACAAATTCTTCAATCAAAGGCGCACCAAGCGGATTTGAAGTGATGATTCGCGAGCTCAAACTCTGCGCTGGCGCTGGCTTTGTGTATGCGCTGTGCGACAACGTCATGACCATGCCCGGTTTACCAGACAAGCCCGCCTTTATGTCATTAGACATCGATGAACACGGGCATATTATTGGTTTGAGTTAACCCACCCAATCAAATTCGACAAGGCAGCATTGCAACCCAAGCTGCCTTTTCTTTATCGATAGATTTATTTCTTTCGTAAACAGTTTGAAATTTTTCACTTGGTGTGCCGTTCTTTTCTTATATCGATAATAAAAATGGGTAAGAAAAGTTATGAAACGCTCAACAGCACTATTACTACTCTTCGCAGCAATACCTTTATCAATTTTTTCGTTCAGTCATGCCACCAGCGAAATGACATCGACTCACGCAGATCCAATGAAATCTGGTCAAACGGAAGTTGCTACCTTGGCGGGTGGCTGTTTCTGGTGTACAGAATCAGATTTGGAAAAACTTCCGGGTGTCGTTGACGTAGTCTCTGGTTACGCGGGCGGAAATGTTGATAACCCAAATTACAAACAAGTCTCGTCAGGTAAAACGGGACACATTGAAGTGGTTCAGGTGACGTACGACCCTAAAAAAGTCACTTACGAACAGGTTCTGGACCAATTCTTCCGACATATCGACCCAACCGATGACCAAGGCTCTTTTGTTGACCGAGGGAACCAATACCGCCCTGCGATTTTCTATCACAATGATGAGCAAAAGCAGATTGCTGCTAACTTCATGAAAGAAATTGAACAAACAGGCATTTTCAAAAAGCCATTAAAAACTGAGCTGATTAAATACACCAAGTTCTGGCGTGCGGAAGAGTACCATCAAGACTATTACAAAAATAACTCGCTGCGTTATAAGTACTATCGTTACGCTTCTGGACGTGATCAGTACCTAGACGAGATTTTCGGTAAAGACAGAGTCGAAAAGCCGGTAACGCTACGAGAAATCATCGACAAGACAAAAGCTCTCAACAGTGTCAAAGCATACACTCGCCCGTCTGATAAAGAGATCAAAGCCAAACTAACCGACCTACAGTATTACGTTACTCAAGAGGAAGGCACCGAACGTGCTTTCCAAAATGAATACTGGGACAACAAGCAAGCAGGGATCTATGTGGATATCGTTTCTGGAGAGCCTCTATTTTCTTCCACCGATAAATACAAATCAGGTACAGGCTGGCCAAGTTTCACTAAGCCCATCAGTTCGGCCTACATTGTCACGCACGATGACAACAAGCTGTTTTATACCCGAACCGAGGTTCGCAGCCGCTTTGCTGACTCTCATCTCGGTCACGTATTCGACGATGGTCCTGCTCCTACAGGGTTGAGATACTGCATGAACTCAGCCGCGATGCGTTTTGTGCCAATCGATAAGATGGAGCAAGAAGGTTACGGGGAATTGCTTTCTCTATTTGAGAAATAGTTCGTCTGGCTGGATAGCATCCATATAAATAAAAAGCGGACTTCACGGCCGCTTTTTATTTGTTTACACCATTAGGCTGAAGGATAACCTTGCGGGTTATTCGACTGCCAACGCCACGTATCTTGAGTCATCTCTTCAAGTGTACGCGAAGCCTTCCAGCCTAACTCTTGCTCTGCTTTTGCAGGATCAGCCCAGCATTCCGCAATGTCACCAGGTCGTCTATCCACCAGCTTGTATGGCACCTGTTTGTTTGAAGCCAGCTCAAACGCCTTGACCATATCTAACACGCTATAGCCTATGCCGGTGCCTAAGTTATAGATATGTAAGCCCGCTTTATCACCCACTTTCTGCAATGCTGCAATATGACCATCTGCCAAATCCATCACGTGAATGTAATCACGGACACCTGTACCGTCTTTAGTTGGGTAGTCACTACCAAACACAGAAAGAAACTCTCGACGCCCTACTGCAACCTGAGAGACAAAAGGCATTAGGTTATTAGGGATCCCTTGCGGATCTTCACCCAATTCACCCGATGGATGCGAACCCACAGGATTAAAATAACGCAGCAGCGTAATGCTCCAATCAGGGTTTGCTTTTTGAAAGTCCGTCAGACACTCTTCCACCATCAGTTTACTGCGACCATATGGATTCGTCGCACTGGTCGGGAAATCTTCGGTGATAGGTACAGATGCAGGATCGCCATAAACCGTAGCGGAAGAGCTAAAAACCAAGGACTTCACACCGGCTTCTCGCATTGCTGAAACCAAAACTAGAGTCCCATTAACGTTGTTATCATAGTATTCCAGTGGCTTCTGAACCGATTCTCCAACGGCTTTTAAACCTGCAAAATGAATAACGGCGTCAATCTTGTACTCAGTCAGTAATTCCACCATCAAGGCTTTGTTACGAATATCACCTTCAGCAAATTTAGGTTTTATCCCAGCCACTTTCTCGATGCGATCAAGCACTGTTGATTTGCTGTTGTATAAGTTATCCAAGATCACCGGTGTCATTCCTGCATGAATCATCTGGATGCATGTATGACTACCGATGTACCCCATGCCACCAGTCACTAATACGTTCATTCTTCTCTCCATAAGAGCAGCCTAACGCTACTTACCCAACCATTTATAAAATTTGTTGCCAACTGTACTGTATTTACATCAATTCTTGAGTTGATTTTTCAGTAAGTACAAATTGGCCTTTACCTAATTTCTTTGCCTTGTACATCGCGTTATCGGCCACTTTGATCATCGCGTCTAGGCTATCTTCTCTGCTGTCAATGAAGTATACGCCAATGCTTGCCCCAACATTAACACTGTGTTGTTTGTATTGAATATCTTGCTCAATCAGCTTAATCAGTCGTTGTGACATTAGCTCAACACTTTGTCGCTCACTTGGATTAATCACAATGACAAATTCATCACCAGACAATCGGGCAACAAGATCCTGACTGCGAACCTGAGAAAGCAATCGCTCAGACACCTGTTTGAGAACTTCATCTCCGGCCTCGTGGCCATAGTTATCATTAATCTGCTTAAACCCATCTAAGTCTAGGTAAAGCAAAGAGAATGGACGAAACGACACTTGGTTCTCGGCAATGATGTCATTAATTACCCGATACAACTTAGAGCGATTAGCCAAACCTGTTAGTGAGTCATGATGCGCGAGGTATTCCAAGCGCTCCATCTCTTTCACATTGGAAAGATCTGAAATGATGATGACCATATCCTGTCCTTTAGATAGGTCAGATTTAGCAATGCGATTAACTTTGGCAAACAGCGGCACAAGATGACCATCCGTATGCCTTTCCCATACCTCTCCTTGCCATTGACCAAAATCCGCCAACGACTGTTCGATACTTGGCAGCAAAGAGCTGAATTGATTCCAAGCCAAGACGTCATCAATCGGTTTGTTGACTACATCTTCGTTGTTGTAGCCAAGCAACTCCGTTACCTTAGGGTTAATCACTGTAATCACACCTTGGTGGTTGAGCAGAATTATTCCGTCTTGGCTGTTTTCAAACACCCCTGCCGCTAATCTTTGGCGACGAAGTGCAACTTCAATTTCCGTCACATCTTCAATCGCGAACAAAGTTTGATCCGGTCTGGATAGTGGACGACTGCTGACTCGCAGTAACTGCTGAGCATTATTACCGTTTTGCCTGACTATGAGTTCTTCATCTAGCTGCTTATGTTCATTTAACGCTGAATCAATGATGGAATCGTTATCTACTTGTAAAATATCAATAAGATTTTGCCCTAACAGCCCCAGTGATGAATGATGGAAAACCCGGCTAGCTTCACCGTTTGACATGATAATTTCGCCATTACTGTTCACCACAATTAAACCATGTTGGACAGTATCGACCACTTCATTGGCAAACGACTTCTCTTGCTCCAACTTAGCGAGCGTATGCCTGTCTTGTTCTTCGTGAGCCTCAATAGTGTCTAGCATGGTGTTAAATGCACTCACCAAATCACCGATTTCATCTTTGGATTTGCATTCGATATCTACATTTCGCTCTCGGTTATCAATGTATGCCTTCATCGCGTGATTCAGCGAGTACACAGGCTTAACAATTAGCTTTTGAACTAACTGATAAAGTGCGATACCAGAAAGCGTCAAAACAGTAAAAAAGAACAATGCATCATTAAGTGCTGTCTCATATATTTCACGTAAAGACTTTGCCGAAACCGTTACGCTTAAAGAAGCCACTGTCTGCCCTTCTATTTCAATTGGAACGGTAAGATAAATATATTGGTCAGAGATAGCATACTCATTCTGCAGTGCTTTCTTGCGTAGAGTCTCGTTGGGAATCGGTGCATCACTGCCCGCTTTCTCATACAAGGCAAACAACTGGTTTTCTTGATCAAATAGTTTAACCCGCACAACATCTTCGTCGACCGCAAAAGCGGACAGAATGTCTTGAGCAATAAGTTGATCATCAAACAAAATGGCCGCTTGTAAGTTATAGGATACGCCTTTCGATAGCACATGAACGCGCTCGATTAGACTTTCCTCTTTCTGCTCAATGTCTTTTTGAAAACTAAACCACTGTGCAATACAGAAAATGGACGACATCAGAAAGAAAATCGGAAGAATGAGTTTGAATCTTAAAGATAGCGAGTTCATATTTTCTCCCCATCTTCAATGATAGCTATGCGTAACAAGCTGGAAGAGATTGAGTACGCACCAATATTGGCCATGTAGATCTTCGGTTTAACTTTACCCTCTAGCGTCGCTAGCTCTATTGTTCCACCTTGCGCACTAATTGATTGACTGTCACTAATGACAACCGTATGTGGTTTAACACTATCAAGACTTAAGCCACTCTGAGCATCCACAAAAAGAATGTCACACTGTTCCCTATAAAAAGGAGTAACTGAAAGAGGGAGATTGCGAACGGTTTTATCAAGAGTGATTTTCTTTAGCGTTGACGCAATTTTATCATTGCCAACAATACAGAACTCTATATTGGCCATTTCACTTTCACTGTTCCAGTGGATGAAATTTGAAATACGGTAAATATAAACCGCTTTAATATCCGCTGGATCATAGGCAGCATAAGCAACGCTTGAAATAAGCACAGACATTAGAATAAATGCACGGCGTAAATTAAAACTCATAAGAAGCCTTCAGCACTCCAGTTTCTTCATTAGCTGTGCTAATCCAGTCGGTTCTATATCCATTTTTCTCCCCGATATTTTGCAAAATGAGTTCTAACCTAGGTGCCTTGGGATATGCCTGCCACGCTAAACGAGCATCAACAGCAATATAATTCGGGATTTGAGGATAATAGTCATTGTACTTAATCGAGTGACCACGAATGATAAAATCTAACTTCCACTGAGGAGAAATATCCCAGAGTGTCTGTAAACTTGTATTATGCTGTGCATCAATGTTATACCAGTTTTCAAAACTGCCACTGGAATAAGTCCCTCCATTCCATTCACCTTTAGCATGCAAGTAACTGTAACTCAGATAGAAACGCAAATTATCTAATGCTAAATACCCTGCACTTAACTCTACGCCATGAGTATCTAGCGAATAGTCATCAGTTACCGCTAAACCAACGACCTGATCAGGAACACCGGACATAGCAATATTGTCTCGTCCTCGCACATATTTATGGTGACTTAGGAAGGCCATTACATCAAATTCAAAGCCAGTGACTGAATCATATCGATATCCAACTTCATATGTACTTGCACTTTCGGGCTTCATATTACTTTCAGCAAACATCACTTCAACAAGGTCCCGAGCCTGGTTGGGGTCATAATAGTTTGAGATGAGATAAGTGTTAGAAGTTAGGTATGAAGGAGCAACTGATGCTCGTCCATAGCCTATCCAAACCGTTTGATTGGCATCTATTGTCAGCAACGATCGTAATTGAGGTGATACTTCAAACTGTTCTGAAAGCTCAAAGTATTCCAATTTAACGCCTGCTACTGTCTTCCATTGACTATTCCATGTTTTTTCAGACTGCAAGTATAAGTTTGCAATACTATCGACATCTCTCTGCTTAAAGGCATAACGTTGATAATACGGCAGATTATTAAAATCTATCCCTTCATATGGGTGAAAAAACTCGACTTCTACGAGACGGTAACCGCCACCATAAGTGAGTAGATGTTCGTCATTTTCCTGATAGTTATAGTTAAAATCCAAGTCAAAGGTATTGGACAATCCAGCACCATCTGCCATTTCATTCGAGTTGCGTTCAAACCAAACCTGATAGTTTCCGACCAGCTTGTCTGAATGTCGTTTATCGTAACTCGCTTGTGTATAAAATGAATAGCTATCAACGTGTTGCTCAACGAGATCAACGGAATCTAAATAACCATTTGAGTAATGTAGCTGATACCAATCCTGGCTATAGGTTAGACGTTCACCTCCGAGACGAAAAGCCCAAGCATCGCTATCATCATCTGATTGAGTGACAATACCTGCCGTCTCAAAAGTCCAGTCAGGGTACGATTTCCTTCGGTCGTTGCGAAGCTGACGCCTCTTGTAAAACGCTCTTGCGCTAACATCGTCGCTCCATTGCAGCCCATGTCGGACACTTGTATCGTAGTCTCCACCTTCTGCCCATCCAGCCGCTACAAAGGTTCCTTGAGTCTCTTTTGCCGACTTTGTGATGATATTTACAACGCCATTCACTGCATTACCGCCCCACAAAGCCGCACTCGGTCCGCGAAGCACTTCTATTCTGTCTATGTCTTCCAGTACATAATCGATGTCTGCCCAATAAACTCCGCCATAGAGAGGACTGTAGACACTGCGCCCATCAATCATGACAAGTTGTTTGTTGAAAAGCCCATCATGAAAGCCTCGTGCGGAAACGATCCACTCGGTATCTGAGAACTTGGAAACATGCAGCCCCGGAACCAGCGCTAGAGCATCGGGAATAGAACGCGCACCACTTCGAATGATGCGTTCATTACTCAACACATAAACTGAAGACGGGATATCAGCTAATCGCCGAGACGATTTAGTGGCTGTTTCCATTTGAACATTCAACATTGAGAGCTCTTCAATTGAAAGGCTCATAAGATGCTCAAGAACATTGTCGTCAGCGTATCCTGCTGCTGAAATAAAAACTAACGTTGTATAAATACACGTCGCTTTTTTCATTTACGATCTCTTCCATGTGTATGGGCGTTCAATAGGGACTAATTTTTCGGCTAAACCAGTTATCAGCTAAACAAGCCATCAATCATGTGGTACATGCAATAAACGATGAGCTTTATCGCTGTTTATTTATAATTAATTCTGTATTTTATAGTAGCTTAAATACTAAGGAACGATGATTCACGTGAAAAAACGGACTATCACTCTTAACTGCGACATGGGCGAAAGTTTCGGTCATTGGCGCATGGGCAACGACGAAATGGTTATGCCATGGGTCGATATGGCCAATATTGCGTGTGGCTTTCACGCTTCCGACCCGCATGTCATGAGCCGAACCATAGATTACGCGATTCAACACGATGTTCAGATTGGTGCGCACCCTGGCTATCCAGATTTGCAAGGATTTGGGCGACGTTCCATGTCGTTTTCAGAAGAACAAATTTGCGAGATTCTTATCTATCAAATTGGCGCACTAAAAGCGCTATGTGAAAGCAAGAATACTGAAGTCACATACGTTAAACCTCATGGCGCCTTATACAATGACATGATGAAAAATGAAGATGTGTTTCGGGCAATCACTGATGCTGTTTCATGTTTCAATATCCCTTTAATGATATTGGCTTCAGGAAACAATCAACGTTATTTAGATATTGCAGACAGTTACGATGTGCCACTGCTGTTTGAAGCTTTTGCCGATAGAACCTATTTATCGAACGGGCTATTAACACCTCGCTCTTCTCCGAATGCTGTTTTAACCAGCGAAGACGCCATCTTGAGTCAAATTAAACAGATCGCAGAATATGGCAAAGTCAGTACATCTGACGGAGCGATTATCCCCATTGAAGCCGACACAATTTGTGTTCATGGTGATAATGAAGCCGCTATTGAGCTTATCGCTAAAATTAGAGCTCAACTGGATGCTTAGGCTAGATTTCTAAAAATCAGCCCCATAGTCGATAGACTCTGGGGCTAATACATATCAGGTTATTTCATACCAACAAACTTGGCTAAAGCTTGAGGATATCCTCGCTCTTGCGCTAGTCGCTTCGCTCTCGATTCAATATCGTTGGGCGTCAACGACATACTGATCGGGTGCTGTTCTTCAATTAACTTATCCGATAGTGCTTTCACAAGCTGCCAGTTGGAAACTATCTTTCTCACCGCCTCTAACGCAGACGACCCCTTCACCACTTCCATTCGAGCATAGTTGTTGTCTTCAAACGTTACATCTGCAGCTCGCAGTGTCGCATCATATCCGGGAATTTGCTGGGCACCGTACAACGGCTTGCCACCGACCTGCGCACTCTCAAATTCGGGCATAAACTGACTGATATGTCGAATGGCTTTGTGAGTTCTTTCATTAAGAGCATCACTCTGCCAGCCTTCAAGTATTTTGCGCTGCAGATATTTAGGCAGAACTGGCTGAGAAGAGTTGTCCTCAGAGGTTACTAAACCATCTTTAAACAAAGTGATATCTTCCGTCATACCATGTAACTGAAACACACCATCGGCATAAGGTGTTAGCTGCGCCATGCCTCGTGGCGTACCACGCTCTCCGTGAAATACCACTTCAGGCCACTCATGTTGGCACTGCGGCCAGTGAGTGACATAGGCCGCTTTAAATTCAACCATGCGCTTACGCTGATAATGTGCCATGTCATCGACTTTACCTGTCTCATAACCACAGGCATTGATCAGATAATCGGCTTCCACTTGGTGATGTTGACCATCAATATCCACATACTTAAGCTGCCAACAATACCCGTTGTATTCTGCACTAACCAAAGTAGCGTGAGTCTTTACCTGACAGTTAGCCATCGCGCTTAGCGCCAGCTCCGCACTCGCAGCAAGTCGAAATACACTCCAACCATACTCTTGAACAACCACTACAGGGTATTTAATCGAGTTCAGGTCAGCGTACCTGGCAAACGGAATCAACCACTCTTCGCTGGTCAGCGGTTCCTTCGGTTGAACTTGGTTGGCTAAGATCTCTAACTGCTCACGTTGGTAAATCGAATAATACTGCTTAGGATCGCCCATAATCTGGTTACGAGGATCCTCATCGACCAACTGTTGATAACATGCCTGAATGGTATCCAAACGAGGAATGATATCTTGTGGCTCTCCTGAATCGGTATCCGGAATAGCAATCACTGTTGGGCGTTTATTCAAGGTATGCGGATACAGACGGATCGTTTCAACCGACTGACGCAACAATTCAATACATTGTTGCTCTGAAATTTCTCTGTATAAGTTACCCCCAGCATGGAGGTGACAAATTGGCGGCCCATTAACTAAACTCGGACCTTTTTCCAATAACAGTACATTGACGCCCAGTTCACCTAAATGAACCGCAGCTGTTGCACCGGCGACGCCGCCGCCAATGACGGCGACGCGAGGTGACTGAAAGTTTGTTGTATTCTGTGACATGTCGCTACCGATAGTCATTCAAACTAAACCCATTCTAAAGCTTATAAAGTGTTATTAAAATCACATTTTTTACGTGGCTATAGCTCGACAGAATAAAAGTTGCAATACAAAAAAATGAAATAAATATCTTGACTCAATATTCTGTGATCGGTGCTTTTTTAACCTTGTGCATAAAGCTCTGTCTGCAGCCAAAGGTTCTACGGGGCTGAGGCAGAAATACACTGCATCAGAGCTCTTAGTTATCCCAGCATTTATCCACCGTTTTTGTGGATAACTCTCGCACTTACTCAAGGAATCACTAATTAAATGCTTTATTTATAGGAACTAACAAACGCTTAATTAAACTATTCACAACCGCAGCTAATGTGCAAAAAGTGACGATTGGCAGCACCAGCCACATGTTCAGATGTAGCGAAGCTGACAAGTCAAAACCGAACTTCATAACACTCGCTACGACCACATCTGCGCTTAAAGCAGCAACGATACCTGCAACCAAAGCCATAAGCCCAAACTCTGACCAAATAGTCTGAGTGACTCGACGACGGCTCGCGCCTAAAGTTCTATACAGCCTTATCTCTTGTTGACGCTGGCTCAGACTTAAGCGTAATAACGTAAAAATCAGGAGTATACCAGCCACTACGCCCATCAAAGCAAGTACTGTTATCGACCAGACAATTTGTGTCAGCAGATCTTGGATTTTCGCTCCCATTGCTCGGATATCCATCAAACTCACTGTAGGGTGATTGCGTGACAGTTCTGTAAGTAGCCCATCATGCTGCTGTTCTATTCGAAAGCTAACCAACCAAGAGCTAGGAATGTCCTGTAATAAATCCGGTGTAAAAATGAAGTAGAAGTTAGGCTTCATAGCACGCCATTCCACATGACGAATAGTATTTACCGTCGCTTCGATAGGTTGGCTGTTGATAGAGAATGTCAGTTTATCCCCAATTTTAAGGCCGAGGTCTTCAGCGACATCTTGCTCAACTGACACCCCTTTACTTTGCGTCCACTCACCAGCAATCAAATCGTTATAGGTTGGTAGGCTATCACCCCAAGTAAAGTTAAGTTCACGCCTTAACGCATCGCTGCTCCCTTCCCCTTGTGCATAAGTTTTCGCTTCAACACCGTTAATTTCAGTTAATCTTCCACGAATGATCGGATAAGCATCCGAACGTTCAATTCCAGCTTTGTCTATGGTTTCCAAATACGCATCTTTTTCATAAGTGGCAATATTGAAAGCAAAGGCATTCGCCGCATTAGCTGGCAATGTTTTTTGCCAGTCAGACAACAAATCTGTTCGAACCAACCACATTACAGCCAATAACATCAACGAAAGTGACAATGCACCAAATTGAATGCCAGTAGCCACAGAGGAACGATTGATTCGGCTAAGGGCCAGCTTCATTGCAGTATTAAGCGGTAACTTTGCCAAAGAACGTGTCACCACAACGCTGATTAAAGCAAGAATCAAAAACAGCACCGTTATTCCTGCAAGTACTATCCAAACCAACTTGTTTTGCCAATAGAAAGCAAGCATGGGTAGTAAAGGCACAAGCGCAAGAGCGATATTCCATCTCATTCGGTTCTGCTTTTGAGTGTTCTGCATAACACTGGCTGCATTTACATTAAGTAGATGCCCAAGCGGGATACCTAAAGCAGGTACGGCAATTAACACACTTGAGGTCAGCGCCACAAGCGCAGGTTTATAACCATAACTTGGAAGCGGCGTAGGCAGCAGGTCGACCAACGGCACGCGCAACAGATATTCCAGCCCCATTCCTATGACAATGCCACTCACGGCGGCAAAACCAAGTAGTAACGCCACTTGAATGGCTAACCAACGTCCTACCCATTGCTTACTGGCACCCAAGCTTTTAAGCATTGCGATCGTGCGCTGACGAGTAGAAACATAATGCTGGCAGGTCAAAACCAAAGTGGTAGCTGCCATGATGATCACGATAGCCACAGTCAAAGACAGATATTGCTGAGTTCTTTCAAACACTTCATTGGTTCTGCTGCCGCTATCTTGATCTCTCCATCGCTCACTTGGGGACAAAGTTACTGCTTTTTTCAGTTGTTCAATGACAGGCTCTTCAGCATTAATGAAGAGCTGGTACTGAACTCTACTGCCGATTTGGATAGCACCGGTGCGCTCAACATCTGATAAGTGAATAAAAACGGACGGCATTTGCTGAAATGGGTTGAAGCTTAAACCGGGTTCTTGAACAACTCTGCCCGATACGACAAAATCAGCATCACCAATAGTGACACTGTCACCTATATTTACATTCAGTTCGTTGAAAATTCGTTCGTCCAGCCATAACTCATTTGGCTGGATCTGATGCTTGATGGTTTTCCCATCCGACAATTCCATCTCTCCACGCAATGGATATTGGCTGTCTACGGCTTTAACCGTGACTAACTTCATACCATTGTCACTGAACGCCATGGTGGAAAAACGAGTCATGGTGGAGGTGGTTAAGTTTTTTTCATTGGTCAATTGCAGCAACGTTGAAGGCAAAGGATTTGCCGAAACAAACACACTGTCTGCCGTCAATGCATCTTTGCCCTGCTTAACAACCACCTGCTCCATACGGTCAGCCAATGCTGTTAAAGCAAACACACAGGCAATGATGAGAGTTAGAGCTAAGGAAATCGGCCACAGTTGGCCGTGGCGAATCTCGCTAAAGCTCCATCGAAACAGACGTTTGTTTAAAGATGGGGCAACATTCATACTCGCTCCTCCAACATACCTGCCGTCATGTGAAAGCGTCTTTGGCATCTTGCAGCAAGAACAGGGTCATGAGTGACAAGAACCAATGTTGTTCCATGTTGCGAGTTCAGCTCAAAAAGTAAATCGATAACCTTCGCTGCGGTTTCCTGATCTAGGTTGCCTGTCGGTTCATCTGCAAATAACACTTGTGGGCTGATCATAAACGCACGCGCCAGAGCAACTCGCTGCTGCTCACCACCCGAAAGCTGACTTGGCGAGTGATGAATACGATGATCTAACCCCACAGATTTTAATAACGCTTCTGCCCGCTGTTTATCTTCGGCTTCGCCCTTTAACAAACATGGCAAAGTGACATTTTCTAATGCAGATAAGCTTGGAATGAGCAAAAAGCTTTGGAACACAAACCCTACCGATTGACTGCGAATCGCGGCTCTCGCTTCATCATCAAGCTCTGTCAGTGATTTCCCCAACAGATGAACTTCTCCGCTGGTCGGCGTGTCCAATCCTGCAAGCAGTGTCATCAAGGTGGATTTACCTGCACCAGAAGTGCCGACGATGGCCACACTTTCGCCCTGGCGAATATCAAGATTCACCTCTTTGAGGATTGTTAATTGCTCCTGATTGGTGGAGACTACTTTAGATAAAGATTGAGCTGAAATAACGGATGATTGCATGACTAGACTACTTTCCTTGCTTCTTGTTGTATTTTTCTCGACCAACGCTAGTAGTAACACACTCTTAGTGTTGGGTGATAGTTTGAGCGCCGGCTATAACATGTCTATAGAACAAGCTTGGCCTAATTTGCTTGGTGATGCTTTAAAAAACAAAGGTAAATCTGTAACAGTAATTAACGGAAGTATCTCGGGTGATACGACAGGCAACGGCCTTTCACGCTTACCTTCTTTGTTAAAACAACACAATCCTGACTCCGTTTTAATTGAACTTGGTGCTAATGATGGTCTACGTGGATTTCCTCCACAACTGGTTGAAAACAACCTGAAAACGATGATCGACACCATACAAGCACAAAATAGCCAAGTCATTCTGATGCAAATTCGCATTCCGCCAAATTACGGTAAACGTTATAGCGAAGCGTTTTCACAACTTTATCCAACCATCGCCAGTGAAAAATCGGTTCCTCTCATTCCCTTTTTCCTAGAACAGGTCATTGTCAAACCAGAATGGATGATGCAGGACGGGCTTCATCCAAAACCTGATGCTCAACCTTGGATAGCAGATTTTATGGCAGAACAGTTAGAACCTTTGCTTTAAAGCATTTCCTACATTATGACTAAAAATATGTAGGTCTGTTGCCTCAGCTCAATAAACTTTACTTAGCTTTACGATATTGTTACTGCCCCCTAGCACCAAAAGGTACTAATAATGCTCATAGAACCCGTAATACAAGGTGTGGTTGCACGTACCGCACACCCTTTCGGTTGCGAACAAGCCATTTTAAAACAAATTCAATACGTTAAATCAGCAAAACCAATTGAACACGGTCCCAAACGTGTTTTGATTCTTGGCTCATCATCAGGCTTTGGGTTAGCTGCACGTATCGCATTAACATTCGGCGGAGCAAACGCAGATACTATCGGCGTGTCTATGGAACGAGGTCCATCTGAAAAAGGTGTAGGCAGCGCTGGTTACTACAACAACCATTTCTTTAAAAAGCACGCAGAACAAAATGGCAATGTAGCCGTCAATATTGATGGTGATGTGTTCTCAAAAGAAATTAGAGAACAAGTGATCGAAGCAATCGAAACGTATTTCGAAGGTGAAGTCGACCTAGTAATCTACAGTATCGCCAGTGGTATGCGCCGAAAAGGCGACAGTGATGAGTTCTGGCGTTCCGCCATCAAACCGATTGGTGATGCAGTATCAGGCTCCACCATCATTCTGGAAAACGACAGCTGGGTAAATAGCACGCTTGAACCTGCAACCGACGAAGAAATCACCAGCACTATCAAAGTAATGGGCGGTGAAGATTGGGAAAACTGGATTGATACTTTGATCAACTCGGACTCTATCGCTGACGGCTGTAAAACCGTAGCTTTCTCATACATTGGTCCGGAAATCACTCACCCTATCTATCTTGATGGTACCTTGGGTTATGCAAAAGTGGATTTGCACCAAACCAGTCACTCTCTTAATTTGAAGTTAGCGAATTACAATGGTGGCGCTTACGCTTCGGTTTGTAAGGCGTTAGTCACAAAAGCGAGTGTCTTTATTCCAGGCTTGAGCCCATACATCTTAGCGCTTTACCGAGTGATGAAAGAGAAAGGCACCCATGAAGGCTGTATTGAACAGATGCAACGATTATTCAGTGAAAAACTGTATCTGGGAGAGAATGTCACCACGCCAGTTGATAACGAACGTTTGATCCGCATGGATGACCTGGAACTTAGCCAAGATACTCAGGAAAAAGTATTGGCGATTCTTGGCGAAATGAATGCCGATAACTTTAAACAACTGGGCGATTACCAAGGATTCAAACAAGAGTTTCTTAATCTCAATGGGTTTGGTTTTGAAAATATCGACTACTCAAAGGATGTCGACTTAAAGTCATTCTTAGCGCAAGAAGATTAATGAATTCAACCGTTGGTGGGAATCCGATCACTTGTCTGGAACCCGCCTCTTTGTTGACAAATACCCTACTACCACTAAAACTGTACTCCTAAATAGAGTACAGTTTTTGTTTATCCCACAAGGATTAAGCAACACATGGCTTTACTCCCTTGATAGGGCTACCTATAATCGCCCCCCTTTTCATTATTCCAAGAGCAGTCGTGATGGATGTATTAACAGCAAAACTGAAAAAACTCGAAAAACAGAATTATCGCGCATATCAGCAAATCAAAGGCGAATATGATTTCGGCGACTACAATCTGTTCATCGATTATGTTCAGTCAGATCCGTTCGCGTCAGCTTCGCGCTTGCGTGCGACAAGAGCATGGTCACTCACTGGCTTAGCATGGTTGAAAGATAAGTCTGCGGCTTATCAAATGGCTGCCAGAGACTTTATCGCTCGCTCATTCGCAGAATTCGCCAAGCAAGAAAACTCCGTAACTATCCATATCACCGGCCAAACCGTAATGGATAGTACCGCCGTATTATTTACTGAACACGGCATTGAGTTGCGTTTCCGTATGTCTCTGCCTGCTGAAGGGCGTGACATTCTCGCGAAGAAGGCACTCAACACGCTTACATTTCATATGCCTAAATTCATTCGCAAAGCAACCAATGCTCGTGAATTGGATATTGAAGCGCTGACTCATCACTGTGAAACCATCGAAGACCAAGAAGCATTGCGTTCTCAACTTGATGAGAAAAACTTGGTCGCCTTTGTTGCAAACGGAAGTGTGCTGCCACGTATAGCTGGTAACTGCGACCTTCCAATGAAAGATGCTGTTGCATTCCAGTCTCCAAAAGAGTTGGAGACCATTTTGCTGGCACCGAATAAAGGTGAAGTACACGGAATGGGCATTCCAAAAGGTATTACTTTGATTGTCGGCGGCGGTTTTCACGGTAAATCGACCCTGCTTACGGCAATAGAACGTTCAATCTACAACCATATTCCGGGTGATGGACGTGAAGGTATTGTCGCTGATGTCAACGCCATGAAAATTCGCGCTGAAGACGGTCGCTGCGTCCACAACCTTAATCTTTCGAACTATATCAACCATTTGCCTCTAGGCCGAGATACTCGTGACTTTAGTACTCAAGATGCCTCTGGCTCTACATCACAAGCGGCTTGGCTTCAAGAGTCAATAGAAGCTGGCGCCAGCACTTTGCTGATTGATGAAGACACCTCGGCAACCAACTTCATGATACGTGACGAACGTATGCAAGCATTGGTAAGTAAAGGTGATGAACCGATCACTCCGTTAGTCGATCGCATTGGTCAACTGCGTGATGAAATGGGAATTTCCAGCTTAGTTGTTATGGGTGGTTCTGGAGATTACCTTGATGTGGCTGACACTGTGATTCAAATGCATGATTTCCAGCCGAATGACGTGACTGAAAAAGCACAGCAAGTGATTGCGCTTCACCCTACTGAACGTAAAAACGAATGTGAAACGCCTTTGGAAAACATTGCACCTCGTTCTCTAAACTGCATGGCATTACAAACCATACTGGCGGAAGGCAAATTCCGAGTATCAGCAAAAGGCACAGATTCACTTCGCTTTGGCAAAGAGTTTGCTGACTTAAGCGCTCTTGAGCAGATAGAGTCTCCTTCTGAAGTTAATGCTATCGGTTGGCTTTGGTTCCAGCTCGCACAGATGCCAGGTTGGTCGAAAAACCCAGCTAAAGATTTCGAAGCCTTTCTTAACGACAACTGGCACGAGAACATGCCAAACCATGGCGATTTGGCGAAACCTCGCATACTGGATGCGATGGCAGCACTGAACCGTATGCGCAAAGCTAAGTTCAAGAATTAAGAGTTATCGAAACGAAAAAACAGCGCAAATTTGCGCTGTTTTTTTCTGGTCAAAGATTTTTATGCCTCTTGGCGCAGAATGTTCCAAGCCTCACATAAGATCCTAAATTTTTCCGCATTGCCGTTATCTCTGTCCGGATGCCATCTTAACGCGAGTTTTCGCCAAGTTTTGCGGATTTCAAAGTGTGTAGCATCATCGTGGAGTTCGAATAAGCGTAAGGCTTGTTGTCTATTTAAGTCTTTGCTACTGCCACCAACAAACTTACGATAGCGAGTCCAAAACTCATTGAGAAGGCGTTTAACTTCCCCTTCGCTCGCTTCATAGTGCTCCCACTGTGAATAGTATTCGCGCAAAGGATCTTCAACATCAATTACGTGGGAGGCATTGCGAAACATCGGCATCAGAATAATATCCATAGCCTCAACTTGGAGCCATTGCTTCGGATAAAGAGTCTCTTGTAGTTGGTATAGCGCATTCATGATAAGAAAATTGCGTTTGAACAAATCTTTTTCTGGAGCTTCATCCAGTGTCGGCATCAGTTCCAACTCACCCAAATGCGCGGCAAGCGTATGAACTTTCCAACCGGACGGCTGCCGTTTCAACACTTCCAAAATTGGCCACAATAAAGGATTCTCAACATAGTTGCGAAACGTTGTGGACACTTGCTGTGCTTCAGTCATATAGTTTCTCTCAATTTTCCCTTCTTTTATTCAAAGCCATGAGCAGCTTTTTGTCGAGTAAGAATAGGACGAAACTATTAACGCTTTGACCTTTATTCAATTTTTCATCTCTAGAATACGAGTAATTCCTAATTACTTCTAAGATTAATCTACTCGATTTTTAACACAACTTAATTGAACACTGTTTCAAATAGTGTAAACATGCTTTAGAAAATTGAGTAAAGGATATTTGAACTATGACAGTACCAAGAAGCCTGACGATCCTGAGTCTGGCATATACAGCCGTGTTTATTTTTTCCGCCATCTCTCCCGCATCACGAGCAGTATGGGTTGCCGAAATTGTACCTGCACTACTTATTCTTGCGATTGTGTGGCTGGTTTCAATGAAGCAGAGATTAAGTACAACTTCTTATGCTCTCTTTTTCATCTGGCTGACTCTTCATACGATTGGCGCTAAATATACCTTCTCAGAAGTGCCCTTTGATTGGTTCAACACCCTCATTGGTTCAGAGCGCAATAACTTCGACCGTGTCGCACACTTTTCCATAGGCTTGTATGCATACCCAATTGCCGAACTGCTTATACGAAACAAACTGGCTAAGCCATTATTTGCCAGCAGCTACGCTCTGTTTTGCATTATGAGTATCGCTGCATGCTACGAAATTGTTGAATGGTGGTATGCGGATTTGGCTGGCGGAGACGAAGGTATCGCATTCTTAGGTTCTCAAGGTGATATCTGGGATGCCCAAAAAGACATGCTGTGCGATACCCTAGGCGCATTAGCCTCGTTGTTGTTACTCGCAGTGCAGATTCGAATTAATCCCAATCGATTAAATGCCTAATTGGTATTGGCTTCGATCCATTGCAAGTAAGGGTTGAAGCCATCAGTAATAGGTACCTGAACAATTTGTGGAACTTCATAGTTATGAAGTTGTTCAATCGCTTCCGTGACTTGTTCAAACAGTTTGGATTGGGTTTTTATCACTAGAAGGATCTCTTCGTCGTTACAAACTTCTCCTTCCCAAATGTAGTGACTATTGATAGGCAGTGTTTGAACACAAGCAGCCAGTTGATTTGATAGTAGGTATCGAATCAATTGCTGTGTTACGTCTTGACTGTTTGTTGTGGTTAAAACGATACAGAATTTATCATCCATTTCTTCGACCCCACTTATGTTTTTCCTCTCATGCATATTTTAAGTTTCTATCAAAATCACTGAGTTCGTTAATTGAGGTTTAGAATTCAACAAACTCAATTCATGGATTTATGAAATGAATCTCAAAAAATGAAAGAATAATGTAATTATAACAATCACCGACCGACATTCCGTTTATTCTGAACATAAAAGCAGCAATAGCTAAAACTAAATAATAAAAACAATTTGAAGAGAATGTGTGATGAAAATGATTGAGTGTTGTCCGCTTTGTCAAAGCGATGAATATTTGCTCTCTGAGAGCGGTGAAAAATTTCTTTGCGGCAAGTGTGGTTTTCACACAGAAGAATTGAGTAACATTAAACCGACGATACTAGCAGCCAACCTAGTGTTAACCCCGTACATCCATGTGCCGGAGAATACACTTCATTAATCGAAATCGAATATCACGACTTAAATTAAATACAGAGTTAGCTGTTCTAAACTCTCTAGTACTGTAACTTTGGGGTGAGACACTCTATTTTGCCAAGTTAAAGGCGTGATTTGAAAGGTGGTGACGCCAGCGTTAAGACCTGCTTTCACGCCCTTATGGGTATCATCAACATAAACGCATTCATCTAACATAAAGCCCATGTTCATGGCGCAATAGCGGATCAAATCCGGTTCTGGTTTCCAACTATTTGCTTCGAATGCAGAAAATATTTTTCCTTGAAAATAGTTGTATAAACCTGCCGATTTTAGAATCGATTCAATACGGTCTTTGGGCGCGTTCGATGTAACGCAAAATTCAGTCTCTGTTTCTCTAAGCCAATCTAATAATTCAATTGCACCGCGCATTGGCGTGAGTTTCTTCAAGAACAGAGGTTCCAACACTTCACGATATCGCTGTTCTAACACATCAATATCTGCAGTTTTCTCTGCAAGTTGTAAAGTGGAATGCATAATGTCGGCAATTTTGCCACCTTCAAAGTTATCAATAATATCTTCGATAGATAGCTCTGCCCCAATTTCATTAAAGACTTGTACAAGGGCTTCACAACACAAGCGTTCACTGTCGACCAATGTACCTTCACAATCGAAAATAACGCAGTTCGTTTTTTTGCCAACCATAATATTTCTCCTTTCTATGCAGTTTAATTACAAACTAAATAGGAAAAATGATTCAGTTAACAATTTGATATCTGCTTACACAGCAATGTCGATATTTTGTAGCACCGTCACTGTTTAAAACAATCCGGAATTTTCTGACTCAATTTGCCGCCAAATATTAGAGTTCGATATAGAAAGAGCCTGAAAATTCGTTACTTTTTAGCCACTTTTGCGTTGCTGCCAGAGCGAATTGCTCATCAGAACTATAGGAAAGGTCTTTTACAACGATATCTGAAACCAAAAGTTCATTTTCAGATTGCGTAATTAAAGCAGCAGCCACGGGTTCAGATTGCTTAAATCCGACATAAAGATAGCAAGGCTCAGAGAAGATAATTTGGGTGAAAAACTCCAACAGATAATTTTTTTCTTGTTCGTCACGTCCTCGCGATGCTTGAAGTAATGAGAACATCACCGTCAAACGATGAAAATCAACCAGATATATTTCATCCAAATTGATGTCCGTTTCTTGCGCACCTTGGATCAACGGAGTCACAGTACTCTCTTCACAGAGAGACTGATAAATGGCTCTGCCTTTTAAACTTTCAGGCGTTGGAAACTCAACCTCAACTTGATCAAACAGCCACTGATTTTTCACTTTAACGACGTTTGGATAGGAATCTGTCATGAAATTTTCTTCTATTGAGGTGCTTACGCTAAAACCACATTTAGCTGCAATGAATAAGCGAAGGATACTTAGGTAGACTCAATCCCACAAGTCTTGATATCTCATCTGCACATCTTTCTTTATTTACAGTCAGATATTTGCTTCTGCATCTATTTGCAACTTGGGTTATGATGAGTTCAATTTTATATACGGCACGATAGGACAAGCAATGAAAAAGTTACTTTTGATGGTAGGACTGTCTACCCTACTAATCGGATGTTCAGATAACGAAGTTGGTGATGTTTCCCTAGGCGTATTTACCATGAAGGACATTAAGATTGCGTCACTTCACGATGACAAAATACAGGGGGTGGCTTGCCATATAGCCTCTATAGAAGCGAACTTGAGCCTTTCTGACCCGAGTGACAGTTCAATCTCGTGCCGACAAACGGGCGACATCACACCAGAAATGATTGCAGCTATCGATAAGAGTAAATCTGGCGAAGTGGTGTTCAAACAGTCAAAGAGTATTTTCTTTAAAACCATGAAAGTCAGACGTATTTTTGATCCAGAAAATCAAACACTGCTTTATTTGTCCTATACAACCAAGGAAACGGACGGTAGTTTTAAACACAGCCTGTCCACTGTTCCACTTTGGGGCACAAAAGCCTATAACGCTTTTCCAGACAATCAAACCACCACTCAACAATGAGTCAGATGCACGGAAAGTGGCATTCACAAAAACCATTTTCCGTGTAAGAAAATGAAAATATAAAAATATATTTGTGATATTATGCACGAAATATTTCTTTCACCTAACAGTCAAGATGAAGTTTCCCGGACAGCGTAAATCTAAGCACTACTTTCCGACACATGCTCGAGATCCATTACTTAACCACATTCAACAAGCACCGAAGCTACATCGTCCAACCATAGTCGGTGTGGGTCAGACAATTGTTGATATCGAAGCTCGAGTCGATAACGACTTCCTAGCCAAATACAATTTAAGTAAAGGTCATTCTCTTGTCCTAGAAGAGGCCAAAGCAGATGCCTTATACAGGGAGCTGGTTGAGCTGAATCTCATCACCCATCAACATCCGGGTGACACTATTGGCAATACGCTACACAACTATTCCGTGCTGGCGGATAGCAAGTCTGTGCTTCTTGGTGTTATGTCCAAAAACATCGAAGTAGGTTCATTTGCCTATCGTTACTTATGCCGAACTTCTTCTCGCATGAACCTCAATCATCTTCAGACCGTTGATGGTCCTATAGGCCGTTGCTATACGTTAATCACCGATGATGGAGAGCGTACCTTTGCGATAAACGAAGGCCACATGAATAAGTTGCGTCCGGATAGCATTCCTGAGCAAGTATTCGAAAAAGCATCTGCATTGGTTGTTTCGTCTTATCTTATGCGTGGAAAGCCTGAAGACCCTATGCCTCAAGCGGTTCAGCGAGCGATTGAATTGGCCAAGGCAAACAACATTCCTGTAGTGTTAACTTTGGGCACCAAGTACGTCATTGAAGGTAACGAGAAATGGTGGCAAGAATTTCTTAAGGAAAACGTCACTGTCGTTGCGATGAATGAAGAAGAAGGTGAAGCGTTAACGGGACATAAAGATCCGCTTCTAGCTTCAGACGCTGCTCTTCAATGGGTCGATTTAGTTCTCTGTACCGCAGGACCAATCGGCTTGTTTATGGCGGGTTATACTGACGAATCCAGTAAACGTGAAACCGAATTGCCTCTACTTCCGGGTAACATTCCTGAATTTAATAAATACGAATTCAGCCGTGCTATGCGCAAAAATGACTGTGCAACTCCAGTTAAAATCTATTCGCATATCGGACCTTACCTCGGTGGCCCACTCGAAATAAAGAACACTAACGGTGCCGGTGACGGTGCTCTGTCTGCACTGTTGCATGATATGGCAGCCAATGCTTTCCATCTGATTAATGTGCCAAATTCCGTTAAGCACGATCAGCCATATCTGACTTATTCGTCTCTCTCTCAGGTATGTAAATACGCTAACCGTGTCAGCTATGAAGTATTGACTCAGCACTCCCCTCGTTTGTCTCGCTCGCTGCCTGAACGTGAAGACAGCTTAGAAGAAGCGTATTGGGAGCGTTAAACTCGTCTCTTAGAAAACAAAAATGCGGCATTTTGCCGCATTTTTGTAGGTTCATTGTTTTAAACATCAACGAGATGCACTATTACAAATGAGCCTTTTTGTTATTAAAGCTTGCGCTATAGCACGATTAACAACAATTACTATTATCAATAATTGAATCGTTATTCATTTAGATTTAAATTGAAAAATTGTTTAGGTTTAATGCTCTAAAGCTCTAGCAATACAGATGTTTTAGATTCATATTTCTTTCATCCATATTTCGCATTATGGTTAGCAGTTGTTAGAGTTGGTATGCGGTTATGTCGTTTAAGCAAGACAAGTTATCTGTTATAGAGAATGCTCTGGATGACACGTATTTGAAGCGTTTAGTTCACATTTTTGACGTATTTAAACACGGTGTTTTCTATATGGATGAACAGGGTTTAATGACTTTTTATAACCCTGAGTTTTATCATCAATTCGGATTTGAATCGAAGACCATCGAACTCTCAGACTGGTTTAACGTTGTTCACCCCTTAGATGCTACTTTGCTTGATAGCCGTATCGGACAACATATTGATGAAGGTGGGAATGTCGTTACCCAGTATCGTATAAGAAAAGCTAACGGACAGTACATATGGGTTGAAGGTGTCGCAACGACAAAAACCATATGTGGGCATACTTTTATGGTTGGAAGTCATCGTGATATATCCGATCAAAAGCTGATGGAATCCTATCTTCACCAAGCTGCGTTTTTTGATAATGCCACAGGTCTTTCAAACAGAACCAAACTGATTCACGACATTGAATCTCTCGCTAAAAAACCGCAAGTTAACGCTACGCTTATCTACATTCAGATTGACGACATCAAGTCTTACCTCAACCAATACGGCACAGATGTTTTTCAGCAGATTATCGAACACTTGACGGGTGCGTTACGTGTACTTCCTGATAATGATTGTGAGCACTATAGGGTACGTTCTGACGACTTTGCAGTATTGCTTTACGGTGACTACTCCACTGGAGAACTCCAACGGCTCTGCCAAAATATACTTAAGCATTATGCAGAGTCTACTCTTGAATATGGCAAGTTATATGGGGATAAAATTAGCATCGGTGTTTATCCTTACATAGACACGAACTTAACCGCGACTGAATGCCTAAGTATCGCTTCAAGAACCTGTCAGTTCGCTGGCGAAAATAACTGCTCTCGTATTGAGATCTATAACGGTAGAACTCAGCACAATGTTGACCGTTTCTTCTTTATTGAGAAAGAACTTAAAGAAGCAATCCACTCTCGTTCTTTGAGCGTTAAGTTCCAACCCATAATCAATGCAAGTGATGGGAAGGTTGCCAGTTTTGAAGCCTTAGTCAGGTGGCGCTCTAAAGGATACGGTGAAATATATCCCGATGAATTTATTCCTATTGCTGAAAAAAAAGGACTGATTAATGAGCTGGGGTATTTGGTTTTTTCTAAAGCCTGTAATTTCATCAGCCGCTATAACCAACTAAACAAAGCCAACATACGCGTCAACGTAAACGTCTCTGTGTTGCAACTTCTAGACACTAACTTCCCCTCGAACCTTTATACACTAGCTGTAGATTCTAACGTCGAACCAAAAAACATCGTTCTCGAACTAACAGAGACCGTCATGCTCGACGGGAACAAGAATGCACTAAACCAAATTTATATTCTAAGCAGTATGGGTTTTTCGTTGTCTCTTGATGACTTTGGATCCGGTTTCAGCTCAATACACAGCTTCTTAGGATTGCCGTTAAAACAAATTAAGATAGATAGAGTGATGACAACGAAGTCGATGACCAATGATGCTTACGAGCAGTACTTACAGTTTATTACTCAGTTATGCCGCTCAAAAGGGATTGATATTGTGTTTGAAGGGATTGAAGACCAAGCCATGTTCCAAAAATACAAAGACATGGGCGCATCTTATTTTCAAGGTTATTGGTTCTCTAAACCACTGTCTGTTGCCAGCGCAAGCCGTTATACCCTGCTTCGAAGTGATGTTATTCCTCAAGCAGCATCAAATACCACTGCTTGAGGAAATTCTTCTTACTGGCTCACATCGTAGCTTTTTTGAGCCGTATAGTAATTGTTGTCAAACGCCAAATTACCCCACATGGCGTTAGCGTGAGCTTTAATAACCGTCTCTTCACTAAGCGGGGCAGCAGTTAAAGAATCCTCACTAGGATTATAAGTATAAGTAGAGATCCCCTTCTCTGGTTGAATGACCACAACCTCATTATCTGCTGTCATCCAAGCAAAGTTTTTATCACGTTGCATCATTGCACGTTGTTTATCAACAGGGACTTCATGTGTCAAATCATGCCCTATCATAGGGTTCTGGCTGCTGATACCGGCTAATGACAGTAATGTCGGAACCAAATCAATTTGGCTCACCAAACGATCATCTACTTGCGGTTCAATACCGCCACCAAAGATCACCGCCGGAATTTTAAAGTGTCCAATTGGCACTGGAAGTGTTCCTGTCGCACGAGCATCATGATCTGCAATCACGGCAAAAACAGTGTTGGTCCAGTACTTAGATTTTTTCGCCTTTTCGACAAACTCACCTAAAGCATAATCCGCATACTTAACTGCATTTTCTACAGTTTGTTTTGGTTCATTGTAAGGCTCAATCACGCCATCTGGATATTCAAATGGACTGTGGTTTGAAGAGGTAAAAACTAAACTGAAAAATGGCTGATCTGTTTGTGCTAGCTGTGTAAATTGTTCATCAGCTTTAGCAAAGAGATCTTGATCCGAAGCTCCCCAAGAGCCAACAAACTTCGGAGAAGAAAATGTAGGGAAATCCTGCATATCGACAAAGCCATTCCCTAGGAAAAAGCTCTTCATATTGTCGAAATGACTTTCTCCACCATAGATAAATTGAGTGTGGTATTGGTTTGCTTTCAACAAATTAGCAATGGAAAAGAAGTTCGTCTGGCTCTTACCCAGTTTAACCACAGCTCTGGCTGGCGTCGGGGAAAAGCCTGTTGTTACCGCTTCTATACCTCGAACTGAGCGAGTACCTGTGGCATACATTCTTGTAAATGCCCAACCTTCTTGGATCAGTTTGTCTAAATTAGGAGAGGCGTCAATACCCCCCAAACTTTTAACGTAACGTGCCCCATGACTCTCCAATAAAAGAATCACAACATTCTTTCTTGGACCAGTATAAGACGCGACATGATTGGCGAGCGTTGGCTTTTGATTATCAGTGAAAGCTTCCGGATCAATATTCATCGAGTCTTTGATCTGCTCAACAATCAGTTGCTTATCCATTTTTGGATAAAACTCGAATGCGCTCGCTTCTGATCCCATTTGTTTAGCTGCAAATATTACGGAATAAGAGGAGTTTAACGTCAAGTCATTCACTAAAGGGTCAGCAGCAAATGCTACCATTGCTGGGTTTAATGGACGATGTCCAAGTGAAGAACGAGCACCCATCAAGCATATAGCAACCACAGCAACAGCAATAAATGGACGCCAGTACCAACGTGGGTATGTTAATGATTTAACAAGAGACGCTGACCATTTCCAACCAACAATAAGCGTTATGACACTTACAGCAAGCCCTAAAAATAGCTCAAGCTTGTAGCCGGACCAAAGCATGCCAAACACTTCTTTTGGATAAATCAGGTATTCAACAAACAATCGATTCGGTCGCAAGTCATATTCGATGATAAAAGGCGGTGTAGCAGCTTCCATGTAAACGACTAACCACAAGCCAGCCGTTATCCAAATCCTAAGAATCCAGTTCCACACACGACCAATAACGTGATCACCAGATAGAAATGAAGTTAATAACGCTGGAAGAATAAAAAGATAAGAGACAGACGCGAAATCAACACGCAACCCACTCAGTAGTATATCTCCCCACCCATTAACATCCGATACACGATCGAAATGCCATAAAGACAATCCTATGCGTGAAAGAGTAAACAATACAATCATCGCAACGGAAGCTGCTGCTAAGGGATAAATAGACCCTAATATTGATTTAATTTTATTCAAGAAATTCTCTTTATAGTTAATCAGTTATACAGACAATGGTATCAGTAGTTTAATAACTATTGTGCATGTAAAGACTATGTAAACAAGCTGGTAGCAGTAAACTATAGAACTAGATCCCAGTAATTAGAAAGTGGATGAATTGTGCATTACACGATGTGAAAAAAAAGTCGTCGTGCAGGGGTGACAACGACTTGAGGAATAGTTGAAAGGTAGCTGAGTATTTTATTGAGCGTTACGCCTTACTAACGCCAAAAGAGTCATAAACAATAGCGACATAAAACCAAATGCCCCTCCGCCAGAATCTCCTGAGCTAGAAGATTCTTGTCCAATACGGTCGACGTATGACTGCCTTTTAGTATCGGTCGCGATATATTTTGCTGTCTCGGTGCCCGCTAATACGCTGTCTATCCATGTTCGGTAGTCATAAACTTCTGTAAAAACTGAAGTCGCCCCAAACTTTGAGCTGGCATCCCCGCAAAATGTAGAAGGGCCAAAACTGGTTAATCCCACTTGAATGTAATTGCTACCGGAGTACCAATATAAAGGACCACCTGAATCACCTTGGCAAGTACTGGCTTCTAATCCGTTTGATGGGCTAACCACTCCCTCCATACATAGTTTGGTGTCTGTCATATTGCTGTAGTTACAAGAACTGTTATCCACATACGTCAAAGAGGCTTTCTGTAAAAAATCTTTATCATCCACACCAGTTTTGACATCACCATGCCCGACCGCATAAAAAGTCTCTGAAGCGTTACGGTAAGTAGTACCTGTCGAAGGTCTATTCGCATAATAACTAGAGTTGATAGTTGTAAGTGCTGATTCCAGTTGCAGTATTGCCAAATCATTATTCAACGTAGAACTGTTGTAGTCATCACGATAATAAATTTTTGCTACACGTTTCTTTTCAGTGATGTTGTTAGGAAAATAACTCTCATACTGTAAGTCTGGAACAACAGTAGTAAACAGAGAATACAAGTTGTTGTCCGGATCAGAGCTATAAACACAGTGAGCGGCAGTTAGAATGTGAGTGGAGTTTAAAATTGTTCCACCGCAATAACTCCCCTCATAATAGGTGTTGTTGTAATCGATCAAGTCTACAAATAAAGCCACGTAGGAAGGAAAAGTTGTGATGCTGGCATTAGTGCCATTCACAATATAAGCCTGATAATCTTCAGAAGCAGCTAAATGGCAACTCATTCCTATCAGGGAGGACAACAAAACAGCCTTTTTCTTCATAGTGGTAATCCATTACTTACATCTGTTACTGATAATTTTAGACGGCTAATGTAAATAAAAAAGAGCCGTAAGACTAGACTTACGACTCTTAGGACTAACCTATTTACTTAAATTCACTTAACCGCGGTAGTATCTTTGCGGTACAAACGGCATTTTTTCTACCAACATCGGGAGCATTTTGCCACGAACTTCTGCAAATAATTCCGTACCAACTGCTGAAAAGTCATTACGAACATAAGCCATAGAAACTGGTTTTTCCGCTGTTGGCCCCGCAGTACCACTTGTAACAACACCAATATGTTGACCATCTGCGTCAAACAACTCTGTACCTTCACGAACTGGCGCTTTCGTCTGACCAACCAAACCAACGCGTTTGCGAGCCACATCTTTAGTCGCGATCTGGTTGAGAATAATCTCAGCCCCTGGGAAGCCACCCTCGCGAGCACCGCCTGTGCGACGTACTGGTTGAATAGCCCATAGCAAGCTTGCTTCTACTGGTGTAGTGGTTGTATCTAAATCATGACCGTATAGACATAAGCCACACTCTAAACGTAAAGAGTCACGAGCACCTAGACCAATCCATTCCACTTCCTCAAATGAAGTTAGCTTACGAGCCAATTTTTGAGCTTGGTCAGCTGGAACTGAAATTTCATAGCCATCTTCACCAGTGTAACCACTGCGGCTAACGATACACTCAATACCATCGATGCTGACTTGCTGAATATCCATAAAAAGCATATCAGCTACTGCAGGTTGCAAACGCGATAGAACTTCAGCAGCTTTCGGACCTTGCAGTGCTAATAGCGCTCTGTCTTTGATCACTTCAAGTTCAACCCCTGAAGGTAAATGTGCATGCAGATGATCGATATCTTGTTCCTTACAAGCCGCATTAACAACGACAAACAAATGGTCGCCTAAATTAGCAACCATTAGGTCGTCTAAAATGCCACCTTCTTCATTAGTGAAAAATGCGTAACGCTGCTTACCTTGAGGCAAGTCCACGATATCCACTGGAACTAAAGTTTCTAGTGCTTGAGCTGCACCTTCACCATGCAGACGAAGCTGACCCATATGCGAAACATCAAACAGTCCCGCAGCCTCGCGGGTATGCAAGTGCTCTTTTTTTACGCCTAGTGAATACTGAACAGGCATATCATAGCCTGCGAAAGGAACCATCTTTGCACCAACTTCAATGTGCAAAGTATGTAAAGGAGTAACTAGAAGTTCCTGAGTCGCATGTTCTTGAGTCATTTTATTCTCCATTTTGCCAAGCTCTTACACGTAGAGTCAGCCATCTCAAAAAGCAAAAGTTCCATAAAGCGGAAACCATGTTTCCAATAGTAAACAAGAATGCGCCTGTTTTCTCTGATTAACAAGATTCAAACAGTGACAAAGATCTAAGTTAACAACTCAATCACATTCTCTTTAGGCAACAAAAACGCCGCATTGAGTCTTTAAACATCAATGCGGCGTATTTTTCTTCAATTTAAAACAAAATGCAAACGTTTGCCTTCACTATAGGAAACTTCTGGCTTTTGAGTCTATTTTGCTGTTACCCAGAGAATATGGGCATCAACTTCACTTAATGAAACCAGCATGTGCCCCATCGTGGCGTCATAATAAACGCTGTCACCCTCTTCCAAGCGAACAGGTTCATAAAACTCGCTATAGAACATAACCACCCCCTCGAGAATAAGAAGAAACTCCTCACCGTCATGGCGAACCCAGTCACTGTACTCTTCAAAAGCACGAGCTCGAACGCGACTTTTAAATGGCATCATTTTCTTATTTGATAACTGAGTAGCTAACAGTTCATGCTCATAGGTTTGCGTCGGATGGGGTTTACCCGCACTGTTTTTTGTAATATCTCTACGGCCTGTCGCTAAAATTTTCTTTGGCGGCTCAAACAGTTGCGGCATATCAATTTGCAAACCATGAGCTAACTTTTGCATTGCTTGAAAGGTTGGCGAAATCTGTTCGTTCTCTATTTTGCTCAGTGTCGAACGAGCCAAACCCGTTCGGTTACTTGCTTCTTCTAACGTGATTCCTAACTTTGTTCGGATATCTTTTATTCTCTGACCAAGTTTCAATGGTTCGATATTTTGTTCACTTGCTTCTTTGGCAAGTATCATTGATGGGTACTCATCATAAATGTCTTCTGACATGCTTTCCCTCTAATGAATAGCATTCCTGTATTTGAGAATCATTGTGGCACAAAGCTATTGATTCATTAAAGAGCACATCAGGAAATAAAGCGTGCTATGGCTAACAAAAACGCCACCAATGTTTCCTATAGGAAATTTTTCATTGATTGTTGTCACACCAAAGAGTATGTTACTGGCTTGTTAGCTATGCCAATAATGGTGGTATCGCTGAACCGGGTAAATTTAACATTTTTGCTTAATAAAATGCTTATCTATATCGACCGCGTTCACATTGTAATGCCTAACAACTAATTACAAACAATGAGCAAAGCCACTCACAGCCTTTAAAGCGAAGCACTAACAAATAAATCATCTCTTTTTGCACCAGAGATGCCTATCATTACTTTTGATGTGGATTTCACACATCAACACGAATAGATAGGGTTAAGCCGTTTAGAATTTGAAATCGTTGTTGATAAGGTCTATTTAAGAAGTCTGTCGACAACAAAACGTTTGATAATGCTTGAAGATTGAATGGAACCTTAATACTCAAGACTCCATTCAATCGGTAGTACAGTTTGGATACTTTTTTTGGAGAATTAGCAATGGACAATACACTGAAGTTTACAGAAAGCCATGAATGGGTTCGTGACAACGGTGATGGCACTGTAACTATCGGTATTTCTGAGCACGCTCAAGAGATGCTGGGTGATGTGGTTTTCGTTGAACTACCAGAAACAGATACAGAAATTGATGCTGGAGACAGCTTTTCACTTGTTGAATCTGTAAAAGCGGCTTCTGATATCTATGCACCAGTATCTGGTGTGGTAGTTGAAGTAAATGAAGAGCTACAAGATAGCCCTGAGCTTATCAACGAAGAGCCTTATGAAGGCGGCTGGATTGTGAAAGTAAAAATGTCCGATCCTGCAGAGCTAGACGACCTTAAAGATGCCGAAGAGTATCTGAGCTCAATCGAAGAAGACTAATTTATACAACAGGAAAGCTGTCCACTCGGGGCAGCTTTTTTTCAAAGCCACGCAAGCGAGTTGTCTCGTGGTTTAGAAGGTAAAGGGAAAATGACTGAACTACTTCATAGCCTAAGCACGCAAAATGAATTTGTTGCTCGACACAATGGTCCTAATCATAACGATCAAGCAAAAATGCTTGCGACCATCAAAGCTGAGAGCTTAAACGCACTTATCGCAGATACGGTTCCAGCAAGTATTCGCCTAGAATCTCCTCTTAATCTTGCTCCAGCAAAAAGCGAAGCTGACATGCTTGCTGCTATGCGTGTTTTCGCAGAGCAAAACCAAGTGAAAAGAACATTCATTGGTCAGGGTTACTACAACACTTTCACGCCAAACGTAATCTTACGTAACGTGCTTGAAAACCCAGGCTGGTACACCGCATATACACCATACCAACCAGAGATCTCTCAAGGTCGTTTAGAGTCTTTATTGAACTACCAACAAATGGTAATGGACCTAACGGGGATGGACATTGCCAACGCATCACTACTTGATGAAGCAACAGCGGCAGCTGAAGCAATGACTCTGTGTCAACGCGCAGGCAAGAGCAAGAGTAACAGCTTCTTTGTAGCGGATGACGTTCATCCACAAACTATCGAAGTGGTGAAGACTCGCGCAGAGTTCTTTGGTTTTGAAGTTATTATCGGCGCAATCGATTGCCTTGCTGAGCAAGATGTTTTCGGTGCGCTTCTTCAGTACCCAAGCACGACAGGTGAAGTTCGTGATTTAACCGACATCATCGAAAAAGCACACGCAAACAAAACGTTAGTTACGGTAGCGACCGATCTTTTGGCGAGCACCCTACTAAAACCAGCAGGTGAAATGGGCGCAGACGTAGTGATTGGTTCTGCTCAGCGCTTTGGCGTACCTATGGGTTACGGCGGTCCGCACGCTGCGTTTATGGCAACTCGCGAAGCTTACAAACGTACTATGCCAGGCCGTGTTATTGGTGTATCGATTGACAGCAAAGGCAACCAAGCTCTTCGTATGGCAATGCAGACTCGCGAACAACATATTCGTCGTGAGAAAGCGACTTCGAACATCTGTACAGCTCAGGCTCTGCTTGCAAACATGGCTTCTTTCTACGCGGTATACCATGGCGCAGAAGGTTTATTGAAGATTGCTCGTCGTACACATCATTTAACTGCAATTCTTGCCGCTGGTTTAACTAAATCAGGCTACGAGCTTGCACACAATAGCTTCTTCGACACGATTACTATCAATACTGGTAGCAACACTGAAGCAGTCTATCTAAAAGCACAACAAGCGGATATCAACTTACGCAAACTTCCAAATCAGCTTGGTATTAGCTTCGATGAAACTACAACACTTGCAGATATTGAAGCTTTATTTGCTATCTTCGACGTTAAAGAAGATATCTCTGAACTTTCAAACACAATCGCAAGTAATGAATACGCCGCTATTCCTGAGAACTGCCGTCGTACTTCTAAGTATTTAACTCACCCAGTGTTTAACACGCACCGTAGTGAAACGCAGATGATGCGTTACCTGAAGAAGCTTGAAAATAAAGACTTCTCTCTGACTCACGGTATGATCCCACTAGGCAGTTGTACCATGAAGCTTAACGCGGCTGCAGAGATGATCCCAGTGACATGGCCTGAGTTCGGAGCACTACACCCGTTTGCGCCAAAAGCACAAGCTGCTGGTTATACAGCTCTAGCGAATGATCTGAAAGAGAAACTATGTGAGATTACTGGCTACGATGCATTTTCTCTTCAGCCAAACTCTGGTGCTTCAGGCGAATATGCTGGCCTGCTCGCGATTCAACGTTACCACCAAAGCCGTGGAGAAGGTCATCGCAACGTATGTTTAATCCCAAGCTCTGCACATGGTACTAACCCAGCAACTGCATCAATGGTTTCATTGAAAGTGGTAGTGGTAAAATGTGCTGAGAACGGAAACATCGATCTAGGCGACCTTGCAGATAAGATTGAAAAACATAAAGACAATCTATCAAGCATTATGATCACTTACCCTTCTACGCACGGTGTTTACGAAGAGCAAGTACGTGAAGTCTGTGACATGGTACATGCAGCAGGCGGTCAGGTTTACCTAGACGGTGCAAACATGAACGCTCAGGTTGGCCTAACTTCTCCGGGCTTCATCGGCTCAGATGTTTCGCACCTGAACCTGCACAAAACGTTCTGTATTCCACACGGTGGTGGCGGTCCGGGTATGGGACCAATTGGCGTTAAGTCTCACTTAGCACCATTCCTTCCAGGTCATATCGAAGATGGCATTGAAGGCACCGACTATGCGGTTTCAGCAGCCGATATCGGCAGTGCATCTATTCTTCCTATTTCATGGGCATATATTGCAATGATGGGAACAGAAGGCCTAACTGATGCAACCAAAGTGGCTATTCTGAACGCTAACTATGTGATGGAACGCCTACGCCCACACTACCCTGTATTGTACCGTGGTAAAAATGGCCGCGTAGCCCATGAATGTATTATCGACATTCGCCCATTAAAAGAAGAAACAGGTATCAGCGAAGAAGACATTGCTAAGCGTTTAATGGACTACGGATTCCATGCACCAACTATGTCCTTTCCTGTTGCTGGCACATTAATGGTAGAGCCAACGGAATCTGAAGATTTAGCTGAACTAGACCGTTTCTGTGATGCAATGATCGCAATTCGTGAAGAAATCACCCAAGTTCATAACGGTGTTTGGCCACTGGAAAACAACCCATTGGTTAACGCTCCTCATACTCAAGTTGATCTATCAAGCACAGAGTGGGATCACCCATATTCACGTGAGATTGCTTGCTTCCCAAGTAAGCAAACGAAAGACTCAAAATACTGGCCAACAGTTAACCGAGTTGACAACGTCTATGGCGACCGTAACCTAATCTGTTCTTGCCCTAGTATTGAAAGCTACGAGTAGCGATTGAATCTGTTGATGACTATTAATTGTGTGACTAACTAAGTTACAGAGAGTAAAGGCGAACCGAGCGGTTCGCCTTTTTGCTATGAAGCCAAAACAATCTTGGACAAATACTTGCTAAGTTTATTATCTAACTCATTCAAGACAGGTCCCGTATCCTATTGAACGCCCCCTAAACTCCGATACCAACAGCTATATGTGATTATGCATGTCACTGAGCCCCTGATGTAATAAGTCGTCAGTATGAGATGAATCTGATTGATGAGCGTCTAGACTATCTGGTAAATGCTTTTCATCATAACGTTCATCTTTACTATCCACTAAAGGATCATGGGGTAAGCCGTCCTCAGTATGTGAATAACCATTATCATCCAGTGAACTATCTATTGCTTCTGAAATAGAAGGTAAATTATTACTTAAAGGTAGGTTATCACTCGCACTAACGTGACTATTAGACACACCAACCATATCTAAGTAATGGTCAATAGGTTTCGTCGCTTGATCTAACTGATGTGTTCCATCAAAGGGGAGATTCATATCAGAATTATGCGCGTCATCGAGAATCTCTACAGTAAACTCGTCAGGGACAATCCCATCAATAACCTCATCGTGTTGTACTGGGGGTGCTGAGGATGGAGTCGCTGGTATAAGAGTCATATCCACAAGATGAGTGGATAACTGGTTATGACCACTATGCCCGTGGATATAGGTCACATCTAAATCCACTTTGACGTCTATATCAGAAGCATGAACGTCATGATAAACAACCTTAAAAATATCATGGTGCTCTTCTGTTGTTGTTTGTCCGGCAACATGCGTACCACCCGTTGCCTTTACACTTTGTATGGGAGCAGTGTTGTAAATGTACTCGACATGTCCGGATACTGGATCAATTGTTAAGGTTCCATAGTCCCCCTGAAGACTTGTGACAGTGTGACCATGCCCATCATCTATGCCCCAACCACCAGAGCCAGAGGCTTGCGGACTAAGTTGCTGCAATAATGGTGGTATTAATATAGTACCTGAAATATGGGAACCAATTGAGCCACCACCTGTAGGTGTAGGAGGAGTTTGGAAACTCATAGATGGAACTGGTGTTGAAGCATCACTGACAAAAAGCGGGATGTTCGAACTGACAGCATTGCCAGCTCTATCTTCTGCACTAACAAGCACATCATGAAGACCACCTGTTAATGACTGAACCTCCGTTGCATCTATATCCACCGACCACAACCCGTTGCTAACTACTGCTTGATGGTTATTTCCTCCAATAGAAACAGTAATGATTTGGCCATCCTCTATACCATTTGCTGTGCCGTCTATAGTTAAAAGATGTGTGTGTTCAACAGCATCAAGGATGTTATCGCCAGCAATCGGGTTTACATGCAGTTCAGATTGTGTGTCCACGGTCAAATCTAATGGTACAGATGTACCAGAGATTGATGACGGAGAAACAGCTATAGCAAACAACGAATGGGTTGCATCAATCATATGTGGTAAATCTGCCCGATAATGACCGGAAGCGTCGGACACTACCGTAGCTATCAATGAATTTCCTTCATGGATCTCAATTACAGAGAAAGGGATCTCCGATGTCCCATGTACCGTTGGAGTATTATCGCGCGTTAAATGATCTTGGTCAGACATACCAGTATCACTCGTCGTTTCGAGCTCCAAAGTAACATCGTTGGTTAATGGCAATGATGACATATGAACACTTGGGCTTGCCGCTGTTAATTGAGGTGGAGCTGTCACATGGCTGTGTACCTGATAACCCGTAGCACTGGTAGGTGTAAGAATTGATTGCACATTGAATGTAATAAATTTTGTGGATTCTGCTCCGTGGTTATCTGTTACTCGAACTTCAAATACATCAGATCCACTGTAAGTATTAGTCGTTGAATCGTATGACATCCCCGCAACCGACGCTCTGGGCACATAATTGTATTCACCAGTTTGTGAGTTAACTATAAGGTCACCATAGCTACCGCTAGACTGTACGACCGAGAACTGATGCGTATCGCTAGAGTCAACATCTACCTCTGTTAAATGACCTGAAGTGTTATCAAATGGTTGAATTGATAATACTGGTGCGTCATTGGTACCGGTCACCAAAATATTCAATAGTTGAACATCACTGGCACCATGACTGTCGGTGACAGTAACAGGAATGCTGAGTGGCAGTGTTTCCCCCACCGCCAAATGTTGGTATGCACTGTGACTTGGGTCGAAGGTCCAACTGCCATCTGAATGGAAGGTGAAACCATCTACCTGACCAGCGCTGAACGTTAGCGTATCTCCCGTATCAATGTCCGTGGCGTGTATTTGTCCTTGTACTGACGCGCCATCTTCATCCACTTTCACCGTTGCCATCGGTGTGAGCACGGGGGCGTCATTCACATTGTTCACAGTGAGGTCAAAAGTAGTCGATACATGAGCACCATGGTTATCTGTCGCGGTCACTGTAATACGAGTTTGCCCTACATCGCTATTGGTCGGCGTACCACTGAAAGTACCCGTACTGGCATCAAAATGCAGCCATGCAGGTAGCGTCCCGGTTGACAGGGTTAGTGTATCGCCATGGTCAATGTCGCTGAACGTATCAGCCGGCAACCTAAACTGAAGTGTAGCACTCTGGTCTACTGTCTGATTTGCAACGGTATGAGTCACCGTTGGGGCATCATTTGTACCATCAATAGTAATTGTGATGGTGTGCTTAGTACCATCTAATGATTCCACCTCAATATGGTCTGTGAGATGTTGACCCACACCTAAAGATTGAACATCTGGATGACTGTTTGGCACCATATAGGTCCAGTGCCCATCTTCTGAGATTTCAACTCTACCGTACTGACCCGAAACAAAATCGGGCTTAGCAAAACGCGCAAGGCCTGTAATATGCTCGACAAAACCCGCTTCACCTTTATCAGGGTCGGTAACCGTTAACTGACCCCACGCCATTAAGTTCTGTGTTTGGGTAGCATCATACAAATCTTCGGTCACGTGTCCCGTATCTTGTCCTGTGATAATCGCTGCATCACCAACGGCTTTTAAATCCATCGTTGCTGACGTTGCGACTGTCGCCCCTTGAGGATCTTGGACATTATAGGTAAAGGTCACTCTACCGTTGTAGTTCGCATCAGGATTAACGGTAAATGTTCCATCATGGTTATCAACGATAGAGCCGTGGTCAGCGTGCAAATGCTGAACCGTCAACTGTTGAGTTTCACCACTATCAATGTCGGTAGCATTGGCCAACAGCGATGATGCCGAAATCAAGACACTCGTATCTTCGCTGCCTTCAGGCAACGTAATGCTTGATGTAACCGTCGGCGCGTCATTGGTACCGCTCACCACAATATTCAATTGTTGAACATCACTGGCACCATGACTGTCGGTGACAGTAACAGGAATGCTGAGTGGCAGTGTTTCCCCCACCGCCAAATGTTGGTATGCACTGTGACTTGGGTCGAAGGTCCAACTGCCATCTGAATGGAAGGTGAAACCATCTACCTGACCAGCGCTGAACGTTAGCGTATCTCCCGTATCAATGTCCGTGGCGTGTATTTGTCCTTGTACTGACGCGCCATCTTCATCCACTTTCACCGTTGCCATCGGTGTGAGCACGGGGGCGTCATTCACATTGTTCACAGTGAGGTCAAAAGTAGTCGATACATGAGCACCATGGTTATCTGTCGCGGTCACTGTAATACGCGTTTGCCCTACATCGCTATTGGTCGGCGTACCACTGAAAGTACCCGTACTGGCATCAAAATGCAGCCACGCAGGTAGCGTTCCCGTTGACAGGGTTAGTGTATCGCCATGGTCAATATCGCTGAACGTATCAGCCGACAACGTAAACTGAAGAATGGCACCTTGATCGACCACCTCGTCTACAACTGTATGTGACACCTTCGGAGCATCATTCGTACCTTCCACATTAACGAGAATTTCTGTGTGTATTACATGTCCGAATTTATCCGTTGCCGTAACTGTAAAATGTTCCGTATGAACTTCGCCTTCACCAAGCTGATCCGTATCAGCAAGGTGGTTATCCAAATGATAATGCCATTCACCTGTTTTACTATCGAGTTGCAAATCACCGTACTTTCCGTGAGTTGACGCTACAGACCAACTCACAGATAAACTCCCGTCACCAGAAGCTGTTAACTGTCCATCGACAGTGCTAACTGAAGCATCCTCTTTTACCAACTGTGCAGGAGGTAAATGGTTGATAGCCAGAGTATGTTGCGCCGAACTATTACTCGCTTGAGGGGAATGATGTGCTGAATGAGTTGCGGGGGGCGCTTGCAGAGTGTTGACAGTTGGCTCTGCTTTGTTGAGATCACTAGGCGCCACAAGTGCTGATTTGAAGTTATTGCCCATAGATTGCTTTAATGGGTCAAGGTCACCTGTGATTGATTCTTTAAGTTCAACTATGACATGGTTTCCACCTCTATGATTAGAGATGTTTTCAGCACCCGTATTATCCTTTGCCTGACTATCGTCCGTTGCTGATAAAGCAATCTCGTCTTCCGCTATTGCGCTTCTATCGGCATTAGGTGAGCTTGGCTCACTACTTGTTGCTGTAACACTTTCATCTAATAGTTCAGACGATTCTGTTGCTTCTTTTGCGGTAGCCTGTGCGTGAGCAGTATGCCATGACTTGTCTGCTACTAAATCGCTATTGAAATCTGATTCTAGATTGGAAGTCCTAAACTGTTGCGCTTTCAATAGTGCAGCTTTCTTGTCTAACTCTTTGGCTTTGAACCTAGCTTTGTCATCCCTTTTATTTATACTCGGCGTTTCCGAAGCAGAGGCCTTTTTATTGCTGGAATTTTCCGTTTTCTTCTCTCGCATAATCTCTGCCCTTCTTTATCGCTCACCAAAAGATTCTCGGATATTGGTAAATACTGGCTTCCAGAGATACTGAAAAATTGTTTTCTCACCAGTGACAATATCAGCCTCTCCGGTCATACCGGGTAATAGATGCAACACTTCAGGATTGTTACCAAAATAAGGCTTTTCAATATCAATTTGAACCTTGTAATAGACGCCGCCTTTTTCATCGGCATCAGTCGTCGGTGATATTTTTTTTACCGTCCCATCAATAGATCCATATCGACTGTAATCATAAGCATCGATTTTTATTTTCGCTTTTTGGCCAACTCTCACAAAGCCAATATCTCTGGGCGATAACTTTGCTTCCAACAGTGCTGTTGCGGTCGTCGGGACGATGACAGCTACGGTTCCTCCAGGCTGGATCACACTTCCAGATGACGAGTTCGGAATGGATTGAATAATACCGTCGACAGGAGAAACAATAGTGTCCTGCTGAATCTGAAGATTCGAAGATTTCAACCTTGCTGTAACACCAATAAGTTCTGAATGTGCATCAGTTCGGTTTTCACCCACTTCTTTATACAAAGTGGCAATTCTCTGCTCTAACTGCTTTTGCAAGTTTTGAATCGTTTTCTCTACCACTCCACGTCTTCCCTCAAGGTTTTTTAGTTCTCGAATGTAGGAATCATATTTCTGCTGAGTTTCCAACATTGTTAACCTAGAGACAGCTTGGCTTCCTTTAGCCGAGTTCATCATTTTTAGAGATTGTTCGGACGATTTAATTTGATCTTTTAAAGGTGGAATTTCGAAATCGATACTACGAAGTTCTGCCGTGGATTTTTCTATATCGGACTGAGACAGTTGTACGATGGCTTCATACTCCTTGTTCATCCTTTCTAAGCTTTTTAAGTGCTGATCCACAAGACTAGGATACAAGTCTGCATAGGCCTCAAAATTAGGTTTTCGAGTTTCCATGAAAGCGTTATATCTTTCTATTTTCAATTCGAGGTTTGCTCTCTGTCCGAGAAGTTCTTCTTCTACGGCTTGGCTATCTACAGAGACAAAACTCGCAATAGTATCTCCCTTCTTGACTAGATCACCTTCAGAGACGAGAACAGAAGCTAAAGTCCCTCCAGTTTGCGATTGGATCACCTGTTTTCGACCGAGAGGAATCACTTGCCCCTTTGCTTTAGCGACTTCTTCAATATTGGCAAAAACTGACCAAAGTAAGATAGAGAATACAGCCAAAACAATAAATAACATGACTCGTTGAATCAGCTTTCTTTCTGAAGGAGCTTCTAGGGCTTCGGTAAATTCATGTTCAGGAAAATAGCGGTTGTTCAACTCACGATTAGCCATTAGCATCCCCTTGTGCGACTGTTTTGTCTGCTTGATTTTCTTTATTCATTATAGGACCACAGTAAACGACGGAACCTTTATCCAAAATAATGACCTTATCCGCTTGATGAATTAAATCTTTGTCATGGCTACTGAACAGAACAGTAGTGTTCCCCTTTAACTGAGTTAACGTCTTTATAAAGTCCCGTTTCGCATACGGATTTCGGTTAGCAATGGGTTCATCTAGAACTAAAAATGAAGACCGCTTCGCCAAAGCTACTGCTAAACCAACATAACCACTTTCTACGGAGGAAAAAACACTCGCTCCCTTACCAAACACATCCGCATTAACATCATTATTTAGTGCTTTCAATATTGAACCTGCTCCTGCTTTGGTCAGTGCATCTCTAACTTCATCTTCCGTTGCGTCGGGGCAAGCAACTCTTATATTTTGAGCCAAAGACCCAGGAATAATGTCAGCATTAGTAGGACTATATGCCGCCCAGCGCCGAAGCGCTTCGGTATCATACTGTTTACAATTTTTGTTATTGACCATTACGTAGCCAGCTTGAGGTTCTAAAACCCCCAAAGCCGAAAGTAATAACGATGTTTTCCCACTTCCATTAGGGCCAATAACCGCGACAATTTCGCCTGGTGAAACATCAAAACTCACTCCAGCTAATGCAGGTTCACTTTCGGCGCTATATCGCAGAATCACTTGTTTGAAACTAATTGAGGGCGGATTGTTAGTGTCGGGTAACTCGAGTCTCATAGAGCTGAACTCGGTTGGCACTTCCATAAAGCGGTCAAACTGAGCAGCGGTACCTTTAACCATCGTAATTTTTTGACGGGCTGAGAATGCTAATTGCGCTGGTCCAGTTATTCGCCAAATAAGCATCGTACAAGCAATTAGCGCCCCCGGAGTGATGCTCTGATTCAAAGTTAAATAGATGCCAGTAAATACAGTGACCAAAACCGTCGCTAAGCCCATAGCGTGGGCAATCGCAGCGTTTAATCCACTTCTCTTGGTATAACTAAAATTCTGACGTGAGTTCTCTTTTGCTCGACGCATAAAGTCGTTATACCAACCTTCCGTTTCTCCTGCAGTTTTTAAGCTAAGTATGCTTTTTGATAGCTCATTAAATCTACTTTGATATTCGTTAGAAATCGTAGGAGAGGCGCTTTTGACATACCGTTCAACGACTTTCATTACTAAATAGAACAGGATAAGCATTACGATGGGAACAACAACCAACCAACCACTTAATAACGCAATAGTAAGCAATACAACGATTGAAAAAGGAAGATCGAGTAGACCCGCTCCTGCTGGGCCGGCAATCACTTTTCGAATATTTTCTGCATTACGAATACGTGACATATGATTGGCAAGGCCAACACGGGAAAGCACAGACAAAGGCATGCTCATTAGTCGATTAAATGTAATTGACGATAAATCTCTGGAAAATCGATTACTTGCAACAGTAACTATTTTTGCCCGCAGAATACGACTGACCACCAGAGCTACTAGTGCAATTACAGCACCCACTGCAATATTGGGAAGAATTTGTGGAGCATGACCAGCAATCACTCGATCATAAACAGCCATGGTGAATAAGGGGATTGCTAAGCCGGTCAAACTAGAAAGTAAACTCAACCAAAAAACTGGGCGATACCATTTAGTTAGTTTTGAATACTGAGTAGCAAAAAAACGTGTCTTCGTACCAACATTAGGTAAAGAATCGATGATAAATACATAACCGCTGTCAGGTTGCTTAGAAATCGTTACCCACTCATTCCTCTCATCCAATGACTCAAATCTATCATGGATATACCTCATTACAGTTGGCAAACCCTCTCCAGAAACCCATATAAATGGAAATAAGACATCTTTTAATATCTGCTTGCTGCACTTCTGCACACTCACATCAATCTGGTGCTTTTTAAACAATACATAGGCTTCAAGATAGGTTAACTCTGCGTTCGCCACATTCCTTTCTATGTTGCTCGCTTGAACATTCAAGCCCATTTGCTTAAACAGTTGAATCAATGCTGGCTTAAAGTTTTTGATAGGAGCTTTTTCTTCTTTCATAGTTTCACTCCCGCACTCGTATCGCTGCTGATTGACCCGTCAAGTTCTATATGCAATTTCAAATCACTAATGGCCGACATGTCATTGAAATAAGAAGCAACGATAATCGTCATTTGGCTTCTTTTATCATTCAATAGATTCAATAGCTTAGATTGAGAATCAGCATCCAATGAGACCATGGGTTCATCCAATAACAGAATTGAGGGGTGTTGAGATAATGCCCGTATTAAAGAAACCAGCTTCAACGCACCTTTATTGAGAATTTGCCCCTGAGTAGTGCCAATAATTGTTTGAAATCCATATGGCAACTTAGATACTGTTTCAGACAGCCCAAGCTTTTCTGATAGTTCGATGGCATACGCCTCGTTTTCCGGATGGAACATAGTCATGTTCTCTATTACTGTGCCATGAAATAGAGAACCCCAAGGCGATACATAGCAAACCGATTGACGAAACTCAAAATCATCGTGCTGCTCTAATGGTATTCCAGCTATTTTGACGACGCCTTGCTCAACTGGAAAAAAAGCGCCAAGAGAACCAAGAAAAAGACTCGCATAACTCATAGGATTTGACGTAATCGTAGTGATTGAATTGTGTGGTATTTCAACAGTTACGCCACTCAATTTTGCCCCATTTTTTGCTATGCTGACTTGTTCAAATTCTATTGGTCCCAAGGGAATTTTGGTTTGGTAGGTAACCTCCCCTGTAAACCTTTCTAAAGGAGCATTTAGCAGGTTTTCAATATCTTGATTTACTACTTTTACGGATGAGAATTTCGCTCTTAGGCTACCGATTGAACTCAAAGGCGCAACAGCCCGTCCTGCTAAAATAGAACAAGCAGCAAGTCCACCTGTAGTCAATGAACCTTCTAAAACTGATAAGCAACCAATCATAACAATAGTTAATGTGGTAGCCAGAGATGCACCTTGAACGATTTCATTGAGACGAGATGAAAGCAGGTCGACATTCGTCTGAAGTTTGAATTGTGTGAAGTTAAATTCTTTAAATCTGTGGGTCATCCGCGCTTCTATAGCCAAAGCTTTTACGGTTGTTAATCCGGATAGAACGAGTACAAGAATACGTGTTCTTTCACTATCACTTATCGCTAATTCTTTCGTCGCATCCAACAATTTCTGACTAATAACCCAGACCCAAACTCCAGCAATCATCCATACCAATATTGGCACGAGGACTATCCAGCCACCGATGTAAAAAATAAGAAATAGAAAGAGTAGGATAAAAGGAACATCCATCATTGCAACGGCGGCTTGCCCAGAATATAAGTCACGCACAACAGCAACGTTCTTAATTCCACTGAGAATCCGCCCGGGTCCTAAGCTTTCTAGGTAACGAAAATCCGACTTTAATAGACGTTTAACTAATTTAGACGTCACTGAATATTCATAGTTAACAGCGGAAGAAGCTAAAAACCAGCTTCTGGCATATCGTAGGAGAAGTTCTAAAACGATTGCTATCGATACTCCAATCAAAAGCACGTTAGCCGTACCATACGCTTCATTAGGTAGGATGCGATCGTAAATCTGCAACATACTGAAAGGCAGAGCCATCGATAGCAAATTGATAAAAATAGAAGACAAAAGCAATTCTGTGAAACTGTGATTATTTTTCAGTGTTCGAATGTGATCTATCAACAGAAATTCCCTTTTTATTGCAAGAGTTATCTATATGTTATAGAACAAAAAATTAAACTAGATCGAATATTTGATGGATTTAAGTATCGATACTTCAACTAAAACAACATAGCCTCTTCTTCCTCAATCAAAGTTACAGGTGAACATGAAACACTTAAAATTTATTCTGCTGATGAGTCTAATAACAACAAATGTCTATGCGGACTCAACAAAAGCTCGTTGTGACGTATACGTAAATGACGAAGTTAAGCCGCACAAGGTAATTGCATGTAATTTCTCTCAAAGACAAGGATACATTACGATTAACCGTGACGATGGAATTGTTCATGATCTTTCCCCAGTAGAAAATGCAATTGGGACGTTTAAAGATCAGAACAATGAAATGGTTTACCGACAAAGTGGGTTAGGTACACACGGATTGATTTTTCGTTTTCCTCAACAGAGAGTCTTCGTCTATTGGGACTCAAATTTTTTTGATGAAGAGTAAGTTCTCATAATGGCGAAAAGTTTAATTGTTTTACTGTAAGCGCACTAACGAACTTACAATGTATCGCCGCTATTGAGACATGTTCAGCTATCTTTCTTAGTAGAATTACTCAAAATCCACGCCACTCATACTAGGCGCTATTGGTTTCAATCACTGATATTCCCAAGATTATTCCTCCTACTCTTTTCGAGTCAGATAATATGCGATAACGCACTCTGAGACTTGGAGAACGACATGCTCCGACGAATCGGACTCGCTTGCCTTGTTTCTCGGCAAGCGATGCCTTTGACTAGAGTTTCCCTATCGCAATAATTCGGTACGTTTATTTTGCGAGTTTATCCAGCATAGCTTTAGTTACCAAGGTCACTCCTTTTTCAGTCACGCGGAAACCATTCGCTATATCTTGATCTCTATCATAACCAATACATAAGCCAGCAGGGACACTGCAATAACTGTCAAGGATGACTCGTTTCAACTTAGCGCGCTCACCCACATGGCTACCATGCAACAATACTGACTCTTCGATAAGGCTGTATGAGTGGGCATGAACACTCGAATATAACAATGATTTTCGTATGGTAGAGCCAGAAATAATGCACCCTCCTGATACCGTTGAATCTACGGCCATTCCGCGTCGTTCGTCATTGTCAAAAATGAACTTTGCAGGTGGAAGCTGCTCCTGATACGTCCAAATTGGCCAAGCTTTATCATAAAGATCAAGTTGTGGCTTAGGAGTAACAAGCTCCATATTCGCTTCCCAAAATGAGTCTAATGTACCCACATCGCGCCAATATGGCTGGTTCTCACTGTCTGGGTCTTTGAATGAATAGGCAAAGACATTACTTTCATTAATGATTGAAGGAATGATATCGTGTCCAAAATCATGGGTCGAACCTTCGGTATCCACATCTTTTAATAGCTGATTGAAAAGAAAATCAACATTAAACAGGTAATTTCCCATTGAAGCCAAACACTTACCCGGTTTATTCGGAATCTCATTAGGTTGTGCTGGTTTCTCATCAAAGGCAACAATTTTACTTTTTGAATCTACAGTCAAAACACCAAAACTGCCCGCAGCTTCTTCTGTATCGACTTCAAGACAACAGACAGTCATATCGGCGTTATTCGCCACATGCTCAGCGAGCAAAGTACCATAATCCATGCGGTACACATGGTCACCAGACAAAATTAGAATGTATTTAGGATTATGAGAACGAATGATATCAATATTTTGATATACCGCATCTGCTGTACCAGCATACCAATCATCACCGGTTCGTTGTGAAGCTGGCAAAATTTCAACAAATTGTTGAGCCCTAAAGCTACCCCAACCTCTGCTAATATGGCGGATCAACGAGTGTGACTTGTACTGTGTTGCGATACCTACTCGGTGAATACCTGAGTTGAAACAATTTGATAATGGGAAATCGATAATACGAAACTTGCCACCAAAATAAACAGCTGGCTTGGCTCGAGAATCAGTGAGTTCAAAAAGACGGCTACCGCGGCCTCCTGCCAATATCAAAGCATATGTGTCTTTAGTCAAATTACTGATATGTCTGTCATAATTATGGGACATAGAGGCCTCCTGAGCGTACGATTTATATAGATTAATTAATAAGTTAGTTTTGTTATTAAAAGGCGTAGTTAAAGAGCGGGCAGCGGTGCTGTCTATTGAATCTATGTTAGTTACTATATCGTTCAATCAACCATTAAACTGTGACTAACTCAGGGCATTGCAGTTAGGCAGGTTGAGCTAATCTTAAATAATAAAAGAACTAACAAGGCATTGGTCACCTACAAGTCTCACTTACTTTAAAGCTAGGTCGAAACCTATTTGCCTGCTTCACTTCTCCATTGTTTTGCTGTTTGAAGTCACAAACTTTATTTGCTCAAACGTTATGCCTAACTATTGCCTAATACTCCTCGGCTACACACTGAGTTCACCTTTTGCGAATAGTGAATACATCCAAGTAAAAACTTGCACCAAGTGTCACTTATTGCTCGCTGACTAGTAAAAACTTGCCCAACACTTGATAAAAAATCATTAAACCACTGAAATATAGCCACTTTATAATTGGCACTTCACTTGCCTACTCCCTCTACTCATATGCGATAAACGTTGTTCAGAGGGATACATGACAAAGC
>NZ_JABEQC010000006.1 GCF_013041605.1 Vibrio plantisponsor | reverse complement strand
TTTCACCTGTCATTCTATGAAGTGTATCTTAACACCTCTAATCAGGTGGCCAAATTCACTATGCCACTACACTCATAAGATTTTGCACAATATATGGTTGGAGTATGGTCGCGATGCTGCTGTCCTTGCCACAAGCATCAATACTTCTAAATCATGGTTCAACCATACAGAACCAATGTTTAATGCCCATTCTATCGCTAAGCAATTTGGTGATATGGGTATTAAAGCAGATTTAGTTGAGAGTAAAGGAAAAACCTTTGTGGCATTTGCTGGTACGGATAAAAACGGCAAAACCCTAAAACATGCCTTTGTTAACGGTACTCGTATCAATATGAACGGCAAAAAGTATCCACTGAACTCTTTCAAATCTATGCAAGCAGGATTCAGTCCCAAATCAAAAGCGTCCGACTTTAAAGGTGCAGCCGCATTAACGTTTGTGGTGTCTGCAAGCTTAGCGACATCGGATCTTGTGTTTAAGGATGACTATCACTTGGTTAATTGGTTTGGAAATGTGGGCTCCGACATGTTTAAAGCGTTAGTACAATTTGGGGCTGGAGAGGCTGCGTTGTGGATCGCGGCTTCCTATAGTGCTCCTATTCTTATTGGTGCAATAGCATGTGTTGCCGTCTACACTCTAATCGAGATGGCTTGGAGCGATCTTAAGATTTCCGATCATTTAGTGGAGACCTTAGAAAATGTCATCTCAAATTAAAGTTCGCCTAGCGGGATTTGCTCTAATTGCTTTGATGCTAACCTGTTGGGTCTATCCTTCCTACGGGGTATTTTGCGATTATTTAGATTTATTGAACAATGAGGTAGTGGTAAGGGTATCTGTTTTAACTCTTTGGGCTCCTTTTGGGTGTCTAGGTGCAGTGCTTTGCTTACTTTGGATGTCGCCAAAAGCTCTCTATTATGGGAAAGGAATTGGAAAAGTTTATTCTCCTAAAGCGATGCAACTGGCTAACAAGGTTTGTATGTACTTTGCATTGATAGGTATAGCCTTCGCGGTAGGTTGGACATATCACTCTATTGATTTATTAGAACGATATGGGTATGTCTACAGCAGAGATCTAACAAAGATAACGCCAACGGGTATTCATTTAATGTATGTTCGACCAAATTAAAACGTACAACGTGTAGGCACCAACATCACTAATAGTTAGCTGAAATGTTCAAGTTTGGGTTTTGTATTTACGATGCAAAGATTTAAAGGTTTCTATGGTGGATAGTGGTGTTTGTTTCTTAATGTAGCTTTTTACGAATTCAACTAATACGCTAAGTATCAAGTGAAGTCAGAAGATCTTAAAAAACCGTCGCAAGACGGTTTTTTTAACGTAATTAGAAAGAGCTTAAGCACAGCACTTTTTGTACTTTTTCCCGCTTCCGCAAATGCATGGTTCATTGCGGTTTGGTGTTTTGTCAAAGGTAACAGTTTTAGGTTTATTCAATAGCGTATCTAATTCAACCGTGTTCTCTGGTTGCTCAGAGTCTACGACAATATTCGCCACAATTGAGTGCTCAGAAAGCAACGTTTCAATCTCTGCTTTACGAGTTTCGCTTGGAACGACAACATTGATTGGAGCTTCCTCAGTGCCTGCTTTTACATCACGTTTTACGTTGTAGCCTGAAATGACGTGGTTTTGCCTAGCATCGATTCGACCTTTGAAAAATAGTTTGGACATTTGAAACTCACTGATAGGTTGGTGTGGCGTAATTTTGGTCGCGATTATACGGAACTATTCCAATTGATAAAGAAGTTCCTACCATATGTATTGGATTACGGTATCATGCACAATTGCCCAAATTGTAGTACTTCATGATTATACCAACTAAAAATCTCCCTTCCTCCGATGTATCTTGTTCGAACTGCAAAGCATGTTGTTGCCGTCTTGAAGTTATGATTATTTCAGATACTGGCGTGCCAGAAGAATTTATCAAGCGTGACCAGTATGGTGGTGAGACAATGATGCGCCTGCATGACGGCTGGTGTGCTGCCTTAGACAGAGACACATTTATGTGCACGATTTATGAAAATCGCCCTTGGATATGTCGTGAATTCGAAATGGGTTCAAATGAATGCCTGGACGAACGAATTGAACTCCAGTAAGACTATCATTTGATTATGCAACCCGTTTTTTAATGTATGATTTCTTTGTTTACCATGAATTTGAATACTGCTGCTTGGGGTATCACTCAAGCTAGTTCGGGGTTGGAAACCTGCTTCAATGAATGAGCGGTAATTAATAACACTAGTAATGGCTTGTTAGTTTCCGGTGTTTTTTTGTTCGTCAATTTTAAGAAGGGATCTTAAATGAGTTCTGTTGAGATTAAAAACGTAGTCTTTGATATCGGCAATGTTGTCGTTCGTTGGGCTCCTTTGGAGATTATCAGGCTCACATTTGGAGACAACGACGCTGTTGAAGAGAAAGCAAAATCGATCTTTCAGTCTGAAACTTGGCTAAAGCTGAATAAAGGCCAAATCACAGAAAATGATGCGAAAACTCAATATAAGGAAGCTCTGGGGCTTACTGAGTTAGAGTGTGAGCGGCTGTTTTATTACGTTAAGCAAACTCAAATACTCATTCATGGTTCTGTTGACCTAATAAAGCGCTGCAAATCTACCGGTTATAATGTTCTAGCGTTAACTGATAATGTTCATGAAATTGTTTCCCACTTAAAATCAACCTACACGTTCTGGGATTTGTTCGACGGTGCAGTAGTTTCTGCAGACGTTGGATTATTGAAACCTCAGCCAGAAATCTACCAGACTCTGCTTTCTCAATATGATCTAAAAGCGTCACAAACTGTGTTCATCGATGATATGCCACATAATGTGAGAGGAGCGGAATGTGTCGGTATCGCCGCAATCCAGTTTGCAAACGTTAGCCAGTGTGAACAAGCATTAAGGTCTTTAGGTGTGCAAATCTAATTGCATAACTATAAACTTTTCGAAAAATCTAGGTGACTAATAGTAATAGGTTTGGCTAAGGAGTGCTCATGCTTAATAAGGAAAATACTGGGCTTATTATCGTAGATGTTCAGGGGAAGCTGGCCAGATTAGTGTCTAACAGTGACGTGGTGATATCAAACTGTGCAAAACTAATTCAAGGGGCCCAAGTCCTTGGTTTACCGATAATCTGGTTAGAACAAAATCCAGAAAAACTGGGGCAAACCGTTAATGAGTTGCAAGCTCTACTGATTGATCACAGCCCTATAGCTAAATTTACTTTTGATGCCTATCGAGATCCCAATTTTGTCGAAGCTATTAAAACATCCGGTAAAACCTCTTGGCTGATTTGTGGAATTGAGGCGCATATATGCGTCTATCAAACGGCTGTCCACCTCAAAAACATGGGTTTTGAAGTGAATCTAGTCTCTGATTGTGTTTCTTCTCGAGACCAATCGAATAAAGATCTCGCGATACACAAGTTAGCTGGTTCAGGTGTCGATATCACAGGATTAGAAATGTGTCTCTACGAGTTAGTTGAAGATTGCCGCGCACCAGAGTTTAAAGAGATACTTAACTTAATTAAGTAGATAGTGTTTTACTATCAATTGGTTGCGAGTAACCTTAATCTCTGGATTGATTGGGTGATCGTAAGCAATACCTAGGTTTTGGAGACTTCAATGAAAAAATGTTTGCTCATCATTAGTGCGTTAATTTTAGGTGGCTGTTTGGGAATGCCGCAAACAGTAAAGCCTGTTACTGGCTTTGAACTTCAAAACTACCTTGGCAAATGGTATGAAATAGCACGTTTAGATCACTCTTTCGAAGAGGGATTAAGTCAAGTGACTGCTGAGTACTCTCTTCGTGATGATGGCGGTGTGTCTGTGCTAAACAGGGGCTATTTGGCAAGCGATGATGAATGGAAAGAAGCAGAAGGGAAAGCTTACTTTGTAAAAAGCGAATCAGAAGGCTATCTCAAAGTTTCTTTCTTCGGCCCTTTTTACGGCTCTTATGTGGTCTTTGCTTTAGAGCGTGACAATTACGACTATGCATTTATCTCTGGCCCTAATACTGACTACCTTTGGCTATTGGCGAGAACGCCAACTGTAGAACCTGAAGTGATAACTCAATTTGTCCAAATGGCGAAAGAGCGTGGTTTTGATACAGATAAGCTAATTTTTGTTGAGCAGGAACAAAGCCTGTTTGACTGAAATGCTATGCCAAGACTGTTCTCAATATGTCGATGAAATAGAGTTTAAAAATGATTAGAAAATACAGCGATAACGACCTAGATTCCGTCATCGAAATTTGGCTAGAAGCTTCGATTAAAGCTCATAGCTTTGTAGCAGAAGATTTTTGGCGCTCGCAAATAGGCAATATGCGTGACCTCTACATTCCTGCTTCAGAAACCTACGTTTATGAACTTGACTCTGAAGTCGTTGGCTTTTATGCATTGTATGAGAACAACCTAGCTGCAATCTTTGTCAAACCAGAACTGCAAGGTAAAGGTATTGGCAAGCAACTCATCAATCACGCTAAAACTCTACGCCAAACAATAAATCTTAATGTGTATAAAGAAAACCAAGCGAGCTATGACTTTTATCGATCGCAAGGTTTCAAATTGGTGAACGAACAAACCGATCCTCATACTGGACATCAAGAATTCACCTTGAGTTTTAATGGGTAAGCGGTAAATGACGTTAAACTGTGAATTATTCACTCTCTGCTGAGCTTGATTTTATGTGTTGTTAAACGAGCTACAGCTGCAAAAAGGGTGGTAAACCTAACACTAACGATTAGAATACGCGCTCAGAATAACTATCCGCCAGAAGGCCACTATGCTTCGTGACTATACTTTTGACTGCCTTGTAACCATGCCTCGCCACGAACTGGAAGAATTCGCCGTTCGAATGATCAGTAAAATGGTTCCAGAAGACGTGATGAGCGAAATTTTTACTTTCGAACAGGAAGAGGTCGACAGTGAAGAGCGCATGATGTCTGCACGACTAGACGCAATGCTTCGCATGACTGCAATTGCACTGAGTGAAATTCAGCAAGCGTTTGATGATTCAGACAACGCGAAACAAAACAGTGAAAGAATGACCCGCTTAGTGCTTTGGCATTTCTACGCCATCTCTTTCAATTTGGAGCAAGCTATTACGCTTGAAACTCATTGTGAATTGGTTGAAAAGCTGCTGGTAAATGCGCCTGTAGATGCATTCGGTTGGGTGAATACGTTAACCGAGCTGTTGCACACCTATGCTGATATCAATGCTAAAGAAAATTCACAACCATAATGGCGCGGATGGTTAAAATTTCAAATATAGCGAACTGAAGAGTGATTCCAGAAAAAATTACCTTCCATGGAACTCTTATTAGAACGATAAGAAACTAACAACAGAGAGGATAATCGACTCTAATATGTCTGTTGTTGTAAGTATTACAGCGGTAATAGTGGCTTTAATTGTTAGCACGTAAGTCATGAAAGTATCAGTGTTCATTTTCATTCGAGCAGTTCTCTAGTTAGCTATAGTTTCAGTATTTACTGGTGTTGTATCAGTCGTAAAATTGGACTCAGTGAAGGCAGCGAGTTTGTTAATAGCCTGAATCGCTGCTTGCCCTGAACTTAACTAAACCAAAGAAAGTACAATGGCTGATACCGCCAAAATTGCAGATTTCATCGCTACTTGTTCTCCTAAAGATCAACGGAAGAACAAGGCTATTCTTAAAGTGCGTTTAATGGTTGTTATTAAAATTAATAATATTTATTCATAATAAATTCAGTTGGTTGTAAGGTTTGTGTTAAGGCAACTTCTTGCTCGCTATGAAGGCGCTTTTCTCAGTTAAAGGAGTTCTTGTGGAAGTTAACGTATATCAAGTCGATTCATTCACATCTGAAGTGTTCAAAGGGAATCCTGCTGGTGTATGTATTACAGACTCTGCTCTTGATGAGTCCCAGATGTATGCAATTGCCGCGGAAATGGCGGTATCTGAAACCGCTTTTCTAGCCATGGATACGATGCAGCTTCGCTGGTTTACGCCCGAAGTGGAGGTCAAACTTTGTGGACATGGCACGTTGGCGGTTGCGCATATCTTAAAACAACTGGATTTATATAAGACAGGTGACACTATTGGATTTCATACCTTGTCAGGTTTGCTCACCGCTGAGCTGGATATTGATGAAATTCATCTTACCTTTCCTGCACCAGTTCTAGAATTCGATGCTGAAATCAACGTGGAGCTGATTGAAAGAATCGGACTACATAAATCTAACATCTTGGATTATGGGATTTTTGACACTAAACAGTTCATAGTGATTAGCGATGAAGCACTTCTTTATCAACTTGAGCCTGATTTTAGCTCAATGGCAAAATTGCAAGGACGAGGTGTGTTGATTACGACTCAAAAGAGTCAGACTAACGAAATTGAGGGTGTTGATTTTGTTTCACGCTACTTTGCACCTTGGGTAGGCGTTAACGAAGATCCAGTAACAGGTTCAGCGCATTGTGCATTGAGTGTCTATTGGTCAAAAGCTCTCAATAAAACAAAGTTAAAAGCGTATCAAGCATCGCGTCGAGGTGGTTATGTCGACGTAGAGCAGCTTGACGCAAACACCGTCAAACTTTCAGGAAAAGCAGTCACTGTTCTACAAGGGCAGATGCGAATTGCTTAAGAAAAAGCAGTTTAGTGGTGTTCGCTTGATTGATACTAGCGAACACCGCCGTCAACCATCTTGCATTGATGAAAATGGGGATAACAATCTCTTATTCCCAGATTTTCCATATCGAAAATAGCGTGTTCAATATCGTGTATTTTCGCGTCAAAAAGTAGCCCAACCACACTGCCACTGTGAGCAACATTCAACCCGTACAGGTCGTGTTTTTCAACGATGTTGAGTAGTTGTTCAAAGCGGGGTTTAGGCAAAATGATCTGGCTTTCAATAGCGCTGGCAGTTGCTGCTCTGCCAAGTTGACTCGGGTTGTGCAGTTTAATGGCATCTGCCAGATCAGTGTTCGCCGTATCTAATCTCAATGAAGAGCTCATCAATGAATGGCGGTGATCCACCTTGTGGTATGCCGCCGTATCGAGCTGTATTGGGCTTTCTAATACCAACACATCAAGACTTGTCATCGAACCGTATTGCGCTGCCACAACTCCTTGGTTGTGATCAAATAAGGTTAGGGCGTTGAACATGGTGCTGTCGGTGGGTTCGAGTTGAGCGCAAAGTGAAGCAAGGTGTTCTGCTGTGTAGTCACATTGAAAGTAGCGATAGGTTGCAGCGACTGCGGCTGCGATATCGGCGGTGCTGCTTGCCATTCCTTTTGCTACGGGAATAGTAGAGTGAAAGTCGATCTTTAATTGCTGAGATTCTGCGCTTGGTATATTGAGCTGCTTTAGGGTTAATTCCAGCGCTTTGCGCATCATCGGTCTTTGATTACTTAGTGTAGCCAAACCAGAGCTGACTTCGACGGTACTGAACCAATCAATAGGGCAAGACACCAGCTTTTCACCACCGGAAATCCACCCTTGAATTAGTTCTCCGCACGAAGCTGGGCAGCTCGCTTCAGCCATGATTAAACACCTTCTTAAGGGCCGACACTAGACGCTCATTGTCTGCTCTTGATTTGATTGCCACACGGTAAAAGCTCTTGTCCAAACCTAGGTAGTTAGCGCAACTACGAATCAAAATGCCGTGTTTCATTAGCTGTGATTGCAGCGCCGACTGATTATCCAAGTGTTTAAAAAAAATGTAGTTCGCTGAAGGTTTATAGAGTTTGATTTTTTCAAACTGTTGCAATTCACCTAATAGATAAGTTTGCTCTTTGAAAAGCCAGTTGTAGGTTGCTTGGTGATAGGTGATGAAATCAAACAGCACTTCTCCTGCTAATGCAGCAAGGGCATTGATAGTCCAAGGTTCTCTTTGCTCGCGGATCTGTTGTAAAAGCTCTGCGTCGGAAGAGAGCATGTAGCCTAAACGTAAACCGGGCAGGGCATAAAACTTGGTCAGTGAACGCAAGATGTAAAGATTGTCGTGACAGGGCAGATACCTACAAAGACTCTTCGTTTCGGGCATAAAGTCGAGAAACGACTCATCAACAAACAGCTTGATGCCCATAACGTCACAACGATTTAAGATTTCAGTCAACAAGTCTGGGTCAGGTTGCAGACCTGTCGGGTTATTAGGTGTACACAAGAATAAGCAATCAAGATCGGGCGAAAGAGCAGTAAGAATACGTTTGGTAACGCGAAACTCTTCCTCTTCACACAGCAAGTAGTTGGTGATTTTGCAACCAACGCGTGTGAGTGCGCGGCGATACTCGCCAAAACTTGGTTCCACAAGTAGTGCTTTTTGGGGTTTTACGTATTGCGCCCAAAGGAAGATCAGCTCAGTTGCGCCATTGCCAGCAATTACATGGCTTTGTGAACACTGATGGTGACGAGCCAACTGACGATGCAGCAGGTGGTAATCAATATCGGGATATTGCTCTAAGCGCGATAAGTTTTCTACAAGCAGATGCTTTAATCCTCCGGGCATACCCAGAGGATTGATGTTTGCACTGAAATCAATGACATCGCTGGGAGCGAGACCAAATTGATTTGCCATTTGCAGGACATTACCACCGTGTTGTCCACTTATCGCCATATTGACTGCCTTTAAGCTAAATCGAGTTGAAGTTGTGCTAACTCGCTAATTTGACGACATGTGGCTTTAAACGAAAGTGTTGCGTGTTTCTGAGCAACGCCGCCAATCACTATCAAGGCTGGCGAAGTAATGCCTTCTTCTTTCACGCGCTGTGCTATATCAGTAACGGTTCCTGTAACCACTTGTTGGTTATCACGGCTAGCATAACGAACCACCGCTGCGGGAGTATCCGTAGCTTTGCCGCTGTCGACCAATTGCTGACAGATGTTTTCGATTTGACTCATACCCATCAAAATAACGAGAGTGCCATCTAGTTTAGAATACAAAGACCAATCGAGTGGATCTTTACCTTGCTTTAGATGTCCTGTTACTACGTGAAAGGAGGAGGCATGATCTCTGTGAGTGACAGGGATACCCGCATAAGCTAAACCACCAATGGCAGAACTAATTCCCGGAACCACTTCAAATTCAATTCCGTGTTCTACCAAGGCATCTGCTTCTTCACCACCACGACCAAACACATAGGGGTCACCACCTTTCAAACGCACGACATTGTAGCCCTGTTGGGCGAAATTCACTAAGGTTTCATTGATGTCATCTTGAGGAATTGGGTGAAAATTCGGTAACTTACCCACATTGACCATTTGGCAACTGCTTGGTGCTTGCTGCAATATCTCTTTGCTTACCAGCCTATCGTAAACAATGACGTCAGCCTCACGGATACAATACAGCGCTTTTACTGTTAATAGTGTTGGGTCGCCCGGACCTGCACCCACTAACCAAACTTTCCCTTTCATAGTGATACCCTCATGACGTCTTTAGCAATCATTAGTTCTTCATTAGTCTCAATTACCGCTAAAGAAATTGAACTCTCTTGTGTAGAAAAAATCGTTGATTTAGAGCGGTTTTTGTTCACATCGACGCATATTCCTAGTGGTTCTAGCGAACAACATACACTTTCTCGGATATCGGTAGAGTTTTCCCCGATACCTCCGGTAAATAAAATGGCGTCAACACGACCTAGCTTAACCAGATACTGACCAACATAAGCTCGGACACGTTCGACAAACATATCCAACGCTAACTTGGCTTGTTGATCGGTTTTTGATGCTTGCTGTATATCGCGGCAATCGTGAGATAGTTCTGATACTCCCAGAAAACCTGAGCGGCTATTCATCATCTCGTTTAACTGAGACAAAGTTAGCGATTCTTTTTCAGCTAGGAACGGCAGAATAGAAGGATCGATGTCTCCACAACGTGTCCCCATCATTACTCCAGCAAGCGGTGTAAATCCCATCGAAGTATGAACCGATTTACCACCTTTAATGGCACAAATACTGGAGCCGTTTCCTAAATGGCAGGTGATGAGATTCAATTCAGTAACGGGTTTGCCAATCATTTCGGCATAATGGTTCGCCACGTACTTGTGGCTCGTGCCATGAAACCCATAACGACGAATACCGTGCTTACGGTAATACTCATACGGAATAGGGTAGATGTAATCAGGTTTTGCCATGGTCTGATGAAAAGAGGTGTCAAATACGGCGACTGCTTTTGCATCGGGCAACGTCTGTTTAAACGCGTGTATTCCGGTTAAGTTGACAGGGTTATGTAACGGTGCCAAGTCACTTAATCGAGTGATTTTTTCAATCGTGTCTTCATTGATGATGGCGCTATCAGGGAAGTATTCTCCTCCGTGTGCCACTCGATGACCCACTCCTTGTATCTCTTTTAAATCAGCAACAATTCGGTACTCAATTAAACTGGTAAGCAGCATATCCACCGCTTGCTGGTGGTTGGCTATGCTGATGGTCTTACTCACTTTTTGTCCGTTGAACTTCATGGTAAAAATCGCATCGGCTAAACCTATACGTTCAACCAAACCTTGGCATAGAGAAACTTCATCAGGCATTGAAAACAACTGAAATTTAAGAGAAGAGCTGCCAGCGTTAATGGCGATAATTTTCTGAGATGCTTCGTTAAGTGACATCGTGCTTAATTCCTTTCTGTAACAAGTGCTAAAGCTTGTTGATCCTTAGTTTCACTGAGGTAATCCACCAAATCGTCAATACCATCGCCATTGAATGAGGAGGTAACAAAAATGGGGTCTGCACCTGCATTAGCTAAATGGGCGATGGCTTCTCCAATACTGGCATCAGGGGCGTCGGCTTTAGTGACAATACCGATCACAGGCTTGGTGAAAGCACTGGAAAACAAAGGGGAGAACATTTGTTGAATGGCTGTTGCGCTGTGAACTAAACCTATGATGTCGGCATCGTAGGATGTGGTGATCAGAGCGCTGTTGAGACAGCGATTTTCCAAGTATTCCCCAGGGGTATCAATGGACAGATCTTCACATTCCAACGACTGAGTTTTTTGATAACGTAATGGTAAGCCGCGTAGTTTTTGCAGCAGCGTGGTTTTGCCACTCAGTGTTTGACCTACCAACATCAGACGTTTCATCATTTAGGTCCTAGTAATGTCGCATGGGGTGAACTTGAGTTGATTGCTCAGCACATGAATCACCTGTTTAAGCGCATATTCCACCGCAGATACGTCGCCGGTGATCACTACCGCACCGGTGAAACGGTCAATAAAGCCGATTTCGACATTGCCGGATTTGGTCGTTACATCACTGGCGATGATTGCACCTTCACTAGGCGTTATCGTCATAATACCGATAGCATTTGCGGCTTCATTCAGTCCAAGTTTCTTGTAAACCGCTTTATTCGGATTGGCGATAAGATGCGCCAGTGTCACCTGTTTACCCGGTACGTATTCCTGAATAACGCGCTCTTTTTTTTCTAAGTTATCGAACATAGCAACCTCGTTACATCAACTGACGCCATAACTCAGGGTGTGGTTTTGCAATCACAGAGCCGTGAACCAGTAAGCCTTTGTCGCTTGCTCGGTTACTGCCGACAGTGACGGCGGTTTGCACATCAGAAACATCACCATTTACGACGAAATAGCATTTACCACCTATACCAAACGCCATATGAATTCTGAGCAGTTCGATGTTGGAGGCTTTAATAGCAGCGTCTGCGGCTTCAATACAAGTTGCTACGCTGTAGGTTTCCACTACGCCAATAGACTGCTTATGGTCGGTGACTGTGACACCGCTTAAAGCGGGTAGAATAGAGGCGTGAACGTTAGGCAGCACAAAGCTATCAATTGCCATGTGTTCACCTTGTCGTTCTCCATTTTCTACCGACTGTTTTACAGCAGCGATTTCTCCGCCAACCATAATGATGTATTTACCCGGACAGATGGTTTTCGCTGTCAATAGCTCTACATTGGCGCTTTTTAGCATCGTATCGGTAACTTCGATTCCTTTGGCGATACTGTTGAGTTCAACTAATCCAATTGCATGATGCATACATTACCCCCGACGCATTGTGATAACTTTGGTGCCAACTTCTGTTATGGTGCCTGTGATACTGGCATGCTGAGCAACGCTGAGCGCATCAGGTGCTGCTTTTGCAATACAATCTCCGGCTTCAACATGATCACCAACACTGACAACAGGAACAGAAGGAGCACCGATATGCTGTTGCAGTGGGATGGAAACAAACTCTGGTTGCCACAAAGGTTCAACCATTGGTGCTTCATGGTAGTAAGGCAGTAAATTAAGACGCTTAACCAGACGTCCGATAGGGACTAAACGATGTTCAGCCATCGGATCTTGTGGCTCTATTTCACCTTCGTATCTTGCTTTTTGAGCGCGTAATTCACCTTTTAAGATCTGGTTAATACGCATAGGCGAAATCTCAACAGGGCATGCGTAGCTTTCACAAACACTGCATTCCGAGCAGGTTAGCGCCGATAGCAAGGTTGATGGTTTAGCAAACTGTTTGTAACTCATCGACTTAACCAGTTCATGCGGTGATAGTTCATGACCGATGATGTGTCTTGGGCATAAGTCGGTACAAAGGCGGCATTGCTCGCACACGGTTTTCGCCATCGCGATGATCTGTTGATCGGTTTTAAGACGACGCTGAATAAGCAGATGTTCTCTGGGAAATACCAAAATTCCCCCTGTGGTTTTAGTAACAGGAGCATCGATATCAGAGATGTATTTGCCCATCATGGGACCACCATTGATGAACTCTGGATGGTCGACAGTGCAACCTCCAGCTAGCTCAATCAACTCACTCATTTTTGTACCGATAGGAACAGTAAGCGTCATTGGTTTGTTTACTGCACCATTGATGGTGAGCGTTCTATGGGTGACGGGCTTTTCTTCATCAATCGCTTTGGCTAGGTTAATTAGGGTTTGAACATTGTTTACTACTACGCCAATGCTGATCGGAATTTGTGCCGGTGGCACGCGTCGACCTGTAGCAAGCCAAATGGTGATGACTTCGTCTCCCGCAGGGTACACATCTGGCAGAATGTGGATACGGATGTTGTCGGTAAGCAGAGGGGTAAGTGTGGCAATTGCTTTTTTGTATTTAGCTTTGAGAGCAATGATGCCTTCTTTCGCACCAGTTGCTTTCATTCCATAACGAATGCCTTGAATCAGCTTACGGGCGTGGCTCACCATGAGCTGTTGGTCGACTTTCAGCATCGGTTCACATTCAGCGGCATTGACCAGAAATATTTCAGCTTTCGATTGCAGCTTCACATAGGTCGGAAACCCCGCGCCTCCTGCACCGACGATGCCAGATTCACGCGCAATATCCGCGATTTTTTCAGCGGATAGAGATTTCATTTCACGTAACGGTGCTTCCTTCGTTTCCGTCATACTATTAGTTAGGGTCATAGGATTGCCTCTATGATTTGTTTCACCTGCAGCGGGTTCGCTTTATACGGAGTAGTTGTCATGGTGGAATCTTGTAATGTGGATTCCACTAACGCATCCATTTGGGCGAGAACGTCTCTGCGGGTAATTTTTAATACGTGTAATGAAGTGGCTATCTTCACTTCTTTTTGTAATCTGACGATGTTGTGGATCAGTTGATTCACAGCGGCTTCAGCGGACGCATCTGGATGACAGAAGCGGCACGCTTTTGCGATGCGTGCGTAACGTTTGCGAGCGCGAATATCGTTTTTGGCGTTGAAACGAATCACGTGGGGCAACAAAATTGCGTTCGCCAACCCATGAGCAACGTGGAACTTACCACCTAACTGATGCGCGATAGCGTGGTTTATTCCTAAGCCTGACTGGCTAAATGCCATGCCTGCCATGCACGATGCGTTGTGCATTTTTTCCCGTGTTTTCTCACAATTGCCTTTGACACAAGCGGTGGGTAGGTACTCAAACACTAAAGATATGGTTTTCTCTGCTAAAGCATCGCTAAAGTCATTGGCTGTGGTCGATACATAAGCTTCGATGGCGTGTGTTAGCACATCCATCCCCGTATTGGCAGTGATATGGGGAGGCACAGTAACGACAAACGAAGGGTCCAGTATCGCTTCATCAGGGTAGATAGTGGCATCAAATATTGGGTATTTAATGCCTTTGTTTTCATCGGTGATCACGGTTGCATTAGTGACTTCAGAGCCTGTACCGCTGGTGGTTGGTATGGCGATGCAACGTTCAAGCTTGATATCGAATTTGGTGGCGAAGAAGACCATCGCTTTAGCTGCATCAATGGCAGATCCTCCACCAAAACCGATCACTACATCAGGTTTAAACGCGATGAGGTCTTTCATGCCTGAAACAACCGTCAACACATTCGGATCAGGCTGAATATCGGTATAGACTCTGATTTCATTGCCTTTGAGTTCCGCTTTGACACGCTCAATAGGCGTGCCTTTAGCGAGAAACTCATCGCAGACAATCCAAACGCGCTTGTTCTGATATTTGTTCAAGCGTTTCAGGCTGTTTTCACCACTAAATATGGCGGTTGATATAGAAAAACGTTTCATGGTAGTCGCCACCAAAATCAACGGATTGAAAAGCCGTTAGTTAACGTGCAACGTCTTAGTCGGCAGAAGGTTCTGGCAGACGTTGTTCCTTCACCCGTTGGCGTTGCAATCGTAAAGGTGTTAAACCCTTCAGCTCCGAAACCGATACCTGCGTATGAAGGTCCGTTTTTAACAAATATCGATGTTTGCATCAGCTGTGCGACTTTGTTTAAACGCGACACGTTCTGTGAATGCATGACCGCAGTGTGGTGCAGTCCGTTTTCGACTTTGAGCGATATCGCTAAGGCTTCTTCAAAATCTTTTGCTCGAACTATTGGCAACACTGGCATGAGCTGCTCATGAATCACAAGTGGATCATCTTTTGCGGTTTCGACGATGATCAGTTTTGGCTCTTTTAATGGAACTGGCAGACCTGCTGCTTCAAGAATGGTTGTGGTGCTTTTACCAATCAGTTTTTTATTGATTCCACCGTCAATAATGCAGGCTGCATTAAGCGCTTTGACATCTTCTGCACTGCGAATCAGCAGGGCTCCGTAATCCACCATCTGCGTGATGAGTTCGTCGGCGACTTGATTGACTACCACAACCGCTTTTTCTGCAATACATGGGATGTTGTTATCAAGGGAAGCGCCAGAAACGATGTCCTGCGCGGCTTTAGTAATCTCGGCAGTTTCGTCAACTAAGCACGGCGGGTTACCCGCTCCGGCGCCAATAGTTTTCTTACCGCTTTTTAGACCCATGGTTACAATTGCAGGTCCACCGGTAATGGCTAATACAGCAATATCGGGGTGCTGCATCATTAACTGGGTGTTCTCAAAACTTGGCGTAGAAACCGTTACGACTAAGTTATGAACACCGCAGGTTTTATAGATTAGGTTCTCAATACGTTTGATTAACCAGATTGAAAGATTTTTCGCACCCGGATGAGGGCTGAAGTAAATCGCATTACCCGCCGCGAGCATACTGATACTGTTGTTGATGATAGTTTCCGTTGGGTTGGTACTTGGTGTGATTGAACCAATCACGCCAAATGGCGAATATTCAAATAACACCATACCGTCATCGCCAGTCAGCGCTGTGGTTTTGAGATCTTCAATACCCGGTGTTTTTTCCAGAGCCAGTTTGTTCTTTAAGATCTTATGACCCACATTACCCATACCAGTCTCTTTGACGGCTTCTTCTGCAAGATAAGGAATGTCAGCATCCAGCTCTGCGCGTAGCGTTGCGATGATTGCACTACGGCATTTCAATGGCAGTTCATGGTAACGACGATAGGCATCGTTAGCCGCTTTGATTGCGCTGTCAACATCGTCAAAGATAGCGATGCTTTTAGGCGCTTCACTGTTTGATACTTTCCCTGTTTCACTGGCAAGCTTTTCAGTCAGGATGGTACGAATGATTCCTTCGAGTTCTGTGCTATTCATAATAATTCCTTAGAGTCCTTTTAATGCGGCTTGCGCTATTTGCATATCTTCTTCAACCGAGCCGCCACTAATACCAATGCCGCCTATGATTTTTCCATCAGCGAAAATAGGGTAGCCGCCACCGAAAGAGACCAATTGATCACTGCAACTGGCTTCGATTTGGAACAGAGGTTGACCCGGTTGAACAAGGTTATGTAATTCGTGAGTTGCCATTTTTAGAGCCACGGCGGTATAGGCTTTTTTGAGCGCCAATTCGCTGCTGACTAAGAGAGCGTGTGGCATGCGATAACTTAAAATGGTGTTGCCATGGGCATCGACCAGCGCAAAAACAATAGGAATGCCGATCTGTTTGGCTTCTGCTATTGCGAGCTGTAACAGTTTCAACGCAGTCTGTGTTGCCTTGTCTTGAGCCGAAGAGTGGTGTACGCCGTTTGCTGTAAGCGTTTGGTAACGCTGAGCAACTTTGCTAATCACACATTTAATTTGATTCTCGTGGTCTTCGAGTCGCGCTAAGGCATAGAGCGCATCAGAGAGTCGATTGAGATATTTCATTAGCTCTGGGCGAACAGGCTTGATTTCGTTCACTGCCAGTACTCTTCTTTCTGCACGGCGAGATACTGCGCGAGCAAGATGCATTTGGCTCCCTGAAACCGAACTTCCCGGTAACACAAAGCTGTGCAGTGCTGGCACTTGAGCCATAGCAGCATCAATTGCGTCTTCTAATGCTTTGATCTCTTGTTCACCCACTTGCTGCTGATTGTCTGATTTAACGTTGAGATCTGGGGAAGCTAGCTCAGCGCCGATATAGAACAGTTGATATTGAATGCTATCAAGCAGCTGTTTTGTGCTTACAACCGTCGCCATTTTCTGAGCGACACTGATGTTGGCATTGAGTTCATCGACGGTTCCGTAAGCTTCAACCTGTATGTCGGTTTTTGCTATGCGAACGCCACCTACAAGAGAAGTAGTGCCTTTGTCTCCGGTTTTGGTGTAAATGCCCACGAGACTTCTCCTTACTTATCCGACACAGACAAAGAGTCTAAGATGGCAACCACACATAAATCGGCTGCGGAGCGATCGTTATTCAGGCAAGCTCTGGCTGACGATCCTCTGGTGAGCAGCACAAATTCACCGTCACCTGCGCCCACACAATCAACGGCTACTTCAGGTGGAAAACCGGGCATTTTAGGGCTCTGACCGTCGGTTCCAACTGGCTGTACAAGCAGCAATTTGCGTCCAACTAAGCTTTCTGATTTTTGAGTCGAAACCACTGAGCCGACTACTTTTGCTAAATCCATAATGTGTCCTCCGAGCAGGACCAAATGATGTGATTTTTGGTCATTACGTCTTTTGCCATTGCTGTAACTATGGTGTTTGGTCTGGTTACCACGACGGAATGGGTAAGTTGGCAGACATCGCCGTAAGCCAGAACAGAACGCCCCCATAAAACAACGGGCTGACCATCTTTGGTTTGCCAAATAAATGGCAAGTTAGTCAAAGCCTTAACAGGCAGCATTGAACAAAGAGAAGGGTGGATGACTAAAGTAACCTCAACACCAAAACTGACGACTTTCAGTAAGTGTTTCACTTCTGGTGTCTCTGTTTGGCAACGAGCCAGTGCCAAAATGCTATTGGCATCAACAGACTCGACCATCATCTTGCCATGACGAGCGAGAACACCGAGTTCAACAGGAGAAGCCAGCGCTGGAAGTGTGGTGGTGTAGACAGCATGTTCACGCTCGCTTAGTAGGATTGCGATACGTTCAACAATGGCTGCAATAACTTTGTCATCCAGTTTCATCATGATGACACCTTCAATATTTTGGCGAACGCTTTCGGATTGTCCGCGTCCGCAGCGTTGGCTTCATCAGTATCGAGGTGCATCTCTAACACCATATCTGGAGACACGCGAATCGATACTTCTTCAAACACAGTTCCTCTTGGTGTGCCTTCAATAGCAACCGATACTGAATCACCGTGTTTTACCCCAAACAACAAAGCATCAAGAGGCGACATGTGAATATGTCTTAGCGCGACAATGACGCCTTTAGTCAGGTTCACTTCACCCATATCGCTGACCAGCTTGATTCCAGGAGTATCGTTAAGGTCACCAGACAAACGGATCGGAGCAGGAATACCTAAGGTGCGCGCATCGGTTTTGGATATTTCTACCTGAGTAGAGCTACGCACAGGACCAAGAATACGAACCTTTTCCAATTTTCCTTTTGGACCAACGAGCGTTACGGTTTGATCCGCAGCGTATTGCCCAGGTTGCTTTAACTCTTTGCGAACCGACATCGCTTGGTTTGGAAACAAGCAGTCGTAATCGCGTTGAGACAGATGCAAATGGCGATTAGAAATACCCACGGGGATCGGTCTTTCTCGCATCTGGGTCAACACGTTGCAAACTGCTTGTTTAACTTCAACAATATTCACGTTATTTCACCTTGGTATTGTGGATGCACTTGGTGTGAGGTTCGCCTTTCACGCGTTCACAAAGCGGGTCTCCACATAAATTACAAGTCGCTTCTACACTTGCTGGTGGTTGATTTTCAGCAATAACTTCTTCGACAACGATGTCATATTCCGAAACGGGTTCGTTTTCAGAAACTGGTTCGTTTTTGGAAACACTTTCGTTTTTAATAACAGGAGCATTTTCTAGAACAGGTTCGCTGTTTTCAGTCTTTTGAACATCAGTAGGTTCAATGGCTTGCTCAACTTTAGGAGGCGTAGTTTTTGGCTTTTTCAACTCAGCTTTTTTTACTGGCGTGCCCCACGTATCCATAATGGTTTGATCGGGTCTGGAGAGCGTTTTCATTGCTACGAATGCGTTGTGACGTTTTGCCAGTTCACAACCAGAAGAAAGTGATGCTTGAACTGCTGCCACATCACCCACCACCTTGATGGTTTGCCAACCGCCACCTTTACAGGTTTCGATCCCCACAATAGTGACAGATGCGGTTTTAGCCATTGCATCTGCTACTAAAATAGCGCTAGCTAACCCTTTGATTTCTAATAATCCTAATGACTTTCTCACACGTGCCTCCTTGGTTTGAATGTCACGTTATTGGTTGCTAGGGAAGAGGGTTTCAAAATGCTTAAATATGTTGTTCATCTCGTTCTCCTAGAGCGCTCTTAACTTAAATAGCTTCACTGGTTTGCATCGTTCACAGGTTTAAAAGGCAGACCTTTTACTAAACGGGCAGCATTACAGCCTAGATTGCGTAACTGGTTGTAAAGCTCGCCTTGAGCGCCGAGTGTGTGCAGTGAAACTTGAAATAGCGGGTTTTCAGGAGTGAGGTTGCGCGAGTGCACCACGATCTCCTGATGAGTACATGCAATCCCAACCGCTAGAGGTGAGAGTGATGCCGCGTTATGTGCTTCTTTTCTTATGTCGGTTATCTGTTTTTCAGTTGTTTTGAAGGGAATGCCTTCTTCTTCTATTCCCCAAAGCATCTGATGAAGTTGTTTGTTGTCTACTTGTTCCAGATAAACCCAAATGGCTGGAACTTCTTGTAATTGGCTATGCATGGGCTTCTCCTTTGCTAGTGTGATAGGAAAGGATCAACCCAGTCGCTACAGCGTTACGTGGACCTTCAGTTCCACGAACATTGCCTCGACCAGCAACAAGGTTGTAGTGCGATAATGCATCTGTGACTAATTGTGGAACTTCAAAGTCGAGTGAAGAACCACCGACAAGGACAACAAAAGGTATATCTCGAATATTGCCTGTTGGGCTGACTGCGCGAAGCGCGCGTATAGCGTTAGTAACGAAGACTCGTTGTTTCGCCGTGCGTCTAATCATGCGCACTTTTTCAATCGATTCTTCGCCTGCTAATGGAATAAATCCGGTTTCTTTTACGACGACAACGCGTGCGAAAATTTCGCTTGGTAAAGGTTTATCAAAGAATTGCACCGTGCCGTCTTCATGGCGTAAGTGGAACAAGCTTTCTACTTTAGCCAGTGGGTATTTTTTTATGTCTTCGGCTAAATAGGTATCATCTAATCCCAGTTCGGAAGCAATGATCATCGTGACCATGTCACCTGCACCTGCTAGGTGTATGGCTGTCATTCTGCCTTGTCCGTCGATGATGGAAGCGTCTGTCGAACCTGCACCTAAATCGAGAATCGCTAACGGCGTTTGTGTACCGGGAGTTGTAAGTGCACCGAGAATAGCCGCTTCTGCTTCCGCACCGCCTATTTGGACTTTGACGTTGAGAGTGCCGTGTATTTCTTCTGCGATACGTGCCATTTGCAAGTGATCCGATTTCACCATTGAGGCGATACCGACCGCGTGCTCAAGAGAAAACTCGCCGGCTAAACCACCAGTGACATTAATAGGTACTAAAGTATCTACAGCTAACAAGTCTTGGATGTAGATTTCATTGCTAGGTTTGTTGGTCAGTTCTGCCATGGTTTGGCGAACGTTTTCCAACATACCGCCGATGTTACTGCCAGCTTCACCCGTCACGTTGTCTAATGTTTTGCAGGCAGAAACCCCTTGCATGATTTTTTCGCTGCCTTGAGCAACGTCGATGGTTGTTGTTCTACCTTCCGAATAAAGAGTGATGTGGCCCGCGGGAATCGTACGGGCTTTCACATCACCTTCAGGCGTTTTGACAACAACGGCTGAACGAGTACCGATAAGTGCTCTTGCCACTGGCACTACGTTTTTGGTTTCGTCTGCGTCGAGTTCGAACACAGTTGCAATGCCGTAGGGGTTGGATAGGGTAGAGATCACTTGTCCAGGCATGGCGACTTCAACAGCAGCGGGCATGCCCATCGGAATTCTGTCGATGTATTTCACTTCATCGACAATAGGAATAATTTTATTGAGGCGGTTACTGACCAGTACGCCGTCGTCTTTTTGCAAAATTGCAGCTTCGATTTTGTAGCCTGCTTGTGTTGCGGCATTGATCATGGCAGCAATGTCTGCGAAATCGAGCTCGCCGGGTGCGACGAGTATGTAAGCTTTACTTTTGTCGCAATGCAGTAAGTCGTTAAAGGTGATGGTGATGCCAACCCCAAGTCCTAAACCACCGGGTGTTTTGGGGTTGTGTCCGATCATTGTTGATTCAGTAATGATGGTTTCCGTAATGGTTTCCATCGCTACATCACCAATTACGGGCGTGGCTTCATTGATGCGGATTATGTCAATGTCTTCACGTGTTAAATTGGCTTTTTTAACCACCAGATCCAGCGCAGTATAGATACCAAACAAATTACGCTTGGTGCCTTTGATACCAGTTGTTTCTGTAATTGCACTTGCCACAAAGCGAGTTTCCCCGGCTTGCTGAACTGCTAATGCAACTTCGGTCGTAGAGTTACCGATATCAATGCCCACTATATACGCCATCACCATACTCCTTTAACGTCAACTTCTTATGCGCTTTCAGATTAATCATCGCCTTTGAGTTTTTTACGCTCGACGTACAAATCAGCCGCTTCACGAACGTACTGCGAACAGATCGTCGCGTGGTATTTGGATTTGAGTTCGTCAGAGATTGCAATCAGCTCTCCTTTGGTGGAGCGATAAGGGCGGAGTGCGTTGTAAATCTCAAGAACACGATCATCAGGTACAGCAGTCAGTTCTGCCGCGCGTTCAAAGTTAATCGCCAAGCGTTCACGTCCAGCACTGCGAGCGATGTCTGCCTGAATTCTTAGAATTTCAGGAGTGATACGCATGTCTGCTGATTTCACGCTGCCGTTTAACACGTTCGCGAGAGTGATATCGTCTAGTGTTTTACCTGTGCTGGTTTTAACCCAGTCAGGGTGTTTGTTCGCTAGAGGATAATCTTTAACAGTCACTGAACTGTTAGATTGAGCTGTGCTTGACGAAACCGGCGCATCGCTTGTGTTGCTCATCTTGTACAACACGTCGCGAACTAAGGATTCGATAGATTCAGAATTCATAGCATTTCCTTTCGTTAATCTAAGACCTCAAGTTCCACAGCACCTTTGCCTTGCACAACGTGTTTGGTTTCTTTGATGTGCAATACCGCAGATTTTGCTTGGTACTTAGGACGAGCCATTTGGTCGTTCAGTGTTGGAACAGGTTGTGGCGATTCACCTTTTGCATACTTAGCGGCGTTTTTCCCGATTTGACGGTAAGTTTCTAGCGTCAAAAGTGGTGCTTGTGGGAAAAGCTCTAAGTTAGAAAGCGGTGGAAGACCGTTTTGGTGAATTACCGTAGTACCTTTTGACTGGATACCGATACAAATACCGGAACCACTCAAGCGGTCACCTTCAACGGCAATAAACGCAACGTCTGAAGATTTGAAGCAGCGAATAACACGTGCTTTTAAACCTTCTTCTTCGATGCCTGCTTTGAGCTCACGAATGATTGCTTTATGCGGTGTGCCAACCATGTTGGTTGTTTGGCTTAAACCAAATGCTGGGCCAACTGCGATAATCACTTCATCCTTGCTGCTACCGTTTTTGGCTGGTGCTAACTCACGTAGGAATGAGTCTTCATTGCCAGCTGGAGCTGATTTAGCAAAAGAAACTGGCTTATCAGCGCTTGCCATTTCTCTTAGTACGTCTTCAACAATCTGACGCAACAGTGTTTCATTGATATCAACCATCTTTCGCCTTCCTTATCCAAGATCTTGAGGATCAAGGGCATTTGGAATGTTCTTAATTTCTTCCCAACGTTCACCCTGTAAACGATATCCCGTAGCGGGACCTGCGTAGTCGTTGACATCGTTAATGGCGGATAGCACTTGACCGTCACCCACGATGATGGCTGAGGTGTGCAAGTAGTCGCCTGAGATCTTCGCTTTCTGAATGTTCAGCATGTCGGTTGCCACATCTTCGAAACCGCCTTTCGCTAACGCTTTCACTACGTCTAAACCACTCAAGCTCTTCTCAATCACTTCTTGAGCTGCTTTCAAGTCTTCAACGATGTTGCGTTCTGGCATGTCTTTCGAACCGTGAGCGTAAGTCGCTGCTGTTACTTCTTCATCGGTGATCACTGGGAAACCAAGACCGGCGAATACAGCTTGCATTGCACGTGCTGCTTTATTACGAACCGCAACGACTTCCTCTTCGCGAACTGGGCGTAAGCCACCATCGACTTTAAGGTCACGTTGGATAACGTTGTAATCGTCAAAGTCTTCAGCGTCTTCGTTCGAACCTGCGAACATGTTGTCGTAGTTAGGAACAGCAGAGTAACCGGAAGAAATGAAGTCAGTACCTGGCAAGAACTGCATCAACAAACGTGCGGTACGACGCATGTCCGAGTGCGTAAATGTTTGGTCGTTACTGGATGCACATTCAAGATCGAGAGCTGCACAGATAAGGTTCTCTGCAAGTACTGCACGAATACCTGATGGCACCGCTGATGGTACACCGATACAGCTTACTGAGCCGTTTTGCAGACCTTGTACGCCAGCACCTTTAGTGATGTAAATACAGCGTGCTTCTAGGTAGAGCATGGATTTGCCTTCCGCATAACCCATTTGTACTTCAGAACCTGAGCCCGAAGTGAAGCGCATTTTCAAGCCGCGTGATGCGTAAGATGATGCCAAGAAACCTTTAGACCAAGGCGTGTCATCACCGTCGGTAAATACAGGTTCAGTACCGTAAACAGAGATAGTTTCTGCATAACAGGTGTGACCCAACATACCCAGTTTTAGCTCAGTTGCTTCTTCCAATGAACACTGAGTTAGTACGCCTGGGCGACCGACTTGAGAGCCAATAAGTAGCGCAATAGCGTTAAATGGTGCATAACGCGCAACGGCTACTGTGGTCTCTTGTTCATCAAAACCACGCAACGCACCTTCTGCTGCATCGGCAGCGATCTGCACAGGGTTGTCGCGCACGTTGGTAACGTGAGCTTGTTGAGATGGTGTACGGCGAGCACGCATTTTTTGCATGGCCATCATCATCTCTACCACGTTCATGTGCGACATGACTTCAACAATTTTTGCTGGTGTCATTGCGGTAGTGAGCGGAATGATGTCTGCGCGCTTAACGTTAGGGTCGCAAAGCATGTTCGCGACTTTAACGGAGTCCATCGCCATTGCTTTTTCTGCATTGGCAAGGTTAATACCGTAACGTGCAATATAGTGATCGATTAAATCGAATTTAGATTCGGGTTTACCATCCAGTTCAACAACCTTTCCGTTTACTATTTTTATGGATGGCGTTGGATCATTCGGGCTTTCCATTGCAATAAAGCCTTCTTCGACCCAATCTTTTACAAATCCATCTTGGTTAACTGGGCGTTTTGCCAGTGCTTCAAATCTTTTTGAACGCATGAACCAACCTCGTTAATTTGATTAGATGTAAGAAGGACGATCGTTAGTTGGCTCGTCACCCAATGCACCTAGTAGTGTTTTACCGATTTCACGAGCAGAGATAACTGCTTGGCGAACTGCGCCTGAATCACCGGAAACTACTAAGATGGCTTCGTTACTGAAACTTGTGCCGTTTGCTGGAGTGCTGTACGCGATTACGTCAACATTTGCAGATTTCACTGCAGTATCTGCCATCAAAACACCCACAGAAGCAGGAGCACCCACGATGACGCCACAAGATTTACCTAGCGGTGCGCCAAATGCTTTTTCTAGTGCGTAGCTTGCGCGAGCGGTGTATTGAAGTTCGATGTGACCAGCAGCGTTTGCATATACGTCACCGAATGTGCGATCCAATTCTTTAAGTGCAACTTCAACAGCGCGACGAACGTCAGAAACATCATCACCACCAAACACAATTAAAGAACCATGACCTGCGCCGCCTTTGGTGTCGCGAGGAAGTTCAATACAAACCACTTCAGTGTTTGTACCTTTAACTGCTTCGTCTGCTGCCATGATGTGGGGACCAGCACCAGTACGAGCACCCATGATGCCGATAGAGCGGTAGCGTTTTTCCAGTTTCATAGCATCCAAAAGAGCCGTGTCGACGTTTGCTATGACTAACCCGATGGTGTCGCCAATAGCAGTACCGACAAACTCAGTAAGACTGCATGTTTTTTTATCCATTGTTTCACCTCGATTTTTTTTCGCTGAGGAGACATCAGGTGAACCATTCTGAACCCGAGCGATCACCTGATTCATGATTTGTTCAACTAATGGGTTGTCACTCATTCGTTAAGTCCTTTTGGAAGAATTTTTTCAACGTCCGTATGAGGGCGAGGAATAACGTGTGTTGCGACAACTTCACCAACATTGGCAGCAGAAGATGCGCCTGCGTCAGTTGCAGCTTTAACCGCACCCACATCGCCACGAACAACCACTGTTACCAAGCCAGAGCCGATTTTTTCGTATCCGACAAGGACTACGTTTGCCGATTTGACCATTGTGTCTGCAGCTTCAATTGCAGCGGTTAGACCACGGGTCTCGACCATTCCTAGTGCTTCTTGTTGCATATTTATACCTCGTAGTATTTTCATAATGTTGCGCAGAGATATTAGAAAAGTCGGACGAAAAATAATGGTTTAGTTTGAGGGATTTAATTGCGACTAATTAGTGCTATATGTGAAAAAATTGCACTTTAAAAATGGAGGTATAAGTAATTTCAGGGTTCATGAGGAATAGGCTATTGGTAAAAAATTGCTATTTGGCTATTTTTTTATTGTTTATTTTTGTGACATTTAGCAAAGTTACAAATAATTTGAAGTTAGTCATAAATAACGGATTTATGGGACTTCCGTATCAATAATTGAAAATTAATCTAAGCAATTTTTTACCTTTCTCTGTGTAATATAAGTAGTTGTTATTAAACGTTATTTAATCTAATTTTGGGTATTTTTATTAATGGGTATTTAAAAAATACCTATAAAGTGTGAATTGATGGCAAAAAAGTAACAAATTAAAAAAATATACTTTATGTCGAAGTTTTTCATTTCATGAACCGTAAGTTGGCTTCGTGGAATAGGGGTTATATTTATATTTAATTAAATAAACACCTTATATAAGGCAGCGTTTATTTCTATAAAAAGGAACATAATGTCATGAGTAACCTACGAAACGAATGTATATCTGAGTTCTTCGGAACTGGGCTATTTTTATTTTTTGGTGCAAGTTGTTTGTCTGCTATCAAAGTCGCTGGAGCGTCTTATGGTTTGTGGGAAATTTGTATTGTGTGGGGCTTGGGGATCTCTCTAGCTGTTTATCTAACTGCAGGTGTCTCAGGTGCACACTTGAATCCAGCGGTAACCATTGGCCTTTGGCTGTTTGCGAACTTTGACAAACGTAAAGTGATTCCTTACAGCTTGTCTCAAACTGCGGGCGCTTTCTTTGGTGTTGCAATGTGTTACCTAATTTACAAAGACCTTTTCACCGCATATGAAACGGCAAACAATATGGTGCGTGGTTCTGAAGAGAGTCTCTACTTGGCCGGTATTTTTAGTACCTATCCTCATCCTGCCATTTCCGTTTTCCAAGCAGCCTTTGTAGAAATCATTATTACCGCAACACTTATGTCATTGATCCTTGCTTTGACCGACGATGGTAACGGTGTTCCTAGAGGTGCTTTGGCTCCGCTATTAATCGGTATTCTTGTTGCAGTTATCGGTGCATCAACAGCCCCATTAACAGGATTTGCGATGAACCCTGCACGTGATTTCGGACCAAAACTATTCGCTTATTTAGCAGGATGGGGAAATGTTGCCATGACTGGCGCACGCGATATTCCTTATTTCTTGGTGCCAATCATTGCTCCGATCATCGGCGCATGCGTAGGTGGTGCTGGCTACAAATTCTTTATTGGTAAAGGTTTAGAAGCGGAGAAACCTTCAGCAAAGGAGGTTGAGGGCCAGACACAACTTTAACGTGTACAGAAGTCGTTCTGGATTCATCGTTTTGCTAATGAGTAGAACCAACAAAATATAATCCTATGCACAGGTATTTAAAGCTGCGAGTTGTAAAAGGTGAGGCATCATTTTTTACAACAGCAGCTTTAAGTATGACGTTGAGATTACTTTTAACGTGAAACTAGGGTCTTAAAGCCCTAAGGAGCAACAATGGATAACATTATTATTTGCCCAAGTAAGTACGTACAAGGACCAAACGTGATGGATAACTTAGGGGCGTACGTTAAGCCTTTAGGGAGTTCTGTTATTGTGCTTGCCGATAACTTCGTTACTCAGTTAGTAGAAAAAAGAGTGAGCGTAAGTTTCAGTGAGCAAAATATAGAAGGGTACTTTGCACTTTTTGGTGGTGAATGTTCACAGCCAGAAATTGAACGTTTAACTGCCGTTGCAAAAGATCAGCGAGTTGAAGCTGTGGTGGGTATTGGTGGCGGCAAAACACTGGATACTGCGAAAGCCGTTGGTGCGGAGCTTAGTATTCCTGTGGTAATTGTGCCGACGATAGCGTCAACTGATGCACCCACCAGCGCATTGTCAGTAATTTATACGCCAGAAGGCGAGTTCAGCGAATATCGCTTCTACACCAAAAACCCTGACGTTGTGATTATGGATACTCAGATCGTAGCGCAAGCGCCGACACGTCTACTTGTTTCTGGTATGGGGGATGCACTCTCTACCTATTTTGAAGCAAGGGCAAACGAGCGTTCCGGCAAAGGAACTATGGCTGGCGGAGCACCAACAAAAGCGGCGCAAGCGTTAGCAAAACTCTGCTTCCAAATTCTGATGAGCGATGGGTTGAAAGCTAAAGTGGCGTGTGACAACAACCTTTCAAGCCGTGCTCTGGAAAATATTGTTGAAGCCAATACCTATCTTTCCGGAATTGGATTTGAAAGCTCTGGCTTGGCTGCTGCACATGCGATTCATAATGGTTTGACACTTCTAGAAGAGTGCCATCATTTGTACCATGGTGAAAAAGTGGCGTTTGGTACCATTACTCAGTTGGTTTTAGAAAATGCACCAATGGAAGAAATCAATGAAGTGATCGAATTCTGCTGTAATGTTGGGCTACCAACAAACCTAACCGATATGGGGGTTCTGCACATAGACAAAGATAAGCTACTCAACGTGGCGAAAGCAGCATGTGCAGAAGGGGAAACTATCCACAACATGCCATTTAAAGTGACCCCAGAATTAGTCCTTTCTGCGATTCTCACTGCTCATGAATTAGGTAGTTAAAATATTGGAATAAACGTCTATTTTATTTCTTGTCTGGGTGATATGAATAAATTTTTTCACATTTATGTCACTTAGACAGGTTTTTTAATTTCGTTATATGAATAAATTAAAGTGTTTCCTTTCTCTAAGTAAATTAGTTGCATGTAACAATTAATTATCAAAATATTAACCATCAAAGTTTCTTTACATAAATCTGACGAAATAAATTAGTTAATTTAGTTACTGATCACTTATTTGTTTCCATCTTGGTGCTACATATAAACTCGAATTTCGGGACGAAGTATTTTGTATCGTATCAATGGACTAAGAAGGTGGTTATGTCTTCTGTTACCTCATTAGACTCAGCATTAATAAGAAAGATCGCTTCAGATTTTGCACAAGCGACAGAATTAGCCGTGGTCGTCGTAAATATACATGGAGAGGAAATATCAGAACGATTTAACTTTTCAGATTTCTGTCAAAAGATCAGACAGAACCCCGAACTCTACAATCAATGCATGCTCAGTGATAAAAGAGGTGGCCTCAAAGCCTCTGTTGATAACAAACCATGTGTGTACCAATGCCATGCTGGGCTTACGGATTTCTCAATTCCTTTGATCGTTGAAGGGCACTTGGTTGGCTTTGTGTTGTGCGGACAGGTAAGACTTATCGGCCATGAAGATGAGTCCATTGAAGGGATGGCTCACACCCAAAATATGTGGGAAAAAGACGAGGAGCTTCGTCATTGCTTTGAAGATATTCCAGTCGTTGATTACCAAAAAGTCCTGGCTTCTGCCGAGTTACTGCAACTGATTGTTGAGAACTGTATTCGTAAGCACATTAACCTTGTAGTGATTGACGATACTGGCATTAACGACCAACAAAAGCTCTCTATCAATAACAATGATCATAAGATCAAAAAGGCGTTGCGCTTTATTGAGCACCATTTTAGTGACGACATTAAATTGGAAGATGTCGCTGCCCATATCTATCTTAGCCCTTACTACTTTTCGAAGTTATTCAAGAAACATCTTGGCATTGGTTTCAATGCGTACTTAAATAATTGCCGTATTATGCACGCCAAGAAAATGTTAAAAAGCAGTGGTATCCCTGTGGCGACAATTGCGAAAAATTTGGGATTTTCTCAGACCAGTTATTTCTGCAAAGTATTTAGAAAAAATTGCAGTATGAGTCCGCAAGAATATAGAGATAAACATTATCAAGATGCGGTAATTCACGATTAGTTGATCTAGAAAATAAGTGATTTAATTTTTAAGTGGCACTTGAGTTTAATAACCGGTGCCACTTAACATATTTGAATATTGCACAATGACAATAAATTACCATTTGTATGTTTTAATTAACTCTGTAAGATACTGTTTTAAATGGTTGTTTTGGTTAGCATGACAATTTATTACCATTGGAGGTGATAATTTGGCAGAAATTCATCATCATGGTAGCCAGAATTTATTTACTAGAAGCCTATAGTGAGATTTAGGAACAAGATATGTAGTTAGTTTTAGTTGTCGAAACACGATATTTCAATTTGGTTATGCCCCAGACTGGGCATATATCCCGCAAGGGATTACGGAAGTGAGGTGAGAATCCTCCGCAGCCCCCGCTGCTGTAATGCTGACGACTTGGTTATACCACTGTTTCATAGGTGAAACGGGAAGGAATCAAGAAGGATGAAGCTAAGCCAGAAGACGAATCAAGTTGAACTCAATAACTCCTTCGGTGGGAAGAGAGTGAGAGAAGTAGGTTCCTCTCTTAAGACCCTACGACTTTTCACCTGCCCACCGTCCGTTCAGAAACGTAACTGAAAGTGGACTATGAAAGCATTACTTATAGCGGGCACAAACAGCGGAAGCGGCAAAACAACATTCACATTAGGTTTACTAAGAACCTTGTGTCGCCGTGAGCTAAAAGTTCAGCCATTTAAGGTTGGCCCGGACTACATTGATACCGCTTGGCACAGCAAAGTCGCCAACGTTCCATCCCATAATTTAGATTCCTTTATGCTCGATGAGCAGACTGTTAACGCCTTATTCCATCAACAAACACAAAATGCCGACATCGCAGTGATAGAAGGTGTTATGGGGTTATTCGATGGCTATGGCACCGATCCATACTATTGCAGCAGCGCAGGTACAGCCAAAGCACTCAAATGCCCAGTGATTTTAGTTGTAGACGGTAAAGCTATGTCGACATCAGCTGCCGCGATTGTTATGGGCTTTCAGCAGTTCGGCAAAGAGATCAACATTGCAGGTGTTGTATTTAATAACGTCAATTCAGATAAGCACTACCAGCTTCTTAAACAGGCCGTAGAAACCTATTGCCACATTCCAGCGTTTGGTCGATTACCTAAGTTACCCAATATTGAACTTCCTTCTCGTCACTTAGGTTTGATGACTGCTCAAGAATCACAAGATATGGATTCTCAATGGGATGAACTGGCTGACGCTATTGAACAGTATGTTGATGTTGATGGTTTGCTTAGTGTTGCTTGCTCCCAACTTTACCAAGGTACAACGCAGACGATTTATCAAGCGATGGAAGGTAAGGGTAAAGGCTTAGTTGTGGCAGTCGCGATGGATAAGGCATTCAACTTCTATTACCAAGCAAATCTTGATCTCCTAACGAGCTGCGGTGTTGAAATTCGATATTTTAGCCCTCTAACGGACTCACAATTACCTGAATGCGATTTGGTGTATATCGGTGGCGGATACCCTGAGCTATACGCTGAGAAGCTGTCGAAAAACCGTTCGATGTTGCAATCAATCCTTGCGGCTCATCAAGCCAATTTGCCCATTTATGCAGAGTGTGGCGGATTGATGTATTTAGGGAGCTCACTTTCTGACAGTGAAGAAAACATCTATCCCATGGTCGGTATCTTGTCAGGTCAAAGCGTTATGACTAACAAGCTGAATCGCTTTGGATACTGCAATGCAAAAGCAGACGTAGACACTTTGTTGTGCCTGTCTGGAAATGAGTTACGTGGTCACGAATTTCATTATTCCGATTTTGTTACGGATATGGAGCCTGCATTCACACTGAGTAAAGTCCATGAAGGCGAAGTGCTTGCAACATGGCGTGGTGGTTATCAAGTAGGTAACACATTAGCGATGTATCTCCATGTGCATTTTGCGCAGTCTCCGGAGATGTTGCTTGAGTGGTTTAAGAGGGCGCGAAGCCTATGATGACCTTAACTCTATATTTCACCGCATTCTTTATGGATCTGTTGATTGGTGATCCTCACAGTTGGCCGCATCCTGTACGTTTGATCGGGATTTCAATATCCAATATGGAGAAACGAATCCGACAAATATTTAGCAGCAAAATATGGCTCTATATCGCTGGCGGCATTTTGTGGCTCTGGATTGTTGGCACTGCAGGTTTAATTACTTGGGCAGTGATTCATTTGAGTTATGACATCCACTGGCTACTTGGGACAGCTGTCGAGCTTTGGCTTGCATTCACTGTGCTCGCCACAGGCTGCTTAAAAGATGCGGCTTATGAAGTGCTAATCCCACTGCGTGCTCACAACCTTGAAGAAGCACGACTCAAAGTCTCTTACATTGTTGGACGTGATACCAGCCAACTGGATGAAAAACAGATCACCAGAGCGACAGTCGAAACTGTGGCTGAAAACACGGTAGATGGTGTGATTGCACCGATGCTCTATCTGTTTATTGGCGGTGTACCACTTGCGATGGCATACAAAGCGATCAATACCCTCGATTCTATGGTTGGCTACAAAAACGATCGCTACAGAGAGTTGGGTTTTGTCTCTGCGCGTATGGACGATGTGGCGAATTTTATTCCTGCTCGTATTTCTTGGCTGCTGTTTTCTTTGTCTGCTTTCCTAATGGGGTGCAATGGCAAATCTGCATTTACCGTTGGTTGGCGAGACCGATATCAACATAAAAGCCCTAACAGCGCTTGGTCTGAAGCGACGGTCGCGGGAGCGCTTGGTGTGCAACTTGGTGGTCCAAGCAACTACTTTGGTCAATTGGTCGAAAAACCTTGGATTGGAGATTTCCTTAGAGAAATCGAGCCAGAGGACATCGGTCAATCAACGCGCTTAATGTACTTAACGTCAACCTTAGCTCTACTTCTATTTTCACTCGCTTACATCATAGTTATTTAGGGATAGCCGTATGAACTTTATTCAGCAGCCACAACGAATTGAATCGACGAGTTTTGAAATCATCGACGAGATCATTGCCACTGAATTTCCTGATTATCAGTTTGCTAATGAACTTGAAAAGAAAGTCATTACTCGTGCAGTGCATACTACTGCCGATTTCGACTGGCTGGAGATATTAAAGTTCTCACCGGATGCTTTAGCGACGTTGCAAACGGCTATTTATGAAGGCTGCACATTCTACACCGATACCACAATGGCTCTCTCTGGCATCAATAAGAGCCTTTTGAAACAGTTTGACTGTGACATTAAATGCTACATCGCTGACCCTTGGGTGGCAGAGCAAGCGAAAGCGCAATCTAAAACACGCTCAATGATTGCGGTAGAAAAGGCGTTAAAAGATGAAGGCAATAAAGTTTTTGTGTTCGGCAATGCACCCACAGCTTTGTTTCAACTGCTAGAAAGAGCGGTCAATAAACCTGTCATGACCATAGGTGTCCCCGTTGGTTTTGTTGGTGCGGCAGAATCCAAACAAGCGCTTTACGAGAGCAATTTCCCGTTTATCACGGCTCTGGGCAGAAAAGGTGGAAGCAATGTTGCAGCTGCCATCGTCAATGCTGTGCTTTACCACATGCGGGAGGCGTTATGAGTCAAACAGCTGAAGCGGATATTGTCTGGCACAGAGGTAAATCTTATCGCAAGGGCTATACCACAGGCTCTTGTGCGACTGCCGCAGCCAAAGTGGCAGCACTAATGGTGATGCGTCAGCAACTCATTCATCAGGTTTCCATTGTGACACCATCAGGTGTGGCGCTAAATCTGAATGTGGAAGATGCTTCCGTGGAATTGCATAGTGCTGTCGCCGCGATACGTAAAGATGGCGGTGATGATGTGGATGCTACCCATGGAATGTTGATCTACGCCCAAGTAACGGTGAACGATACTCAAACTATTGAAATACTTGGCGGTGAAGGTGTGGGCGTGGTGACACGCAAAGGCGTGGGTTTACCCGTTGGTGTTGCAGCGATTAACAAAACGCCACGCCACACAATAGAACAAGAAGTGCGTGATGTGATTGGCCCTAACAAAGGCGTGGTTGTCACCATTTTTGCACCTGAAGGAAAAGAACGCGCTGAGAGAACCTACAACTCACGATTGGGGATTGAAAACGGAATCTCGATCATCGGTACTTCAGGCATTGTGACTCCTATGTCGGAAGAAAGCTGGAAACGCTCCCTTGCGATAGAACTCGAACAAAAACGCGCATTAGGACACAGTAAAATCGTCTTAGTCCCAGGCAACCACGGCGAGCGTTTTGTTCAGCAACAACTCAATATCGAACAAGACATTGTGGTGACGATGAGCAATTTCGTGGGCTACATGTTGCAAGAAGCGAATCGCTTGAACTTCGAACAAGTTCTTATCGTGGGACACTTAGGTAAGCTTATCAAAATCGCAGCTGGGGTTTTTCACACCCATTCCCATATTGCTGATGCACGTTTAGAAACTTTGGTCACCCACTTGGCGTTACTCAATGCGCCCCATGATTTACTTCGCCAAATCTATCACTGCTTAACCACCGAAGAAGCGCTTGAGCTGATTGAAGAACATGGCTATCAGGCGGTTTACCAAAATATCGCTCAAGAGATAGAACGCAGAGTTGTGGCAATGTTGAAGTATGCCAAGCATCAGTTTAAGTGTGACGTAGTGTTGTTTTCTTTTGATAACCAAGTGTTAGGTAGTAATCGTCCTGTTGAACAAATCGTGGAGGATTTCCAATGATTTACGTAGTAGGAACTGGGCCGGGACGCAGAGATCTTATGACTGTCGCTGGAGAAAACTTAATAGCGAAGGCCGATATCCTCGTAGGTTGGCCTCGCTTATTAAGTGTTTTTAGCGATTTCAAAGGGCAACGAATTGAACTCTCGGGAAGCATTGAGAGCACGTTAGCCACATTAGAAGAATTCAAATCACAACTGGTGGTTGTATTGGCGTCCGGCGATCCAATGTTATTTGGTATCGGTAAGCGTATTAGCGAGCATTTTGCGCCAGACCAACGCAGATGTCTTCCAGGCATAAGCTCTATTCAAATGCTGTTTTCGGAAGTAGGGATTGATATGAACGATCTTTACATTACCAGCAGCCACGGCAAACAGCCTGACTTCGACTTTCTCTTCTTACATAAAAAGATTGCTCTGGTGACAGACAAGATTCTCGGTCCTTATGAAATTGCTCAGGAAGCGATAAAACGCAATCTCAAATGCAGCGTCATCGTTGGTGAAAACTTGGGGTATGAAAACCAGACAATTTCAGTACTTAAACCTGAGCAAGTACAGCGTGAGTATGACATGAACGTGGTGGTGGTGATGAATGAGAGACAGTGAATTTCTGAGAGCAGAAAAAGTGCCTATGACAAAGCAAGAAGTACGTACCATCGTGCTTGATAAGTTGCAGTTAGGTTCTGCAAGCCGTTTTGTCGATGTGGGGGCGGGAACAGGAAGCATCGCTTTAGAAGCAGCATTAAGCTTTGAACGCTTACACGTGTATGCCATTGAAAAGAATGAGCATGCTGTAGAAATCATGCACAAAAACATGGAGCGCTTTGGCTGTAACCATATTCACCTAATCAACAAAATGGCGCCCTGTGAACTGACCGGAAAATTCGACGCGGTGTTTATTGGCGGCTCTGGCGGCAATTTAGAACAGATTATTGATTGGGCGTTAGACCATTTATTAGAGGGCGGTCGTCTTGTGATGAACTTCATTTTGCACGGCAGTCTTAACCAAGCACTAGACCATTTAAAAACGTGCGCTATCGACGAATTTGAGTGTAGCCAAATCCAAGTCTCTTCTATGACTTCTCTCGGCACTAGCTACTACTTCAAGCCAAATAATCCAACATTTATCGTTTCATGTATTAAGGGGAATCAACGTCATGGATAACTTTGATCATTCTAAAGTCTACTTTGTTGGCGCAGGTCCAGGTGATCCAGAGCTGATTACTTTGAAAGGTTACAACTTGCTAAAACAGGCTGATATTGTCATCTATGCGGGTTCGTTGATAAATCCTGAGTTGCTTAATTACTGTAAACCGACTGCCCAATGCCATGACAGTGCCTATATGCATTTGGAGCAGATCATCACCATGATGGCAGAGGGAGTAAACGCAGGAAAATTGGTGGTTCGTCTGCAAACCGGCGATCTCTCTTTGTATGGCTCAATCCGCGAACAAGGTGAAGAGTTGGAAAAACTGGGCATTGGTTTTCGTTCAGTGGCGGGTGTTTCGTCTTTCCTTGGTGCAGCGTCTGAACTTGGTGTTGAATACACCGTTCCAGAAGTCTCTCAAAGTCTCATCATCACACGTATGGCTGGCAGAACACCAACACCGGAACTGGAGTCACTGGAAAGTTTTGCTCAGCATCAAACCTCTATGGCGATTTTCTTATCAGTGAAAGGGATTGGGGAAGTCGTCGATAAGCTGATGACGGGCGGTTATCCCTCAGATACTCCAGTCTCTATCGTTTACAAAGCCACGTGGAAAGATTGCCAAATTTTGAGAGGCACACTGGCTGATATCGCACAACAGGTAACGGAAGCGGGCATCTATAAAACAGCATTGATTCTGGTTGGGCGTTTCCTCGGTGAAGAGTATCACTACTCCAAACTGTATGACGCGGAGTTCTGCCATGAATACCGTTAGGTGTGAATCGGTCTCTTTATTCACGTTAACACCGGGTGGTCAGCAGGTGGCGAATAAGCTGCGCGAACACCTGCCGATGGAGTGCTACTGCTCTGAAAAATATCTGCAGGATGGGTTCAAACCGTTTGTCGATAGCTTCAAAAACACACTGAGTCAGGCATTTCTACGTGACAGTGCCATCATAGTGATTGGAGCGTGTGGCATCGTCGTTCGAACTATTGCGCCGCTGCTTCAGGATAAGTTTACCGATCCCGCGGTGTTGGTTATTGATGAAAAAGGTAAGCATGTCATCAGCCTATTATCTGGTCATGTCGGTGGTGCGAATGAGCTAGCCCGTTATCTGTCTCACCTGATTGACGGTACGGCTGTGATTACCACATCAACCGATGTTAATCAGACATGCTCGTTTGATTTGCTAGCCAAGCAGATGTGTGCCGACACCATCGATTTTCGTGTCGCTACCAAAACCATTAACCAGATGTTGGTCAGTGGTAAGCAGGTAGGCATCATTGTTGACCCGTTTCTTGTTAACCAACTGGATTTCGATATTCACAGCTTTGATATACGTGGTTTGACGATTGTTGATGACGAGACAATTTCTCAGCATTCACTGGATGCTTTGATTGACGTGTCTATGCAATCAACACGTCCAAATTGGTCTGTACCTACATTCCAATTAATTCCTAAACGCTTAGTGGCAGGTATCGGTTGCCGCAAAGGTGTTGAACCAGACCTCTTGAAGTCGCTTTTCAATAGCCAGTTGCAGGCTTTGAATATTCATCCTAAAGCGTTGAGCATCATTGGCAGCATTGATGTTAAACGCAATGAAGATGCCATCGTTAATTTGGCGAAATCTTATGATGTGCCTTTTGAAGTGTTTAGCGCCGATGAGTTAAATCAGTGCGCAGACCGTTTTCCTCATTCTGATTTTGTTGCCAAAACCGTGGGCGTAGGTGCTGTATCTCAGCCTGCAGCGTGGTTATTGAGCAACGGCTCTCTGCTGGGTGACACCATTAAACAGCAAGGAATCACTATTACCTATGGAGTATTGAACTGATGTTATACGTGGTAGGAATTGGTCCGGGTGGACTCGACATGATGACTTACCAAGCTCGAGAAGCCATAGAAGCGGCTGAAGTGATTGTGGGTTACAAAACATACACCCATTTAGTCAAAGAGTTGGTGGGCGATAAGCCGGTAATTAAAACCGGAATGTGTAAAGAAATTGAGCGTTGTCAGACCGCATTGGAATTGGCTCAATCTGGAAAAACGGTCGCCATTATTAGCAGTGGTGATTCCGGCGTGTACGGTATGGCTGGATTAATTCTTGAAATGGTCACTAAGCAAAAATGGGACGTTGAAGTCAAAGTGATACCGGGAATGACTGCGAGTATTGCAGCAGGTTCCGTACTTGGCGCACCACTGATGCACGACTTCTGTCACATCAGTTTGAGTGACTTATTAACGCCTTGGGAGCTAATTGAAAAACGCATCATTAATGCAGCAGAGGCCGATTTCGTTATCTGTTTCTACAACCCGAGAAGTCACGGTAGAGAAGGTCATCTAAAACGTGCTTTTGAGCTGATGGCACCGTTCAAAAATCCCAATACGCCTGTTGGCATCGTAAAAGAAGCGGGCAGACGTAAAGAGGAAAAATGGATTATGCCTTTCGAAGAGATGGATTTTGAATTGGTCGACATGCGTACTTTGGTTGTTGTGGGTAATCAGTCTACTTATTTCGATCAGGGCATGATGATTACGCCGAGAGGGTATTCATTGTGAAACCAAACCATGTGCTTGTTTTTGGAGGAACTTCTGACGCTTTGATGTTGTGCGAGGCACTGGCTGCGCGCAGCATTCACTTTACGTTGTCAGTCGCAACCGAAGAAGGTAAACACAGCGCAAAACAATTTGAATCCAACGTTATCTTAGGGCGTATGGACAGCTCCGCCATGCGCGAATTTATTCAACGCAACCACGTGGATTACGTTATTGATGCTGCTCATCCCTACGCACAGGTTCTTCGACTCACGATAGTGGTGGCATGTGAAGGTATCAAGTGTCCGGTCATGCGTTATGAGCGCCCCAGCTACGAGCTTCCTAGTTACGAACGTCCTAGTTACGAGTCACAAATAACACACTCCACATTGGAGAGAGTTACAAACGAAAAGTCTCAATCTATTCATGATTCGCCTTTGGTTATCAAGGCAACCAATGTGATGGACGCGTGCAGAAAAATCACAGACAGCCAGCAACGGGTTTTACTCACCACTGGCAGTAAAGATTTGGAAACGTTCAAGCGAATGCTGAGAGACAAAGTGCTGTTTGCACGAGTGTTGCCAGTTGCAGAAGTGATCAGTGAGTGCAACGCATTAGGACTTGGTATTGAAAATATCATCGCGATGAAAGGTCCTTTTACTCGAAACATGAATCATGCGCTGTATGAAATGCTTCAGCCGGATGTCGTGATCACAAAGGAATCGGGCAGCGTTGGTGGCTTTGGAGAAAAAGTAGAGCCGTGTATCGAGCTGGGTATCCCTTGCATTGTGATCGAACGGCCAAAGACAACAACGATTAACCAATACGTGAGTTATCAGACCAACTTATCTGGCTGTGAAGAGCTGTTTGACAGTTGGCAACAAGAGGCATGTTTAGTATGAAAAAAGCATTAGTTGTAATCAGCTTTGGCACCAGCTATACCCATGCGATGAAGAAAAACATCGAACCATGTGAAGCCGAACTTGCACGGGCTTATCCTAATCGAGATTTCTTCCGAGCATTTACGTCTTCGATGATCATCAGGAAACTGGAGAAGCGCGATGGGATTCATATCGATAACCCACAGCAGGTTCTGCAACGTCTGAAAGAGGCAGGTTATCGTGATGTGGTTGTTCAGTCTTTACACATCATCAATGGTGACGAATACGAAAAGATCTCTCAGCAAGTGGAATCTTATCGCGATGAATTTGAAAACTTGCAGCTAGGTCTGCCTCTGTTGAGTTGTATGGATGACTATGATCAGCTTGTTGAAGCCATTCAACATCAAGCGCCACAACTGAAGCACGATGAACGTTTGGTGCTTATGGGGCACGGAGCAACACACCATGCCTTCTCTGCTTACGCTTGTCTTGACCACATGATGATGGCGAGAAATTTACCCTATGTTGTTGGCGCGGTGGAGAGCTATCCAGAGATCGAGAGCGTGATTTCTAGGCTGGAAAATGAGTGCGTTAACAAAGTATACCTTATGCCGCTGATGCTGGTTGCCGGTGACCACGCAATCAATGACATGGCTTCTGATGAACCTGATTCATGGAAAACACTGATTCAAAAAGCGGGCATCGTTGCCGAACCGATCGTTCAGGGATTGGGAGAAAATCCGCTTATCAGACAGATGTTTGTCGATCACTTAGCTGCTACTGAATTAGCAAATAAGCCATTGGTTAAGGAGAAAGTCGCGTGAATAAAGGAAAACTCTATGCGATTGGAACGGGACCGGGCGCAAGCGACCTTATTACTGTAAGGGCAGCTCGACTTCTTGATAAGTTGGATGTTTTGTATGCACCTGCAGGTCGCAAAGGCGGCGATAGCCTTGCACTGTCGATTGTTCGTGAATACATCGGAAAACAAGTTCTGATCAAAGAGCGCCATTTCCCCATGACCAATGATGCGCAAGAAAAGCAGCAAGCGTGGGATGACGTTGCATTCGAAATTGAAGCAGATGTGAATCACGGGAAACAAGTGGGATTCATTACCTTAGGTGACAGCATGTTGTTTAGCACCTGGGTATTTCTGCTCGAACGTCTCGAAAGCAAAATTGATATAGACATCATTCCCGGAATTACCTCTTTCTCTTGTATCGCATCACAAGCGCACTTCCCACTGTGTATGGAACAACAGTCATTGGCGGTGATGTCATGTACTGCAGAGATAGAAGTACTTCGCCGTGCTTTGATAGACCACGAAGCTGTGGTGCTGATGAAAGTCTACGGGCGTTTTGACAAAGTGCGTCAGTTGTTGATTGAGCAGGGTTTGCTTGAACATGCTGTGTTGATGGCAAACGCCTCAATGGAGAATGAGATCTTTTATCCGGATTTGTCACAAGTAGAAGAGGGTGAAGCTCTGCCTTACTTCTCAACCATAGTGGTAAACCGTAGCTGGAAACATCACTAGAAGGAGTTCGTGTATGTCACTGAAGTTCAATACCAAACGCATGGCGCTCATGGCATGGGTAGGCGCTATTGCAATGTCACCACTCAATGCCAATGCAATGCACATTATGGAAGGTTTTTTACCGCCAACATGGGCTTTAACTTGGTGGGCTTTGTTCATTCCGTTTGTGATCATGAGCGTTAGGAATCTAAAACAGATCGTTACTGATGATGCCAATAAGAAAGTACTGCTAGCCCTTTGCGGCGCGTTTATTTTTGTACTTTCAGCGCTCAAGCTTCCTTCAGTTACGGGCAGTTGCTCCCATCCAACCGGAGTTGGTTTAGCTGTTATTTTATTTGGCTTTATGGTTGTGCCTGTACTTGGCGGTATTGCTCTACTGTTCCAAGCGTTGTTGCTTGCTCATGGCGGCATTTCAACGTTAGGTGCAAACGGTATGTCGATGGCGGTCATCGGTCCGATGATCGGTTACTTCGTCTGGGTTGCCGCTAACCGTTTGAATCTGCGCAAAGATATCGCTGTATTCTTAGTGGCGTTTGTCGCAGACATCTCTACTTATGCAGTCACCTCTTTGCAGCTTGGCGCTGCATTCCCAGACCCTGAGTTTGGTGTAATGGCTTCTATGAGTAAGTTCATGGGCATATTCCTGTTCACTCAGCTACCAATCGCGATCGCTGAAGGTTTGCTCACTGTTCTTATCTATGAACAACTGACTAAACGTTCGCTCATTTCGTTTCAAGAGAGAGTATTACGATGAAAAAGAATCTAGTTCTGATGGCTATGCTGTGTGCCTTAGTCGTTGTTCCATTACTAATGAATCCGAGCGCTGAGTTTTCTGGCTCTGATGGTCAAGCAGAGTCCTTGATAACTCAAGTAGCACCAAACTATAAACCATGGATTGAACCTTTAATTGAACCTGCGAGCGGAGAGATAGAAAGTTTACTGTTTACGCTGCAAGGTTCATTGGGTGCGGCTGTGATCTTTTACATTTTAGGCTTCTACCACGGTAGAAGAAGAACCGATGCTGATCATCGATAAGTACGCCTATCAAAACCGTTGGGTTGATGTTTCGCCAAGCTATAAATGGTGGGCATATCTTGCGGTTTTGGTGACAGCCATGATGACACCGATAGCGTGGCAATTCGCTCTGTTCATTTTGCTCAGTGTCGTCACTTGTTACGCAGGCAGGTTAACTTCGAAGCAGTATCTGCAATGGCTGAGTTTACCTTTTGGCTTTTTAGCCATGAGTCTTATCGCGATGCTTCTCACATACAGCGATAACTCAGCACACTTGATTGCAAGTTTGCCAATGTTCGATGGCTATGTTGGGGTAAGTGCTCAAACAGTTGATACGGCGCTGACAACACTGTTTCGGTGTTTATGTTCTATTGCCGCGACGTTGTGTTTCGTGATTATCACGCCCTTTAATCAGTGCGTGACGTTACTAAAAAAAGCGCGTTTACCCTCGGTTTTGGTTGAGCAAGTGTTATTAACCTACCGATTCATTTTTATCTTTATCGAAGAAGCTCATGCCATTTATACCGCTCAAACACTGAGGTTTGGGTATATCAAACGTGGGTTATGGTTGAAATCATTAGCGATGTTGGTGGGTGTGTTACTGCAAAGAGTGATGATTCGTCACCAGCATATGCAAAGTGCTCTGGCAGTTAAGTTGTATCAAGGAGAATTTCATCAATGACGTTATCAGTGAGCTCAATGAGTTTTGCTTATGAAAAAGATGAACGGGTGCTGAGGAATCTCAATATGGATTTTTCCACTCATCCGGTCATTGGTGTTGTTGGTGCAAACGGATGTGGTAAATCCACTTTATTCAAGCTACTACTTGGTCTGCATACGCCAACAGAAGGCAGTGTCAATTGGTCGCAGCAACCCATTGACTACAGTAAGAAAGCACTCATCGAACATCGCAAAAATGTCACTTTGCTATTTCAGGAGCCCGACCAGCAAATCTTCTATACCGATGTGTATAACGACATTGCGTTCAGTCTGAGAAATCTTGGAGTAGCTGAACATGAAATCGAACAAAGAATTCAACGAGCGTTAGAGCTGGTGGATGGCAAGAGTTTCTCCCATAAGCCTATTCAATATCTCAGTTATGGTCAGAAAAAACGTGTCGCACTGGCAGGTTCACTTGTCATGGATTCCGATTATTTGCTGTTAGATGAACCGACAGCGGGTTTGGATCCAAATGGAACTAAGCAGATGAAAGCTCTCATACGTTCTATTTCTGATCTCGGTAAGAACGTTGTGATGTCCAGTCACGACATCAATTTGATTTACGACGTATGTGATTACGTCTACGTCATGAGTCAGGGAGAGATGGTTTCTCAAGGTGAACCACAGAACGTTTTCCTTGATAAACACTTTATTGAGCAAGTCGGTCTGGAACAGCCTTGGTTAGTAAAAATGCACCAAGAGTTTGGTATGCCATTGTTTCGCCACGAACATGAAATGGTCGCTGGGAGTAGTCTAATTAAGGAGTCGATATGAGTCGTGCAATCATGTTTCAAGGAACCGCTTCTGACGTTGGCAAAAGTGTGTTGGTGGCGGGTATTTGTCGAATTCTGGCACAAAATGGATATCGCTGTGTGCCATTCAAAGCACAAAACATGGCGTTGAATTCAGGGATCACGCGCAGCGGTGATGAAATGGGCAGAGCGCAAATCTTTCAGGCTGAAGCAGCAGGCGTAGAGCCTGATGTAAGAATGAATCCTGTCTTACTCAAACCTACTGGTGATCGTCATTCGCAAGTGATTGTGATGGGAAAAGTTCTGACCAACATGGATGCGGTGACTTATCACGAATTCAAACCCCAACTGCAACAAAAGATTTTCCGTGCATTTACAGAGCTTGCCGAGCAAAACGACATCGTAGTTCTGGAGGGAGCAGGTAGCCCAGCTGAGATTAACTTACGCGACCGTGATATCGTCAACATGGGCATGGCTGAGCTGATCAATGCGCCTGTGATCCTTATTGCTGATATTGACCGAGGTGGTGTGTTTGCTTCCATTTACGGCACGTTGATGTTGTTGTCAGAACAAGAACGGCAGCGTGTTCGAGGTGTGATTATTAACAAGTTTCGCGGCGATGTAGAACTGCTCAAACCGGGAATAAAGCAAATTGAAGCACTGACACAAGTTCCGGTTATCGGAGTCGTTCCTTATCTTGATGTGGACTTGGAAGAAGAAGATGGTGTGGCATTACAACCCGAAAAGTTACGCCATCAACTAGGAATAGAAAGTGACGCGGATAAACTTGATATCGCCGTGATCAAAGTTCCTCGTATTTCCAATTTCACAGACTTCAATGCGTTAGCTGCTCAGCCCGACGTGAATTTACGTTACGTTGCTAAAGTGTCTCAACTTGGCAATCCAGACTTGATTATCCTGCCCGGAAGCAAAAATACCTTAGCTGATCTCACTCATCTGAATGAGTGCGGTTTGTCATCTGCGATTGTCAACAAAGCGAAACAGGGCTGTGCGGTATTGGGTGTCTGCGGTGGCTATCAGATGCTTGGTAAGACACTGATTGATGGTGTTGAATCAGGCATTGATCAGATGGATGGACTTGGTTTGCTTGATACGGTGACCAAGTTCGCGCAATCCAAACACACTACGCAAGTAAAAGGGAAGATCCTCAGCCATAGTCGTGGTTTGTTCTGCGATGTTGACGGAATGGAGCTAAGTGGGTACGAGATCCACATGGGGGAAACTGAGGTGATCGGTGACATGAAACCGTTCGTTGAAATACGGTCTCGTAATCAGCAAAACGTAAGCATTTTGGATGGCGCAGTGACAGCGGATGGTTTGATTGCGGGTACGTATATTCACGGTTTATTTGACCATGGTCTTTTCACTCGACACTTCTTAAATCAACTGCGGTTAAGAAAAGGTCTAACTCAGTTAGCGGAGGATGCTTTCGATTATGCAAGTTACAAGAGTGCGCAGTTTGATCTTCTGGCGGATGGTTTAAGAGAAGTCTTAGATATCGACCAGCTAGAGAGAATCATGGATGAGTTCTCGCTAACACTGGCTAATAAAGAGCAGGAATGCATGGTATGAAGCCATTTTTAGTTACTCTGCAATTTATTACACGGATTCCCGTTCCCCAAAGATGGACCAGCGATTACGATTTTGAACAGACATATCGTGGTGTGGTGACATTTCCGATTGTCGGCGCGATTCTGGGTATTATCGCTGCCGCTATATCGGTCACCCTGTATATGGGGCTTGGCTGGAATAGCCCCCTAAGTGCAGCGACTTACGTGTTCTCACTGGCACTGTTAACGGGTGGTTTTCATCTGGACGGACTTGCGGACACTTGTGATGGAATATTTTCTGCCAGAACCCCAGAACGTATGTTAGAAATCATGAAAGACAGCCGTTTGGGAACGCATGGAGCGCTGGCACTGTTTTTTGTTCTTACGTTAAAGATTCTCACCGTCACACAGATTCTAGATACTGAGCCCGAAGAAGCGCTACTTATATTAGTGATTGCACCGTGCATTAGTCGCGCTTGGATGTCACTTCTTATGTATAAGCAAAACTATGCTCGTGAATCTGGGTTAGGACATATCTACATCAACAGAATTTCGTCCCATCAATTTTATTTCACCCTCGCTATTGGCGCTGCTATCGCGTCTTGGATGCTAGGCTGGCAAAGCCTGATTGCATTTTGTGTAACTGGGGGATTCGCTTTGATTTATCGCCGCTATATCAATAACACCATCGGTGGGCAAACTGGGGACACGCTTGGTGCTGGTAACGAATTGTTTGAATTATGTTTTTTAATGGCTATGACCAGTGTATGGACGCTTAGTATCTAGACCTTTTTATCACTAGAACGATGTTCACATACTGATGTTCAGGATCGCTATGCCCAGCCAGCATACATGGAAGGAGAATAGCTTGTGAGTACGTTATTAAATGATTTGAAAGAATCGATTATCCCTGTCGATGAAAAGGTTCGGAAACGAGCACAACATCATATTGATCAACTGTTTAAGCCAATTGGCAGTTTAGGGCAATTAGAGCAACTGGCTTGTCAGTTAGCTGCGATTTATCGCACCATCAAATGGCAGACCGGAAAGAAAAAAATCTTCGTCATGGCAGGTGATCACGGTGTCTTTGAAGAAGGTGTAGCGGTTACGCCTAAAGAAGTCACAACCATGCAAGCAGTGAATACGGTAAAAGGTTTAACGGGGGTTGCTGCGCTGAGTTATACCACGGGTGTTGATGTTGAAATGGTGGATGTTGGGATTGATTGTGACCCAATCGATGGCATCACTAATATGAAAGTGGCGCGTGGTTGTGGAAACATAGCTAAAGGTCCGGCAATGAGCTACGACCAAGCAGAGCAGCTTATTCTAGATACGGCAAACTATGTAAAACAAGTTATCGACCGTGAACAGTTAAGCGTAATTGGTGTAGGGGAGTTAGGCATTGCCAATACTACACCCGCTGCTGCTATTGTCAGTATTGTGACCAATCAGTTACCGATGCATGTGGTTGGTCTTGGCGCAAACTTGCCGAGTAGCCAACTTCAACACAAAGTCGATGTTGTTTCCGTTGCGATTGCACTTAATCACCCAGACCCTGCCGATCCTATCGATATCATGGCGAAAGTGGGCGGATTTGATTTAGCGGGTATGACCGGTGCGATTCTAGGTGCAGCTGCCATGCGTATTCCTGTGGTGTTAGATGGCTTTTTATCTTACTCGTCGGCAATGATTGCCTGCATGATTGAACCGAATGTCTGGGATTATTTGATTCCATCACATCAATCTGCAGAAAAAGGAGCAGTGGTTGCGTTAGAACATTTACGCTTAAAACCGTTTATACATATGGAGTTACGGTTAGGGGAAGGCAGCGGTGCTACGCTTGCAATGCCTTTTATTGATGCTGCGCACTCGATGATGAATCGCATGGGCATGATGCAAGATGATGGCGTCGAACTGCCGAGCCCTGCTTAATATCTATCCACATTTTCAAATCAAAGATCTACGTTTGTGGGGCTAATAATTGGTGATTATTAGCCTTTGCTATTTATTTCACTTATACAAAAGTATTGCTGTTATTGATAAATCAATTTAGTCTGCAGACGTCTATACATCTAAAAAGAATATAAGGGAGTTTGTATGTCAGGTCAGCAGTTGGTTACCATATTAGATGGCGGTATGGGCAGAGAGTTGAAGCGTCGTGGTGCGCCGTTTCGTCAACCAGAATGGTCAGCGTTGGCTATGATGGAAGCGCCAGAAGTTGTCGGCGAAGTTCACCGCTCATTCATTCAAAATGGCGCACAAGTTATTACTACCAACAGTTATGCACTTGTGCCTTTCCACATCGGACAAGAGTGCTTCGATTCTCAAGCTGAGGTGCTAGCAGACAGAGCAGGCAAGGTAGCCAGAGACGCGGTGATTGCTGAAGGTAAGCAGACGTTGGTTGCGGGTTCTATTCCTCCACTGTTTGGCTCTTATCGTGCAGATCTCTATCAACCTGAAAATGCAGAAAAGATTGCGTCGCCACTTATCAAAGGGCTTGATGCTCATATCGATATATGGCTAGCTGAAACACAGAGTTTGATTGCAGAATCCAGTACTATTTATCAGCAGGTAAGGGCGCTAGGTACTGGAAATAAACCGTTTTGGGTTTCTTTTACTCTAGATGACAGTGAGAAAACGGAAGTACCAAAGCTTCGTTCTGGTGAGACGGTTAAGCAAGCGGTTGAAGCGATGGCAGCATTGAATGTGAACGCGATTTTGTTCAATTGTAGCCAACCTGAAATTATGGAAGACGCTTTGATTGTTGCAAGAACGACGTTGGAATCGCTTGATGCTGAAGGGATTCAACTTGGCGTTTATGCCAACGCATTTCCTCCAACAACAAAAGATGCAACAGCAAATGATGGCTTAGATGAACTCCGTGATGATCTCAATCTAACTGTGTACGCAGAAATTGCAGACAAATGGCACAAACAAGGAGCGAGTTTGATTGGCGGCTGCTGTGGCATAGGTCCGGAACATATCAACGAATTGAGTAAACATTTTTCCGATTATCTGCGCCCATAAAAGCAGATTGGACAAACGAAGCCTTAAATCAACATTAGTAAGTTAGTTAAACAGCTTATTCGTTATTAATGTTGGCTGTTTATAGGGGAGAGTTAACCTGCGTAGCTCTTCCTTGTTTGCGCCCAATCATCAAGCCCTCTCTAAAGGGTTTAAATCAGTGAGGTCGAATGACCACATATACATGCCATATCAGCTACTTGGTATGTAATCCTTGTTCAATAGGTAGTTAATACAAATTGTGCTCTTTGTTGAGTGAACATCTAATAGGCTTTGCTTAAAACTCGTCTAACAGCTAACTTCAATATAAATAACGTTTTAAAAACGAAAAGATATGGTTGATAAAACAGTAAAACTTGCGGATCACGATAAGATGTCATGCAAACAGTGTTTAGAGAGAAAAGATCTTGGTTTTGATTTTACGATGGCGTTTCAGCCATTAATTCAATACTCGACCCAAACGATATTTGGTTACGAAGCTCTAGTTAGGGGAACACAAAATGAATCGGCCTTCTCTGTCATTGAGAAGGTGAATGATGAAAACAGATATCGGTTTGATCAACTTTGTCGAGTTAAGGCAATTGCTTTAGCATCAAAGCTTAATATTGATTCTGTGTTGAGTATTAACTTCCTGCCTAATGCTGTGTATCAACCTGAACTTTGTATTCGTACCACGTTAGAAGCCGCGAAGGAGTATAACTTTCCAATCGAAAACATTATGTTTGAATTTACGGAAGTAGAGAAAGTTAAAGATCATGAACACATAAAACACATTGTTGAGTGTTACAAAAACTTGGGGTTTAGGACGGCGATAGATGATTTTGGCTCGGGTTACTCAGGGTTAAATCTTCTGGCGGGTTTTCAAACAGACATCGCTAAACTGGATATGGAGTTAATCCGAAACATAGATAAAGACCCTGTTAAACAAGTGATCATAAAACACTGTTTAGCTATGTTTGCAGAATTGAATATTACGCCACTTGCTGAGGGTATCGAGACCAAGGAAGAGATGATTTTCTTGAGAGATGCCGGTATCGATTTAATGCAAGGGTACTATTTTGCCAAACCCGGATTCGAATCCCTTCCTAGTGTCGATTTTACTCTTCTTTGATTTTGTTCTTTACAAGGCCTTTGCTTTCACGCAATAGGTCTTGTCATCACGTTTATTACTATTACCTACAATTTAAGTGATGTTAAAGATACTTTATTAGTCGCTTAAGAGATGTAGTTAAAGTGTGCCATGTCACAACCAATGCGTTGTGCAGTTGTCATCACAGATGAGAACGATTCACCTTTATAGCTTGTTTTAGGCGCTTTGCTTTTGTTTTCAGATGTGAAAAATGAAGCAATGAAGTTAGCAAATTTAGTAGCTAGACGGTTTGATGCTTGGGTTTCAATATTTAAAGTGTTCATTACGCAACCTCGACTTAGTATCTATTTCTATTTTTTTGAACTAGACAATGAAGCGAAACATACTTGATGTCTTCATTGTGACCGTGTTCACACTTTATTCCTAAATATGATCGAGATCAATAGTTTAAAAGCTGTTTTTTTTGAAGTAAAACGGCTTTTCATTTAATTAACCAATAAATACAAATAGTTATATTTTAAAAATAATTTTAACGCACTCAAAAATAGTTGATTGAAAGCGAGTTCCTTTCACGACGACTTCTGTGTCCACTCTCATATTTTCCTAAAGGACAAAATCTAGTTCTACTTAAACTGTCGACATGTCGATTGTTTCCAACGCGTTGCCTAACTTGCCTATGTTAAATCTAATTTAAATATTATTATTTAAATACAGGTAGATAGAGTAAATATATTGAATTATTGAAACGATGTAGGGTTTATACCTTAGTCTAATTTGTCGACAATTATCTTGATTGTCGACAATCTGTGCATCTATAGTGTGTTCATTCCTTAGTGAGCTTCCTAAAAGAACTCGCAAGTACGATTAAGAAGACATGATGAACAGTGAATTGAGAAAACCGCTTGTTGGTGAAAAAGAAAATACCAAATCAGAAAACCTGACTGAGTATTTGATTGAAGCGATTGTAGAAGGGCAAATTGCTCCTGGTAGCAAAATATCTGAGCCTGAGCTAGCTAAGCGTTTTGAAGTAAGCCGTGGTCCTTTACGAGAAGCATTAATGCGTATCGAAGGATTAGGCTTAATCGAGCGTATTCCGCACGTTGGTGCGCGCGTCATTCAATTCTCTTCTGAAAAGCTGGTCGAATTATATGCGGTGCGTGAAGCATTAGAGGGCATGGCGGCACGCCTTGCTGCCCGTAATATTACTGAAATCGAAATTGCTGGCTTAGAAACGCTATTGTCGACACATTCTGCGCATATTGATCAAGTAGATGGTGCATCTTACTTTCATCAACAAGGCGATTTTGACTTTCACTATCGCATCATAAAGGCAAGCCGTAACAGTCAATTGATTTCATTGCTGTGTGATGAACTGTATCACTTGCTGCGTATGTATCGATATCAGTCACCACGTGCACAGTCTCGTCCGGTAGAAGCGTTGGACGAACACAAATTTATCCTGCAAGCCATTCGTAACAGAGATGAAGAGCTGGCAGAAATGCTGATGCGTCGCCATATATCAAGAAGTCGACGTTTAATAGAACAACAGATTCTAAGCGAAGCTAAAGATCTAGATTAAGGAGAATCAAATGTTAAGCCCAGGAGCAAAGTTTCGACTTGCAGTTAAAACCAATAACCCGTTGCAAATTGTAGGCACCATAAACCCATACTGCGCCATGATGGCGAAGAAACTGGGTCATCAAGCTATTTATCTTTCCGGCGGAGGTATTGCTAATGCTTCTTATGGTTTACCGGATCTGGGTATTACAACCTTGAACGATGTTCTGGTCGATGTTGACCGCATTACTAACGCCTGTGATTTACCACTTCTTGTGGATATTGATACTGGTTTTGGTGGTGCATTCAATATTGGCCGTACGATAAAAGCGATGGAAAAAGCGGGCGCTGCTGCGGTTCATATGGAAGATCAAGTGGCTCAAAAACGTTGTGGTCACCGTCCGAATAAAGCCATTGTCAGTTTGGAAGAGATGGCAGATCGCGTTAAAGCAGCGGTTGATGCGCGTCATAACCCAGAATTTGTCATCATGGCTCGTACCGATGCGCTTGCGGTTGAAGGTATGGATAGTGCGATTGAAAGAGCAATTGCCTGTGTTGAAGCTGGTGCGGATATGATTTTCCCAGAAGCTATGACGGAACTTCAACAATATGAACGTTTCTCAACGGCTCTGCATTCGGCAACAGGTAAACACGTACCAATTCTTGCCAACATTACTGAGTTTGGCCAAACGCCTTTGTACAACTGCGAAGAGTTGGCTAAATCGAAAGTCGATATGGTGCTTTATCCACTGAGTGCATTCCGTGCGATGAACAAAGCTGCTGAGATGGTGTATAGCCACATTTTAGAAAATGGTAATCAGGAAGCCATGCTCGATAATATGCAGACCCGTAAAGAGCTGTATGAATATCTGAACTATCACAGTTACGAAGACAAATTAGATCAACTGTTTAGCAAGTAGACATAATTAAAAATTAAATCCCTATTAATTGTCTTGCAGTGAGTAGGGAAGCCCAAGAAAACTGAAATAGTGTTTAGACAAGGCTTTTAAATAAGCTAAGAAACATAGAAAACGTAAAGCCTGCGTTTTCAAAAATAATCCAATAACGTGAAACCGCTGAGCTACAGCACCCAAGAGGTGGACCCAATGAGGTCGGCTTTTATAGCCCGAAGCAATGCGACAAAAGGAGTTCAACATGCCTCATTCCCCTAAAGGAGAGCTAGGCGGAGCTGGCCTACGTGGTCAAAGTGCTGGAAGCACCGCTTTATGTACGGTTGGTAAAACAGGTACAGGTCTAACTTATCGTGGTTACGACATCACAGATCTAGCCAACAATGCGCAGTTTGAAGAGGTTGCCCACTTACTATTAGTTGGGCATCTACCAAACCAAGCTGAATTAGACCAATACAAAACGCGCTTGATTGGTTTGCGCGGTCTGCCTAAACCTCTTAAGGATGTACTTGAATTGATTCCAGCCGACGCTCATCCAATGGATGTAATGCGTACCGGATGTTCAATGTTGGGCAATCTAGAAACTGAGCAAGATTTCTCACAACAAGTGGCTGCTACAGAACGCATGTTAGCTTTGTTCCCAGCGATTATCTGTTATTGGTATAGATTCAGCCATGATGGCGTACGCATTGATACAGAAGATCGCAGCGAAGATTCTATCGGCGGTTATTTCTTAAAAATGTTGACTGATAAAGCGCCAAGTGATTTGTTCAAACAGGTAATGCATACCTCTCTAATCGTTTACGCAGAACACGAATTTAATGCTTCAACCTTTGCTGCTCGTGTTTGCGCTTCTACTTTATCTGATTTGCATTCCTGTGTGACTGCTGCAATCGGCACGTTACGTGGACCACTTCACGGTGGTGCTAATGAAGCGGCAATGGAGATGATCGAGAACTGGCAGACACCTGATGAAGCGGAACAAAACATTCTGCGCATGCTGGCGAACAAAGACAAAATTATGGGCTTTGGTCATGCCATCTATCGAGAGAGCGACCCACGTAACGCACTGATTAAGCGTTGGTCAAAAGAGCTTTCTGAATTCGTTGGTGATAAACAACTTTACGCAGTTTCAGAACGTGTTGAAGCGGTGATGAAGCGTGAAAAAGACTTGTTCTGTAACGCGGACTTCTTCCACGCGTCGGCTTATCACTTTATGGATATTCCAACCAAGCTGTTCACACCTATTTTTGTGATGAGTCGTTTAACAGGTTGGGCAGCACACGTGTATGAACAACGCGCGAACAACCGAATTATTCGTCCAAGCGCTGATTACACAGGTCCTGAGCATCAAGATTGGGTTCCAATCGAAAAACGCAGTTAATCGTATACGTAGTTAACAGTATAGAAAGGCGCTGTGCTTGTAGGGAGTAGCGCCTTGTTTCATGCACCATAAAGTCACTCCTAAAAATTTGATAGGACGGAGTTAGAAGGAAGAAGCGATGAACAATACCTATAAAAAAACGCTTCCGGGAAGCCAGATTAGTTATTTTGACACTCGTGAAGCCGTTAATCAGATATCTCCCAATGCTTACGAAAAGCTGCCTTATACTTCGCGCGTGCTTGCAGAAAACTTAGTACGCCGCTGCGACCCTGAAACATTGGTCGATTCTCTGAAACAGATTATTGAACGTAAACGCGATATGGATTTCCCTTGGTATCCAGCGCGTGTTGTTTGCCACGATATCTTGGGACAAACAGCATTAGTTGACCTTGCAGGACTGCGCGATGCAATTGCCGATCAAGGCGGTGACCCAGCCAAAGTTAACCCAGTCGTCGAAACACAGCTGATTGTTGACCACTCTCTTGCTGTTGAACACGCTGGCTTCGATTCTGATGCGTTCGATAAAAACCGTGAGATTGAAGAGCGTCGTAACGAAGACAGATTCCACTTTATCGAATGGTGTAAGACCGCATTTGAGAATGTCAGTGTTATCCCAGCGGGTAACGGCATCATGCACCAGATTAACCTCGAAAAAATGTCGCCTGTCATTCAACTAAAAGATGGTGTCGCATTTCCTGATACTTGCGTAGGTACTGACAGCCATACACCACACGTGGATTCACTGGGTGTTATTGCAATCGGTGTTGGCGGTTTAGAAGCTGAAACCGTGATGCTCGGTCGTCCTTCAATGATGCGCTTACCTGACATCGTGGGTGTGAAACTGATAGGTAAGCGTAATCCGGGGATTACCGCTACGGATATCGTACTGGCTATTACCGAATTTCTGCGTAATCAAAAAGTGGTCTCCTGCTATTTGGAGTTCTATGGTGAAGGCGCCAAAGATCTTACCATCGGCGACCGTGCCACTATCTCTAACATGACGCCAGAATACGGTGCGAGTGCGGGTATGTTCTACATTGATGAGCAGACCATCAATTACCTAAAACTGACTGGTCGTGATGCTGAGCAGGTTGCTTTGGTAGAGCAATACGCAAAAGAAACCGGCTTATGGGCTGATAGTCTTACAAACGCTGAGTATGAACGTGTACTTGAATTTGACTTATCGACTGTAGAACGCAACCTAGCAGGTCCTTCCAACCCACATCGTCGTCTACCTACTTCTCAACTAGCCGCTCGCGGTATTGCCGGAAAATGGCAAGAAAAAGAAGGTGAGATGCCAGATGGCGCGGTGATCATCGCTGCAATAACTTCCTGCACTAACACCAGTAACCCTCGTAACGTGGTAGCTGCCGGTTTGTTAGCGAAAAAAGCCAATCAACTCGGGTTGGTTCGCAAACCTTGGGTGAAAACTTCGTTTGCACCAGGCTCTAAAGTGGCAAAACTCTATCTAGAAGAAGCGGGATTATTACCAGAATTAGAACAGCTTGGTTTTGGCATTGTCGGCTACGCATGTACCACGTGTAATGGTATGAGCGGCGCGTTAGATCCAGTTATTCAGCAAGAGATCATTGACCGTGACTTATACGCTACCGCGGTATTGTCTGGTAACCGTAACTTCGATGGTCGTATCCATCCTTATGCAAAACAAGCATTCCTAGCTTCTCCACCGCTTGTGGTTGCTTATGCTTTAGCTGGCACCATTCGTTTTGATATTGAACGTGACGCCTTAGGTCATGACGTTAACGGAAAGCCAATCTACCTTAATGATGTTTGGCCAAGTGATGAAGAGATTGACCAAGTTGTCAGTCAACACGTTAAGCCAGAACAATTTAACCAAGTCTATATTCAGATGTTTAAACTGGATGACGCACAAAAGAGCAGCAGTCCACTGTATGACTGGCGCCCAATGAGTACTTATATTCGTCGTCCGCCTTATTGGGAAGGTGCACTTGCGGGTGAGCGTACTTTGAAAGGTATGCGTCCTTTAGCTGTGCTCGGTGACAACATCACCACTGACCATTTGTCTCCTTCAAATGCGATTCTGGCATCCAGCGCTGCAGGGGAATACCTGACAAAGATGAAAGTGCCGGAAGAGGATTTTAACTCTTACGCGACACACCGTGGCGACCATTTGACTGCACAGCGAGCAACATTCGCAAACCCGAAACTGTTTAATGAAATGGTGAAGGAAAATGGTGAAGTGGTACAGGGCTCACTGGCTCGTATTGAACCTGAAGGCAAAGTAACTCGCATGTGGGAGGCGATAGAAACCTACATGGAGCGTAAACAACCGCTGATTATTGTGGCGGGAGCTGACTATGGGCAAGGTTCTTCACGAGATTGGGCTGCAAAAGGCGTTCGTCTTGCGGGCGTTGAAGCCATTGTCGCAGAGGGCTTTGAGCGTATTCACCGTACTAACTTAGTCGGCATGGGCGTATTACCGCTGCAGTTTAAAGATGGCGTTAATCGCAACACTTTAGCCTTAGATGGTACTGAACTCTACGATGTAGCGGGCGAGATAAAGCCGGGTGTGGATTTGGCATTAGTGATTACCCGTAGCAACGGTGAAAAATTGGATGTTGCAGTCACGTGTCGCCTAGATACCGCCGATGAAGTGAATGTGTACAACGCAGGTGGTGTGTTGCAGCGCTTTGCGCAAGACTTCTTAGCGCAGTAGGAGATAAAGAATGACTTCTCAAATCAAAGTTCCTGCTACCTACATGCGTGGTGGAACCAGTAAAGGCGTGTTTTTTAGGCTTGATGAGCTACCAAAAGCAGCGCAAGTCGCAGGTGAAGCGCGAGACAAACTTCTGATGCGTGTTATCGGTAGCCCAGACCCTTACGGCAAACAAATTGATGGTATGGGCGGCGCTACTTCAAGCACAAGCAAGACGGTCATTGTTTCGAAAAGCGATCGTGCTGACCACGATGTTGATTATCTTTTCGGTCAGGTATCTATCGACAAACCATTTGTTGATTGGAGTGGCAACTGCGGGAACTTGTCTGCAGCTATCGGTCCATTTGCGATTCATGCTGGTCTCATTCCAGAATCGCGGATTCCTGAAAACGGTATTTTGGAAGTGCGTGTATGGCAGGTGAACATCAGCAAAACCATCGTCGTTCATGTACCCATTGTTAATGGAATGGTTCAGGAAACAGGTGATTTTGAACTGGATGGAGTGACGTTTCCAGCCGCAGAAATTCAGGTCGATTTTATGGACCCAGCGGACGGTGAAGGTTCGATGTTCCCAACGGGCAATTTGGTTGATGATTTAATCGTACCTGAAGTTGGTACCTTGAATGTCACCATGATCAACGCTGGAATACCTACGATTTTTGTCGATGCTGCTGCTATTGGTTATCAGGGTACGGAATTACAAGAAGATATCAATAACGACGTAAAAGCATTGGCGATGTTTGAAAAAATACGTGCACATGGCGCGTTAAAGATGGGCTTAATCCAAAATTTAGAAGAGGCGAAAACCCGTCAACATACGCCTAAGGTGGCTTTTGTCGCCAAGCCAAAAACGTATCAATCGTCGAGTGGTAAAACCGTTCTAGAGTCAGATGTTGATGTACTGGTTAGAGCGCTCTCTATGGGTAAATTGCACCACGCAATGATGGGGACAGCTGCCGTCTCCATCGCTGCGGCGGCTTGCGTGCCCGGCACCTTAGTCAATTTGGCTGCAGGTGGTGGAGAAAAACAATCTGTTACTTTTGGTCACCCGTCCGGAACATTAAAGGTAGGGGCAAAAGCCAGTGCGACAGAACAAAGCGGCTGGAAAGTAGAAAAAGCCGTGATGAGTCGGAGCGCACGAGTGTTGATGGAAGGTTGGGTGAGAGTGCCTGCTGAAACCATCGAAACTTGTTAAGCCAGAACATTATTCCAAGTTGTCTTTGGCGATAAAACTTGGGGTATAAAAAGGAGAAGCACAATGTCTGCGTATTTGAAGGAATATCTATGGGCAAAAGAGCAACCGGAATCATTCTGGCATGCGCAAGCCCAGAAAATTGATTGGTTTGAATTTCCGCAAACTATTTTAAAGAAAGATGAAAATGGCATCGAACGCTGGTATCCAGATGGTTTGCTCAATACATCTTGGCTTGCCTTAGATTACCATTGTGAGCAAGGTCGAGGCGACCAAACTGCACTCATTTATGATTCGCCTGTAACAGGTAAGAAACAGCGTTATAGCTATTTCGCATTACGTGACACTGTAGCGCGTGTTGCTGGCATGCTGGCTGACCAAGGGGTCACAAAAGGCGATCGAGTGATTATCTATATGCCGATGATCCCGGAAGCCGCCATGGCTATGCTGGCTTGCGCACGTCTTGGTGCGATTCATTCGGTTGTTTTTGGCGGTTTTGCGCCCAATGAATTGGCTGTTCGTATTGAAGATGCAGAACCGAAAGTGATCATGACTGCTTCATGCGGTATTGAAATCAATAAGGTCATTCCATACAAGCCTATGGTCGATAAAGCAATCATGGATAGCCGCTGGAAACCTGAAAAAGTGATGGTATTCCAACGTCCTGAATGTTTAGCCGATCTCGACAACGAACGCGATTTAGATTGGAGTGCACAGTACGAGAAAGCATTGCCTCATGCCTGTGTACCAGTGTTGGCAACAGATCCGCTCTACATTCTTTATACATCAGGTACAACGGGCAAGCCTAAAGGCGTGGTTCGTGATAATGGTGGACACGCTGTTGCCATGAAGTACTCAATGAGTTGTATTTACGATATGCCGCAAGACGGCGTATTTTGGGCTGCGTCAGATGTAGGCTGGGTGGTGGGGCATTCCTACATTGTGTATGCGCCGCTTATTCATGGATGCACGACGATTTTGTACGAAGGTAAACCAGTAAGAACACCGGATCCGGGCGCTTTCTGGCGTGTTTGTCAGGAATACAAGGTGACGGCTTTGTTCTCTGCGCCAACCGCTTTCCGTGCCATTAAGAAAGAAGACCCTAATGGCGAACTTTTAGAGAAGTACAATCTGAATCATCTTAAAACCATTTTTATGGCTGGTGAGCGATTAGATCCTCCAACGCTAGAATGGGTGCAAGAGAAAACCAACAAACCCGTTATTGATCACTGGTGGCAAACCGAAACAGGTTGGGCTATTGCGGGTAACCCGACAGGTATTGAATTAATGCCTGTAAAAGCAGGCTCTGCGACTAAGCCAATTCCGGGCTATCAAGTTGAAATCTTGAACGAAGTGGGAGAGGTTCTTCCTCCCAATCAACAGGGTTTTGTTGCACTGAAAAGACCGTTACCACCAAGTTGTTTGACCACAGTTTGGCGTAACCATGATCGATTCGAAACGGGGTATTTGGCTCAGTTCCCTGATTACTATGTTTCTGGCGATGGCGGTTATCTGGATGAAGACGGATATCTGTTCATTATGGGACGAATCGATGATGTGATTAACGTTGCTGGACATCGACTCTCGACTGGTGAGATGGAAGAGATTGTTGGTGCCCACCCAGCCGTAGCTGAGTGTGCGGTTGTCGGAGTGCATGACGAACTCAAAGGCCAGCTTCCATTAGGGTTGGTTGTGTTGAAAGACGGTGTGAAAGTTGATCTCGAATCGCTGGAATCTGAACTGGTCAATAGTGTTCGTAGCCATATCGGTGCCGTCGCATGCTTTAAACATGCTTTGGTCGTGGAGCGTTTACCGAAGACGCGTTCAGGAAAGATATTGCGCCGTATTATCCGTCAGATTGCAGACGGAGAAAGTTACACTGTCCCTTCTACCATTGATGACCCAAGCAGTTTGAATGAGCTAGAGAAAATTCTGCACGTTTAATCTGCTGTTGTTGGTACATATTTTCTACTTCTATGTTCATGGCGAACGTTTGTGCTCCGATATCGGGGCACTTTTTTTGCCTTTGGTTTTCCACCTCTCTCTTATCCAGCTCGACTCTAAAAAATTTACACTTTGAAACATATGTAAAAACAGAGAGTTAGCATTTAACGCATAAATTCTATGAATCTATAGGCTTTACATATAATAAGTAATGCTTACTATATGTAATAACTTGTTACATATACCATCCTGTAAACCTCAAAAACATCCAACATAGGTAATGTTATGACAACTCCATCGATAGGGTATTTGCTTTGGGATGTGACGCGAATCGTACGAAAACGCTACGAATCTGCGTCGAGTTCTACATGCTTAACGCTCGCTCAAGCAAAAGCTTTGTCGCATATCGCTTGTCGCCAAGGTGTTAAACAGGTCGATTTGGCGGAAGTGTTAGACATCAAGCCTATGACGTTAGTCAGAGTGATCGACTCACTGGTCGAGGAAGGTTTTGTTGAAAGACGTCCTGACCCTACAGACAGACGAGCTCATCTCATCTATTTGCTTCCGGCAGCGGATGAGCAACTTAAAAAAGTGAAAAGTGTCGCCAATGGTATCTGGGCAGAAGCGCTGGACGGCCTTTCAGAACAAGAAATCGAGCAGTTTGTTAAAACGCTCAATCATATACATAGCAATCTTTCTTTAGAAAACAAACCAAAGTCTTAATTTTCAGGAACACCTCGTATGTCTAATTCCAAACCAGAGCATGAAAAACCGGTTTCAACATTAGTGCCTAAATCGCGTCGTAAAACCAAGCGTGCCGTTATGCTCTTTCTCGTCCCTTTACTCGCTGTGGCTGGCGGTGTCGCCATTTATCTGCATGGCGGTAGATATGTTGAAACAGAAAACGCTTATGTGAAAGCGGACAAAACGTCGATCACTTCCGAAGTATCTGGGCGTATTGTTGATGTGCCAGTGGAAGAGAACCAGTTAGTGAAAGCAGGGGACTTGCTGCTTCAAATTGACCCGACGTCATACAAAATTGCCGTCGAACAAGCGCGCGCCAATTTGAATGATGTAAAGACCACGCTAACGACATTGAAAGCAGAATACCAAAGCAAACTGGCTAATATTGATGTATCAAAAAGCCAGCACGAATACCTGAAGAAAGAAGAAAAGCGTCAACTTGATCTGCTCAAGAAAAAGTACACCTCTCAATCTCAATATGATTCAGCTCGTCAAAATACGCTGCTGGTTGAGCTTGAAGTGAACGCGCTTAAAAAAGGGTTAAAGCAGGTTGAAGAGAGTCTGGGCGGTGATGTTAACGCACCGATTGAACTTCACCCTAAATATCGTGCAGCGGTAGCGGCGCTAGACAAAGCGGAAAACGATCTTGCTCACGTGAATCTGTATGCGCCGGCTGACGGCGTTGTGACTAAAGTGGTTGAAAAAGGTCAGTACATCTCACCGGGAAGTTTGGCAATGATGTTGGTGTCGGATTCTGATATCTGGATTGAGGCAAACTTTACCGAAACTGAATTAACACACGTGAAAACCGGTCAAGATGTCGAAGTGAAGGTGGACTATGCACCGGGCTTTACTTGGAAAGGTACAGTGGAAAGCTTGAGTCCCGCAACTGGTGCTGAGTTCTCAGTTATTCCTGCACAAAACGCAACGGGTAACTGGGTGAAGATCGCGCAACGCTTGCCAATTCGCATTCGTTTAGAGCAAGAAGAAGGTGCGCCTAAACTGCGTGCGGGTTTAAGTGCCGTAGTCACTGTCGACACTCACCATCAACGTCACCTGTCTTTGTAAGTGGAGTTAGACGATGACTTCTCACGTCGAAACGAATGCAGATGATACCCAAGGTAGTAAACGCCTGTTTATTACCTTGTCGGTCATGCTTGCAACCATCATTCAAGTACTGGATACCACGATTGCAAACGTAGCGTTACCACATATGAGAGGCACAATGAGTGCCACTCAAGACCAAATATCCTGGGTTTTAACGTCTTATATCGTAGCATCAGCTATTGCTATGCCTTTGACGGGCTTTGTGGCGGCAAGAATCGGTCGTAAACGTCTATTTTTGTATTCAGTGCTCGGATTCACTTTTGCTTCAGTGCTTTGTGGTGCGGCACAATCTTTAGAGCAGATCATTTTATTCCGAATTTTACAGGGCATTTTTGGTGCAAGCTTGGTTCCTTTGTCACAGTCTGTGCTGTTGGATACATACCCAACCGAACAGCACGGCTCGGCAATGGCAATGTGGGGTGTAGGTGTGATGGTGGGACCGATCCTTGGTCCATCACTAGGCGGTTGGTTAACGGAGTATTACAACTGGCGTTGGGTTTTTTATATCAACGTACCGTTTGGCATTATGGCTTGGATGGGCATAGCAGCTTACGTAAAAGAGACGGCAATCGATACTACACGACGGTTCGACATGTTTGGCTTTGCTTTACTCGGGCTTGCTATCGGTAGCTTACAGATGTTCTTGGATAGAGGTGAATCACTGAACTGGTTTTCGAGCTTGGAAGTGATTATCGAAGCCTCACTAGCGGTATTAGCGTTCTATATGTTCACTGTGCATATGTTTACGCATAAAGCGCCATTTCTTGAACCTATGATGTTTAAAGATCGCAACTATGTGGTGGGTTTGCTATTCGGGTTTATGATCGGGGTCATTTTGCTTGCGACTATGGCACTGTTGCCGCCATTTTTGCAAAACTACATGGGCTATCCAGTACTCGATGTGGGGCTTTTACTCACACCTCGTGGCTTTGGAACCATGACGGGGATGATGATCGTTGGACGTGTTGCGAGAAAAGTAGATCTGCGTTACCTCGTAGCTACGGGGCTAGTTCTGATGATTATCTCTTTGTGGCAGATGACCAAATTCTCTGTCGATATTACTCGTTGGGAAATTATTTGGACGGGGATTGTTCAAGGGTTAGGCTTAGGTTTAGTGTTTGTTCCCCTTTCCACATTGAGTTTCTCGACTCTTGCACCACGCTATCGTAATGAAGCGACCGCGCTCTACAGCTTAGTCAGAAATATTGGTAGTAGTATTGGTATCTCTGTGGTGACAACCTATTTGTCTCATCGAGTTCAGATCAATCATGCTGTTTATGCCGAGCACATCAATAACTTCAATCCAGCTTTGCAGGATGCAGTTCAGAAAGGTGCCTATGATTTATCAACCACGGCTGGATTGGTTAGTTTAAATAACGTAGTGACCAACCAAGCAGCAATTTTCGGCTACCTGCAAGATTTTAGATTGATGATGTATGTGTGTATCTTTACCTTGCCTTTGCTGGTCTTACTGCGCAGACCGGGAGCCAGTAAATAACGTCTAGTAACAGAAACGTCCTTAATTGGACGTTTTTCTTTTTTAGTTTCAAATAACCGCAGTTGGCAGTGCTCTTTTGAACGTTATCTTATAAAATCCGAATAAGCTTATTTTTTAACGGCATACAAACATGTCCAACCTTTCGATTGTTGCTGCTCGCGCAGATGATTTAGAAATGCTCAATGATTTGATGTATGAGTTGCATCATGAGCACCATTCCGCTTGTCCTGAGCATTTTAAAACTGCTGAAGACATCGAACAGGAAAAAAGCATTGCTCGCTATCTCGATTCACCGGAATGTCTGGTTTATGTCGCCAAGCAGAATGATTCGATCATAGGGTTTATCACTGGCCATTTTTGCGAACTAATTTCTACAGTTAGCAAACCAGTGCCAATGGGCAGTATCGATGAACTGTATGTTTTACCGGAATTTCGAAAACAGGGTGTCGCAACCATGCTCTATAAGAAGCTTGAAACGACCTTGATAGATTATGGCGTTGAACAAGTGTTCGTAGAGGTTTGGGCATTTAATAAAAATGCTCATCGATTCTATGAAGATTCGGGGTTTGAGCCTCATATCGCATGGCTGAGAAAATCGGTTAAGCACCGCTAATATAACGAATAAATAACGTAGAGTGAGTTTAGTGTTTCAACGTCGGTTGCTAGAAGTTATTGCCGCTTTTTGGCTTTTATACCTGTTGCCTGCTTATGCTCAAGAGCAGGGGAATATTGCTGCGCCAAATATGGCGAGTCCGTATAAAGGCGCTTTGTGTCTGATTAAGGCGGACAACAAGATTGTTCTGGTCAAAGAAATCATTACCAAACAACTGTCGATTCCCGGTGGCACCATTAAACCCGGTGAGCCACCACAACTCGCTGCCCAAAGAGAAACTTGGGAAGAAACAGGTATTGTTGTTACGGTTGGGGAAGAGCTAGGTCATACCGATAAGGCCATTTTCTTCGATTGCGTCAGCTCATCAGAAATCATTGCCTATCAACACCAAAACTCGATGGGTGGGTATGAATTACCTGTCTGGTTTGCTCCCGACTATGGCGTTGAAGTGTCTAGTGCAATGCTGATAGATCCGTCCTATGTAAATTCAGAGCAATATCGTTATCCCAAAGAGTGGGATTCAACCATTGAGATGTTTCAACGGGCTACCGATCAGCCAATCAGAATTGTTGCAGATCTGATTCAGGCTGCGCCAAGTTTCCATCAATCCGAATTGAAATGGATTCAAGCGTTTCAGCTCTGGGTAAATAAGTTGCCTCAACAGTGGGGTAGCTTTATCCACAACCTGCTGTTGAGCGGCAACCTATTCGCTTCACCTGTTTGCGGCATTATTCTCTTTCCGTTGCTCTATTGGCGTTGCGGCAAGTCGGTTTGCTACAAGGTAAGTTTCGCTATCAGTATTAGTTCATTGATTTGTCTGTTTGCTCAGCAAGGTTTTACGTTTCCTCGGCCACATGTTTATCTTCCATCACTACAGCTTGTATCAAGTTACGGAAAAGGTTTTCCAAGCTTACCCGTCGCGGTATGGAGCAGTATTGGTATTTTGCTGATGACGGAAAAGGAGAGGCTAGGCGGTCATTGGTTTGGCGTAGCTTACTGGCTTTCCGCTGTTTGGTTGATACTGTCAAAGTTCTATTCAGGAAGTGCATTTCTAACGGACATGGCCGTGGGTGCGTTTCTCGGTCTGTTAATTACTTGGAATATCATTCGTTTCGACATCAAGAGAACCGAGAAAGCTCGCACCATTATGGGCTCGCGCCGCGTTTGGTGGGGGATCAGTTTGGTTGCTGCAATTTTTGCTTACTACTGGCAGCTGCCTGTTTTCTCCGCTTGGTTGGTGGTATTGATCGTAATGTCGCTTGTTACGACTACCTTGAAGAATCAAAGAGAACATCTGACCTTGTTTCAAGGTTTACTGTTTACGCTGATATTGGCCGCGGTATATATGGTGATCTCCTACCTTGCGGCACAGGTATCTTCGAGTGGCATTTTGTCTCTGGTGGTCGAAATTTCGCGATATCCGACCATTATTATCGTATTTGTTGCGATGATTAAACTTACCTCATCGGCTACAACAGAGACTAAAAAGCCCAGTTAAACTGGGCTTTTGCTTATCATTGGCAATTAGTATTAACGCGTCAGATAGGTTTTGATGAATTCACTGATCTTGATGAGATCCGCAACTGCGATGAACTCTTCGGTAGTGTGCACTTTTGACATGCCCGTTGACAGGTTAACCGTAGTTAAACCTTTTTCATTGAAGTTATTCGCATCACTACCGCCGCCTGTACTCTTAGTTCTAGGCTCAATATCCATAGACTCGAACACTTGCTTGATAGTCGCGATGTGTGGGTGACTATCATCCATAACAAAGGCGTTGTAAGAGCGCTGAGAATCGATCTCTACCGTTGCACCGTGCTTTTCAGCTACAGCTTCAAAGGTATCCACCATATGTTTTACCTGAGCGGCCAGTTTTTCGTTATTGAGAGAACGTGCTTCAGCAACGATTGTGAGTTCAGGCATTACGATGTTTGTTGCCAAACCGCCGTTTACCATACCGATGTTAGCCGTGGTTTCTTCATCAATACGCAATAAGTTCATTTGCGTAATGGCTTCCGCTGCAACGGAAATTGCGCTGATACCTTCTTCTGGCGCTAATCCTGCGTGTGCAGGTTTACCGTGAACAGTTACTTTTAGTTTTTGTTGGCCAGGTGCCGCAGTAATAATGGTGCCAATTGGGCCGCCAGTATCAAGAACAATCGCTTTGTCCGACTGAATGTAGTTCATATCAAAGTGTTTAGAACCCATTAAACCGCCTTCTTCATGAACGGTAAAAGCGATTTCAATAGTTTGATGCGCGGTATTTTCTTCTTTCAGAGTTTTAACAGCTTCAAGAATTGCAGCGATACCAGATTTGTCGTCACCACCCAAAATAGTGTTACCCGCAGAACGGATAATGCCATCTTCAATGACAGGTTGAATTCCATTTCCCGGACTTACCGTATCCATATGGCATGAGAAAACTGTGCTGCCAGCAAGCGAACCTTCTAGACGAGCATAGATGTTGTAGCCGTTTGAAACACTCTCAGGAACAGGAAGTTTGTGCACTTCGAATCCAAGGCCTTCAAGTTGAGCTGAAAGGATATCGGCAAATACCTTCTCTTTTCCTGACTCACTGTCGATTTGGATGATTTCTAGAAAGTGTTCAATAAGACGCTGATCGTTAATAACAGGCATAACATAATCTCTAAGGAAAACAGGACATGTACCATGCCTCTCGACGCTTCGCTTAGCCCTGAGTTAAATCAAGAAATGTTCGAAAAATAATGCCGCTATCGATAGTGAGTGCGAAAATGAGAGCCTCATTTAATAGTATATTCCTATTGAATTAATGGATTCATACGATTTCTATTTAACATCACGAGCGAATATTATTCTCTCAACGAAACGAAGAATATAAACATTAAGAGGTGATGTTATGAAAAAGAATCTAATTGGTCTCGATAAAGAACAAAGCCTACAGCTAGCAGAAGCACTGAACAACTTGCTGGCAAATTATCAGGTGTTTTACATGAACACTCGTGGTTATCATTGGAATATTAAAGGCAAAAAATTCTTTGAATTACATGCAAAATTTGAAGAAATCTATACTGATCTACAACTGAAGATTGATGAAATCGCAGAACGTATCCTGACTCTTGAAGTTCAGCCAGTGCATAGCTTTAGCCAGTATGTAGAGCGATCAAAAATTAGCGAACACACCAATGCTACTGATGGCGACAGCACCATGAAAGGGTTAGTGGAAGGTTTCAGCCTACTGATTGGACAACAACGCAAGGTTTTGAGTTACGCATCAGAAGTGGGTGATGAAGGCACTGCGGCATTAATGAGTGACTATATCCGTGAGCAAGAAAAGCTAATCTGGATGTTAAGTGCATGGCTTGATTAATACTTGTTTGCTCAGCAGATAATCTTTGGAACGCCAATCATTTGTTGATTGGCGTTTTTGCGTTTGCCCCTAAGTTATATCGTGTAATGCCTTGGAAATTGACCTTGTGATTGACCTACATCAGAATGTCGTCAAATAATCTCGGGCTTTTAAAATAAATTAAAACATTGTTTTAATTATCACGTTTTATCTTAGTGAATAGAGGTAAACTACGTGCAGTTGTAACACTTATATAGGATCATTGTCGTGTTTGTAGGTAAAACGTCACACCGTGAGTTTGCTGGCTTCTTAGCGCCAGAACTTAAAAAAATCATCGCATCAGTATTGGAACGTTTAGAGACTCCGCTTGAAAATGGCCGTCACGAAATTGATGGTTCCAATGTATTCTTCATGCTGGTGGATGACCACACTCAGCTTTTAGAACAACGAAAATCTGAATGCCATAGCCGCTATTTAGACGTGCAAATTCTGCTTGAAGGTAAAGAGTCGTTTGGCTACAGCCTAACGCCATTTAAAGCTTTGGATGAAGATTTCCTTGCGGAAAAAGATCTCGCATTCAGTGAGCTATTAGAGGAAGAACACTTTGCATCACTTACTGCCGGTGAGTTTATTGTTTTCTACCCTGGTCAGCCTCATCGACCGTTGGTAGCAACGGATAACAAACCGATGCCAGTGCGTAAAGCGATCATCAAAGTGGATAAGTCGCTGTTGTCGTAATTATTCAGCAACTTTAAATTAATAGAACGCCCGCAATCGCGGGCGTTTTTGCAAGCTAATAATCAGTTAACGATTTCAGTTAAATAAAGCGACTTGGCCAGTCAGAGAATATAGCATCGACTTTGTCGAGATGTTGGAAGCGTTCTGCTTCATTGACCGTATAACACCAAATTTGGTATTGGTGTTGTTTCAAATACTGGATGTGCTTTTCAGTGATCCACTTGTAGTTCAGGTTACAGCTGAAGGCACTCACTTCATCAAGCAGCGCTTTGTCTTTTGTCGATAAACGCTCACTCAATACACCCAATTTATAGCCAGAGCAGTGCTGGTGTAGTTCGCGGATGATATCGTGGCTAAAGCTCGACAACACGATCTGCTCTTTAGCGATAGGGTGCTGATCCAATTGCTGTTTGAGTTGAGAAACCACACTGGTGACATCGTGTTTATCCACTTTGACTTCGAGATTCAAACCTAACTGGTGCTGCTGAGCCAGTTCAAGTAACTCATCCAGCGTCATTATGCTTTCACCTGCAAATTGCTCAGAGAACCACGCGCCAAAATCGAAATTCTTTAGCTCTGCAAGGGTATAAGCATCCACGCGACCTTTACCATTACTACAACGATTAATGGTGTGGTCATGACAAACGATAAGTATGTTGTCCTTGGTGGGTTGAATATCAACTTCGACCCACGATAAACCCATATCGATAGCCGCTTGAACACTCACACGAGTATTTTCCGGATAGGTGCCTGCAACACCTCTGTGACCGACAACGATCAGAGACATACAAATTCCTTTATTGAAAACGAGAGCTGAACAGTTCTACGCAACCACCAGTTCGACTTGGTGAGAGTGGCATAACGTCATAAATTCATTGGTGGCTTCATCGGCAAACAGTCGCTTCATTTCTGATAGTTCACCACTAACAACGGGAGCATAGCGCCCAAATTTCGTTTTGTCTGCAACTAACCAACATTGCTGACTTTGTTCGATAATTGCACGCGTAAGCCCTGACTCTTCTGGCGTAAAATCCAGTAATTGTCCTTTATCGTTGAAGCCTCCGACACCGAAAATTCCAATTTTAATATTGAATTGTCGGTAAAAGCGGGTAGTGGTTTCACCCACGGTATCTTCATCGGAAGGGCGAACAGCGCCGCCCGCTAGATAGACAGCAATATTCGGATTGCGGCTTAAGGTTAACGCCGCATTGATGTTGTTGGTTACAACCGTTAGACCGGGATGATCAAGTAGAGCCTGCGCAACGTATTTGGGCGTCGTTCCAATACCGAGAAAAATACTGGTGCCTTCGGGCAGCTCTTTTACCACTCGTTGTGCGATTTTCTGCTTAGCAGAGAGGTTAACTAACTCGCGATTGGTGAATGATAGATTGTCATTTGGACTGGGTAGCGAAATACCACCGTGAACTCGTCGAACCATACCTTTGTCGCTCAAGTCATTCATATCTTTACGAATCGTCTGAACGGACACATCAAAGCGCTGTGACAATAGGTCGCTGGACAACACGCCGTGAGCGTGTTGCAAGTACTCCAAAATCTGTTTTTGTCTGGTAGATAAACTCACATCAATCCTTACGCAATAGCTCGTTTAGCAAGAGAGACAGGGCAGAGACGTTTGCCTTGCTCATCAAACAGATGAAGATTGGTGCGAGAGACCGAAATACTCAGCGGAGCGTTGTTATCCAGATTCATTTCAGGTGTCACGGCAATAAAACTGTCGTCGCTATCTATACTGTTTAGGCTGCCATGAACCAGTTGGTTTGGCCCGAGCGGTTCAACAACATGAATGGATAGTGTAAGTGTAATTGCATCATTACTTGAATTTGAATGCGTAATCTCCGCGTGTTCAGGACGAACGCCCAGCGTGAGATTTTCCATACTGAGACCTTCATACTCAGGAAGGAAGAATTGCTTACCAGCGACATGCAACTGACCATGAACTAAGGATGCGGGCATAAAGTTCATGGCTGGGCTACCAATAAAGCTTGCAACAAAAGTACTCGCTGGTTTGTGATACACCTCGGCAGGGGTGCCAACTTGTTCAATTTCACCCAGTTTGAGAACTACGATGCGATCGGCCAGCGTCATCGCTTCCACTTGGTCATGGGTAACATACACACTGGTTACCCCCAGTTCTCTTTGCAGCTTTTTGATCTCTAGTCGCATGTGCGCGCGAAGAGCAGCATCAAGATTTGATAAAGGCTCATCAAATAAAAATAGCTGAGGATCACGAACGATCGCGCGTCCCATGGCAACACGCTGACGCTGTCCGCCAGACAGTTTTGCTGGTTTGCGGTCGAGGTATTCTTCTATTTTCAGTGTTTTAGCAACTTTTTGAATCTTTTGCTCTATGGTGCTTTTATCAACGCCGCGATTCTTCAAACCATAGGCTAAGTTATTGTATACACTCATGTGCGGGTAGAGCGCGTAGTTCTGGAATACCATTGCAATATCGCGTTTTGCTGGTTTTTCTGTATCCACGCGACGCCCAGCCAAATGTATTTCACCGCTGCTAATGCTTTCTAAACCGGCAATTGAACGTAGGATCGAAGACTTACCACAGCCAGATGGCCCCACGAGTACCAAAAACTCGCCTTCGTTAATGGAAAGGTCTACGCCTTTCACTGCTTGATGGCCATTTTCGTATGTTTTTACTAATTGTTTGATATCTAACATTACGTTGTCCTGCTTAATGCTCGCAGAGCTATGTACGAGATGCATTGAGTTATTATTTTTCACTTTCAATTAATCCTTTAACGAACCAACGTTGGAATATCACCACAACCAATACAGGCGGTAGCATAGCGAGGATGACCATGGCAAAGGCATAGTCGTATCTTGGGCTATTGGTTTCATTGATGTTATTGAGAATCTGTTTGATGCCCATAACTATGGTGTTGTACTGCTCATCTGTGGTCATCATGATTGGCCACAAGTACTGGTTCCAACCCACAACAAACATGATGATAAAGATGGCGGTCATCATCGTTTTCGATAGCGGAAACAAGATATCGATAAAAAATCGAATTGGGCCTGCGTTATCTAATTGCGCCGCTTCCAGCAGCTCATCCGGAATGGTTTTAAAAAACTGACGAAAGAAGAAAGTGGCCGTGGCCGAAGCTATTAAAGGCAGGATTAATCCTGAATAACTGTTGAGCATGCCTAAGCTCGACACCACCTCGTAAGAGGGAATGATTCGAACTTCGAGAGGTAGAAGTAGGGTGACAAAGATCAGCCAAAACCACGCACTTGCATAAGGCAGGCGGAAATAGACCAGAGCATAAGCCGCCATCATTGAAATGATGATCTTACCTATAGCAAAACCAAGCCCCATGATGACGGAGTTGAAGATCATGGTTTTTGCAGTGACATCACCAGTAAAACCAAGGCTTTTGTTCCACGCTTCGCTATACACAGCTGACAGGTTGTTGCCGATATCCCATTGCAGACCTTGGCTCACCAGCACGTTAGGCTCATGAGTTGAACTGGCAAAAATCAACCATAGCGGCAGCAGCATAAACAGAGCGCCGAGAATCAAAATTAAATGATCGGAGAGAGAATTACTTTTCATCAGGTTCCCTTAGTAGTGCACGCGCTTTTCAACAAAACGGAACTGTATAAAGGTCAATGCCAATACCAGTAGTAACAGCACCACAGATTGTGCTGAGCTGCCGCCTAAATCTGCGCCAACAAAGCCGTCACGGTAGACTTTGTAAACCAGCGAAGTGGTTGAGCCTCCGGGGCCGCCATCGGTCAAAGTGTCAATAACGCCAAAGGTGTCGAAGAATGCGTAGGTGAGATTAATCACCAGCAGGAAAAATCCGGTTGGAGCGAGAAGCGGGAAGGTAATGGTCCAGAAGCGTTTGCTGTCACTGACGCAATCCAGTGTTGCAGCCTCTTTTACGGCGTACGAAATCGATTGAAGACCTGCGAGAAAGTAAACAAAGTTCACCGCAACCTGTTTCCACACCGAAACCAAAATGAGTGCCATGGTGGCATCAATAGGATCGGTTTGTACGCTGAATTTCCAACCCAGATGTTCTAAGAAATCAGTAAGAACGCCAATGTGTGGGTTAAATAAGAAACCACCGATGATACCAGCGATTGCCGGTGCAACCGCATACACCCATGTGAGAGTGACTTTATAGGCGCTTTGTCCGTGAATAATGTTGTCGGCTTTTACAGCTAGTAAGAGCGCAATCGCTAGTGACAAAAACGATACTAGGATTGAAAAAATGAGAGTGAATCCGAGTGATTCTAAATAGTCTGAAGACTGAAAAAGAATTTGGTAATTTTCAAACCAGACAAACGTTGAAGACATGCCCCATGGGTCTTCAAGCATGAAAGAGAGATAAACGGCTTTTGCTGCTGGATAAACGAAAAAAATAGCAATAATTGCGATTTGCGGAGCTAGCAAAAAGTAGGGCATTGGAGAGTGAAAAAATTGTTGTCGACGTTCCACAAGCTTTGTCCAATTGATAAAAAGAAATGCCCACTGAGCTAAACATTCAGTGGGCTGATACAGCGTTATTTCACTGTGCGTGCAAAACGATCCAGCAGTTTGTCACTTTCGTCTTCCACTTTGTCCAGACTCGCCTGAACGGTTGAACGACCTGCGAAAATGTTGTCGAATTCACGGTGCATTACTTCACGAATCTGTGGGTAGAAACCTAGACGATAGCCCTTGTTCCATTCACCTGAGGCTAAGCTCAACTGTTTAACGCCCACTTCCGCATCTGGTTGTTCATTGTAGTAACCAGATTGTTTAGTTAGCTCGTAAGCTGCATTGGTAACAGGCACATATCCTGTTGTTTTGTGCCAATACATTTGTACTTCTGGTTTAGTCAGGTAAGCAAAGAAGTTCGCAACACCTTTGTCTTGTTCTTTACTGTGACCACTCATTGCAAATAGCGCAGCGCCACCAATGAAGGTATGAACGCCTTTGTCATTCAGTTTTTCCCAGTAAGGAAGGTAAGTTGTGCCCAGCTCAAACTTCACGCGACTGCGCAGGCCGCCGAATGAACCTGAAGAACCCATCCACATAGCCACTTCTTGACGTTCGAATGGTGTTTGGTTTGCATCCCAGTCACTGCCGTAATACTTGAAGTAACCTTTGTCCGACCACTCTTTAAGTTTGCTGAAATGCATCACCATGTCTTTGGTGTTGAACATGATTTTTGAAGACAGATCTTTATAGCCATTTTCTTTATCAGCTAGAGGTAGGTTATGACGAGACTTAAAGTTCTCGAACATGATCCAAGGCGTGTGTGATTCTGAAAATGCAACATAGCCTTTTGCTTTAAGCTTTTCAGCTAATGCTTCTAGCTGCTCATAAGTCTTAGGTGCTTCGGCACCCACTTTCGCTAAGATATCTTTGTTGTAATAAAGAACAGGTGTAGAGCTGTTAAATGGCATGCCAACCATTTTGCCGTTTTGGTCCGCATAGAAATTGCGAACACCTGCTAAGTAGTCTTGTGCAGAGAATGGGAAACCTGCATCAATCATGATGTCCTGAACAGGTTTCGCTACGCCCGGAGCATTCATAATCGTTGCAGCGCCAGCATCAAACACTTGAAGAATGTTTGGCGATTGGCCCGCACGAAACGAAGCGATACCCGCGGTTAATGTCTCTGTGTAAGAACCTTTAAAGACAGGCGTGATTTTGTATTCGGTTTGCGAAGCGTTAAAGTCCGAAGCGATTTTGTTTACTGTTTCGCCCAGTTGTCCGCCCATTGCGTGCCACCACGTAATTTCAGTCGCTGCAAAAGAAGTTCCTGAAACTGTTGCCGAAAGCAACCCTGCTACCCATAGCTTATTCATTGACTTTATTCCTTGTTAAGTTTCGAACGATACTGTTTGTGTTTCGTTTGATGCTATGGTGGCGAAGAAATGTTTCACCTAGGTGGACGAAAAATGTCACTAAGGTTAAAGATTTATGGAACAGGTGACTTAAATCACATTAATAAACGACAGGATCGCTGCACCAATCTGGATCGTAATGATTGATTGATGAACTATAAAAGAGCGATATTGCAGCCAATAAAGCCATAATATGGCTATATTGCAAAATATAATTGGAATGAATGTTGCTAATACTAGTAAAATCTACAATCCTAAATTTGATCTTGCTAAGTTGTTCAAGGAACGAATATGAAAATTGGTGTTATTGGTGCTGGTGCTGTTGGAGTAGGTATCTGTAACTACTTATTAACCTTAGGTAGTGTGAGTGAGCTGACTATTCTTGACCTCGATGTGAAAAGAGCAGAAGGCGAAGCTTTCGATTTCAGACACACAGCGGCGCTAACTTTCTCTAAAAATACTCGTATTACACCGACCGATGATTACATGGAGTTGATTGGTGCTGATATTGTGGTCATTACCGCAGGTGCACAAATTCAACAAGGCCAGACTCGTATGGACTTGGCTGAAATCAACGCAAAGATTGGTGTCGATATTGCGAAGAAAATAGAACGTGTTGCACCTAAAGCAATACTTATTGTGGTGACTAACCCTTGTGACATTGTCACTCATAGTATTGTGGCGAACACGGGTTACAGTCCTTCGCGCGTTATTTCTGCGGGTTGTGTTATTGATACTGCACGTTTGATGGCGATTGTCGCTCATCGTGTCAACTTAGATCCTAAAAACGTGTTTGGTTACGTGCTAGGCGAACACGGCAGTGAGTGTTTTACACCTAAGAGTTTGATCAGCATTGCTGGGCAACCGGCTGACTACTACTGTGATTCAAACAATATTCCACGAATTGATGCTGATGAACTGTTGGAATCGGTTAAACAAGCAGGGTTTGAAATCTTCAAACGCAAAAACAATACCGTACATGGTATCGCTGCGAGTGTGTTCCGTATCATTCAGGCAATTATGATCAACGAACACTCAGTACTGCCAGTCGGAACACTGTTACGTGGTGAATACGGCTACAAAGATGTTGTTCTGAGCTTACCTGCTGTCATCGGTAAGAATGGGGTAGAGAAGATTCTCATCCATCCATTTACAGAAGAAGAAAAACAGCGTTTGGACGAAATCGCTGCAAACTTACGTAATCAAATGATCCATGTAGCTAAACTTACTGGATTAAGTTACTAAAATAAGCAGATTCTAAAAGGTGGTTCTTGCCACCTTTTTTCATTCCTAACCCCATAACTTATCTCTATTCTCTTTAAACACTTTCCATCGCTGCAAATTCAGCACATATTGTCTATAGCCATAAATTTTGTAAGTAAAAAAGAACGGATATTTCAAATTACAGTTGATAATGAGAGTTTTTATCATTACCATCCCAACACAACAATGCGCTATCTGATTAACATGATGAATTTTCTAAAATCCAGTTTTATCCTTATTTCTGCATCAATAGCTTTGCCCATTCACGCCAATACGCTGGATGATGCAAAAGCGATTCAAAATAAAACCAACGAAGCTTCTGCTGCAAGTCAAAAGAAAATCGACAAGAGTTCAAATTCTGCAATCGAACTGCAGGCTGAAATTGAACAGCTAAGCGAGCAAGTAAAAAACTTAGAAGTGTATCGAAATCACTTGCAGGCTTTGGTGGATAACCAGAAACAAGAAATGGTGAGTCTGGATAAACAAATTGAAGAGATCAAAGATACTCGTCAGGGCATTGTGCCTCTTATGTACCAGATGATTGATGGTTTGCAGACCATTCTTGAGCAAGATAAACCTATCCGTTTACAAGCGCGTACTGATCGTCTTGAGCAGTTAAAGTCTCTTATGCCAAGAGCAGATGTCAGCGATGCTGAAAAATTCAGAAGAATTCTCGAAGCCTACCAAATCGAAATGGATTACGGCCGTAAGCTTGGTTCTTATCAAGGCCAAATTAGCTTAACTGACAATGAGTCAGTCGATGCCGATATTCTCTATCTTGGTCGAGTGGCTTTAATTGCCCGTAATCCAAATGCAACCCAATACTGGACTTGGAATCAAGCTCAGAAGCAATGGCAACCGCTTGAAAGCAGTTATAAATCAGACCTTGATACAGCTTATAGTTTAGCGGCGAAACAAATCGCGCCAACGCTAGTAACTCTGCCAGTGTCACTTGTTAATGCGGAGGCAAACTAATATGAACAACAAATTTGCTCCGTTACTCTGCGCTGCGTTATTGATTGGTGCTAACACATCTGCAGTTGCTGCGACGGATATTGTTAGCCAAGCGAAAACAGAAAATACAGTTCAACGTAATCACGATGCTAAACGTGAAGCGGAGTTCAAGCTTACTGAACAACAACTGAAGGATAAAAAAGCTCAGTTGTTGGCGAAGCGAAACAATCTACAAAGCCAAGCGGACAAACTTTCTGCAGAATTTTCTAAAAATGAAGATTCGCTGGCTCGTTTAGAAGAAAAACTTCGTCTGGAGACGGGGAGTCTCGGCGAAATTTTTGGTGTTGTTCGTCAAAACGCGAAAGAAATCCAAGGGGATCTTTCGCAATCTGTAACAGGTGTTGATCGTCAAACGAATGCTGGCGTGATTGAAGATATCGTTGCCGCTAAATCTTTGCCTTCGATGAAACAGCTGACGGGTTTGTGGCAAGCAATGCAAGAGCAGATCACCGCAAGTGGCGAAACTTCTACCACAAACGTAACCTTGATTGATGGTGAAGGTCGTAAACAAACGGTTCAAGCTACACGTCTTGGTGCTTTTGGACTGGTTTCAGAGCAAGGTTATTTGCAGTGGAATAATGGTCGCAAAGATGCTGTCGCGTATTCGGTTCAGCCTGAAAATGCACCAACACTGAACTCGTTAAAAGCTTTAGAAAACGGCAATGTTTCTTCCGTTGTTGTGGATCCGTCACACGGCATTCTGCTGGAGCAGTTAGCCTTGACGCCTACGCTTGAACAGCGCCTTGAAGCGGGTGGTGTAGTCGGAAAGATCATACTTGTGCTATTGGCTATCGGTTTAGTGATTGCTCTATATCGTGGTGCTTCACTGGCTATTGCTCGACAAAAAATTTCCGCGCAGCTTAAAAATCCACAGCAGCCCGGAAACAATCCGCTGGGTCGAGTTCTTTCTGTTCACGACAAAGAAAAGCATCGCAGCGTTGAAGCTTTAGAACTGCGTCTATTAGAAGCCGTTGTTGATGAACAAACAGGTTTAGAAAAAGGTTTGTCCATGCTCAAACTGCTGGCAGCACTTGCGCCAATGCTTGGATTGCTCGGAACGGTGACGGGTATGATTGAGACTTTCCAAGTCATTACTCAGTTCGGTAATGGTGACCCTAAAGTAATGGCGGGTGGTATTTCGATGGCACTAGTGACGACTGTATTAGGCCTTGTAGCTGCTATGCCATTGTTACTTGCACACAATATTCTAAGTACTCAGGCAGAGAACATCCGCAATATTTTGGAAAAACAGGGTATTGGTTTAGTGGCAGAGCAAGCTGAGCGTGAAAGCAGCGAAACGGGTTCTGCGAAAATGGTCAATGCGGCGTAAGGGTTGAAAATGCAAGCTGACTGGTTAATGCCACTCAATGATCTGTTCTTACCACTGACTGAATTTATGGATCAGGGTGGCGCAGTATTGTGGTGGTTGGCTGCGGTTGTTGCGGTGTATTGGTTGTTGGTTATCGAGCGTATTCTTTATCTGGTGTTTACTTTTCCTAAGCAGCGTAAGAAGTGGATTGAGCAGTGGCATCAACGTAGTGAGCATCACTCATGGCATGCTCACGCCATTAAGCAAGGTTGGATCGGGCAAGCACACATCGCATTAACTCAGAATCTTAATGTTATTAAAGTGATGGTTTCTATCTGCCCAATGCTGGGTTTACTAGGCACAGTGACGGGGATGATCTCAGTCTTTGATGTGATGGCAACTCAGGGCAGCAGCGATCCAAAATTAATGGCGTCAGGTATTTCACTGGCCACACTGCCGACTATGGCTGGTATGGTTGCTGCGTTAGCAGGTATGTTTGTTCATGCTCGTCTAGTGAAAACCTGTCGTCTGTTAGAAATGAAATTAGAAAAATCTTTAAGGAGTCAACGATGAGACTCGGTCGACGTCAATCTCAGCAAGAAGAGGCACAAATAGATCTAACGTCTATGCTGGATATCGTATTTATCATGTTGATTTTTTTCATCGTGACTAGCTCTTTTGTTCGTGAATCAGGCGTGGAAGTTAACCGTCCTACGGCTTCGAATGTGGTTAGTCAAAAAGATGCGGGTATTTTCGTAGCGATTACCTCTGCGAACGACATTTTTATTGATAAACGACAAGTGGATGTAGAAAGAGTACAGGCGACACTAGAGCACCTGCTGCTGGAACAACCTGAAGCTTCGTTGGTGATTCAAGCTGACGAACATGCGTATAACGGAACTGTCGTGCAAGTGATGGATGCAGCCAAAGGTGCAGGGGTTAAAAGTATTGCACTTGCCGCGGAGAAGCGTTAATGCTGCGTTTATTGTTCGCTACGCCGATAGCTGCACTTATCTCTCTCAGCTTGTTCGCATTTATGGCTTGGATGGTTGATAACGGCAATCAAGGTGCACCTAAAGCGAGCCAACCTCTTAGCTTCAACATGGTGATGTTAGAGCAAGAAAATCAAGTGCAACGCAGACAAAGAAGTGTTCCAGAACAACCAGAATTACCAGAGCCGCCGCCAGAATCGCCAGTTTCGCAAAAGCAGACTGCTGTAGCAAACAGTTCTCAGCTTTCGAGTGTTCCATTATTAGGTTTAGATACAGCGATCAATGGTATTGCTATTAATGCACCAACCTTTGGTGATATTGGTGCGAATCAACAAGCGATGCCGCTGCATCGTGTCGAGCCAACATACCCAGCCCGCGCTTTACAAAGGGGCATTGAAGGCTATGTGGTGATGAGTTTTACCATTGACGAAACAGGTCAACCAACAGATATCGAAGTTCTGGAAGCTGAACCTAAGCGAGTGTTTGAGCGTGAAGCGATACGAGCGTTAAGAAACTGGAAGTATCAACCTAAACTGGTAGATGGCAAAGCGGTTACTCAACCCGGACAATCTGTAAAATTGGAGTTTAAGTTAGCCAAATGATGAAACGAATGATCATCTGTCTATTACTGATAAGTTCCGCATCTTGGAGTGTTGCTGCGGAACTGAGTCAGTATGCGGCAAATAAAGCGCTGAAAGCCAATCAGTTGGCGCAAGAGAACAAATTGCCTCAGGCGATTGAAACGCTGAGAACAGCCGATGTTTCGCGAGCTTATGACAAGGCTTATTTTTCTCGAATGCTTGGTGTTTTCTATTGGCAGAATGAACAGCTCAAACCGGCTATCACGGCTTTGGAACAAGCAGTTGAAAGTGGCGAACTCAAAGATGATCAAGGTTGGTTAACAGAGCGTATGTTAGCAGACCTGCTTCTGATGAATCAGCAGTATAAGCAAGCGTTGCCTCATTACTATCAGTTAAGCAAAAACATACCAACGACCCAGAACGCCAGCGAACTATGGTTGCGAATTGGGCAAGTTCATTACCAGATGGAGCAGTGGCAAAAAACACTGGCTGCAATCTCTGAATATGACAAGTTCAAACAACCGGATAGCGTGACTCCACTTTCGGTTAAGTTGGGAGCACAGCTTCAGCTTGAGCGCTGGGAGCAAGCTATTCCAACCCTTAAGAAGCTGATTAATCTGGAGCCACAACGTAGTAACTGGTGGTTGCAACTGGTTAACTTGGAGCTCCGAACTGGCAAGAAAAAAGATGCATTAAGCAGTTTAGGTTTAGCTCAATTGCAAAAAATCGAATTGAGTGATGCGGATTTACGTTTATTAGCTCAGCTTTATGCGCATAACGGTATTCCTGAGCGTGCAGGGCTTGTATTAGAGCACTTGAAAGAAGCGCAAACGAATGTGGATTTAATCACTGAGCGTGCTTATTACTGGCAACAAGCAAAAGAGTGGGATAAAGCAATCGATGCTTGGGCATTAGCTTCTAAATTCGATGCGAAATACCACTGGAATATTGCTCAGATACTCATGCAACAAGCCCGCTATGATGATGCATTATCTGAGTTGGATCATGTAAAAGAGAAGGGCAAACAAGCTCAGGTTGCTTTAGCCCGAACCAAGGCTCTGTATAAACTTAACCAGCTCGAACCAGCATTGATTGAAGCGAAGAAAGCCAACAATCTTGAGCCTTCAGAAGAAGCAAAAAGCTGGATAAAGTATTTAACGCAGCTACGCAAAGTAAAAGACAACCAAACTTCTTAATAGATGGCCTATTTATAGGCCATCTTCTTGTAATGATAATAATTTGCACATGGTAATGATAATAGATACTATTTGATAAATTCTTAATGTTACAGCTATTATCAATGGGTTTATCCACTCTACATTTCGAAAAATTATTCCTTCATGCCAGACAGATAACGCCATACTTGGATGGCTGTCTTGAAGAGACAACCGCATTCAAAGAGCCACCTCCTTCTTTAAGTCCTGAGTCGATTGAACGGCTTTACAATGAACTCGCCGAGCGCAATCCAGAAGCTGGTCAACCGTATTGGTTAACTCGCACATGGGATTTGCTTTGCTGGCAGCCAGTTTTTGTTTCCTTTGTCGCGATTTATACACAGCGAGCACTACCAGACGTTTCAACCATTTCTCAAAACAAACAGAACTGTTTTATCGCAGGGTTTAGTTTTAGAGATCATGAATGGACACATGCTTGTCGCGCAACACTGATTAAAAAAGCGGGGCAGCAATTGTCTCATCTGTTTGAAACTTATAGAGATGCTATCAATAAGTGGGGAAGAATTCGTCCGGGGTTCACGCATCATCTACTTGCAGATCATCTGTTAAATTGTTTAGTACGTTTACAAGAAATCAGACCAAGCTACTCAAACACCACCATCCTTAGACATGCGGAACTTTGGCTAGAGGCCTTCGATTTGCCACAAAAGCATATCAGTAACCTCAAAATTGATAGCACCACCAACAAGTTAAAGCTGGTCAGAACCAGTTGTTGTCTGGTCTATAAATGTGAAGGGCGGTCACTATGCGCAAACTGTCCACGCCTTGAAGCAAACAAATTGACGAAACTGATTACAGCTAAAGAAGTTACTGCTTAATCGGTAATATCTATCCAATTGATAAATCAAACCCATTTGCGAGCTTAACCACTAAGATTTATCTTTATACGGTTAGAACAATAATAAGGGTTTAATAATGGCAGGACAGAAAGCGTTAGTAGTAGAAGGTGGGGCGATGCGTGGCATATTTGCTAGCGGCGTACTTGATTCGTTTATGGAACTAAACCACTGTCCATATGATTTTGTTATGGGTGTTTCTGCTGGTGCCTCTAATCTTGTCGGCTATTTGTCCAATCAACCGTTACGCAGTTACCAAGTGATTACACAATTGGCTACCAGTAGCGAGTTCTATAATCCGCGCCGTTTTCTGAAAGGTGGAGATTTGGTTGATGTCCGTTGGTTGATTGATGAAGCGAACAAACGTTATCCGATCAATGAAGGTGCACTTTTTTCTTCTGTACCGTTCTATGCTGCCGCGACAAATATTCAAACGGGTAAGCCAGACTACTATCAAGTGACGCCCGACAATTTTGTTACGGCTATAGAGGCAACCTCTGCGTTACCACTCGTGTATAAGAAAACCCCTTGTTTTGATGGACAGTGCTATACCGATGGTGGTGTTTCAGATTCCATTCCTGTTAGAGAAGCTTATCGTCGAGGAGCCAGAGATATTACCGTCGTACTTTCACACCCAGAAAGTTACGAAATGCCGAAAGTGAAAAGTGAATGGATGATGAAAAAACTCTTTGCTCGCTATCCGGAAGTAGCGAAAGCCGTCACCGCGCGAGCTGAAAAATATAATGGTTCGCTTGAATTTATTCGCAATCCTCCGAAAGACGCCAACATTCGAGTGATTGCGCCACCAGAGCATTTTGCCGTTAAACGCCTAACCATGAACAAGGCATTACTGGATCATGGATACAGCATGGGATTGATTGCAGGCCGTATGCATGTTCACGGTTTGAAAGAGTAGGAGCGCATTATGAGTTTTATTGAAAAGATGATCGTGTTTGTGTGTGAAATTGACACATACCAGAGTGTCATCGCAGGGTTAGAAGATACCTATTTAGAAAGTGAAAACGACTAAACCACATATGAAAAAGGTCAGCAAATGCTGACCTTTAAACTACTCTTGCAACGCAAACTATTTAGATGCGAAATCCAGCTGAATTTGTTCATCCTGCTTTTGTATCCAAAGTAGTCTCAAGCTCAGCATAATTGCAGCAGAGCTCAGCCCTACGATAAAGCCGATCCAGAAACCTTTGGCTCCCATTGGTTCAACAATCCAGTCTGTCATTGCCAGTGCATATCCGGTTGGTAAACCAAGCAACCAATACGCTATAAAAGTTCGCACAAAAATAGCATTCATGTCTTTATAACCACGCAGAGAGCCAGCAGCGATAACCTGAATTGCGTCGGTACATTGATAAATAGACGCAAAGATCAGCAGTTGCATCGTCAAGTTAATCACTTCTCTGTTATCGGTATAAAGATACGCGATTTGTTCGCGGAATATCAACGTAAAAGCCGCGGTCATTAGTGCCGTTGCAACACCGAAAAATAGCCCCACGTGCGACGCGACAGCGGCACCCTTCACATCTTCTTCACCCAGAGTATGTCCTACTCGAATGGATACTGCCGCACCGATACTCATAGGTAACATAAAAATCAACGAAGAGAAGTTAATCGATACCTGGTGTGCTGCAACAACCAACGAACCTAAAGGAGCTAAAGCCACAGCTACAACAGCGAAGAGTGTTACCTCAAAAAATATAGATGCTGCAACAGGTAATCCCAGCTTGAACAAGCGCCATTGAGGTTTGAATTCAGGCTTATGGAAGCGTTCGAACAACTTAATGTGCGCAAGACGGTTCGATGTCGCTACATAGAACAACAACATCAGGAACATCAGCCAGTACACAATCAGAGTTGCTACGCCACAACCAACACCGCCAAGAGCAGGAGCTCCCAACTTACCATATACGAAGATCCAGTTGAGCGGGATGTTGATCAATAGACCAAAGAAACCAATCACCATCGCAGGCTTAGTCAGAGACATACCTTCGGCGAAACTACGTAATACCTGAAACAGCAAGAATGCAGGCACGGCAAAGATCATCGCAGTGATATAACCGATGGTTTTTTGCGCCATTAATACTTCAACTTCCATCACTTCCAAAATCGCGCCGGCTTGTAAAAGCACTATGATGGTTGGAATCGAAACAATTAAAGCTAAAAATCCACCTTGGTGTATCACGGATGCGATTTTATGTTGCCTTCCAGATCCATTTAACTGAGCGACGACAGGCACTAATGCCATCAAAAGCCCAATACCAAATAGAATAGTCGGCATCCAAATGCTAGAAGCAACGGACACTGCCGCTAAGTCGGTAGCGCTTACGCCACCAGCCATAACGGTATCGACGAAACTCATACCGGTTTGAGCAATGGAAGCAATGAGAACTGGCGTTGATAACTTTACTAATTTTTTTATTTCATTTTTATAATGTTGCACAAACTTCTCCGAACGGAATATTTACTGCTTAATTAATCGGCGGGTCGTACTGGTGGGAATGATAAAGAAATGTCACACTGATCACCACGAAAAACTATCGGAAATACTAAATGTTTACTGGGATTGTGCAAGGCATGGCGAAAGTCGTGGCTATTGATAAAAAAGACAAATTTCAAACCCATGTTATTGAGCTAGAACCCTTATTAAATCAAGGGATATCGATTGGTGCTTCGATCGCTCACAACGGATGCTGTTTAACCGTCACTCATATCGATGAAAATCGTGTTTCATTCGATTTAATGCAAGAAACGCTTAAGTTAACCAATTTAGGAGAGCTGGAAGTCGGCTCGTTGGTCAACGTAGAAAGAGCAGCAAAATTTGGTGATGAAATTGGTGGCCATACGATGTCTGGTCACATTATGGATACCGCTATTATTAAAGACGCGATCGAAACACCAAACAATAAGACAATTTGGTTTGAGTTATCACCTCGATATATGAAGTATGTTTTGCCGAAAGGGTTTATTGGCTTAGATGGTTGCTCGCTGACAATTGGGGAAGTCAGGGAGAATAGTTTTAATGTTCACCTCATTCCTGAAACGTTACAGAGAACGCTCTTTGGTCAACGCGCAGTGGGTGACAAAGTGAATGTTGAACTTGATCCACAAACTCAAGCGATTGTAGATACCGTTGAACGAGTGCTGGCTGCCAAACAATAGATTTTTACCAGTTCAAAAATCAAAAGCGGTTAGAAGATTTGTTCGTCATCCGCATCAACTTGAAGTTCTACTGTGTCTAATTGTTCGTTGACCATCAAATTCATGTGAATCGGATTGCAACAAGCAGGGCAGTCATCATAAAACTCTTGGCTGCCGTTTGAGGAATCTAATGTCACAGGAACATGGTGCCCGCAGTGGGGGCATAGAATCGATTTTTGTATAAAGTTTTTCATTTTGATTCTCGCTCTTTTTCTTTTGTTCTCATTTTAATAGTAAGACGAGAAGTTGATTCTGAACGAGAAATAAGTGCAAATTTAAACTTTGTCACAAAGAAAAAAGAGCTAAAGTTTATTAGCTCTTTTTTTGTTTATTTTTAACAACATAGATGCCTAATTAATAAGTTTAGAACGACAGAATTTTCTTAACTAGATACTCTGCTTCATCTAAGTAATGACCACCAAAATGATTGTAGTGATTCAGTATGTGATAGAGATTATAGATGTCTTTTCGTTCGACGTAGCCAAAGTCTAAAGGCAGCACTTCTTCATAGGCTTGATAGAACTCTGGTTGGAAGCCATTAAACAGCTCGGTCATGGCAATGTCACACTCTCTGTCTCCCCAATAAGTTGCAGGGTCATAACAAATTGGGCCTATTGGCGAATTTGCGACATTTTCGTTCCACAAATTGCCATGTAGCAACGCCGGTCGGGGAGTGTGGTTCGCAAGTCTTTGCTTAATCACTTCTACGAACTCATCGATGTTGACCAAATGCACGCCTTTTTCATGCATCAGTTGAAGTTGCCAGCCGATTCTTTGTTCCGCGAAAAACTGACACCATTTCTTGGTCCAATTGTTCGGTTGAACAATACAGCCCAAGTAGTTATCAATGTCGAAACCGTATTCTTTCTGGTCACCCCATTGGTGTAACTTAGCCAGTTCAAGTCCGAATTTAAAACTGTTCGTCGCGTCATCAAGAGGTTTGGTGACGAGATAGTTCAGGATAATAAAAGAGTGATCTTTGGTACTGCCGGTAAGAACATGTTCAGGAACATGAATACTGCTGCTTTCTCTCAGGACTCGGAGGTTTTCAGCTTCGGCTTCAAAGTTAGGTAAAAAATTGCGGTCATTAAGCTTCACAAAATACCGCTCTTTACCGTCGGTAATCATATAACTTTCACTAATGTCACCACCTTGTAGCTTTGTTTTTTCTACAAGGTCGAATTGAAACATTAAAGTATCTGAGAGTTGCTGGGTGATAGCTTGCCACATAGTATGAACTCCATGACCGTCTTCTAGTCCATATTAGTTTAGAACAATCGATGTGACTTTACTGAACCGTAAAGCAAATAATTTCATAAACTTAGTTTTGCTATGCCGTTAATCGGCATATTTGTGAACTTACTCATAAAACGTTTCACGAACGATATTGCCTTTTGATTGAATAGAAAGTCACAATGAGTTTAACAAATGGTTTAGTTGCAGATTATGAGCGTTAAACCGATAGCTTTCTTGTACTAAGTTAGATTTTTATCAATGAATCGTTTGAAATTTCATCAAGCAAACATATCAAATGTGTGAAATTTCCCTCACATGGCTTAGTATTATTGAAGGTACAGTGAGTTACTGGTGACGAAGCAGTAAAGCGGAGAATTAAAGTGGTTGTAGAAACCGATGGTTATTTAGCGCTAATAGAACATCTTGCGTTCAACATGGATGTATTCACCCGTGGCGGTGACACCGGTAAAGAGAGCGTAGAAGATGTCGTTACTGATATGGTAGCGAGTAACATTATGGCTGTTTTTGAACAGAATCCTGAACTTCATTCAAGTGTACGTTTTCAACTTCTTAAAGAAGCGGATTCTGTCGTAGAAGATTTGGGTGAAGTGTTAGCTGGTGTATGGGCAAAACCTGCGACTAATGATCAAATCATTTTTCTGGATGAATACATTGCGTTAGTCAAAAACTTATTTGATACAGCGGTAGCGACTTACGATTAAGTCAATCAGTCAAGCTGTCTACTCTTCTGAATTGCCAAAATTTGGATGCCCAATAGGGGTTATCAAGACGAGATATGATGACCCCTTGTGATGTGGATGCATGCATAAATCTAAGATTCCCCAGATAAACGCCAACATGATTCGTTGTTTTTGAGGTTTTAAAGAAGACTAAATCACCGTATTTAGCAGCATCATACTTAACGCTCTCACCAATTTTACTTTGAGACTTAGTCGTTCTTGGCAAAGGAAGCTGCCAGGCATCACGATAGGCTATTTGCACAAAGGCCGAACAATCAATTCCATTCTTGTTATTCCCACCCAAACGGTACGGCACACCTTGCCACTGGTTATAGACGCTAAAAAATGACGCTTCTCGCTCGGTCACTTTTTCTATTGCACTATTTGACCCCAACAGAACGTTATCTTGAGTTGTTGAATATTTCGAACTCTGATTCTGAGCACACCCAGTAACCAAAGAAACCATAAAAACCCAATACATAGGGCGTCTAATTATTGGTTTATGAAATAAATGTGTCATAAAAATTACCTAATATACCGTTCGTTATATTTGAACTGGTACTGGACTACCTTTGAAATGAATAATTCTGCCAAGCACCGAATAACGTTTTCACTTATTCAAACACTTTCCGTTATTTTTATCACCATAACCATACTTGTCATAGCGCTTTCTGTCACCAGTGTTCGTGGTATAGACAAAATCGGCTATCAATTTAGCCACTTATCAGAGCGAGCATTACCGCTATCAAACAATAATGCAGCGCTAACACAAAACATTCTTGAGCAAGCAAAATATATTGGTTATAGCACCCGAGCAAAAACAGTCGATGAACTGAATAATATCCGCTCTGAATTAGTAACGTTGGTTCAAAATGCAGATCTCCGCTTGGAAGAGATGAAAGGAATTACTCAGGAATTCGGAGCGTTAATTGACCCAACGGTTCAACAGCAACTGACAAATAATATTGAGAAGTTTTCTGAATATTCCGCAGCAATTATACAGTCACAGCAAACTCAGCTTGAGCAAACAGCAAAGATTGCCGAACAAGCCACAGGGTTCCGATATGGTTTAAGTTCAATTGGGCCTGAAATGAACCGTATTGCGTCTTTCTTAGCGATTGATAATCCAGAGTCAATGGATGCAGCAAACCGCTTTGTCGCCGCTTCTGGAGTGATGGAAAGCACCTTCCTTCTTTTTATGGTTCAAGAAGACATGGAACTGGCGCAAAAAGAGTATAAAGAGCTGAAAACTCGTATTTCTGGTTTAGAGCTGGCGTTTGATGATTTCAAAGAGTGGCATCCTGACGTCAAAGAGTTTGCTAGCCTGACAGCTCCTTACCAAATGGTTCTCGATGGGTTCAAATCTGGCGGCATTTTGGATCAAATCATGGTTCGTTTGGAAACGGCACAAACGCAAAACGCGGATTTTACTCAAGCGGCTTTGATGGCGGATACTGTTGCAGCACAGCTTTCAGAACTGTCAGACATCACAACCAGCATCATTCAAACCAAAGAAACGGAAGTGCAAAATACCATCAGCGAAATTACGATGGCGTTACTTATCGGCGGTGGAGTATTGGTTGCTATCGTTGTGCTCTCTTGGCTTGGCTTGCGTGTTTGGGTAAACAAAGGGATGCGTAACATTACAAATCATCTTACGTATATGACAGAGCACGATTTCAGCCACACCGCTCAGTTGGTAGGGCCTATGGAATTTCATGATATTTCAGGCAAGCTCAATCAGGTTATCCAATCTACCAACGAGTCACTGACAACAGTCACTTCCAACTGTGAATCGCTCTATCAGACAGCGCAGTTTAGTCACGATGCGGCGGAGCATTCGAATCAAGGATTAACCATCCAGAACGAAGCTCTGTTAAGTATGGTAACAACCATCAACCAACTAGAAGCCTCTATTCGAGAAATCGCAGGGGTTACCAATGATTCCTATACAGATTCTGTCACAGCGGCAGAGCATTCTTCCCAAGGCGTTAAAGCCGTGGAGCAGAATCGTTACAGATTGGAAGCATTAGAAGATTCTCTGAATACCAATGAATCTGCGATGTCTGAATTAGACACCAGCGTTTCACGAATTAGTGAGTTGGTTGACCTCATTACCGGAATTGCAGAAAGTACAAACTTGCTGGCATTAAACGCGGCCATCGAAGCCGCACGAGCAGGCGATCACGGTCGTGGTTTTGCTGTAGTTGCAGATGAAGTACGCAAACTGGCAAAAGATACAACACAGCAAACCGGTAGTATTCGCGACATGATGAGTCAGCTTGAAGCTTCTGCAGCTAAATCGCGTCAAGCAGTGATAGATTCGAGAAATGAAATGGTGTCGGCGCTTCAATCAAGCGAAGAAGTAAAACTGACCTTTGCCGATATCGAAAGTGCTGTTAACCATATCAGAGCGAGAATAGAGCAGATTTCAGTTGCTACTGAAGAGCAAGAGCGTGCGACCGCGGATGTTAGCCGTTCAATCGTACAGATTTCAGATCAGGCAACACAAACAAAGCAGCAGATAGAGTCTATGGTTGATAGCTCACAACAAGTGGCAAACATCGCAGGACAACAGAAAGCGATGCTTGATAAATATGCTCTGAGCTAAACAACTCGTCCTTCTTTACTTCTCTCTAAAGGGTTGGGTAAGCATCTTATCCAACCATTGTTCTCTAGAGCGCTTGAACATCGGTAAGCCAATTCTCATTTCATCATGCCCCAAATAAGGCTGCGCGATGTAAGTACCAAACAAGCGATCCCAGATAGATAAGAAAAAGCCAAAATTGGAGTGGGTTTCTCGCTCAATTACCGAGTGGTGAACTCGATGCATATCCGGTGTCACGATCAGTTTGCGTAGCCATGAATCCAGTTTTAACGGCAGTCTCGCGTTGCTGTGATTGAACATAGCGCTGGCGTTGAGCACAATTTCAAACGTAACCACAGCCCAAACTGGCGCACCGATTAAGGTGACGGCTCCGATTTTGATCCACATGGAAATCAATATTTCGATAGGGTGGAATCGTGCACCAGTCGTCACGTCAATATCCTGATCAGCATGATGCATGCGATGGAGTCGCCATAGAAAAGGGATGCTGTGGAACATGATGTGCTGCCAATAAATCACGCCATCAAGTAGCATAACAGATAAGATAAGCGCCCAGGTCGGAGAGACATTTAGCCAGTTCATAAGACCAAACGAGTGAGCTTCTGCCCAACTTGCCGCTGAAATCGCGACAATCGGCATTAACAGAGCGATCAACACACTGTTTAACCCGACTAGACCTAAGTTATTTATCCAACGGATCGACTTGCTCTGAGAGAGGTGTTTACGAGGTGCATTTGACTCCCAAAATGCACAAATCAATAGCACAAGAACAAAAAACGCTAGCCTGATGGTTTCTGGTTGGTAGGACATATCCACCTCCGTGTGATACCCATTTACAGTTTTACTATGCTTATGTAATCCAATCATCGTCCCCAGTTCAAATTGCGCTGGAGAACTCAAGTAACAGCAGTTAAACTCTGCGCCACTTTTAGTCACTTTAAGTATTCAGTACTTCGAACGTTTCAGTACTTCTACAAAATATGAGAATCCATGCTTTCCATCGTTTGTACCAATATCGGCTCGAACGATCAACAAAACCTTTTCTTGCTCGCGGTTGTAAAATTCAACGTTGCGCTTATTGTAATGTCGGTTTGACGCATTGTTTGTGTCAACATCAGCCTGACATTGAAACGCAAGTTGCGGTTTTACTTATTGTTTCTCAGCAGGAAGTCTTTAAGCCAAGTAACACGGGCAGACTTATTGCCGATACAGTGAAAGAAACTTATGTCTATCAGTGGAGTCGCACGGATCCTGATTCTCAGATGTTAGATCTTTTACAAGATCCTGCTTATTTTCCGGTGCTCGTTTTTCCTGCGGAAACAGAAGAAGAACATTCAAGAGTCATGCATCAGGTTGAGAGTATAGCTTCTGGCAAAAAGCCACTGCTTATTTTTGTCGATGGCAGCTGGCGCGAAGCAAAGCGAATCGTTCGAAAATCTCCTTATCTCGCTGACTTGCCATTGATCTCCATCGAACCGCAGGTACTTTCACAATATGTGATGAGAAAGTCGGACAATGAACAGCATCTAGCCACCGCTGAAGTGGCCAGTCTCGTACTGGACAAGTTTGGTGAGCGTCTTGGCGCAGAAACTTTACGTTTATGGTTTGAAACGTTCAAAGAAAGCTATCTGTTAGGTAAAACAAGAATTAAACCGAAAGAAGAAAAAACCGCACTGAGAGATTATTTGCTGTTTAAGCAAAATTTAGATTGAGACTCAGCACTCAATACTGCTTCACATTTGCGCAATCAGCACTTGTAGCCGGATAAATAAGTGTTTGGTCACGGATTGCATAGGGTCGGTTATGGATAATAAGCCAATATTTTTTAATCGCGAATTAATTGTGCAGATATCAGATAGATACCTTGAATTGAAATCAGATAACAGATGATGCAATTGGTGAGTGAGTCGATTTTAATGATTTCCCTATTACCGGGATAGAGTAGGAGAGGTTTGCATGTATTACGGCTTTGATGTCGGTGGCACTAAGATTGAATTTGGTGCGTTCAACGAGAAACTTGAACGTGTGGCAACTGAACGTGTTCCGACACCAACTGAAGATTACCAACAGCTTGTTGAAACCATTGCTGGTCTTGTCGCTAAGTATGATGCTGAATTTGGTGTAGAAGGCACGATTGGTTTAGGTTTACCGGGTATGGAAGATGCTGACGATGCAACTGTGCTGACAGTAAACGTTCCATCTGCAAAAGGTAAACCACTACGTGCCGATCTAGAAGCTAAGATTGGTCGCAGTGTAAAAATTGAAAACGATGCGAACTGTTTCGCTCTTTCCGAAGCATGGGATGATGAGCTAAAAGACGAACCATCAGTGCTAGGTTTGATCCTAGGTACTGGATTCGGCGGCGGTCTTATCTATAACGGTAAGGTATTTTCCGGTCGGAACCACGTAGCGGGTGAAATCGGTCATATGCGTCTTCCTATTGATGCTTGGTTCCATCTAGGCGGTGATAAAGCACCACTTCTAGAATGTGGCTGTGGCAATAAAGGCTGTATGGATAACTATCTTTCAGGACGTGGTTTTGAGCTGATTTATGCTCACAACAATGGCGAGAAAAAGAAAGCTATCGACATCATCAACGCTTATAACGAAGGTGAAGAGAAAGCAGTAAAACATGTTGATTTGTTCATGGAACTGTTAGCAATCTGCTTTGGCAACATCTTCACTGCACATGATCCACATGTTGTGGTTCTTGGTGGCGGTTTATCAAACTTTGAGTTGATTTACCAAGAAGTGCCTAAACGCATTTCTAAGCATCTACTTTCTGTTGCTAAATGTCCGAAAATCATCAAAGCAAAACACGGTGATTCAGGCGGTGTACGTGGTGCAGCATTCTTGAATATCAAGTAATGCAGTAGAGAATAAAAACGAAGAAGGGCTTGATTATTCAAGCCCTTCTTTTTTACTTCTAATTACTTAACTTGAGGTTTTGGTTTCTTACCCACACCTAAGTTTTCTTTTGGTTTCAACGTGATGACACCAAAACCTAGCTTTTTGAAATGGTTGTCGCGATAGTTGCGAACTGCTTTAGAGTCAGAAATAAGTTCTAGCTGCTGCTCCATTTTCAGAAAGTCTGTAATGTCTATGCCTTCTGCTTCAGCAACAGCTTCGTGGATATTTCTGTGCTGTTGGTAAGAGAAAGTCAGCGTCTTCTCTTCATCTTTGTAGGTATAAATAATTGTGCGAGCCATAGCTTCTCTCGTTTGCAGCAAATTCTAAGCGCTAGATTCTGCCTTGAAGTGGGATAATTGTCACGCTTTCGCCGACTTTAACTGTGTCTACTGCCGGAGATATTTCAATTAAGCAGTTGGCTTCACTCATCGAGCGTAAAATCCCTGAACCTTGTTTCCCTGTCGATTTTACTATCAGCTGTCCACGTTCATTAAAGCTGTATATGCCACGAGTAAACTCAGTTCGCCCTTGGCGAGAACGGAGATCTTCTGTTGCGACCGCAGGAACTTTCAATGGATTCCAGTTTACTTCACCTTGCATTTTACGCAGTGCTGGCTCAACAAAATTAATGAACGAGACCATAACGGCAACTGGGTTACCCGGCAAACCAAAGATAGGTGTGTTGTTAATTTTGCCAAACGCGAGAGGGCGGCCGGGACGCATGTTGATGCGCCAGAATTCTATTGTGCCTAAAGACTCTAGTGCAGACTTAATGAAATCGGCATCACCAACCGATACACCACCAGAGGTCAAAACAACGTCTGCCGATTGAGAAGCGTTGTTCAAAGCATTCACCATGGATTGCTCATCATCTTCGATGATTCCAAGGTCAATGGTCTCACAGCCTAAATGGGCTAACAGCCCCATGAGTGTGTATCGATTAGAATCAAAGATATGTGACTCACTGGCAGGTGTACCAGGAGCCTGAACCTCGTTGCCTGTAGAAAAAATAGCAACTTTTAATTTTCGATAAACCGGAGCATGATTCATCCCTAATGACGCCAACATGCCTATTTCAGGTGAAGATAAACGCTGACCGATGGAAAAAACATTCTGGCCAATGGATAAATCTTCGCCCGCTTGGCGGACATTCTGACCTGCTTTGATTGTTGCACTGCCAAAAGTTACTGTTTCGCCAGTTACGCTTGCTTGTTCACGCATGATGACAGTGTCAGCGCCTTCCGGAAGCGCAGCACCGGTCATGATTTTCACTGCCTGACCATGTTCAACAACGTTAGCGTAGCTGTCACCAGCCATTATCTCTGCGACAACTTGATAGTGTTCACGATTTAAGTCATCGCTACGTATAGCAAAACCATCCATAGCAGAGTTTCTGTAGCTCGGCACATTCACTGGTGACGTAATGTCTCTCGCCAATACTCGGTTATATGCGTTCGGCAACTCAGTAGTCTCAATATCCGTCAGCGTCTGAACGCGTTCGAGTATCGCTTGTCGTCCTTGTTCTACCGATAAAAAAGCAGGAGACAAGGTATCACAGCTACCCGAGGCTGGCTTTTCTGTGCCAAAACATTTTGCGTAATCGACAACAAACTGCGCGATAGCATCTAAATCGTTGATGTTGAGCTGCGGGAGTTCGCTTTCAACTACTTCGTCTGCAGCAATCGCAATGATGTTTTTATCGTTTGGATACAACCACGGTTTATTGAGTTCGTTTCTGTGTAACTCAACTTTAGGGAAGGCAATGTTTTTACAACCTTCGACCAAGATTATGTCTAGTTTTTCGCAGTCAAAACGACTAAGCAGATAATTGAATTCTGCTTCTGCATCTGGAGTTTCCGTCATCATTACATGACGATTACGCGATGCGATGAGCATTTGGCTTGCACCAGCTTTGCGCAATCGATAGCTGTCTTTGCCTGGAATATCGACATCAAAGTCATGATGAGCATGCTTTAAAACACCTAAGCGCAGCCCTGCATTCGTTAATTTCGGGATGAGCGCTTCAAGTAATGTCGTTTTGCCTGTTCCTGAGTATGCGGCGAAACCTAATAGAGGCAGTGAAGGGCGTTGAGGACTCATATTTGTAACGCTCCGAATTGCGCCAGTTCATCTGGCGTATTTAAATTGACAAAACACTGTGGCGAATCACTGAAGTCGACGTAGTCAGTGTGGCAGTCGTTATAAAGCAAGATTATCTTTCTGTCGCCACGCTCTAAGAATGCAGTGAGTTTTGGCAAAACACGTTTATGGTAGAGCGTAAATACGGGCTGAGAATGCTCTCCATCGTGGGCAACAATAATATCGCTTTCGTCGTTGACAGCGTGACAGAAACGCTCAACAAGATCATCGGAAATTAACGGACTATCACAAGGGACAAAACCGACCCAATCTGTCTGCGCGTTAACTAAACCACTGTGAATCCCCCCTAAAGGTCCGGGGAAACCAGTGAAACTGTCGCTAATGACGGTTCCATAGTGACTATATTTATCGAGATTACGATTGGCATTGATCAGAATTTGCGAAGCCTGTGGCTGCAATCGTTCGATGACATGCTCAATTAGCGGTTTGTTATTAAGCTTAATAAGCCCTTTATCATTTCCACCCATTCGAGTCGCTTGCCCACCGGCAAGAATGACCCAACTAGTTTGAGAGGGAAGTAACATTGGTTCTCTCTTTTTCTGGTTTTACTATGTGTAGCAATGGTGTTTCGATCAGTGTGCAATCATTAATCCACCACTGCTTTTTGCATATTGCGGTTAGTGCGTTGGCTTGATGGCTGGTGATAACAAGGCTTGAACCTCTGGCCAACAAATCTTTTGCCATTATAACCAGTCTGTCGATAGATTCCTGATCAAGTGACGCACTCGGCTCGTCCATGAGCAAAATAGAAGGGTTAAGAATCCAAGCGCGTGCCATTGCCACACGCTGCTTCTCACCGCCAGATAAAACCGAGATATGTTCATCTGCCAGCGTTTCTAAACCGACCATTCGCAGCGCATTTATCACGGTAGAGCGTTTTTCTTTTGCACTCAGTGCCGAAAATTTAATTCCGTACAGCACGTTTTGATACACGGTAGCATCAAACAGGTAAGGGGTTTGATGCAGATAGATAACTTGATGACGGGCGGACGAATGAACAACGCGCCGCCACCAAGGCAGTGAGTTTGAAACACTTCCAGTGGAAGGTTTCTGCAAACCCGCCAAAATTTTAAGTAAGGTTGTTTTTCCGACACCATTATCGCCTTTTAGGTAAATAGCATCGTTTGGCCCAATAGACAGATGATCGATGTGGAACAGCACTCGATCTTTAAAGCGCATTGATAACTTTTGAGCGTTAAGTGTTATTGTCATTCTTATCCTTACGTTCTCAAAAAGCCTTTTCCACGCATTGCGGAAAGTGCAAAGTTCAAGGCCAGTGCTAAGCATAGTAGCACCATTCCTAATGCAACTCCTTGAGCAAAAGCGCCTTTATGGCTCTCCATAGCAATGGCTGTAGGGATGTTTCGCGTTAAGCCCATAATATTTCCGCCAACCATCATAGAACAGCCCACCTCGGTCACTATTCTGGAAAAGCTTGCGATCACGGCTGCTAATAACGGGAAACGTGTTTCCCAGATAATGGTCACTGCAATCCTTGGTGTCGAAGCGCCAAGAGTCATAGCGGTTTCAACAGAACGTCGGTCACTGGATTGAAGAGTGCCGTGCATCATAGACACCAGAATAGGGAAGCAAATCAGCATCTGACCTAAGATCATTGCCTTTTGGGTGAAAAGTAATGACCAGTTTCCCAAAGGCCCAGATCGTGAAAGCAACATATACAAAAGCAAGCCGATCACGACGGTTGGAACCGCTTGAAGTGTGTTTATCACTGACAGCAAAAGCCATTTGCCGCGAAAGTTGCTGTAAGCAAGCAAAAACGAAAAAAGCATCGCTGGAATTAACACCACACAAATAGCTGATAATGAAACGCTAAAGGAGACCGCAACGATCTCCCAGAGTTCAGCGTCAAAATTAATCAGTAATGTCAGTGCGTCTTGGGTAGTTTGCCAAAGGCTCATACACGACCGTTATTTGTCTGCGTTCGCAACAAAAAGTTGTTGTCCGTTAAGAGTAAAACTGTTGATTTTCTGTTGTCCTTCTTCAGAAACTAGCCAATCACTAAACGCTTTTGCTGCTTGATAATTGGTAGCAGGGTACCGTTCTGGATTGATAAGAATCACTTGGTATGGGTTAAACAGTTTGTCATCGCCTTCAAAAACAATTTTAAGGTCAAGTTTGTTCTGATAGGCCAACCACGTACCACGGTCAGTCAGTGTATAAGCTTGCAGCTCAGAAGCCATGTTAAGCGTTGGCCCCATGCCTTGTCCTACAGACTTATAACCACCAAAGTTTGGTTCAATTTTAGCCTGAGCCCAGATGCCCAATTCTTTCTTATGTGTGCCAGAATCGTCACCACGAGAAATGAATGTCACACCGTCTTTGGCAATATGGCTAAAAGCATCAAGGACATTTTTCTGTTGCGCGATTTTAGCGGGATCGCTGTTTGGACCAACTAAAACAAAATCGTTGTACATCAGTTTGCGAGGCAGCACACCGAATCCTTTATCAACAAAGTCTGCTTCTGCTTTAGGTGCGTGTGTCATTACCAAATCAACATCACCGTTTTCACCCATTTTTAGCGCTTTACCGGTTCCTGTCGCGATGACATCCACTTTATAACCGGCTTCTTTTTCAAAAACTGGCAATAGGTAGTCTAACAAGCCTGAATGGTAGGTACTGGTGGTGGTGGCTAAACGAATACGTTGTGTATCATCCGCACTGGATGCGGAATAGCTGACTAAAACCAGTGACGTTGCTGCAAGAGCAAGAGAAATCTTATTATTCATTATGAAATCCATTTTAATTTTACAATTTAATTTAATAGTGGGCTGAGCTAGATTGACCGCCAAATTACGTCTTAACGATAATTGAATCTGACTTATAGCAGATCAGACATAGCAAACTGGATGCCACATTTAAAGCTAGGCTTTTTGTATGGGAAATAGACAATATCATGATTAATCTTACAAAATTAGGCGATAGCGCACATTTGTAGGGACAAAATGTCTCAACATGGGCACATCAGTAGTATGGTTATGTGAGTCGTTCTGTCCTAATGAATTATCGTTGAGAAACTCATGAGCAATACAATAGATTCAAAGCAAGCTCCTTTATATCAGGCGTTTTCGGTTCTTGTTGTCGATGACGAAATGGGTATGCAGGCCATTTTGAAGAAAGCCTTAAGCAAATGGTTTTCTAAAGTTGATTGTGCGAGCTCTATTGAAGACGCGGAATCACTGCGTACCGCCAATCATTACGATTTAATCATTCTCGATATCAATTTACCTGGCCGATCTGGCATTGAATGGGAAGAAGCCTTCACCGACGAGTATCATAAAGCCGAAGTGATCTTTATGACCGGTTATGCCGACTTAGAAACAGCAATCAGAGCGCTAAAACTCGGTGCCTCAGACTTCATTCTTAAACCATTTAACCTAGAACAGATGATGCAGGCTGTTAAACGCTGTATGGACAAATGCTTAAGTGCCCGCATGCAATATGCGTTAAAGCATGACTTTGAGCGCCATACCACAAGCCAGATTATTGGCCAGTCTGAAAAAACCAAACAACTCAAGCAGCTAATTTTGCAGTTTGCCCCTTCAAGAGCTTCGGTTTTAATTGAAGGTGAATCGGGAACAGGTAAGGAGTTGGTAGCGCGTGGTATTCACGAGGCCAGTGGCCGAAAAGGGCCATTTGTTCCTGTTAACTGCGGCGCAATTGCTCCTGAGTTGTTGGAAAGCGAATTGTTTGGACATACTTCAGGCGCATTTACTGGAGCGAAGAAAAGCCGTGAAGGTCTGTTCCGAGTGGCTAATGGTGGCACTTTGTTTCTCGATGAAATTGGAGAGATGCCACTCACCATGCAATCTTCTTTGTTGAGAGTATTAGAGCAACGAGCCATTCGCCCTGTAGGTTCTGAGAAAGAGATAAACGTTGATGTTCGAATCGTTGCAGCGACAAACCGAAATCTGCAAAAAGAAGTTGAAAATGGTCGTTTCCGAAGCGATCTCTATTACCGTCTAAACGTGCTCAAAATTGATGTCACACCTTTACGTGATCGTAAAAGCGACTTAAGAGAGTTGGTACCATTTTTTACGCAAAAACTGTGTAAAGAGCTAGCAGTGCCTGTTCCGAAGTGGGCGCATGAAGATGTCAGTGCGATGAACGATTATGATTGGCCGGGCAATATCCGAGAACTGAAAAACCTTATAGAACGCTGCATTTTGCTGGGTAAACCGCCTGCCCATTATTGGCGTGAGATGAATGGTATCGCACATCCAACCAATGTGTCAGTGACGGTGTCACATGTTGCAGGCGTGCCTGAGTACATTGAAAACAAAAAGCGTGATAAGGCAACGGGTTATCCTAATGCTTGGACACTTAAAGATGTAGAGCGTGCGCATATTGAACAACTGGTTGATTTCCATGAAGGAAATAAATCAGCTGCTGCGAGAGATCTGGGCGTCGCAAGAAAAACGTTAGAACGTAAGTATAAAGAGTGGGAAAGCGAAGGTACTGAAAATGTGGAATGATTTTCCGCTGTGGCGTAAATGGAAGCACCGCTTTCAGACCATGGTTCGCTATCGTCTTTTGATTCTGACGTCCGTTCCCATAGGCTTTACCTTACTCGCGTTGATTGCAATTTCGGTCTATTGGTCACTTCATTACACATGGCAGAGTACACTTGTTGACGTTGCCGAAAGACTGGGCGTTGCCAATAAATCAATTTCAATCCAACAACAGAATCAGATGAATAGGATTCAGGCGCTAACGGATTCTTATGAGTTTCGCGTGCGTTTGAACGGTCAGTCCATAAGTTCTGTAGACGTTTGGGTGAAAAACCAAAAACAGCGCTATCAACTCGATTTCCTGACTTTCCACCCCATTAACTCACCAGAAAATGAGGCTCACTATAATCTGAGCCAAAATAAAACGTTTTTTGATGTGCTTAGTGATGAAGAACTGCAAAAGCTAGAACCGAGCCTAGCGCAACGTGCAAAAGTTCAAGAATTGAGCGGCGACGCAGTCGAGAGTAGAGGTTTAGTCAGCCGCACAGTAGTGACGGTATATGACAGCAACAATAAGGCAATTGGCTTTCTTGATGGTGGTGAGTTACTGAACAACAGTAGCGGATTAATCGACGAAATCCGCGATATTGTTTATCCCTATACACACAATAAGTTAAGACCAGTGGGCACCGTCACTTTATTCTTAGATGACTTACGCGTCAGTACCAATGTGCCGCTCAATAGCGATGAGAGAGAAGGGCGAGCAATAGGTACCCGAGTCTCTAACGAAGTGAAACAAGCCGTCCTTGTTCGTGGTGAAGACTGGATTGATCGAGCGTATGTATACGATGCTTGGTATATCACGGCTTATCAACCCATTCGCAATCAAAACAATCAAGTGATTGGTATGCTTTATACCGGCTATCTGATGTGGCCGTTTGTTAAAACTTACCTTACCAACATCTTTGAAATCGCAGTGACTACCTTAGTACTGTTGGCGATATCAAGTCTGTTTGTCTATCGCGGGTCACGTGATCTTTTCCGACCGATTGAGCGTATACATCGCGTAGTAAAGCTTGTTCAATTGGGGAAGAACCAGCGCATTGGTCCGCTTGGCTTAGATGAAAAGCACGAGCTAGCACAACTGGCGAAGCAGTTCGACAACATGCTTGATCTGCTCCAACAGCGAAATGACGAAATTCAGAATGCGGCTAACGAACTGGAAGAAAAAGTTCACTCTAGAACGACGAAGCTGAGAGAGAAAACCGAACAGCTCGAACACCATATTGAATTGCTTCATACCACGCGGGATAAACTGATTGTGCATGAAAAGCTGGCGGCTCTCGGTGAACTGACCGCGGGGATAGCCCATGAGATCAATAACCCAACCGCGGTGATCTTGGGTAACACGGAGCTTATTCAATTTGAATTAGGTGAAGAAGGCGCTCGCATTGAGGAAGAGATTCAGGCGATTTTGGAGCAGGTGGACAGAATCCGAAATATTACTCGCAGTTTGCTTCAATACAGCCGACAAGGTGGTGTACAGGATGAAATTACCTGGCAGCACGTTAACCCAATCATTGAAGAAAGTATCACGCTAGTTAAAACCGGCGCCAAAAAGCGAGATATTGAGTTTGTTGTCGACCTTAACGCTCGTAAGTCCGTTGAAGTCAATCGCCATCTGCTGTTGCAGATTCTGGTTAACTTACAGATGAATGCTATCCATGCCATGAATGGTAAAGGCAAACTGACGATTCAGAGTAAAGACTGGTTTGAAGAAGATCGCTGTTGTGGAGCTATCATTACGATTGAAGACGAAGGATGCGGTATTAAGCCAGAAAATCTCAAACGTATCTTTGATCCTTTCTATACCACTAAGCGTGATGGTACGGGGTTAGGATTATCGGTATCTCAAAGTATGCTCAGCCAAACTGGTGGCGAGATCAGAGTCCAATCTGAAGTCGGTAAGGGCAGTGTGTTCAGCGTCTTCCTTCCAGTGAAGGCTGAGACAGACCTGATTATCGCTAAATCAGTCTCTTAATTTCGATAACGCAGAAAAGCAAAATGCCTCGATTCCGAGGCATTTTGTTATCAGTCTAAAACTAGCATTTCAGGTCTATTGTGCGTGAATCGCAATCTTGGGTGGTTTAATCCCGTGTTGTTTGAACTCATCCATGACCCGCAAAGTAATGTCTGTCTCAAACAACTTCTCATACGCCGTATCGACCACATAAGCTTTACAGGTTAACTGAACCGCCAAATAGTTATCTGTAATGGTCTGCTTCACCAATACAGTGACAGGCTTGGGTAAATGAATGTAGCGACTGGAAGAGGCGGCCTCTTGGATAAGATTGCGCGCTAGAACGATGTCCTCATCCATACCGACATAAAATGGAATCACCACCTGCATATCAAGAGCACCATAGTTACCACTGACGGCCACTTCGTTTAAGAACTTGTTATTTGGGATGGTAATAATGTCGTCTGAGAGAGTACGCATACGAACTGAACGCAAACCAATAGTGATGATGTCGCCATAATGCCCCTCAAATGTGACGCGGTCACCAACTTGAAACGGGCGGTCAATCATAACCGTCATGCCTGCGATAAACGATGCTGCCAAGTCTTTTAAAGCAAAGCCCACAGACACCGCTAACGTACCGCCGATTAAAGCTAAAATATGGTCGTTGATCCTGAAACTTAGGACAAACACCACCACACCAGCCCCCATGTAAATAAAGAACTGGAGAAACGACTGAAGCTTTTGTAGCAACATTCGATATTGCGCGAACTGACTACCAATCGTCTCAACGAGTGAACTCATAAACTTAAGCAGCAGCCAAGTACCCGCAATGATCAGAATAGAGAAGAATACGCCGCTCCATCGAACTAAGCTGGCGATCTGTTGAAAGCTCTCCGCGCTGACAGACTCTTCGGTCGCATAACTGGGTAATGCAAGACCGAGTAAGAGCAAAGCAATAAAACGTGAATACATGTGAGTCATACTTTTCTTCATTGTTTATTTCACCAGTAGATGTTGGCGATCAAGAACGTTGGTAATCGTGCGATACCAGTGATCAGAAACACGAGCCTTATCTTCTGCCCATTCCAAATATCCGCGACTTTGAAAATAACGCACGATACCAATGACTTCAGCAATACTTAGCTGAGTACACTTAGACAACTCTTCACTAGAAGCCACCTCAAGCTGCACAATAGAACGTAGAACCGCCAGCATAGGCTTAGGCATCTGTTCCAGATCTTGTGAGTCAGGAACATGGAACAAATTGACATTAACCACTCCAGTTTCTTTATTGCGGTTCAAAGAGCGGCGGAAGAAACGCAACGCAACCGTAGGGTTCCCGTCGGAATAGTGCCAAAGAATACGGTAAAAACCTTGTTTCGCGCGTTCGTCATCGCTGGAATCGTCCTGATCCCATTGACGGGGTACAACAAGCCCTTCAAAACTGACAGGTGATTCAATCTCTCGGTTAATCCGGCTATCAAGCAGTTTTACCATCTGCTTCTCATTCCAGCGAGGAAGAACCGTAACCCAGTCAAACAACAAGCGTTCGCCACGCGCTCTGTCGACGAAGCGCCAGTTCGACTTCTCGATGGCCATAATCACACGATGATTTTTCTTAGAGCGACGAAGTAGGTTGGTGAGTTTCATTAAACTGTTTAATCCACCGACCATAGGTTTTACCAAACGTTGAGCGTTATCTATTGCAATCAGATAGGTTTGTTCACTCTTACGTAAATGGGAAAGAATTTGAATCTCGGATGACTCCGCTTCTAAACCTAGGCTTAATGCAAGCAGTTCAAGCAGTTCTGTGTAGCCTGAATACGGACAGCTCAGGTACAAAGGTTCAGCGTTCTTTACCTTATGCAGCAAGGTATAAAGTAAAGTTGTGGTGCCGATACCTCGTTCACCCGTTACAACGCAGATTGCCGGACTGTCGGTCAGCAGGTAGCGCGACAACTGCTTTATTTCGTCAGCGGCATAATCAATCAGTTCGCTATCCATAGACCCCGGTAGAATGTACTCAAAAGCTTCATCACCTTTGATACGGACGTGGTTATGGTCAGAAGAAATATTTTCATTTTGTTTAGCTACTTCGATTCTAAACAGATAAGCAAGGGCTTGACTGAAGAAGGTGTAGTTTGAAAGCGCTGCAATAAGTCGGTATTGCAACGTATGCATTAACAGCCACGCTAAGGTTATGGTGGTGGCGAACACTCTGACGGCGAACGCATCTTTCTTACTGATGGTCCAGTTGACCCAAAGTGGTCTGTCTGAAGCCTTTTCCGCATAAGCGAAAATTCGTTCACGCCACAGGTTTAGCACCGACACTATCATGACAAAGAACCAAGCATACATGGTATTGAGAATCCAGTAATAGATGGTTCCTTTACCCAATGTGCGCATAGAAAGCTGGAGAATCACACCCGTAATGATCACCGTCCAAACAATGCGACGAATAGTGCTGAGCCTTAACGCCATTAGCGCCTTATTCGAGGTATGACTGGTTCTGTAGGTAAATTCCAGAATCAAGCTGACGGCGATAGAACCGCCCCAGATCCACCAAATAAAAATTTCGAGATAGACGAGGTGCTGCAAACTCTTAATTTCCGCGAGTACTTGCAGTGAGAAAGTTATCGCAATCAGCCACGCTATTGCTTTGTTTGCCTTGCTGGCGTACCAGACAATACGTGCCCAAAGCGAAGGTTCTGATTTATCTTTTAAATAGGTGTTACGAAACAGTTCAATGAGTCGCTTGCTGTGTCTTAGCCACCACACCAATAAAAAGTAGATAAACAGTACCTTACACACTGACCAAATAAAAGGTACAGGGGAGATCAGCAAATCGTCGATAAGGGATTGAAAACTGCGTATCTGGAAATAAAACAGGTATTCGGCGCTCAGTTGAGCCACTTTCCATTCCTGCTTGAACTGAAGAACGCCAGTAGGGCCAAATCCGGTAACTTCTGCACTCGTATGTTCATCCGCCAAACGAAGCAATTGTTGCTTTGAATGGGTTAAGCTCACCTGAGTGAGATAGCGTTGCTCCAAATTAAACCAATTGAAGTCATCATCTTGATTGCGGTAGGCAACTAAAGCCTGTGAGAAATCATTAATGTTATTCGATTGAAGAGAGAGGGTTGAATGCAACAGTCTAGAGACCTCAAGATATTCATTTGGGGTCATGAACAATGAGTCTGGCAGTTTTTTTATCTGCTGCTCGATTTCTAAAGCACTGTTGTTCGCTGTTGGTATTGTGTTGATATTATTCACATCCCATTCGGCATGGGCTGCTTGTCCACTCACTAGCCAAAACATCAGAAAAAGACGTAACAAATTTTGCATATGCGTTATCGTTAAAGTAAGCCATTGATTTCATAAAATAGTGTAGTTCGAATATCCGGTTTTAGATACAGATATCCAGACTAAAAAATGCAATCAAAATAACGCAGTATCAAATCTGATACGCCCTTGTATGTAAGGTTGTATAAAGAGTTTTTACTTTTTTGAATGAGTCATTTGTTGAGTAATTGAATCCATTATTCGGATTCATCGGCCAAATGACCTTTAACATCAAATTCTATTTTCTCAACGCCACTGTAGACCTGAAAACGACGTCCTTTCGCTCGAGCAATAGTGGTAATACCAAACTGATGAGCAAGCTCTAATCCCATTTGTGTCACCCCAGAACGAGATAACAAAACAGGTATGCCCATTTGAGCAACTTTGATGACCATCTCTGAGGTTAATCTTCCGGTGGTGTAGAAAATCTTGTCATCACCGCTTTCACCTTGAAGCCACATTTCACCCGCCAAAGTATCAACAGCGTTATGACGACCAACATCTTCGACAAAAGAGAGCACAGAGTTGCCTTGGCAAACAGCACAGCCATGAACAGCTCCTGCTGCTTTGTAAGTATCATTGTGATGGGTGAGTGCTTCGAGCGCGTCGTAAATTTCAGACTGTTTAATTTCAGTTTGAGGAACTTTGTAACCTTCTAACTGCTTCATGACGTTGCCGTACATAGTTCCCTGACCACAACCCGAAGTAACGGTCTTTTTCTTTAATGCAGGTTCTAAATGTTCTAGCGATTCTTTGGTGACAATGGCGGCAGTATTGGTTTCCCAGTCAATAATAACTGACTCAAGTGCTTCAGGATCGTTAAGAAAACTTTGGTTCTTCAGATAGCCTAAGACAAGGGCTTCAGGGCGAGATCCTAATGTCATCAAGGTGACTATCTCTTTCCAGTTAAGCATTACTGTTAACGGGCGCTCACAGGCGATAGATTTAGTTAAGCGCTCACCATATTCGTCAAAAACATCAACTTCGATAGTTTGAAATGGGTTTTCACTGGTTTTTATGATTTTAGGTTGTGCCACGTGAGATTCCTGATGGAGTGATCGGAGAACAACGAAACAGCAAGTTTCATTCCATTGCTTTGTTAATTGCGTCGATTAGGACATTTTCATCATTTAACCGCAAATTAATGCGACATTTAACCCATGACATTCGCAAATTTCCAACTAGGCTTGAGTCAATGGCTCAATATTTGCTTTGTGTCACCTTAAATAACACTAACAACATATACTAAAACAAGAATTGATTAGGTTTCTTATGTCAGAAAAACAAATACAAGCTCAACCTCTTGTAGCTAAACAAACGATGGCAAAAACCGAAAACAGTTGGCCTATAAGCTGTCGCTTAAAAGAACATGAGATTACTGCCGGAATGTGGGTAACAACCCAATGGCAGTTACTTGGCTTTGATCTAACCGTAGATGAGAACTCACAGCATGTTGCAATGCTGGAGCTATATCGAGACGAGCGTACAGACTATCGCTTTAATCTCAGCTCCCAAAGTCCAAAATTGTTTTTGATTTTAGAACAGCCAGAAGATGGCGAAGCACCAAAAATCATCCGCTTAATCGCCTCGCAAAGTGTCGCAGGTCAATATATGGATGGAGAGTATTTGGTGTTGTCGAATGACATGCCTTTGCCTGTGCAAGCTTGGATGGAAGCTTTTATCGGCCGACACGGCGAACTGTTAGAAGTGCGTGGTAAGAAGCGTAAAGGCGCGGGGAGGTCTAGTGGTCAATGATTCATTCTTAACGCGCTGGTCAAAACGTAAGCTTGAGGGAGAGAAAGACGCTCAGGTAGAAGACGCGAAGCCAGGATTGGAAGCTGATTCAATTAACACTGATACTGCCATTGACCTAACAAGCGAGGACAGATCAGACGAAAACCTATCTTCAGATGTTGAAGCATTACAAGAGGGTAGCGAGCCTCAATCACTTGCTTCCTTACTGACTTCGGAAGCCGATAAAGACATTAAAAAAGCCGCACTACGTAAGCTATTTTTCGGCGGCGAGTTTAGTGAAGTGTGCAGAATGAACGACTACGCTCAGGACTTCAGTGCCCTCAAACCTCTGTCACCGGAAATTGCAAAAACATTGCGAGGATGGTTGAAAGAGTCGACCGAAAACCCTGAGCAACAGGAACAGTTTGAGTCTGAACAACCCGAACTGCTTGCGCAGCATAGTGAGGTGGAAGAGGGTGAGCAAACGGAAGAAACAGCATTAGAGACCCACATTGAACTCTCTGATTTAGAAGGTGAGACAAAAAATACCATATAAATCATAGGTACATTTTGACTAAACGGTAAGTTAGCAGTTGGGACAAATTGTCCCACAAGATAATAATGCCCTTAATTAGCTTAGTGTTATCCTTGTATCTTGTTGTAAATATTGAAAAGTTTTCTTGGAACGCTATTTGCTAATGTAGGTTCATATCCAGATAAAAAGTGTGTGGATAAACACTGGAAGCGAGCAAATGCTAAAACAATACTTACAACAATCGACTTCGCAAAATGGAATCGCGCGGTACTCTGCCATTGAAAATACCGTCGAATTATCTAACCTCATTCCTCCCACGGTGAGTTATGAGTCCTCTGGCGATACTCTGATTATTGGGCCTACCAGTCTGATTGAGCGTATCGCAGAACAATTACCTCAAGTTCAATCTGTCTCTTTGCTCTCCATTGATGGAGAAAAGGGCAAAGAAGCCAATATCTATTTTGCAGATAGCGTTCAAATTAGTGGATACCTCGGCAGTTTTGATGTGCTGGTACAAAACCATGGTGTCACAACAAGTCTTTCAAAAGTCGCTATAGGAAAAGATTCGTTCGATATCATCCTTGATATGTCTCTGAATGGCGTCATGACGGAAGAAGTTCCTGTTCCGGGGTATTTCCCTGTAGGGCGAGGCTATCCAAAACTGGCTGACGCACTTGAGCAAATCCCAAATTTGGTCGGCACTTTTGATAAACCAAAATATTTCCGACTTGATACCGATTTATGCGCGCACAGTTCACGCGGTGTAAAAGGCTGTGAACGTTGTGTGGATGCCTGTCCTGCTGGCGCTTTATCAAGCGAAGGTTCAGACAAAACAGGTCATAGAATTGAGATTAACCCTTATCTATGCCAAGGCGTCGGAACTTGTGCCACCGCTTGTCCTACCGAAGCTATTCATTACGCATTACCCACACCTAAAGAGACACAAAAGTTTATCGAACGTTTGCTTAAAAACTACTTTCAAGCGGGCGGAGAAAAACCGGTCGTTTTGATTTGTAGCTCAGAACACGAGACGTATAACCTGATGGCGTTAAAGGCACTACCCGAAAACGTTATTCCAGTGACGGTCGATGAACTGCCATCCATCGGTATTGATACTTGGTTTGCCGCATTAACCAATGGAGCGACTCAAGTTCTTTTTGCTGCCAGTCGCCGAATGCCGAAAACCATTCAACGTATTCTGGAACAAGAAGTCGCAACCGCTCAAACATTGCTTTCTCAGTTAGGCCTAGCGAAAGAGACAATAAACATCCTCTATTTAGAATCACTTCGCGAAGGCGCTCCGAACCTAATCACCGACGATCTTCAATTACGTTTAGGTGAATTAGAAGGGAACAAGCGTTCCCGTCTATTTACCTCGCTTGATGCACTTGCCGAACAATTCAACATCGAGAAAGTGGCGCAGCCATTAGAAGCCTCTTCCGTTTACGGGACGATAGAGTGTTCAACCAAAGACTGTACTTTATGTATGGGATGCGTTGCAGTGTGTCCAACAAGAGCGCTTCATCATGAAGGTGATATTCCGGGGATTAAGTTTGTTGAACAGGACTGCGTTCAATGTGGCTTGTGTATCAAAGCTTGTCCTGAAAATGCTCTAACAAGTGTTAAGCAAATGAACTGGGATAAAGCAGCTCGTCAATCGGCGATCACGCTCCATCAGGAAGAACCAGCGAAATGTCTGCGTTGCCATAAGCCATTCGCACCTCAATCTATGATCACTATGTTGCAGAATAAGTTACAAGGTCACTCGCATTTTGCTACTGCTGAAGCTTTGAACCGTATTGCTATGTGTGAAGACTGCCGTGTGATTGATGTATTTGAGTCTATGGCTAACGACCCAGAACAACAGCTGAGATATTAGGAGAAGGAAATGGAACAGGCACAATCAATGCGTTCAGATATCTATCTGTTATTGGCGACGCTATTTCGCCAAGCGCCTAGCAAAGAACTGCTCGATTTTCTCTCTGAGTTAGAGTTTGAAGACAACGGTACGCCTATGGCTCAGGCTTGGTCTGAAATCGTTCATGCGTCTAAGAATACCAATGTTGAGCAACTGGAAGATGAGTACCAAGAACTGTTCATCGGTATTGGTCGCGGTGAAATCGTACCTTTTGCATCTTGGCATTTAACTGGATCGCTAATGGAAAAACCGCTAGCGGAAATTCGCACACATTTAAGCCAGCTAGGTTTAGAGCGAAGTGAAAATGTGAAAGAGCCTGAAGATCATATTTCAGCTCTTTGCGAAACCATGGCGTATTTGTGCGAACAGCCAGAATCCGTTCAACAATCATTTTTCAATCGTCATTTAGCGCCTTGGTATGAACGTCTTGCCGTACAAATTACCGAAGCGCAACACACCCGTTATTACCATGCAGTTGCCAAGTTAATGCGTGCATTTTTGTCGTTAGAAAATGTGTCATTTACCGAGGCGAAGGTAAGTAAACGTAATACTCACAAAATAGAAGTAAAGAACCTGACTGAATAAGCGCATAAGGCGCTTTCAGACTTACCTTGTTGGCAACAATAGGGACGAGATAAGGAAGCAATGATGAAAAAACAACAACAAGACATCGATAAAAGCAGACGTGACCTGCTCAAAGGACTTGGAACTGCCGCGGTTGCTGGCGCTGTAGGCGCAACAGTTTCTCAAAGTGTCAGTGCACAAGAACCGTCTTTGAATGTACCTACAAATAAAAAAGAAGGTTATCACGAGACACAACACATTCGTGATTACTACGACACGCTATAGGAGCTCGCAGATGAGACTAACTAAACGTTCTGATAACGTAACAAAAGAAAAGAATCAGCTCGGGATTAGCCGTCGTGCCTTCATGAAAAACAGCTCATTAGCTGCTGGTGGTGCGGTTGTCGGTGCAAGTCTATTTGCTCCGGGAATGATCAAAAAGGCACAAGCGGAAGAAGTTGATCGCAATGCCAAAACTGAAGTGAAGCGCACCATCTGTTCTCACTGTTCTGTGGGTTGTGGTATCTACGCTGAAGTTCAAAATGGCGTATGGACAGGTCAGGAACCCGCATTTGACCACCCATTTAACGCTGGTGGACACTGTGCTAAAGGTGCAGCTCTTCGTGAACACGGTCATGGGGAGCGTCGTCTGAAATACCCGATGAAACTCGAAAACGGAAAATGGAAAAAGATCTCATGGGATCAAGCCATTAACGAAATCGGCGACAATGTTCTGAAAATTCGTGAAGAGTCAGGCCCTGATTCTGTTTACTGGCTTGGCAGTGCGAAACACAGCAACGAACAAGCGTATCTGTTCAGAAAAATGGCTTCGCTATGGGGTACCAATAACGTTGACCACCAAGCGCGTATTTGTCACTCGACAACAGTAGCCGGTGTAGCAAACACATGGGGCTACGGGGCAATGACCAACTCTTTTAACGATATGCATAACAGCAAATCGATTCTGTTCATTGGCTCGAACCCTGCTGAAGCTCACCCAGTTGCGATGCAACATATCTTAATCGCCAAAGAGAAGAACAACTGTAAGATTGTTGTCGCTGACCCAAGACGTACCCGTACTGCGGCAAAAGCGGATCATTTCGTCGCTTTGCGCCCAGGTACTGACGTGGCATTTATCTGGGGTTTGCTATGGCACATATTTAATAACCAGTGGGAAGATAAAGAGTTCATTCGTCAGCGTGTATTCGGTATGGATGAAATTCGCGCTGAAGTGGCGAAATGGAACCCTAAAGAGGTTGAGCGCGTTACAGGTGTGAGCGAAGAAGACGTATATCACACGGCGAAATTGTTGTCTGAAAACCGTCCCGGTTGTGTGGTCTGGTGTATGGGTGGTACTCAGCACACCACTGGTAACAACAACACTCGCGCATACTGTGTACTTGAATTGGCACTTGGAAACCTAGGTAAATCTGGCGGCGGTGCAAATATCTTCCGTGGTCACGATAACGTTCAAGGCGCAACGGACTTAGGCGTACTTTCTCATACTCTACCGGGTTACTACGGCTTACTTGATGGTTCTTGGAAACATTGGGCTCGCGTGTGGGATGTCGATTTCGAGTGGATTAAAAATCGATTCGACCAGAAAGAGTATCGTGGTCACAAGCCAATGAACAATATGGGTATTCCTGTATCGCGTTGGATTGATGGCGTGCTCGAAGACAAATCTAATATCGAGCAGAACGACAACATTCGCGCCATGTTCTACTGGGGCCATGCTGTAAACTCGCAAACTCGTGGCGTTGAAATGAGAAAAGCGATGCAGAAATTGGACATGATGGTCATTGTCGACCCATATCCAACAGTCGCTGCGGTGATGAACGACCGTACTGATGGTGTTTATCTGCTTCCAGCAACCACTCAGTTTGAAACTTACGGCAGTGTGACGGCATCTAACCGATCTATTCAGTGGCGTGACCAAGTCATTGAACCATTGTTTGATTCAAAACCAGACCACGAAATCATGTATTTGCTTTCAAGCAAACTTGGCTTCGCTGATCAGTTGTTTAAGCATATTAAAGTCGAAAATAATCAACCCGTCATCGAAGACATCACTCGTGAATTTAATAAAGGGATGTGGACGGTTGGATATACAGGACAAAGTCCGGAACGCTTGAAAGCGCATCAACAAAACTGGCACACATTCCACAAAACAACACTTTCAGCAGAGGGTGGACCAGTAAACGGTGAAACCTATGGCTTGCCTTGGCCATGTTGGGGTACGCCTGAGATGAAACACCCGGGCACTCACATTCTTTATGACACGTCCAAAACTGTTGCAGAAGGTGGCGGCAATTTCCGTGCTCGTTACGGTGTCGAGTTCGAAGGTAAGAACCTACTTGCTGAAGATAGCTTCTCAAAAGGAAGTGAGATCGAAGACGGATACCCAGAGTTTAGCGCTAAGCTACTGCAACATCTTGGTTGGTGGGATGATCTTACCCCTGAAGAGAAAGCAGAAGCGGAAGGTAAAAACTGGAAAACCGATCTGTCTGGCGGCATTCAGCGTGTGGCAATCAAGCATGGCTGTATTCCGTTTGGTAACGCCAAAGCGCGTACCATTGTATGGGAGTTCCCAGACCGTGTGCCGCTTCACCGTGAGCCTTTATACACACCGCGCAGAGATTTGATTGCGGATTATCCGACTTGGAACGATGCAGAGTCTATCTATCGTCTGCCAACCCTTTATAAATCTATTCAGGATCAGGATAAGTCGAAAGAATATCCAATCATTCTCACGTCTGGTCGTTTGGTTGAGTATGAAGGTGGCGGTGATGAGACACGTTCAAACCCATGGCTAGCTGAGCTTCAACAAGAGATGTTTGTTGAGGTCAACCCTAAAGATGCCAACGATTTAGGCTTCAAAGATGGCGATATGGTATGGGTTGAAGGCGCGGAGAAAGGACGCATTCACGTTAAAGCTATGGTTACTCGTCGTGTACGTCCGGGAATGGCATTCATTCCGTTCCACTTCGGTGGGAAGTTCCAAGGTGAAGACCTAAGAGGCAGGTACCCAGAAGGTACTCAGCCATATGTTGTTGGCGAGTCAGCGAACATTGCAACCACTTACGGTTACGATCCAACGACTCAGATGCAAGAAACGAAAGTCACACTATGTAACATCCGTAAAGCGTAAGGAGCACCGCGATGGCTAGAATGAAATTCCTATGTGACACCAAGCGCTGCATCGAATGCAACGGCTGTGTGACTGCATGTAAAAACGAAAACGACGACGCATTAGAGTGGGGAATCCAACGTCGACGCGTTGTAACACTTAACGATGGTGAGCCGGGTGAAAACTCGATCTCGGTTGCGTGTATGCACTGTACCGATGCACCGTGTATGGCAGTTTGCCCAGCAGATTGTTTCGTACACACGGAAGACGGTATTGTTCTGCACAATAAAGATCTTTGTATCGGTTGTGGCTACTGTCTGTTCGCTTGCCCATTTGGTGCACCACAATTTCCTAAGCAAACTGCATTTGGTGAGCGTGGAAAAATGGACAAATGTACTTTCTGTGCGGGTGGTCCTGAAACGGAAGTGGGTTCTGAAGAAGAGCGTAAAAAATACGGTGCGAACCGTATTGCGGAAGGCAAACTTCCAATGTGTGCTTCACTGTGTTCAACCAAAGCGCTTATGGCAGGGGATGCTGAGACAGTGTCAGATATCTTCCGTCAACGTGTTGTTGAACGTGGCGCAAAAGGTGCTGGCTGGACCAATGGTGAAGATCTTTCTTATGACGCAACAAGGAGCTAGTAGCCTATGCGAAATTTAATTGTTCGCGCTGCTGGTCGAGTGCTGCCTTTACTGGCAGCACTGCTGTGCTTGGCTTTTGCGCCTGCGTTTGCAGAAGAAGGTGGCAAAGCCGTAAATGGCAAGGCAGATGTTGCGCAGAGTGAAATGAGCCAACTTGCTGGTGCTGATTACTGGCGACAAGTTCGTCAAGGTGTGTCTGGATATACCACCTCTCAGTCTCCTGAGCATGGTGTTCTGATCAGTAAACCGGGCGAAACGTGGTTTATTTTGAAAGAAAAATGGATGTCTCCTGCGGGTGCAGTCGCGATTTTCGGAAGTATTGCTTTGGTTATTCTGGCGTATGTGATTGTTGGCCCAATCATGTTGAGCAAACCTAGAACGGGGAGAAAGTTAAATCGCTGGTCGCGACTAGATAGGGCGCTGCATTGGTCTATGGCGTTTACATTCTTAACTTTAGCATTCAGTGGTTTGATGCTGGTTTACGGAAAGCATTTTTTGAAACCTTACATCCCAACTGACTTATGGGGTTTTATCGTTTTCGCCGCAAAACAGTATCACAACTATGTAGGGCCTCTGTTCTTTGTGTTGCTGGTGTTTATCCTGCTGAAGTGGTGGCGTAAATCGCTGTTCACTAAAGTGGATGTTCAATGGGCAATGAAACTGGGTGGAATGGTCGGTAAGCATAAAGGTACACATCCATCAGCAGGCTTCTCAAATGCTGGTGAAAAAGCGGTTTACTGGTTGTTGATTGTGTTTGGTGCCTTCGCTGCTGTGAGTGGTTTGTTCCTTGATTTCCCTATCTTTGGTCAAACTCGTCGCGACATGGAGATGTCTAACCTTGTCCACATGTTCTCGGCATTGATTTTAATCTGTGGTTTCGTGTTCCATATCTATATTGGTTTGTTTGGTATGGAAGGTGCGTTGGAAGGCATGGTGACAGGTAAAGTTGATGAAACTTGGGCTAAAGAGCATCACGATTTATGGTATGACGAAATGAAAGCCAAAGGAGAAATTGAAGAAGCGGACGCCGTTTCCAACGACACTCAATCTCCACCAATGGGGGAGCCAATGCATGACAAGCGCTAATACTATGCAAGCTTCGGATAACAAGTCAGTGTGGTTCGTTTACATCGCTAACCTATTAACACCGTTTACCTGTTTAATCTCCGGCGTTATCGGCATTATTTATGCCGGATATCGTCTGGATAAAAACGAGGATGGGGAAGTCGCAAACTCTCATTACTACGGTTTGATCCGCAACTTCTTCCTCTTTTTAACTTTCTTTGTGGTACTGATTGTCACTGTCGCCACTACCAACGGGCTGATCATGGGCGTTAACCGTTACTGGTACGCACATTCATGGTTAACGACCGTAGGTGGCGCAATTCCCTATGTCGGAGCATTAATTGCTCTGTTTGCCATTTCACTTTGGTTTGTGCGAATGGTTAAAGGGATGCAGCAGTTGAAAAACAATATTCCTCATGCGCCCTCTAAAGGGCCAAACCTATAAAAAATCTCAATCGCTTATAGTGCCATTGATATAGTGTTACAGGCGGCCAAGATAACATTGGTCGCCTGATTTCATTCAATGAATCACTCTCTCACGATGAACGTTACTCAATACCTGAGAAAAGTCTATTGTCAAAACGACGACGGTTGGCTTTTGTTGAAATGATTTTGTTACCGAAAATTCCGGCCCGAATTTTACGTTTGGAAATTGAAAAGTAGCAGGCCATTCTGCAGACGGAGTTCTGCTTAAAGACTCAGAAATGGAAAAAGAAAAAGCGGGTAATTGCTTCATGAAGCTCTCCTCCAATATGCCTAAAAAGCGGGCTACGATGAGCCCGCTAAAGTTTAGATAGTCGTTGGAATCACAACCTGTTGGTTAGCTATCCTGATTTTTGTCTTCGACGTAATCGGACACCATTGCTTCCGTAGTGATCATCAACCCTGCAACAGAAGCTGCGTACTGCAACGCTGAACGGGTAACTTTGGTTGGGTCCAAAATACCCATTTCTATCATGTTGCCATATTGTCCACTCGCAGCGTTGTATCCGTAGTTTTCATCGCCGCTTTTCACTGCGTTTGCAACCACAGATGCTTCGTCACCAGCGTTGATAGCAATCTGGCGTAGTGGCTCTTCCATCGCGCGAATAGCAACACGAATACCTACGTTCTGGTCGTCGTTGTCACCAGTGAGCTCTGAAAGTTCTTTGGCGATCTTCGTTAATGCAACACCACCACCGGCCACGATACCTTCTTCCACAGCAGCGCGAGTCGCGTGTAAAGCATCATCGACGCGATCTTTTTTCTCTTTCATTTCAACTTCGGTAGCCGCACCAATTTTGATCACCGCTACACCACCAGAAAGTTTAGCAATGCGTTGTAGCAACTTGTCTTTGTCGTACTGAGACGTTGTTGTTTCAATCTGATTTTCAATTGTCGCAACACGATCTGCTATAGCACTAGCTTCCGCCGCGCCACCAACGATAGTGGTTGTATCTTTGGTTATAGTAACTTTCTTCGCCGAACCTAATTGTTCTAAGGTTACTTTTTCTAACTCAAGCCCGATTTCTTCAGAAATAACCGTACCAGCAGTGAGTACAGCAATATCTTCCATCATCGCCTTTCTATTATCACCAAAGCCTGGCGCTTTAACGGCAGTAGCTCGGACAATACCGCGCATGTTGTTCACAACTAATGTAGCCAGAGCTTCGCCTTCAATATCTTCAGCGATGATCAACAGAGAGCGAGATGCTTGAGCAACCGCTTCCAATACCGGCAATAGTTCGCGGATGCTACTGACTTTCTTATCTACCAATAAAATGTAAGGGTTATCGAGTTCTACAGAACCTTTCTCCTGATTGGTAACAAAGTAAGGTGATAAATACCCACGGTCGAACTGCATACCTTCAACCACAGATAATTCATTACTTAATCCTTGACCTTCTTCAACGGTAATTACGCCATTACGGCCCACTTTTTCCATCGCTTCGGCAATGATTTCACCAATAGCACGATCACTATTTGCTGATATGCTGCCTACGTGAGTAATTGACTCTTTGTCTGTACACGGTTTCGATATTTCACGTAGCTTAGCAATCGCAGCTTCTGTTGCTTTGTCGATACCGCGTTTCAAGTCCATAGGGTTCATTCCCGCAGCAACAGCTTTTAGCCCCTCGTTAATAAACGCTTGTGCTAATACTGTCGCAGTGGTGGTACCATCGCCCGCCTCATCATTGGCTTTTGAAGCAACTTGCTTGACCATTTGGGCGCCCATATTTTCGAACTTATCTTTGAGTTCAATTTCTTTTGCGACAGAAACACCATCTTTTGTAATTGTTGGGGCGCCGTACGACTTATCTAGAACAACATTGCGTCCTTTTGGACCTAAGGTGACTTTAACCGCATCAGCCAGTAGGTTTACACCTTTAAGCATTTTTTGACGTGCTTCATTTGCAAATAGAACTTCTTTTGCAGCCATGATTTAACTCCTTAAAAACAACCAAATCTTTATTCAACAATTGCCAACACATCAGACTCTGAGAGAATCACATATTCTCTACCGTCTATTTTTTCGTTTTTTACGCCGTAACCGTCATTGAATATGATTTGATCTCCAACTTTCACTTCCATGGCGGCATGATCGCCATTGTCTAAACGTTTTCCTAAACCCACAGCAATGACTTTGCCTCGGTTAGATTTTTTAGCGGACTGGGAAGTAAGTACAATTCCACCTTCAGATTTGTTTTCCATTACTTGCCTTTCTACAAGTAACTTGTCATTCAAAGGGCGAATATGCATGTTGAGATGCCTCCTACTTAGTACAGAAAATAAAAGACAGATTAAAACTATTGATTACACACGAGTCACTAAACTCGTTTCGATAAAATAAATAAGGTCTGAGATAACGACTTCAAGAGGGATTTTTAATAAATATTTTTTATTGGTATGAAAAAAGGAATTAATCGGAAGTATAAGTACTGAACAATTACAGGGCGCACTAAATTGGTTCACGCGTACCAATGTGGTGCTATTTATTGGCAGAAATCCGATTGTTCATCATTCGGCCATTCCCGTTTTTAAAACCAATATTATTAATAATCAGATAGTTAATAATTTAGTTGTTGTTGTAGTTACAAACTGGAATACATCTTGCTCATGCTGGGCACAAACATAATAAATTCACCAATATTGTGAATTGCAAAACATTTGGCACCTAGTTGGTGCGCTTTTTTATTCTGCATGGAGTGTAACGAGAATGACTCAAACCGAAAGTCAGGTTTATGGAGCTGTACAAGCCCTGACCCAAAGTTCAGATACTTTATTTTTGCTGCTTGGCGCCATTATGGTGTTTTTAATGCATTCAGGGTTCGCATTTTTGGAAGTAGGGACAGTGCGTAAGAAAAACCAGGTTAACGCATTAGTAAAAATTCTAGCGGACTTTGGTGTATCAACTATCGCTTACTTCTTTATTGGTTACTGGATTGCCTATGGTGCTAACTTCTTTGCTGACGCTGAAACATTGGCTCAAAGCAATGGCTACGAGTTAGTTAAGTTCTTCTTCCTACTGACGTTTGCCGCCGCTATCCCTGCAATTGTTTCGGGTGGTATTGCGGAACGTGCGCGTTTTTATCCGGTTCTCATTGCTACGTTTTTCACTGTTGGTCTGGTTTATCCTTTCTTTGAAGGGATCATCTGGAACGGCAATTATGGAATTCAAGAAGCATTCGAAAATCGTTTTGGCGCAGGTTTCCATGATTTTGCCGGTTCGGTTGTTGTACACAGCGTCGGCGGTTGGATTGCACTGGTTGCCGTGTACTTCCTAGGAATGCGTAAAGGTCGTATTCGCGCAGGTAAACATACCAACTTTGCACCTTCAAACATTCCATTTTTGGCGCTAGGCGCATGGATTTTGTGTGTTGGCTGGTTTGGTTTCAACGTCATGTCTGCACAAGCGATAGCGGGCATTAGCGGCCTTGTGGCGATGAACTCGTTGATGGCGATGGTTGGCGGTATCCTAGCTTCGCTTGTAGTTGGCAAAAACGACCCAGGCTTCATTCATAACGGACCTTTGGCTGGACTCGTCGCCGTGTGTGCGGGTTCTGATATCATGCACCCGCTTGGTGCGTTAGTGACAGGCGTTGTTGCTGGTGCGCTATTCGTATGGTTATTCACACAACTTCAAAACAAAACCAAGCTTGATGACGTACTAGGTGTTTGGCCGTTACATGGTGTGTGTGGTGCTTGGGGTGGCATTGCAGCAGGTATCTTCGGTCAAACGGCTCTAGGTGGCTTAGGCGGCGTTAGCATTGCTGTTCAAGTGATGGGTACTGTGTTGGGTATCCTTGTTGCTCTGGTTGGTGCATTCGTGGTTTATGGAGCGCTTAACGCTCTGACAGGGCTGCGTCTATCCGAAGAAGACGAGTTTATCGGCGCTGACTTGGCTGTACACAAAATTTCTTCAGTCAACGAAGAATAACTTCTCGCTTTATTTTAGTATTCGAGCGTTAAACAAGAGCAGGCCAATGGTCTGCTCTTTGCTTTTCTGAATCACATAACAAGTAATAAGTACTAAAATTAAGACTATTGTCTAACGGCGAAAACTACAGATGAGTTTGCTTCAGTGTTAATCTAGCCAAAAGCTATTCAGAATAAGGATGTTGTATGAAATTTCCGTATCGCAATGTTGTTGTGCTAACAGGCGCTGGAATCTCTGCGGAATCGGGTATTCAGACCTTTCGAGCTCAAGATGGACTTTGGGAAAATCATCGAATCGAAGATGTTGCTACGCCAGAAGGTTTTGCTAAAGACCCAGATTTGGTTCAGGACTTTTATAACCAGCGCCGCCGTAAACTTCAGTCTGATGCCATTCAACCTAATCCGGCACATATTGCTTTAGGTCAGCTGGAAAAAGAGCTTGATGGCAAAGTCACCATCATTACTCAGAACATCGACAACCTGCATGAGCGCGGTGGAAGCCAAAACATTATTCATATGCACGGTGAGTTGCTTAAAGCGCGTTGCAGCGTCTCTAATCAAACCATAGAACAAAAGGGCGATTTGTTGACTGGTGACCTCTGCCATTGTTGTCAAATACCTGCGCAGATGCGTCCACATATCGTTTGGTTTGGTGAAATGCCTCTGCGAATGGGGGACATCTACTCGGCATTAGAAGAAGCAGACTTGTTTATTTCGATTGGCACTTCTGGCGTAGTTTATCCAGCTGCAGGTTTTGTACACGACGCGAAGATGCACGGAGCACACACGATTGAGATAAATTTGGAGCCTAGCGCGGTAGAGAGTGAGTTTGCAGAAAAACGTTACGGAAAAGCGAGTGTTGAAGTCCCGCGTTTGGTTGAAGAAATTCTCGAACTTCAACAACCCGATTTCAAGTTTGGTAATCACTAGCAAGTCACTCTTAAGTTTCCTTGTTCCTAAAATGATTACGGTAAAAAAAAGCGGCTAAAAGCCGCTTTTTCAATTCATACTTTGTTCGATTACTTATCGACTTTAAGTTTCTGGAAGTATTCTTCGTACAGAACGCTTGCGTCACCAACTTCGTCTTGCCACTCACCGCTGTCCATAATTTCTTGCGGAGGGAAGATGCTTGGATCGTTCGCAAACTCTTCAGGAAGTAGCTTATACGCCGCTTTAACTGGTGTTGGGTAACCAATTTCTACTGCAATTTTCGCTGCGTTGTCCGGACGAAGCAGGAAGTCGATCATTTTATGAGCTGCTTCGATGTTCGCTGCACCAGCAGGAATCGCTAAGCTGTCCATCCAGAAGATTGCACCTTTCTCTGGCCAAATAATATCGATGTTTGCGCCTTCTTCACGAGCCATGTATGCAGAACCATTCCACAGCATGCCTAGCGATACTTCACCTGCTAAGTAAGGGTTAGCAGGGAAGTCTGAGTTAAATACCAACACATTTGGCATTAGCTTTTTCAGTTCTTCGTAGGCTGCTTCGATTTCTTTAGGGTCGGTTGTATTTGGTGAGTATCCCAGCTTAACCAGAGCGATATGGAAGACTTCTCGAGAGTCGTCCATCATCATCAGTTGTCCTTCCCATTTGGCGTCCCACAAATCAGCCCAGTTATGGATGTTTGATTTATCCAGCATATCCGTGTTGATACCGATACCTGTCGCGCCCCAAATGTAAGGAATTGAGTAGCTGTTATTTGGATCAAAAGGTTTATTTAAGTAGTTAGAATCCAAACCTGCAAAATTAGATAGTTTCGACTTATCAATCTCAAGAAGCATGCCTTCCTTACGCATTTTAGAAACGAAATACGTTGAAGGGACAACTAAGTCGTAACCCGTACCTTGTGTTTTTAACTTAGCGTACATACTCTCGTTCGATTCGTATGTAGAGTAGATGACCTTAATACCTGTTTCCTTGGTAAAGTCTTCTAGTACTTCGCTTGGAATATATTCTGACCAGTTGTAGAAATAAAGTTCCTGGTCATTAGCCATTGCATTGGTAGTGAATAGAGTCGCAGCACAAAGAGCGCCAGCATACAGTTTACTTTTCATTACTTTTCCATGTTTGTGCAAGAGCTTGCCTAGGCAAACGCGTTTCAAAAAGGAAAAACAGTATAACAGCTCGAAAAAAAATAGGCAGCGAAAGCTGCCTATTTAGTTCTTTTTGCTGGGTTATTGACCCGCTTTAAGCTTCATGAAGTAGTCTTCGTACTTCACTGTTTTGTCGCCAACAGCAGCTTGCCATTCCACACGGTCAAGATCTTCTTGAGAAGGGAATAGTGGAGCTACGTCTTTGAATTTTTCGTTAGACTGAGCAACAGCAGTTAGGTAACCAGTGTCGTTAGAGATTTGCTCTGCGATTTCTGGACGTAGTAAGAAGTCGATCATCTTGTGTGCTGCATCGATGTTCTTCGCACCAGCTGCGATAGCAAAGTTGTCAACCCAACCGATACCACCTTCTTTAGGGAATACAAGTTTAAGAGGTAGACCTTCTTTTTGTGCTGCAGCTGCAGAACCGTTCCAAAGCATACCCAGACCTACTTCACCAGCTAGGTAAGGGTCAGCAGGGTTGTCTGAGTTAAATACTAATACGTTTGGCATTAGTTTTTGTAGCTCAGCGTATGCTTCATCAATTTGTTTTTCGTCTGTAGTGTTACCTGAGTAACCTAGTTTACGAAGTGCAATATGGAATACTTCTCGAGTATCATCCATCAGCATTAGTTGGCCTTTAAGCTCGGGTTTCCATAGGTCGCCCCAGCTTTGGAAGTCGTTTGGATCATACATATCTGTATTCACCGCAAGACCTGTAATAGCAACAACGTGTGGAATAGAGTAGTCGTTATTTGGATCGAAAGGCTTGTTTAGATAGTTAGTATCCAAATTCTTGAAGTTGGTAAGTTTTGACTTATCAATCTTCTGAATCATACCTTCGTCGCGCATTTTAGATACGAAGTAAGTTGAAGGAACAACAAGGTCGTAACCTTCGTTGTGAGTCTTCAGCTTCGCATATAAGGTTTCATTCGACTCGTAAGTTGAATAGATTACTTTGATACCGGTTTCCGCAGTAAACTGCTCTAGAATACCGCTGTTAATGTACGGTCCCCAGTTCATGAATACCAGTTCTTTATCCTCTGCTACTGCTTGCGCAGATAACAGTGAAAGCGCACATGCACTACCAGCTAATAAAGTAGCCCATTTTTTCATTGACGTTAGCTCCAAACCAAACGTTGCCCTTAAGGACATTTTTAAAGGATAACGGAATAACATCGGTTATTCCGTTTCGAATTCCAGTTAGTCAATTAACTGAAAATTATTTCACTTTCTCTTTTGCCAGCAGTTGTGAAGTCACAACCAGTACCAGCGAAACAACCAACATTACGGTTGCCAGTGCATTCACTTCAGGTGAGATACCCACTTTAACCATTGAGTAAATCTTCAATGGCAGAATCTCGTATGTCGGTCCTGTAACGAACGAACTAATAATGACGTCATCAAGAGATAGGGTAAAGCTTAATAGCCAACCTGCTGCAACCGCAGGCTTAGCAAGAGGTAAAATGATTTTCTTCAAAATTACCCATTCACTCGCACCCAAATCTTTTGCTGCTTCTAGCATTTTTACATCGAAGCCATTCAGACGACTGAATACAGTCACAACAACAAATGGCAGACAGAATGTAATATGAGCAATCAATAGCGTCATAAAGCCAAGCTTCGCACCCAACACTAAGAATAGTGCAAGAAGCGAAATTGCCATAACAATGTCAGGAGACATCATTACTACAAACAGCATACCGTTAACCATGTTTTTACCACGGAACTGGTAACGGAATAGGGCTACAGCAGTCAAACTACCTATGATCGTCGCAGCCGTCGCTGAGAAAACAGCCACGCTAATTGAGTGCCATGCTGCTTGCATTAAGCTGTCGTTGTTCATTAATGCGTGGTACCACTTAGTGGTGAATCCACCCCATTTAATACCGAATTTGTTCGCATTAAATGAGTTTGCAATTAACACAATGATTGGTAGGTACAAGAATAGGTACACTACGCTCATAAAGCTAAATCTAACAACTCTTCCCATTAGTCTAGCTCCACTTTCTTATTCAACAATTTGCCAGCACGGTAATATGCGTAAAGCATGATCGCCATTGCGATTGTCAATGCAATACTTGTTGCTGCACCAAACGGCCAATCGCGCGCGTTCAATACTTGGCTCTTAATGACGTTACCAATCAGCAAGTTTTTCGCTCCGCCAAGTAAGTCTGAAATGTAGAACATTCCAAGAGCAGGGAGAAGAACTAGCAAGCAGCCGCCGATAATGCCAGGCATAGTCAGAGGCAAAATAACTTTGGTTAGAGTCTGGAACTTATTAGCACCAAGATCGCGAGCCGCTTCGATGTATGTGTCATCCAATTTTTCAATCGCTGAATAAAGCGGAAGAATCATGAATGGCAATAAGATATACACCAAACCGATCATTACTGCAGTTTCTGTATACATAAGGCGTAGCGGAGCATCAATTAGGCCAATGTCTAACAGTGCCTTGTTCAAAATGCCTTGAGTACCAAGAACAATCTTCAAGCCGTATGTACGAATTAATGAGTTGGTCCAAAATGGAACAATCACCAAAAACAGCATAATCGGACGCCATTTTTCAGGCATCTTAGCGACGATATAAGCAAACGGGTAACCGATAATTAAACACAAGATGGTTGCTACGATCGCCATATAGAAAGAATGAAGCATTACTTTCGCATAGAGCGGATCTAACAATCTTAAGTAGTTATCAAAGGTAAACGTCAACTCAATCAGATTTGCTTCATCACGAGTCAGAAAACTTGTAATGATAATCATCAGGTTAGGGATCAGAACAAAAAGAACTAACCAGCCAACAATTAAACTGATGATTGAAGTCTGAAGATTAAACTTCTTGCTCATCATTGAGGACTACCTCCCAGCTTTCTACCCAAGTGATAGTAACTTTTTGGCCGATAGAGTGGTCAACGTCAGGATCATCTTCATTAAAGAACTCACTAACCATAACACTCATGCCTGAATCCAACTGAACAACGGATTCTAAAGTCATGCCTTTGTAGGTGCGATCTGTCACGTGACCAACGATACCTTTGGTCTCTGACTCTTTGATCTCTTCAATGCGTAAATCTTCTGGGCGAAGAAGAACTTGGAGTTTATCGCCAGCATTGACCGGTTTGTCGTAATAAACCACAGATTCAACGCCTTCGATATCAACCAGAATACGTTTATCATCAAGACGTTTAATGGTTTCTGCAGCAAATACGTTGATTTCACCGATGAAGCGAGCAACAAATAGGTTTTTAGGATCTTCGTAAATTTCACGAGGAGAACCATCTTGTTCGATATTACCGTCACGCATCACGATAATGCGGTCAGACATAGACAAGGCTTCTTCTTGGTCGTGAGTAACGAAGATAAAGGTGATGCCAAGTTGACGCTGTAGATGCTTAAGTTCACTTTGCATCTGTTTACGTAACTTGTAATCAAGAGCTGAAAGAGATTCATCTAACAGAAGTACTTTTGGTTTATTCACAACAGCACGAGCAATAGCGATACGTTGTTGCTGACCACCTGAAAGTTGGTGCGGTTTACGCTGCGCCATTTGATCCAAACGAACCATACGCAAAGCTTCCATAACTCGAGGTTCGATGTCATTAGCCGGCACTTTTTGCATACGCAGACCAAATGCTACGTTTTCAAAAACCGTCATGTGAGGGAATAGAGCGTAACTTTGGAATACGGTATTGACGTGTCGTTGTTCAGCAGGAACTTGAGTAACGTCTTGACTATCCAGTAGAATCTGACCGCTATCAGCAGATTCAAAACCTGCTATCATTCTTAAAACGGTAGTTTTACCACACCCTGATGGGCCAAGAATTGTTAGGAATTCACCATGGTTAACGTCTAGCTGCAAGTTACCGATGATCTGTTTACCATCAAAACTTTTACTGATACCAGAAAGTCTAACGACTGGTTTTCCTACTGAATTTGGTTTGTTCAACGTCTGTCTTTCTCCACCCTGATCCGCAGATAAGTTAACTAGAAGTTGTAAAACTATCTACTTGTTGGACCTGTTAAATAATTACAAATTAGTGGCGCATGATAATCACGAAAAAGGCGATCTCAAAGCGTTTTCTTATCTTGAAACACAAAAAGTTTTGTAGTTAAAAGCAAACTTTCATTAACATCCAAGTTGCGATAACTATCAATGCTTTCAACTGGTTAATTATCAACCATATTAATAAGAAAGCAAGATGCAATTCGAGATTCGATTTTAGACTCGGGTGCATTTCAGTATAATGAATCAAAATTTTATGTTGTCATATTTCCATACCAAATATGACTCGCCAACTTAGGGCATTTTATGAGCAAGGATATAGAGAGAGATTTCAACGTAGGTGGTACTGTTGAGCAAGCGCTGTCGGGCCAATATCAACTAAAAGTTGGTGAGGTTCTGAAAGAGTCTTGGGATACAACACTCAAGCATTTTGTCTCTTTTTCTCCAGCAATCGTAGTAATGATTGCCATACAAATTGCAATATTTTTCGTAGCGCTAAAGCTTCAACTTGGTGATCCTTCTGCAATCATTACCGCTATAGAGCAAGGTTCTGAATTTCCAGAAGGGATGATTGAGGCCATTTTCATTGCCAACTTCAGTTACGAAGTTGTCAGTGCGCCTATTTTTGCTGGTGTTAGCTTGATGGCAATGAGCCATGCGGCTGGCTTGAAAACAAAAACTCGACACATCAGCAAAGGTTTGCAGTTTACCATCCCAGTTATCTTGGCAACGTTGGTAGGATTAGTTCTACAAGGCATCGCAGGAATGATCTTCCCTTTGCTGTCTATGTATCTTTCCATCGCATTTAGCAACTCTATCTTACTGATTTGTGAGAAAAGAGTGCCACCAATGCAATCACTGTTTTTGTCACTGCGTGCCGTAAACAAAAAGTTATTGCCTCTCGCGTCGCTTTACTTAATCGTGATGATTATGTTTGTTACAGCGGCTCTCATGTACGGAATAGGCTTGATTTTTGTTGTTCCGTTTTTCTTCCACTTAAAAGGAATTATCTACCGCAACATGTTTGGGGTGCGTTTAAAGATCATCACGACTAATAAAGATAATGATGACAATCAGGATAATAACTCTCAGGTATTTAATGCATAAGTTTTTTCAAGTTGCCGCTTTGGGCGGAATCATCGCAGTTGCTGGCTATGGCTATTACAATTTTGAAAGCCAAAAGAGCCTGACTGAATCTGTAGCTAACAAAGGTAAAGCAGTATCAAAAGCACCAGATTTTACTGCTTATACCGATGTAAATGAGAAGAAACATGCATTCTTTTCATACCTTAAGCCGGGAATTGCTTTAGAAAACCAACGAATTGAAAAAGAAAGAGAAAGGCTGATTCGTCTCAAAGAGCATCTTGAATCAGGTTCAATTTCTGATTCTGACATTGACGATGCAAAACGCCTCTCTCATCTATATCAAGTTGAGTTGCAGGGGGATGTTGTCACATCTGACTGGATTGACAACATGCTGCATCGCGTTGATGTCATCCCTGAAGCATTGGTACTAACGCAAGCAGCAAACGAGTCTGCTTGGGGCACATCGCGATTTGCTCGCACGGCAAAAAACTATTTTGGCCAGTGGTGTTATAGCAAAGGGTGCGGCGTAGTTCCATTACAACGTAGCGAAGGAATGACTCATGAAGTGGCGAAATTTAAGTCTGTTCAAGAATCAATCCACCGTTACTTTATGAATGTAAATAGAAACCAAGCTTACTTTGACTTGCGCGAAATCCGCTTCCAACTTAGAGAAGATGGCGCAGATTTGTTGAGTATGAGTAGTGCAATGGAAATGAGTAATGGCTTATTGAAATATTCTGAACGAGGTGAAGACTACATTCAGGATTTACAAGCTATGATGCGTCATAACGAACAATTTTGGACAAATTAATGAAAGGAATTACAGCGTTAGCCCTAGGGCTAGTTTGTGCCAGCTTTTCTATCAATGCTGCGGCTCAAGAATACATGTTTACCTACAGCAAACTGTATTCATCTCTCAAGAACAACAACAAACCAGAATACCCAGATGTGAAAGTCGGTGTGTTTTTCGTCAATGCCGATACCAAAAAGCTATGTACGATTGAAAAAGCTTGGATGGAAAAAGAAGAACATTACGAACTGATTCCGAGCAGCGATATCAATGAGCTTCTGCTACCTATTGATGAAAACCTTAAACAAGCTAATCCACTAGTGTTTGTTGATACCCCACAGGATACGCGTTGCGATTTCTCCCTTGTGGTAATGACTAAATCCACTCTATCTGATCAAGTTCTGTATTCTGACGTAGAGAAATTGCTTCCACAGATGCAGGAAATTCTCGAATCGTTAGGCGGTATGTTCTCTAGTTGGTTTACACCTGAAGTTGCAGGTGTGACATTAGAGTTTGCGAACAACTTGAATGGTTTCATTCAGTTAAGTAGTGGATCAGACGTTGAAATTGTAAATGGTAAAGCTCAGGTTTCTTTAGCGCAAATTGGAAAAGATGGTTGGATGAAACTACCCGAAGAAACCACCCGAGTTCTTCCATATTTACCAACTGCGAAAAAATGACAAAAAAAGGCTGCAATTAATGCAGCCTTTTTCTTAACGATTCATAAGTTGGAAATCAGACGTTAGTCACGTCTAGTTTCAAGCTTGGATCAAACTCCATTACACTGTCTTCATCTTGAATTGGCATTGCCGGAATATCTTCCTTATCAAAACCAATATCACCACCATTAATTACACCTGACTCACTGTTAATAGATTTAAAATCAAACAGCTCGAAGTCAGCTAAGTGACTAGGTACTACATTTTGCATAGCGCGGAACATTGATTCAATTCGACCAGGGAATTGCTTATCCCAAGTATTCAGCATCTGCTTAATATTCTGACGCTGTAAGTTTGGCTGAGAGCCACACAGGTTGCACGGAATAATAGGGTAGTCACGCATGCTTGCGTACTTGATGATGTCTTTCTCACGGCAATAAGCCAGAGGACGGATTACCACGTGTTCACCGTTGTCAGATACAAGCTTAGGTGGCATACCTTTCATTTTTCCGCCATAGAACATGTTGAGGAACAAGGTCTCAAGAATGTCGTCTCTGTGGTGCCCAAGTGCAATTTTAGTCGCACCTAACTCTTTCGCAGTGCGGTACAAAATACCACGGCGTAGACGAGAACATAGCGAACAGGTTGTTTTACCCTCAGGGATCTTGTCCTGAACGATTGAGTAGGTATCTTCTTCTATAATCTTGTACTCAACGCCAAGCTGCTTCAAATATGCTGGCAGAATATGCTCTGGGAATCCCGGTTGCTTCTGATCAAGGTTTACTGCTACCAACTCAAAAGAGACAGGTGCGCTCTTTTGTAAGCTCATTAAGATTTCAAGCATAGTAAAGCTGTCTTTTCCGCCAGATAGACAGACCATGATACGGTCGCCATCTTCAATCATGTTGAAATCAGCGATTGCTTGGCCTGTATTACGACGAATACGCTTTTGCAATTTGTTGAAATTGTATTGTTGAGCCTTGGTTAGCTCTTGAGTTTGCTCAGTCATCAGGTTGCAGTCTTTAATCTTAGAAACAAAATGAAGTGCGTATGATACGGATAAATTAACGATATGCCAGAGTTAAGCGTTCAAGCACAAAAAAAAGTCCCTAGACTTTCGTTTAGGGACTGATGACGTTTGCGGATTGTTATGAAGCAATGGTTGGATCAAGTGGGCTAACATACCCTCTAGGTTTTAGTGCCATTACATCACAGTTAATTTTATCAATCACTTGTTCAGCAGTATTACCAATAAACACCGCAGACAGACCAGTTCGGCCAGTTGTACCTAAGATAACCATCGCAGCATTTAGCTTTTCAGCCGCTTGTGGGATGACATCTTCAGGCAGACCTTGTTGCACGAGCGTATGTTCTTCATCGATACCATGCTTCTGACGTAACGCTTTCATGGCGGTTAAATGATGCCCGCGAACCGCATCGGTATAGGTTGTCGGATCAAACTCAGGCAACTCGATTGTGATATTTGCCGGAGTGACCGGATATGCGTTAACCAAGTATGAGTTTGTGCCTAAACGTTCAGAAAGATTTAAGAGCTGTTCGACCATTCTGTCATTGAGATCTAAGTGTGTGTCAACTTCAGAACCGACATGAACAGAAGCGATAATATTCGCATTCTCAGGCCAATCTGAATTCTTAACCAACAAGACAGGGATAGGGCACTTACGAAGTAAATGCCAATCGGTAGGAGTGAAGATCACCGATTCCAAAACGTCATGCTTACGAGTACTTTTGATCAAAATGTCGTGTTCACCAGCGAACACCTCACCGATGATGGCTTCATAGGGACGGTTATGCCAAACGACTTTAACATCAAAAACGATGGATTCTTTGATGTAAGGTTCTGCAACTTTCTTCATCCACTGTTCACGTTGATGAATAACACCACGTCTCATAGCATCACGTTCCTCTCCAGATAACATGGATGTCATGTCATAGGAGAAGTCATAGATAGATAAGAAGAACGTAATATGACTTGTTGAGCGACTTTTCTTAGCTAATTGAATAGCTCGGGCTAAAGCGGGTTGTTCATCATGATTTATATCAGCTACAACCAGAATCTTGTTGTAAATACTCATAACAAACTCCTTTATCGTTTCGGAGATTTCTTATTTAAGAGTAGCTTAGAAGTTGCGAGAGGTTTAGCAAAAAAAGAGGGATTATAGAAGAAGTATGACGCAGCTCATTGTTGAGCTACGTCATTGATGTTTATTTACTTTCTTTAGAGACGCCAGCCAATTCCATCAAAGCATCATGATCGATGATTGTGATGTATTTGCCTTTAACACTCAGAATTTCTGATTTTTGGAAGCGGCCAAGTAGGCGGCTAATGGTTTCAACAGTCAGACCTAGGTAGTTACCGATATCACCACGAGTCATGGTTAAACGGAACTCTCTTGGGCTAAAACCACGTTGTGAAAAACGAGTAGATAGATTAAACAAGAAAGCAGCTAGACGTTCTTCAGCATTTTTCTTTGAAAGCAGAAGAATCATCTCTTGGTCGCCCTTAATCTCATTACTCATTAAGCGCATAATTTGTTGGCGAAGCTTAGGCATCTTGCCTGAAAGGTCATCTAAGATTTCATAAGGGATTTCACAAACCATAGAAGTCTCAAGTGCTTGAGCGAAACTAGGGTGTGCATCGCCCGTAATTGCATCAAAGCCAACTAAATCACCCGCAAGATGGAAAGCAGTAATCTGTTCGTCACCTTGCTCTGTAATGGTATAGCTCTTGATTGTACCTGAACGGATTGCGTACAAAGACTTCAGCTCATCACCAGCTTTGAACAATTCCTGACCTTTTTGAATTGGCTTTTTACGCTCAATAATTTGGTCAAGTTGATCCAGTTCAGACTCGTTAAGAGTGAATGGAATACAGAGTTGGCTAATACTACAGTCTTGGCAGTGAATAGCACATCCACCAGATTGAATTCGCTTCGCAGCAGGCTTTTCCGAAATCATAACGACCTTTCACTAATTGATTTACATCAATATTTTAGCATCCCTTCACACTAAAGGATAGTTAAAAAAATCATTTTGCTAATCAATCATCTAGCTAAGATTAACTAGCATGTTTATTGCGTTGTAGCCGGTATAGATGCCGTAACAAATAATTGAAATTGCAACAATTGTCCTAAAAACAGGCGACTGCTGTAACTGCTTAATTTGTGTTGCTCCGAATCCAACGAGCAGCATAGAAGGCAATGTCCCAAGGCCGAATGAACCCATAATCAGAGCTCCCTCAAGGGTACTACCGGAAACAGCCGCCCACGTTAGCGCAGAGTAGACTAAACCGCAAGGTAGCCAACCCCAGATAATTCCAAAAGGTAGAGCGTGCCAGCTTTTTTTTAACGGAAGCAGCTTTCTCCCCAGAGGAGAAATGTATTTCCATAAACCAGTGCCTAGCTTTTCTAATTTTAGTAAACCAAACCACCAACGACCGACATACAAACCGAGAACTATCATCATCATTGCAGACAAAATCCTCAGCCAGATTAGCGAATGATTGAGTGTCGATATTTGAGTTAAAGTTGTGGCTAATCCACCAATCAGTGCGCCAAAAACGCAGTAACTGAATATACGCCCGACATTATAAAATATGATTGGTAGAGCTGTTTTATTAGTGCCTTGGCCAATACTTAGCAGGGAGCCTAAACCGCCGCACATTCCGACACAATGTCCAGTGCCTAATAAACCGACAACAAAGGCTCCAACGAAATCAGCGTTCATCATTTTTTTCGTTGTCAGGATGATTTTTTGGCGTTAAATGCTCATCCTCGTCAAACAAGATGTTATGGCCTTGACGCTCTAGATCTTCGAACTGATCACTTTTGACCGCCCACAAAAATATGGCAACAGCTACGGCTACAATGACGATCGCGATGGGAATTAAAATATACAAGCTTTCCATTTAGTTATTCTGTTCCTTCAGTAATCGAAGAGAGTTAGATACTACTATAATCGAGCTCGCAGACATACCGACAACCGCGACATATGGGGCAACAAACCCTGCAACAGCTAATGGCAAAATAACCACGTTGTATCCCAACGACCAAGCCAGATTTTGTCTGATAATGCTACGGGTTTTTAAAGCTAGCTCACGAGCATCCAGTAAGCGATCCAACTTATCGCCGAGCAAGACCATATCAGCAGAAGCTTTCGCTACATCAGTACCGCCGCCCATAGCAACAGACAGATGAGCACCTGCAAGAGTTGGGGCATCGTTGATACCATCACCAACCATTAATGTAATGTCTTGCGTATCCAGCGAACGTAAGTAATTGAGTTTATCTTCAGGCTTGGCTTGTGCAATTACATTGTCCACACCGAGTTCACTCGCGACAGTTTCAGCATTAACTTGAGAATCGCCCGTCAATAGCGTGATTCGAATACCTGCTTGGTGAAACTTGTTAATAAAGCCTTTTGCTTCAGAACGAATAGGGTCCTGATAATAGAATGTCGCAATATGTTTCGAGTCGATAGACATATACACGGCGTTTCGCTCGTTGACGATGTCGTTGCTTCCCAGAACGTAATCCGCATTACCGATGCAGACTTTGTTGCCTTCAAACGTGCCTTCTATTCCTGAACCTATCGTGTTTTTTACATCCGACGATACGAAGTCAGCGTTTAAGTAAGGTTTGAATGCACGAGCAATAGGGTGATTAGCATATTGTTCAAGCTCTGCAGCAATCGCTAAACATTGTTCCTTAGTCCACTGTGGTGAGTGTACTTTCACCTCGCTGATTTCGATATTTCCATGTGTGAGCGTGCCCGTTTTATCTAAAACGAGGTGATTAACGTTACACAGAGTTTCAAATACATGATTCTTACGAAGCAAAATGCCATAGCTGCCAAGGCGCGAAGTAGCACAGGTTATCGCCGTTGGTGTTGCTAATGAAAGAGCACAAGGGCAGGTAGCAACGAGTACAGATAACATAATCCAGAATGCATCGTCTGGGCGCGAGCTATGCCAGAACAGCCATGTACCTAGCGCAATAACCAGAATGATAGCGACAAAGTATCTCGCGACTACATCTGCAATCTCAGCAATTTTCGGCTTCGATGATTGAGCATCGTCTTGAAGGCGAACAATGTTTGAAATTACCGAATCTGCTTTTGTTGCCGTTACTTCTAGAACAAAAGATTCTTCGCCGTTTAGTGTTCCGGCGTATACAGCGTCGCCAATGTTTTTAACCACAGGTAGCGATTCGCCAGTTAACATGGACTCATCAACATGAATCCGGCCTGAAATAACCGCTCCATCTGCGGGAATGTGCTCTCCTGGTAATACGCGGATTTTCTCTCCAATTTGCAGAGTCTTAACCGGCGTTTGAGAGCCATCAATACGTGTGGCAATTGCTGGAATTAATTTTAATAAGTTTCCACTGGCCGCAGCCGCTTTTCGTCTTGCTCGCATTTCCAGAAAACGTCCCACCAGTAGGAAGAAGGTGAACATGGAAATGGACTCAAAGAAGACTTCGCCTTTTTGAGTAACAGTAGCAAAAAGACTGGCTACATAAGCAAAGATAAGAGCAATTGATACGGGTACGTCCATACCAAGCGTGCGGCCTTTAATGCTACGCCAAGCGTTGACATAAAATGGGAAAGCAGAGTAGAGAAGTACAGGAGTGGCAAATAATAGGCTCACCCAGCGAAAGTAGTTCTTAAATTCACTATCCAGATCACCAAACGCTTCTAAGTACAAAGCCACCGCAAGCATCATTACTTGCATTGTTGCTAAGCCTGCAATACCCAATCGATATAGATATTGCTTCATTGACTGGTGATATTGTGCTTCGTGTTTATCAGCCTCGAAAGGCGCAGCCTTGTAACCTAAATTATGGATACGCGAGAGAATATCACTGAGTTTAGCTGTAGATTTGTCCCAACTGAGCAGAGCCCTGTTCGTTGTGGTATTGACACGAATACCTATTACACCGGGTTCTTTAACTAATTGTTTTTCTATCAGCCAGGCACATGCGGCACAAGACACCCCTTCCAGTGACAACGTCACTTCAGAGTGTGAGTCGACATTTCTAACAAATTCAGCCTGAACGTCTGAGTTATCGTAATGGATCAATGCTTTTAGCTGTTCGGGGACTAACTCAACTTTATCCGCAGTTGTTGTTCGAAACTGGTAATAGGATACAAGCCCATTCTCAACAATAGTTTCAGCTACGGTTTTGCAACCGGGGCAGCACATGTCTCGTTCTTCGTTGAGAATGGTGACTTTGAAATCGGTGTTGTCTGGTACATCTTCACCGCAGTGGTAACACGCTTTATTCATATCACTAGTTCATCAGTTGAGTCGGAGAAGCAGAAGGGAATGTAACTCGACCTTGAACCAGCCATTCACCATTGTGTGGTGTTAGCTCAATAAACCAAGGGCCTTGCATCTCATCATCACGGGTAATTTTGTAATTACCTTTTGCGTCAGCAGTGATCAGCTGCGAGAAGTCTCTATCTGGAAGCGTTCTGTGAGCGAACATTGCCTGAATAGCAGGATAGTGATCCAGTTTGCCTTTATTAAACTGGATAATGATTTCATTGCCTTGAGAGCTAACAGCAGCATTCAGACCAAGATCTTTAGCTACGTGTATCTTAGACAAATCTACATTAATGCCTTTTCCTTTTTTATAGTAATCCTCAGTTACCAATGAGACTGAGTTATTCGAAAACACGATAACCGTAACGATCGTCCATACAACAACTGTAAGTGGAAGGATAATCAGGAACCACGGCCAAAATTGTTTATACCAAGGCTTTACCATAAAAAAGTTCTCTACAACAAAAAAGAAGGGATTAAACTTAGAAGGCTTAAATTTAAGAAAAAAGCAGCCCCTAGAAAAGGGGCTGTTATTAGATTTTTACTATTTATCTGAATTGCTTAGGCTCCAGACATAAGCCGCAACGAGTTGCACCTTGTCTTCACCTAGAATGTCAATCCAAGCTGGCATTACACCAGAACGGCCGTACATAACTGTTTCAGTTACCGCAGCACGTGAATCGCCGAACAACCAATCTTGGTCAGTCAGGTCAGGAGCACCCACAGCAGGGTTACCTTTACCATCTGTACCGTGACAAGCTGCACAAACGACGAAGCGCGCTTTACCTGCTTCAGCTTCACGAGCATTTACAGAACGACCACTTAGGCTAAGTGCGTAACTTACTACTTCAGCTACACCTTGCTCACCCAATGCATCTTTCCATGCTGGCATCTGACCAATACGACCATGACGAATCGTTGTCACGATTGCATCAGGCTCACCACCGTATAGCCACGCGTTGTCAGTTAGGTTAGGGAAACCTTTCTGACCACGAGCATCAGAGCCGTGACACTGAGAACAGTTTTGTAGGAACAAACGTTGTCCAACTTTCAATGCATCAGAATCTGCTGCAATTTCAGTAACAGGACGTAGTTCCGAACCACCATCTTTGTATGCCAAACGCTTGAAAGCTTCACCGAAGTACGCATCAGCATCATCAAGTTCCTTCGCGTATTGAACAAGAGTTTTTGTTTCTTGAGCTTTAGCAATAGAAGCTTTTGATTCTTCCAACGTACGTACTTTTTGGTCTGAACTTTGCCAACCTAAAACGCCTTTAAAGTTCCCCAAACCTGGGTAAAGCGTTAAATAGACAGCAGCAAAAATGAACGTACTAATAAATAGATAGGTCCACCACTTAGGCAGCGGGTTGTTTATCTCGCGAATACCATCGTACTCGTGGCCCATGTCAGCGCCTTCTTCAACACCCATTTTGTCTTTAAGACACCAAACGAGAAGAATTGCGCATCCAAGTAGGGTACCAACCGTAATTACGATGATCCAAAGACTCCAAAATGTCGTCATTACTCAGTCACTCCTTGTTCTTATTAGAGGGTGTTTCTTTTTGTTCATCTGCAAAGATCAAGTTTGCGGCTTCGTCAAAACGCGCTTTACGCTTTTTGCCAAATGCCCACCAAACTACACCGATGAAGCAGACAAACAACGTTATGGTCCAAATACTGTGAATAGTACCGATATCCATAATTACCTCTGTTTATTTCATTGCGTGACCAATAGACTGAAGGTAAGCAATGATGGCATCCATCTCTGTTTTTCCTTCAACATCTTTCGACGCATTCGCTATTTGCTCATCTGTATATGGTACGCCGAACTGATTGCGGAAAACCTCAAGTTTCTTCTGAGTGTTTTTCCCATCCAGTACGTTTTCAGCTAACCAAGGGAAAGCAGGCATATTCGATTCTGGAACTAGCTCACGAGGGTTCATCAAGTGAACACGGTGCCATTCATCTGAATAACGACCACCAACACGAGCAAGGTCAGGACCAGTACGCTTAGAACCCCATAGGAATGGATGTTCCCAAACACTTTCACCGGCTACAGAGTAGTGTCCATAACGTTCTGTTTCAGAACGGAAAGGACGAACCATTTGGCTGTGACACACGTTACAACCTTCACGGATGTAAATGTCACGACCTTCCATCTGCAATGCAGTGTATGGTTTCAGGTTTTCTACTGGCTCAGTAGTTTGCTTTTGGAAAATCAACGGTGTGATTTCAACTAAAGCACCCCAACTGATGGCGAATACAATCATAATTGCCAACAAACCGACGTTACGTTCGATAATGCCATGGCGATTATTAGAATCTGAACTCATTCTTTAAATCTCCTTACGCTGGTTGTTGGATAGCTTTTAGGCTGTGATTCGGAGCTGAGATCGTCTTATATGTGTTGTACGCCATTAGGAACATACCAGATAAGAAAATAAAACCACCGATGAAACGTACGGTATAGAATGGGTACGAAGCCTGTACAGACTCAACAAAGCTGTAAGTTAACGTACCGTCAGAGTTAACTGCACGCCACATCAAACCTTGCATTACACCCGAAATCCACATCGCCACGATGTACAGAACAGTACCGATTGTTGCTAACCAGAAGTGAGCATTAATCAAGCTAACTGAATACATACGTTCTTGGTTAAACAGGCGAGGGAGCAAGTGATATACAGAACCAATCGATACCATTGCAACCCAACCCAATGCACCAGAGTGAACGTGACCAATCGTCCAGTCAGTGTAGTGAGAAAGTGCGTTTACTGTCTTAATCGACATCATTGGGCCTTCGAAGGTAGACATACCGTAGAAAGACAGAGATACGATTAGGAAGCGCAAGATAGGGTCATAACGTAGCTTATGCCATGCACCAGACAACGTCATGATACCGTTGATCATACCACCCCAAGAAGGAGCGAATAAAACCAAAGACATCACCATGCCCAAAGACTGAGTCCAGTCTGGAAGAGCTGTGTAGTGTAAGTGGTGCGGACCTGCCCAGATATAAAGTGAAATCAATGCCCAGAAGTGAACAATCGATAAACGGTAAGAGTAAACTGGACGTTCTGCTTGCTTAGGTACGAAGTAGTACATCATACCTAGGAAACCAGCTGTTAGTAGGAAACCTACCGCGTTGTGACCATACCACCATTGAACCATAGCATCGACAGCACCTGAATAAATCGAATATGACTTAGTCATTGATACTGGGATTGCCATGCTGTTTACAATATGCAGAACAGCAACAGTAATGATGAAGGCCCCAAAGAACCAGTTTGCTACATATATATGAGACGTTTTACGTTTCACAAGTGTTCCAAAGAACACCACTGCGTAAGAAACCCATACTACTGCGATAGCAATATCGATAGGCCATTCTAACTCAGCATATTCTTTACCAGAGGTAAAACCTAATGGTAGAGAGATTGCTGCGGATAAAATGATTGCTTGCCATCCCCAAAAGGTGAATGCAACAAGCGGCCCACCAAATAGACGAGTTTGACAGGTACGCTGTACAACATAATAAGAGGTTGCGAACAGGGCACTTGTACCAAACGCGAATATCACCGCATTAGTATGCAACGGACGGAGACGACTATACGTCAGCCACGGCGTATCAAAGTTTAGCTGTGGCCAAACTAATTGAGCGGCAATCAAAACACCTACACCCATTCCGACAATACCCCAGAGAATAGTCACTAAGGTAAATTGACGAACGACTGTATAGTTATAGTTTTGTTCAAGCTGCTTTTCTTGGCTCATTTTGCATGCTTCCAATGTCTAATTAACTACACTTTTCTTCCAACACGACAAATGTCGCAATGCCACCCAAATCCACAACAAAATTAAAGTTTTATCAAAACGTTAATAGCTATTGCTGACTTTACGAAAAAGTGGCATTTTCAAGCGGAAAAGTATACTGCAATTAACAATTCAATGACAGTGTAGTAACCTTACCCTTTATCAGGTTTTGCCCTTTTATTTCAAAACTTTGAACTTTGTTACACGAGGAACCCGTTCTAATGGCAGCTGAAAAGCTTACAAAACACAGACTTGCTCAAATTCTCATCACCTTAAGCTTACTTCTTATCGCTTTCTTTTGGAGAACGATCACATATACAGAGGTAAGTACGATGACTTGCAAGCCTCAGCCAAATTGTTCTGTATTTGTAAATAATGAAAAAATAACTGTTACAAAAGATGATAGGCAGTTAGGAGTGTTGAATGTTTATCCAATTCCCCAGGATTGGGAAATCACTTACGAAGGCAAGGTAACAAGAAACGCTCAAAATGTTGCACTTTTTCCGAATGCTAACAAACTTAATACAGTTGATTACTTTATTATTAATAACTCGGTAAAAATTGAAATTGAAAACTAGTTTACATCGTTCAATTTATAAGACTTATGTGACATAGAGAGGAGAGAGCCGTACATATCTAAATTATTATGGGGTATAAATTAATCGGACTGTGTACACATAAGTAACTCGTAAATGCGACTTAAAACGGCTATTTCAAATAATCCAGATGCTAATAACGCCATCAAAGAGATCCGGTCTGCTATCAACCTGACTGGCATCAGTGCAATAGTTTGTTACTACACCGAAGTTTATAGTAACCAAAACCTATCCAGCTTTTTTTCTTGTTACTTTCCAGATATTCCGCTTATTGGTTGCTCTTCCTGTAATGGTCTAATGACAGACGCAGGAATACACAGTGGCACCGTTATTGGTGTCATGGCAATTTACGATGATTCAAATAGCAGTGCCTACGGTACCGCTTATACCAGCCTTAAAGATTGTACTCAGTACTATGAAATAGTTGGCTCCGCTATTAATGAAGCTCTTTTAAAAGCTAACAGAGTCGGTGAAGTTCCAGACTTTATCGTTCTTCACTCAACTCCTGGTAATGAAGAACGTATTATAGAAGCGATTGATGCTCAGTTCGGTACTCAAGTACCTATTGTTGGAGGAACAGCCGCAGACAACAATATCGTCGGAAACTGGTCAGTCTCGAATGAACATAACGTTTCATCTGAAGCTTTAACTATTCTCGTGGGATTTCTTTCCATACCCATCGCCACAGGCTTGAGCGTCGGATATTCGCCTACAGAGTACTCAGGAAGAGTCACTAACGCTTGTGGGCGCTACATTTATGCTATTGATAGAATGCCGGCAAAACAGGTCTATCAACAGTGGTTGAGCGAGTATTCAGGGTTATCGATATTAGATGAATACTTGTTTGATTATATCTCTGAGTTTCCTATCGGAAATGTTGTTGGTCATATAGACAAGCAACCATATTTTAAATTGTCACATCCGATTCGTATCACTGAAGAAGATGCGCTAGAAATGTTTTCGGAAAGCAAAGTAGGAGAGACCATAACCTTAATGACTGGTTCAAAAGGGCATTTGATAGAAAGAGCGTCAAGATTTGTAAAAGATGCCAATATAAAGAACTACAATGAGACTGAGATGGTTGGTGGCATCATTATTTTTTGCGCAGGTTCTATGTTGCATCTAGGGAAACAAATTGGAGAAGTATATGAGAAAATTAACTCTCAAATGAATGGTTGTCCCTTCATATGTCCTTTTACCTTTGGTGAACAAGGAAAGCTTGTCGGCGGTGAAAATGCCCACGGCAACTTAATGATTTCATCTGCAATCTTTTACGAGTCAGAGCACTATCTATGAAGCAGCAATATATTGAACACTTCAACGAAACGTTGCTTGAGTTAGAACGTAGTAGAGAGCGCGAACGCCTAATAACCGAAGAGAACCAAGTCATCTTGGCGGCTTTATCTGCACTTAGCCGAGCAGATAACAAATATCAAATTTTCGACGAATTAAAGAAGGTGCTCAGTCGATACATCAAGTTCAATGACTTCATCGTAATATCTAAAGGGAAGGACAGTACAAGCTACTCAACATTCCTCACTTCAAATATTGCGTTTACAGGGAAGAACTGGTTAAACGGAACAAAATTTCAGCGCGTACTTGATGGCGAATCCATCATACTTTTTGAACCCATCAAACTTGATGAGTTTAAATACCTCAATAGCTTCCTCAAAAATCAGATTGAATCAGCCCTGATCACCGGGATTAGAACTCAAACATCAGATTCAGTGTTGTTACTGCTCGGGAAGAAAAAAGGCCAATTCAGTTTAGATATGAAGACAACTCTACTTCGTTTTAGGCCGCTTCTAGAAAGAGCAATCAGCGATATTGAATACAAAGAAGAGTTACAAAGACTTGTTGATATAAAAACCAAAGAACTGGTTGTGGCACAGCAACTAGCAGAGCAGGCGAACAAATCTAAATCTCAATTCCTAGCCATGATGAGTCATGAGTTAAGGACACCATTGAATGCTGTGTTAGGTTTAATTGATGTTTTAAGAGATACATCTAACATTCATCAACTGGATCTGCTGGAACAAATGGAGCATTCAGCGGAACTACTTCTTGTGATAATCAACGATGTTCTGGATCTAAGTCGGATTGAATCAGGGCACTTCAAGCTACAGTGTCACAAAGTAAATCTATACCATAAACTAAATCATGCCTTGGAATATCACCGTCAGCTTGCTGAGGACAAAGGCATTGCATTTTGCGTTGATGTAAAACTTTGTCCTACAACTGAGTATCTAGTCGATCCCGTTCGTTTAACTCAAATACTGTTTAATGTTGTAGGTAACGCCGTTAAATTCACTGAGAAAGGCATGGTCACGGTGTCACTTTATGACCTCGGTGGAAAATTGAATATTCAGGTTAACGACACGGGCATAGGAATAGAAAGCGACAGAGTTGAACAACTGTTCTCACCATTTATACAAGCGGATAGCTCGCATACTCGAAATTATGGCGGCACTGGACTAGGGTTAACCATAACTAAACATCTCGTGGAACTGATGAAAGGAACAATTTCAGTTAACAGCACATTACACAAAGGAAGTTGCTTTGAAATTACGATTCCTTTGAAAGATAGTTGCATTGATGTACCCAAAGGCACAATAACCAACGCGGCATTTAAGAAGAACGAAGAGAAGACTTATAACATTCTGGTAGTTGAAGATACGAAAACTAATCAGATAGTAATACAGTTGATGTTGAGCCGCTTAGGTTACAACGTGACATTGGCAGATAACGGCAAGCAAGCAGTAGAGCTCATCAAAAACGACGAACAATTCGACTTAATCTTCATGGATATTTCAATGCCAGTGATGGATGGAATTGAAGCAACCAAACAAATCCGCGCTAAGAGTCTTAGTGTCCCGATCATTGCACTAACAGCACACACAATGGATGACGATAAAGACGAATGCCTAAAAGCCGGCATGAATGACTTTATGCTTAAACCGATGCGTATCAATGAAATCTCATCAGTTATAGAAAGGTTCACAGCCTAATAACTACATTTTTAATCACAGATGATAAATGTAGTTATTAGGTATTTTATGGTAAATGCCGATTATGTTAAAACGCACAAGGAATAGAGCAGTTATTCGTTCAATGTAGGTATGTTGCTCGCATCTAGAAAACCATATTTAACATAATACATATAATGCGCACTCATTAATAGAATGTTGAATCACACCATATCCCATAACAATCGCTCCGTAACCCATTGATAATCTTTGCAATCCTTGCTTATTGAACTTTTTTGCAATGCGTTCCCACATGGCTTTTATTGTCACATTTTCGTTGCGATCAGCGTGTATTCCCAGCAATGCCAACTCTGGAGGAATTCCTGCATTTTCTGCGAGAAAAACTGCTTCCGAATCAGATATATAGCGCGAACCTTTGCGCATTTCACAGATTCTAGACGGATGAACATTCAAATCATGGGCAATTTGCTTGTCTTGTATGTAGTTTTGCGCCTTTTTATAGGCATCTAACAGCTGACCTTGATACATCGATAGACTCCTTTTTTACCGATATTAGCTTAATTCTTGCGCAATTTCGCATCTAGTAATTGCGGAAATGTGCAATTAGTATTGCGAAAAATCGCTATTAAAATTGTCACGATTATAGGCTGGTATTCGATAAATGCTCAAGCTCACCACCAAGATTTACTATGACTTACTGCCCGACTATTCGGTTTCCGTACTTGTGTACGGCTCAACCGAATGGGACGTTTTTCGCAGTATGAATCATCTGTGTGCTTGGGCTGACGCCGAAATCCCGCATTACGAGTTGGTCGACATTACCAACACCACCGCGCAACAGCGCATGAACTTGGGGGTTTTCGATGGCTGTCAGTATTGATTACCTCTGTTTCACCATGAAAGTAAAAGACTTGCGCCACTGTGCGCGAGCCACTTACATGGACACTCATCAGCATGACCCTGACGTGAAGAAAAAGTCACGCCGTAACACTTTGATGATAAATCCCATCGCGCGCTTTTTCCCACAAGAGCCTGTCTTCAATACCGATTTCCGTGCGCGCAGTGCCGAAGACATCGAGGCTTACCGCAATTTCTTCCGCATTCAGTATCAAGAGTATTTAGACCGTTGTTTGAAATTGTTCGTCACGCACGTGCTTGGTTTAACCATGAACGCGCCACGTGGATTTGGTTTTCAGTTCTACACCGAGTCGATGAAACTCACGACCGCAGACGGTGAAGATTTTTGCGGATTTGTCGGGATTGGTGGCAACCAAGACACGGTGCATTTTCAAATCAATGGTACGGGCTGCAAGCACGTGTTTGCTAAGTTGCAAGCGTGGGAGCTGCACGGCTGGTTATCCAATGTGTTAGGCGTTCAACAATTGGCGCGTCTGGATTTGGCGTATGACGATTATCACGGCTTGTTTGATTGTGACTATGCGTTAAAAGCCGCTTATGAAGATGCGTTTAGAACCGCTTCACGTGGCATTTCTCCAACGGTTAACGAGAACCACAAATACCGCTTTGGTGAGCATGGCGCGAAGCATTACAGCCAAGAAATGGTGACTGTTGGCTCTCGAACCTCGCGCATTTACTGGCGTATCTACAACAAGGCGCTTGAGCAGAATCTGGCGCAAAACGGCATGGTTTGGTATCGCACCGAGTGTGAACTGAAAAAATGGGACATCGATGCCCTATTAAATCCTGATGGCGCGTTTGCCGCGCTCAATGCCTTTAGTGCGTCTATAAGTAGCGCGCCTGCCTTTAATACCAAGCCTCGCCCTGAAAAACGTGTCGCTTGTGATGTGTTAACCGCAGCGTATTGGATGCGCCGCCAGTACGGAAAAATTCTTAATTCGCTGATTGAAGAGTTCGACGGCGATATTCCCAAGGTCATTGGATTACTGCAACGGGACGGGCGCAAGTTCAGCTTCCCCGATACCTATACGGCATTAATCCAGTCCATTACAAACCGGTCAGTCGACCCATTGGAGTGTAAATCATGAGTAAAGGTGTATTTGTGTTAGGCGTGGACATCATTTGGAACAGTTTCCGTGGTGATGGTGCGCAGCTCAATATCTCGCGTCCACTGCGTGAAATCAACGTGGAGAAGTTCAAACGCCGCACATTAGGCGAATCGGGCGATGTGAATCCGCAGTTTGACCACCCTATTCAGCTTGATTACCAGTACGCGCTCAAGCTGGAGAAAACCGGCGCGTTAGTGCCTCGCCGTGAGTACGAATTGAAAATGGAAATCAACCCGAACGACCCGTTGTCGGGCGCTATCGTGACTGAGTTGGTGCCGGTTGATGATGAAATCAAAGCGCATTTTAAAGCCTCGGGCATGACCAAGTAATGAGCCTTAATTCAGGCACTTATCTCATTACTTGTGACAATAAAGACTGTTCGACCGGCTACCAATTGGTGACGCTGGCAGAGGTAAAAACCGAGCTTGCGCCGCCGTATATGACCCTCGACCAACTCAAACAAGTGATGCCTGAAACCGTGTTGTTTCTCGCCATGTGTTGGTGTTGGAAGAAGATTAACCACCACTAAAAAAGGAAATAATCCTATGAAAACGATGAATGTAAAACGTGTTGTCTTGGCTTCGGCTCTTGTTATGGCTTCTGGCGCGGCGTCTGCTGCGGCTCCTGATGTGACAAGCGCAGTTGCCAGTATTGGCGAGTTTGGCGTGGTCATTGGCACGCTGGGCGGCGCTTATCTGTTGCTCACCATTGCGAAAAAAGCATGGGGCAAAATCGGCGGTTAAAGTCGCCTTTGCTTGCTAACTCAAGGGCTGTGTATTCAGCCCTTTTTTGATCGAACTTGAGGGTTTAAGGATGGCACGTTATGACGTTAGAAATGTATGTAATTACGGTGTTCTTATTGGGCTTATTTGTTTTGCATTCCTAGTATGCTCACCATGGGCGTATGCCAACAATAAAGCACCATACTGGGTGAAAATTATGTCTAACGCTCCTAAAGTTTGTTATGTGAGAGAGGTCCGTTCTAAATCAGAAGAAGAAAGGCTCCAGCTTTGTCGAGAAGATATCGAGAAGTCTATCTATCTTTATAATAGCAATATTATCCATCATATTTATCTGTCAGACGTTTGGGGCGTTGATATTAGTCACTATGGCGTGTTATCGGGGTATCGTACTATCGATTTGTACATGCTGGAGAACAGAGAAAATTTGCAGCACTGTGATGCCGGAGAAAAGCCCGTTTATCCAGCTATCGATTGTGAACAGAAAACCACCTGTGATTCACCCGACATTCAACAAGATTTTCAACAAGCGCAATACGCTTGTCAGATAGGCAATCCCAACACTCAACTATGGGAGACCGATTATCAATGGTCATGCCAGGATGTGGAGGGACAAAAGACACCGAACGTCTCTTCAAGCTGTAACTATATTCCTAACGGTTGCATTGTCGGCTTAACGTGTGAGAAAGCACCCAAAGATGTCGCCTATTGTGACCCGAGCAAAGAAACCTGCGCTCTGCCGCCACAAACCGAAAAGACCGATGAACCTATCCCCGATTTGCCGCCGCTTGATGGCACAAACAACGGTGCCGGTAATGGCTCAACTGGCACTAGCGCAAACGTCCCAACAGAAAATCCGAACTTCTGCGATTTGAATCCGCAGCTGTGTGAGAAACAACAGCCACCAGAAACAATACCTGAGCCGAATCCCACGCCGACTGAAAAGCCCGACAATACCGAGCTGTCAGCCGGTGACAATGCGATTGTGAAAGAAGTGTCGCTCTCGAATCAGCATCTGGAGAACGTCAATAGCAACTTGAAAAGCCTCGGCGGTCAGCTGCTTGAACAGCTTTCGCGTGGCAATGAATTTTCCCAGCATCAACTTGGGTTAATGCGTGAAATGCTGGAGCATCTTATTCAAGGCGATAACAGTGCGCTCATTCCCAACGACACCGGCAAAGAAGAAAAACCCAAAGAAGAGGAGCAAGAGAAAACCGACCCTCCGATGGCCAGCGCCGATTGTGATAAATCGATATTTGAATGTCGCGGTGATGTCATTCAATGCGCCCTGCTTAAAGTCCAGTACGACAGCACGTGCACGGTCGATGAATTCGCCCAACTTGAAGAAGCGTTTAAGGGTATCAAGTTACTCAATAATGAAGCGCTGCTGGTTCAGAAAGACAGCATCGATTACTCGCGCATGAATCAAAAGTACCTCAATGGCGGTGTGTCCTTTGGTAGCGGTGCTTGCCCTGCGCCTGAGCGCATTTCGTTTCGCGCCTTTGGTGACAATAAAACCATTGAGTTCAAGTTTGATCCAGCCTGTCGCTATGCAGAGTTATTACGCCCCCTATTGATTGCCTTTGCGTGGTTAACGGGTCTGTTCATAATCGGTCGCACACAAGGAGCCGTTTAATATGCAGTATTTCATTGGATTTTTAGCCACGGTGCTGGTTCCTCTTATTCCCAGCATTGCAAAAGGTTTAGCGACTTATGTCGCGCTCTCGGTCGGGTTCTCTTTGGTGGCTTACACCGGCGTGTCGGTCGCGATGGATTCGATAGCCGATTACATACAGTCGAACATGAACGGCGTCACTCCGAAACTTGCCGCACTCATGGCAATGGCTGGCGTGGATACCTATATCAACGTGGTGCTCACCTGTGTGGTGTTCTCGTTCACGTTAAACGGGCTCATGTCGGCAACTGGCTATCGTCCTTCGTGGCGTAAACCGGTCGACCCAGCATAAGGAGCCAGCGTTATGTTGCACGGTTTCAGCGGCGGTATGGGAACAGGGAAAAGCCTTAACGCCATCAAGTTTATCATCGAGAACGACAACTTCGCCGACCGTCCTGTGTTCTATCACGGTATACGGGTGATGCTGCTCGACTACAACGTGTGTAACAGCTTTCAGGGCTGGCTCTATGGCGTGTATTTCCCAGCCAACAGTCACAACAAAGAGTTAGAAGCGAAACTATTACGCATCGAGACTGAGCAACGTCTGGCAACCCTAGAAGATTTGCCTTATCTGGGGTTTCACTACAAGAAACATGAGCCGTTTAAGCAGTGGCTTTACTGGTTCAAAAAGCTGGCTTCGCCTAAGCGCCTCGCCTCGTTTAAAGAAGCCTTAGCCGTACTTGAACTCGATGAAGAGTCCATCACCTACCAAGACATTGAACACTTGAACCTGTCTTGGACATCGTTTGATGATCCCACGGAGATCCACACGCTTCCTGCCGGTTCGGTGATTCTGGTTGATGAAGTGCAAAACATTTGGGGCAATCGCACTGCTGGTAAAACCGTGTCGCCGGATGTGAAGTTCGTGACCACGCACCGGCACAAAGGCATTGATTTAGTCTACATCTCTCAAGACTTCAAAGACGTTGACCAAATCATCCGAAGGCGTATGCAGTATTACGTCCATTACGAGTTCATCGGCGGTGACTGGCTGCATCGATACTTTCACATTGAAGGCTTTGACCCAGCCAATAAAACCGAGCTAGCCAAAGCCGAGAAAGAGAAAGTGAAACGCGATAACAAATACTATGGCGTTTATCTCAGCTCCATCAAGCACACGCAAAAGGTCAGGCTCGACCCGCAATTAAAGAAAGGCATCATCGGTTTAACCGTTGGCGTGTTGGGTATCAGTGCGGCGGCGTTCTACCTCTATTCGTGGTTTCAAAAACAGGTCACACCGCCCACTGTTGAGACGGTTCACAGTGAAGCCCCAGCCCCTGAAAGTGCCGAAAATACGCAAGACTTAAAAATACTGGATATAAACACAGTATATATAGAAAAGTTCCTTCCGCGCTTAGATTCCCTGCCGTTCTCCGCGCCGGTGTATGACTCACTCACGCTCGATGCGAATCAATATCCTGAACTCACTTGTGTGATTGTGAGAAAGCAATGCAGCTGCTTCACCCAGCAAGGCAGCGCTTATGCCATGCAAGAAAGCGCCTGTTTTAACATTGCTCGCTATGGCTACTTTGACCCGTTTGAGGCTTCAACCGACAACAATCAACGCCGTAAAACATCCCAAAATCGCACCAATAGTGACAATGTCACACTTAACAGAGGTGGACTCTACTAATGAAACGCATCCTTGCCCTCGCCTTGCTGTGCCTAGTTTCCCGAGCGTTTGCCTTTGAAGCCAACCTCGCCGGTAAGACGCTCAACGAGTTTTTTATCATCTCTAGCAAAGTGTTTGATAAGACCATCATCGTTGACCCGTCTGTGAACGGTGACTTGAAGCTCTATCAAGCCTCGGGTGCGGCGAACTTTCGTGATGTGTGGTTCAGTGTCATGCGCGCTCATAATCTCACTTACATTGAATCGGGTTCAGTCATTCGCGTAGACAAGCGCAACAAACTCACTGGCGGCAATGAAATCGTCACGCGCACGTATAAGCTGCTCTACCTCACCGCCGATGACTTACTGGAGCCGCTTAGAAAGTCTCTGGTTGTCCAATCGTCTGTGCTCGATGTGCCTGATGTGACCAACGTAGACAGTATCATTGCTGGCTCTGCGCTGATGATTACCGCGCCCAAATCGATGCACAGTGACATTGCCGAGTTTATCGATACAGTCGACAAACCACTCAAACAAGTGAAAATACGCGCTGTGATTGTGGAAACCGTTGACGGTGACTTACGAGACTTAACCGTGAATCTCGCCGCTGGTGCCGGTGCAATTAAGACGGCGTTTGATGGTTCAGCAATTGCGTTCTTAACCGGCTCACCTAACTTGACCGCGACCAGTGATGATTTTAATGCGTTTGTGCGTTGGATTGAGTCCAACGATAAGACCGAGATATTGAGCCGCCCTGAAATCAGCATCCTGCACGGTCACAGTGGATTGATTAGTGTTGGTCAGGAGCTACCTATCATCACCGGCTCATACACCACAGAGACTGACGGAAGCAGCAAACCGTTTCAGACGATAGAGCGTAAAGACGTAGGTTTATCGCTTTGGGTTCAGCCTATGATTGGTTTGAATGGCGACATTAAACTCAGAGTAAAACAAGAGCTTAGTCGTGTTGATAAATCCGTGGAAGCCAGTGACATTGTCACGAGTAAGCGTCAAATCGATACCGTTCTCACGGTCAAATCCGGTCAAACTATTGCACTAGGCGGTATGATGGCAAGAGACTCACAAACCGTGACCATGAAAGTGCCGGTTCTTGGTGATATTCCCTACCTTGGTGTGCTGTTTCGTTCTGAGTCAGAGAAAACCAGTAATCGAACGCTTGATGTAATTTTGTATGTAACGCAAATCCAATGAATTTAACGAATACCCTCATAATGTGTTATAGCCAAAGTCATGCGTTCAAACAGAGGATGGAATCCAGAAAAATCGATTGTTGCTTTTTGTCTCTTTATAACTTCTGTAGCAAACGTATTTTTACCATAAAAGCTGTTTTTAGGGGTGCGTTTTTCCGTTGGGTCAAATGTCCTACCTTGTATTGGTGTTGACCAAAGTGCTGGATTGAACAAATTCTCAATCATCGAATCGTTTTTACCATTTAACGGAGTGAGTACAATGTAAAGATTATGCACGACATGTATGAAGTCTGCTGTTTTTATATCTTCTTTAATATTTCCTGTTGCTTTATCGATTGGATAAACTGTACAAGTATCAATTTTAGCTAAAGCACTTATGATGTCGTTTAATCCACTATCATTATCAAGAATGATTATTATTGGCTGACCTGATTTAGGTGCAGAATATAAGGAGTAATGATCTGAATAACTAGAGATAAAACCTGCAAGGTATGATGTTCCCCCTGAAAGCTCTAGTAAAAATCTACTTCTTTTATTGTAACTAAAGTAGTTGACTAAATGTTCAAATGGAGTAGCTTTCACTAATTTAGGATAGTGAGCTGCTAGTTGGAAGATTGCAGACTTAAGATATATATTATCCGTCTTTCCTTCACATAGGATCGTTGGTTTTGATGGTGCAAAAAACCATTTATAAAATAGAAATTTGCTAAATGTTTTTTCTCTACCTGTTAATAACGCTCTAGTTTTATATCCATAATTTCTATGAGTATAATGAATACTGAGTTTCTCTGGATAGTTAATTCGGTTATATAAATCTATAGAGTCGATGAAATTTAGGCGTCCTTCTAATTCATTTATTGTTCCGGCAACATGTTTATCATTAACTATCTTTGTATAACTTCCAGTATGGAACAAGCTGTTGCACATTGATTTCGTCGTTCTACGATATTCCTTTTTTACACCAATTTTCTTATTGACTATCAACCCTGTTACATCCTGTCTAGAGTCTCTATATTGAATTCGGGTTTTCTTATCATTAATCTTAAAATCAGCCCTTTTTATTTCGTGCTTCAATCGCTTACTAGGATTATATACACCATTATTTTCCACCATTATTTCTGGAGGAAACTTTGACTTTCTAGTTGAAAACGTTATGTCATCAGCATACCGCGAATAAGTACAAGAATATTTATTCGCTAGTTTTAAAAGCTGAATATCTAGTGAATGAGTAATTAAATTTGTAATTACAGGAGAACAAGGACTTCCTTGTGGTAATTCATTATTACAACAAGCAATTTGTGCTATAGTTGTTGCAACCTCATCATTTAATAGAAAATTTCTATTTTTTTGGAAAAAACCGCGAACTCGACCAAAATTAAAAGAACCAAAAAAATTATCTAGGTCAATGTTTAAGACGTTTTTTGAATTCTTATGCATAATTGCATTTGTAATAATTGACCGTTCACGCACGAAGCCATGAGCCAACCCGCTATTAAATCCCCTTTCTTTATTAATGTCGTCAATACAATCTAATAATAGCTTAGATAAGTTTGTTTGAAGTGTTTTTAGTTTCCCTATAGGAGCGTTGATTGTCCTAACTCCACCATTTTTTTTAGGGATATTAAACGACGTATAATTATTCTGAGGTCCTTTTTTGTATAACGTAAACGTTAAGACCGCAGGTTTAACTTTAAGTAGTAGAGCTAGATCTACCCGTGTATTACAGTTTTTTAATTGTGTAATCGAGTTCATAGAAAAGCCATTATAAAGAAAGGAATGGGTAGCTTACGGGCACTCTTACGCACTAGTCAGGGATTATCAAAAATTAGCATAATCGCCAAAAAGCAAGTCTCTAGGACATTTTTTTCACTGATTGCAGATACGCAACCCAAAATCTGCCCGTAAGCTAAAAACTAACTTATCATATAGCGTTCCGTTACATCACTGAATTTAGTTGAATAATGTGATCAAACCATTTCATATTATTCCCGAAGGGATAAGGGAGCGTCTTACGCGACCGAGACACCAAGCCCACACAAATGCTGAGTGTCTCGTGTCGTTAAATGGCGCGGAGCTTCCCTAGTCTTCTTGTGGCAACAAATTCCCCCTTCCTGCCAAGCCTAACGACCTAGTAACCTACAGCGTCAAAATTTGCTCATAGCTTTGCAGCTTACGCATAGCGGCTTTCCGTCTGACTAATAAAGCGCAATTACGATTGAGTGTGTGCTCGGAACGAGCGCACGCACAAGCGTGATGCGCTTGAAGGAAAGGCAAAACCCCCGAATCTGTATTACGGGGGTAAATTCCACCGAACTATCGGCGTTCTCTGTTTTGGGGACTAAAATCGCTCCTCAGAACTAGAATATTTGCCAACGCCCTAGCTGTTTTCATTAAGTATAAAGAAGTCTTTCTAGTAGATTCAGAGCCCTCTGTTATGAGTGCTGCCCCTAAAAGGATCTGCTGAGGTGTGATAAGTAAGCCTGTAGGAAGTTCTAGCAATCCGTTTGTTATCTTGAATTGGTGCCAGCTGGCTTCTTTCGATGCATCACGTGTCCGATACATACGCATGAGCCTTTTGCATTCGGGAGGTATGGTTCTCCCTTTGTCCCACTCTTTAACTGTTTTGATATGTTTAAAGCAAAGATCTGCGGTGGCTTCAACCGTTAACCCGCATTCGAATTCTCGAAATATGTAGTTCTTTGTATGCTTTTGAGTCGTCATTATGCGCATGCCTAATTAAAAGCATGCGTTATATATGAAGATTTTATTGTTACGTTATAAAAGGCTTACAAAGCAATGATGTATTGCGAGTTATATCTCCTTGTTATCAGAGCATAACAACTCACAATACATTTATTTACGTATGGCTTTTGGATTCGACTAGCATTCGCGCTAACTCTCTTGAATAACGAATTAGCTTAGAAGTTGTTTTGAGTTCTAACTCAGATTGGATACTTAAAAGTGCTATACCTATAAGAATCTGTTGCGGCGCGACTAGCTGTCCGGTTGGAAGCTCTAGCCGATCATGAATCATGGTGAACTGTTCCCATGACTTATGATCACTGATTTGGCGCTTTTTCGCATAGCGCATGAGTCGTTTGCATTCCGGTGGAATCGTTTTTCCACTATCCCACTGTGTGACCGTTCTCGAAGTTTTGAAACACAATTCTGCTGTTTCTTCGATACTTAAATTGCACACAAACTCTCTAAATATCTTATTTTTATGCATTTCGTGACAGTTTGAAGAAATTAGTATATAAAAACTGCATACGATAAGTTATTGTTAAATAAGGTTTATTTGTCATAAACCAATATAATGCGCACTTAGATATGGTAAAGATAAAGCGCCTAATTAGCGCCTTATCTATTTGATTTATGGTCATTTCTTCAACGGTTCTTCTTGGTTTTATCTCCAGAACTCTTAAATCCCTGATGCGGAAATACGTTGCGAATTCGCTGCTGAACTTTTTTAGGAACTTGCTCTGTAAATACTAGTTTCATGCCTGTACGTTGTTGATATACCTTCATTTCACCACTGAATGGTGTTACTTCCGCAATCTCAGTGACGTTATGTTTAAAGGTTGGAGGAAAATGGCCTTTTACTTTACTTAAAGTACCATCTTTAAAAGTAACTTTAAGTATGGGTCTATCAACAGCTACAAGCCAGAAAATGATTAAAGCAGCGATTAAAATTACGTACAGCATGAGTTAACTCCTAATTAGATAGCAACTTACTCAAATCTTCTTTTAAGTTTGATACAGCTTTACTGGCTTTCTCACTTCGAGAGGCTTCACTAAGCAGATATTCAATTGCGTCTGACAACGTACATCCCAATTCATTCGCTCTAGTAGAAAGCTTTTCCCAGACTTGGTAATCAAGATCAATCGACTTTTTACGTGTATGGATTTGCTCTGCGTTAAAGTGACGCTTACGTTTTGCTCGAATGGCTTGCTTCAGCTTATTATCAAGCTCTGGAGCCATATTCTTTTCAATCCATTCCAGAACCAACGTAGGTTCATGTTCAATTGATTTCAATTTCTGTATGGCAGCATCTGCTTCACTACGATCAAGATGGCAAGTAATTGATTCACCATCTTTCCACTTCTTAATCAAATACTGCCATTTCCAACCACATTCTAGGTTTTCAAGCTGTTGATATTTCATTTGAGGCAATCCATTAAAAATTAGGGTGACAGCGTAACCCAACCCGAATTTATGTTCAAATTAATCCTGATAAAAACTAGAGGAAGATCATTCATCATGTGTGCTATTCGAACTAGTGGTTTTTCTATATAATTCGTTGTCTCTTAACAATCAATTCAGTAATTCAATGACTCAAGATATTTGGCGCCTTGCAACTCCCCAGTACGATGAATTTCAAATTCAACTAGAACAGTACCCTAACCTACAGCCGATCTCGCTAATCGATACTCAATCTAGGTTAACAAAAGCAATCGACAGATTTCTAAACATTAGAGGATTCAGCCGTTTCTTGATTGTTAATGCTCCTGACAACTCAATATATCGCTCTTTGTTAAAAGAAAAGCTAGAAAGTATGGTTGAAGGCAAGCCAGTTATCTCAACCGAATCGCTTGATATGGAAGTAATTTTAGGACAAGTCAAAGCTGAAAATGGTCATGTAGTTTCGAAATCTAAGGGTCTGATATCTCAAGCTGATGGTGGCTATCTTATTGTTTCCGCTAACTTACTTTTAGCCAATCCACGTCACTGGCCTACTTTGAAATCGGCCATTCTTGGTACACCGATTGCTCCGTTTAACTGTGATCCTAAATCTATTATAGAAGAAACGCAGTACAGCCAATATGATGTCAAACTCATCGTTGTTGGTGACAGAAGCCAACTTGGTGATGTTGATTTTCTAGATGTGGATATCCACTCTGGGCTGTGTATTTACAGTGAACTAGAACTAGATGTAAAGATTGATTCAGATTCGATAACTCAATATTTGTCATTTGTTAAATGGCTATGCGATTACTACACACTTCCTCAGCTAACCGTTGAAGCACTTATAAGTTTGATGACAGCCGGTGCTAGATATACAGAAGATCAACACTATGCTCCACTTTGCGTTATGTGGCATAGAGCTCTATTGGAAGAAGCTGCAATAGAAGCGAATGGTGACGTAATTGAAGCTATTTACATAGAACAAGCGATAGATGCTCGTCACTACAGAGAATCTTATCTACCAGAAAGAGCTTTAGACGATATCCTAGATGGACAAGTGTTTATTGAGACTCAGGGCGAACAAGTTGGTCAAGTTAACGGGTTAACGGTTGTCGATATTGCAGGACACCCAGTGTCTTATGGTGAGCCTGCTCGAATTTCCTGTGTTATTCACTTTGGTGATGGAGATATCGCTGACGTAGAGCGTAAAGTTGAACTAGGCGGAAACTTGCATGCAAAAGGCATGATGATCATGCAAGCTTTTGTTAGTAGCGAGCTCGACTTAGATGTCCCTCTTCCTTATTCAGCATCTGTAGTATTTGAGCAGTCTTATTGTGAAGTTGATGGTGACAGTGCATCGCTAGCTGAACTATGCTCATTAGTTAGTGCGCTTTCTGAATACCCTATTAATCAGCAAATAGCCGTTACCGGAGCCGTGGATCAATTTGGCCGAGTGCAAGCTGTTGGTGGTTTAAATGAAAAAATTGAAGGCTTCTACCATGTTTGCCAACACCAAGGATTTACTGGTGAACAAGGTGTGATCCTTCCGCAAAGCAATTTGAAACATTTAGCCCTTCATAGATCTGTAGTAGAAAGCATTAAGAATGGAGAGTTTCATATTTGGCCGGTGTCGCATGTCGATGAAGTCGTTCCTCTTGTTATGGGTAAACCTTTCAGAGGTGAAGATGAAGATAGCGTCATTAGCAAAATTGCAGAACGTATTGAAAATTTTGAAAAACATGTTCAGCCAGTTGGGTTTGTGGAACGTATCAAAAACTGGTTTGTTTAGTACTGATCGGAGTTGTCTGGCGTACACGTGTTCACTAACATGCACCCTATCAGAAATTGGAGTAATTGATAATGCAAAACAAACGTGACTCATATAATCGTGAAGACCTATTAGCCTCAAGCCGTGGTGAGCTATTTGGCGAAGGTTACCCTCAGTTGCCAGCACCAAACATGCTGATGATGGATCGTATTAGCAAAATGTCTGAAACTGAAGGCGAATTTGGTAAAGGTCTTATTATTGCTGAGTTAGATATCACTCCAGATTTATGGTTCTTTGACTGCCACTTCCCTGGCGATCCAGTAATGCCAGGCTGTCTAGGTCTAGATGCAATGTGGCAGCTTGTGGGTTTCTTCTTAGGCTGGGTTGGCGGTAAAGGTAAAGGCCGTGCTCTTGGTGTTGGTGAAGTTAAATTTACTGGTCAAATCCTGCCAACAGCAAAGAAAGTGACTTATGAAATCAACATGAAGCGCGTAGTAAACCGTAAGCTTGTAATGGGTCTTGCTGATGGTCGCGTATTGGTTGATGGTAAAGAGATTTATGTAGCTAAAGACTTAAAAGTTGGCCTCTTCCAAGACACGTCTGCGTTTTAGTTCTTAGAAACTTATTAGAGCAGCTATTAAGCTGCTTTAATTTCACCCAATACATTTAGTTATAGTGCATTATAAGTATCAGATATTAAAAAGCCCCTTTCGGGGCTTAAGATCCTTTAGTATGTGGGGGTTATTTATAGAGACCAGAGTGTTTGTCATCTCTTGCGTCACGCCAACCGCCTAGCCAATATGAACGAGCATCACTTTGTTGGTATGGACACTCTTCGGGAGATCGTCCATTCAAACCAGCTTTATAACCTTGAGATTGTGCTCTTTCAAGGCGATCACGCTTTTGTCTCTTCATAGTGCAGTCCTCATACAGTAACTTGTGTCTTACTTACAACTATTACATTAGTGTGGATCTTTTATGACCACACCTAAAGAATCGCGCAAAATCTGACCTTTCTCAAGTCAAAAAAAAGCACAAGCTTATTTTTGTGAGCTTGTGCCTTTATTGACAAAAAATGACTATTTTCTACGGAACCAACCTAAAGTCAGAAGAATTAAACTCCAAAAACCTAAGCTGCCACCCGAACGTTCAGATGTTGTTGTGTCGGTACCTCGTTCACTAATATCACTTGAAGTAGCGCCAGCAATCGGTACAAGTTTTACAGCCACTACCGTTTCTGTTCCACTACAAGAAGCATTGTGAGAAGTAGTACTGTATCCACCACTACACTTCAGCGCTGTACCAGAGATCACCCCTGCATCATTGATATCTGTTGCATCTACAACGCGATATTGGTTATTACCTGACAGTGAACCATCATTCGTTAAATCATCTAAGTACCAAGCTTTGTTTGCAAAGCGACTCATGCGCGTTGCATCACTGCCAGACGCATTATACGGATATATAAATCCGCGTTTCACTCTTGGTTTTCCGTCAATTTCACGAGTATCATCGAAATCGACTTGACCAACAATCTCGTTGTAATTGTTTATAGCACCAGCTTTTCCGCCCGCGCCCTCAAATATAATTCCACCAGAGGGGAAACTCGCGGTCAACGATGAGGCTGAGACATCGTCAACAATAAATAGTCGATTTGATGCAGCGCCATTAGATGGAGTACTACCCGTACGCTTAGCACTACCGATTGCCACTAAATTTTCGTTGACAGCAGTAACCACAGAGTTGGTGTGAATAGTATCTGAGCCAACAACAACAGTAGCATTATTTACAACTGTAGATGTCCATGCAGATGGAGTGTCGAATGTGTTCGAGCCTAGATCTAATTTGAAGACCGTAGCATTCATATAGTTATATGAAGAGTCATAAGCGTTAAAGCCGACACCATAGATAACGTTACCAACTATAACGAAATCACGCATACTGCCTTCAGCGATATAATTAGATGAAGCCAAAGCGGTGCCACTAACCCATGGTATTTGAACGGTTGTACCTGAACTATCCCACATTGCTGGATAAGACGCGTAATAAGTTCCATAGTCACTAGTTGCTTGTTCGACAGATACACTCCCGACGGTATAAGTACCATCAGTTTTCCATGCTCTAGTTTGTAGATATCCAGATGGAGCGCTACCTTCCACGCGTGCTTCTACTGAATCACGTCTATAGCTGGTTACATTAGCAAAGCCTGAATCAATACCAATTGCTGTACCTGAAGGAGAAATGCTATTAATCACAACGTTAGCTGATTCATAGACTGCATCACTAGTCGAAGACGAACCAATAAAGCCAATTGCGTTAGGTGTTGCATCACCATTCATTTCAGCCGACCAAACATTCCAGCGAACACTCGCCCATTGGCTGCAAGTAGAATAACCTAACTGTGCCTCACAATAATTTTCAAAATCATCGGACGTTTGAATGTAACTAAACTGACGGTTCATCGCGAATGGCGCTTCTTCTCTGAAACTAAGTCCATCAACTTCTGTTCCTGAGTTCATCGAAACCAAGCGAGTCTCACCACCAAGAATATAACTGTCACAAGACTTAGAGCCAGCAGTGCTACTGACGAAACAGTTATCACTTGCGCCTGTAGTTGTTGCAGGCTCAATAGCTACGCCATAAGCACTTTTATAAGTATTAGTAGTACTTGGCGTTACTTCTACAACGTTATAAAGTGCAGCTGATACTTGTGTGGTAGCAAGAATAGCTGAGCTCACAACGCTCAGCTTAAACATTTTTCTATTCATAAATTCCATTAACTATCCTGTTGCATCGCTTCGAGCTCTTCCCAGCGCTCAAATGCAATTTCAAGCTCCTGCTCTTTAGCAGTTAACTTGTCTAAAATTGGTTGTGTCACATCTACAGACTGACTAAAGAAGTCTGCATCGTTGACTTGCTCTTGCATTGATTCTATTTCAGCTTCTAATTCTTCAAGTGTTTGCGGCAGAGTTTCTAATTCACGCTGCAGTTTATAAGATAACTTCTTAGACTTAGGCTTCGCAGGCTCCGATTTGGGAGCTGGCTCAACCGATTTTTCTTGTTTAACGACGTTTTCGATACTACGCGATTGCAGCACTTGAGAGCGCTGTTGCTGAGCATCGTGATATCCACCGACAAACTCTTCTATTTTCCCGTTACCTTCAAAAATCCAACTCGTCGTCACTGTATTGTCTACGAACTCACGGTCGTGGCTGACTAACAATAAAGTGCCTTGATAATTGGCAAGCAAATCTTCCAAAAGTTCCAAAGTTTCGATATCTAAATCGTTGGTTGGTTCATCAAGAACCAATAAATTATTGGATCTTAGGAACAAACGAGCGAGCAAAAGTCTGTTTTTCTCACCGCCTGACAGCGCTTTTACTGGTGTTCTTGCGCGTTTAGGTGCGAATAAGAAATCTTGAAGATAGCTCAATGCATGACGTTGACGACCACCTACAGTCACTTCTTGTTTACCATCAGCAAGGTTGTCTATTACCGTCTTTTCAGGGTCTAAAACTTCACGATATTGATCGAAATAGGCCACTTCCAGTTTCGTACCACAGTGCAAACGGCCACTGTCCGCCTCCAACTGACCCAAAAGAAGCTTCAGAAGTGTACTCTTACCACAGCCATTCGGACCAATCAGAGCAATGCGATCGCCACGCATAATATTGAAACTAAAGTTATCGACGAGGCATTTGCCATCAATCGAGTAACTTAAGTTCTCTGCTTCAAATACAATCTTTCCTGAACGAGCAGCATCATCGATTTGCAGGTTAACTTTCCCCTGCACTTCACGTCTTTCACTGCGCTCTTGACGAAGCTTTTTCAGGGCTCTTACTCGACCTTCGTTGCGCGTACGACGAGCCTTGATGCCCTGACGAATCCAGACCTCTTCTTGAGCCAATTTCTTGTCAAATTCAGCGTTTTGCAGCTCTTCTACTCGCAGTAACTCTTCTTTCTCATTGAGATAATTTTCATAGTCGCCCGGGAAAGAGTTCAATTGACCACGATCTAAGTCTACGATGCGAGTCGCCATAGATTTAATGAATGAACGGTCGTGAGAAATAAAGATAATTGAGCCACGGAAGTCCTTTAAGAACCCTTCCAGCCATTCAATCGTCGTAACGTCTAGGTGGTTGGTAGGCTCATCAAGAAGTAATACATCAGGGTCGCACACCAACGCACGAGCCAACGCAGCTTTACGCTGCCAACCACCAGATAGATCAGTAAGTTTCGTATGACCATCAAGCTTCAAAGAGCCCAAAACGTTTTGAATTCTGTCTTCGAAACGCCAAGCGCCTGCGTGTTCCAACTGCTCTTGCACATTAGAAAGCTTTTTAATATTGGACTCAGATGGGTCAACGGCAACGAGATCGAGCAGATCGTTATAGATCCTTAATTGCTCACCGACTTCTTGTAGTCCACCAGCAACATAGTCAAAAACCGTTCCTTCCTGATTACGAGGCGGGTCTTGCTCTAAACGAGAGACGACAACATCTTGCATCACCTGCATTTTGCCATCATCCAGCAGGATTTCACCTGCGATGATTTTCATTAACGTCGACTTACCAGCGCCGTTTCGTCCAACCAAACACACTCGCTCGTTTTCTTGTAATGCAAAATCTGCGTGATCGAGTAAAGGGTGATCACCAAAAGCCAGTAAACCGTTATGAATGGTAATTAATGCCATTATTTTCTAACCACTGAGTTAATTCTGAAAAATCAAAAGGCCAGTTAAGCTCTGAGCCTTGATATGAGACAACGGGTATAGTTACCCCGTAACGAGAAAACAGTTCTTCATCGAATGCAATGTCAATCACTTCAACTTGAGAAGCGACATTTGCTTGATTTAGTAAAGCGAAGGCCATCTCGCATAGATGACAGCCTCCTGTACTATATAAAGTGATCACTCAACCTTCCCTATTAATTATTTACTAGAGCTGCTTATGAGTAACAATCCAACAGTTATGGATATGCTTGTTACGCTCAAAATCGAGCGGAAGCGTTTGTGCTGAAATATTTTTCGCTTCCAAGCCCAAGTGACTGAGTTCTTCCATATCCATCTTAAAATGACGCTTGTTGTTCGAGAAAACGATTGTGCCATCTGGGCGTAGAATACGCTTGAGGTTTTTCATTAACTGAATGTGGTCTCTTTGAACATCAAAAGACTGTTCCATGCGTTTTGAGTTAGAGAACGTCGGTGGATCGATAAAGATTAGATCATACTGACCCGAAGCCTGATCCAGCCACTGAAGGCAATCTGCTTGGATAAACTGATGTTGACGCCCTACTTGGCCATTTAGCTTCATGTTGTCTTTAGCCCATTCAAGATAGGTATTCGACATATCAACCGTAGTGGTTGATTTTGCACCACCACAAGCCGCGTGAACGGTGCCTGAGCCTGTGTAGGCAAATAAGTTCAAGAAGTCTTTACCTTGAGCCATCTCACCCAATTTACGGCGAGTGATTTTGTGATCCAAGAAAAGACCTGTATCCAAGTAGTCGTGTAAGTTAACGATAAGTTTTACACCATACTCGCTGACTTCCATCGTTTGAGACTGCTGACCAAACTTCTGATACTGGGACGTACCTTTTTGTTTCTCGCGAACTTTTAGAACCACATTGTTTGCGTTTGTTCCCGTCACCTGAATCGCCGCTCGAATAATGTCAGTAAGACGGCGTTTCGCCTTCTCTTCGGGAATATTCTTAGGTGCTGCGTACTCTTGAATAACTAACTGGTCTTGATAAACGTCAATCGCAACGTTGTATTCAGGAAGATCGGCATCATAGATACGGTAACAGTCTAAACCTTCTCGTTTCGCCCATTTACCAATCTTGCCAATGTTCTTCTTCAATCGATTTGAGAAATCAGGAGCAATTTGTGTTGATTGTGACTGCTGTTCTTCTTCAGAACGTTCACGAGCTGAAATTGAGTAGTTCTTTTGGTGACAAGGTAACGCACCGTTATTCAGCTTGTATTGTTTCTCAGCGCGCATACGCAAACAGCTTAGCAGTTCGTCTGAACTAGAGAAGATAGACGCCTGACAACCACCGAACTCTGATTTCAGCTGAGCACCAAATGCAGTGTAAAGCGCAATCAGGCCAGGATGAGTTCCCAAACGTTCACCATATGGCGGGTTACATACAATAACTCCATTTTCAAAGCCTTGTGGCTTCTTAAGTAGAGATGCATCACCAAGCTCGAATTGAATCAAGTTTTCTACACCAGCTCGTCTAGCGTTATCTTTCGCTGTTTTCAGTACACGGCTATCATTATCTAGGCCAAAAAACTTAGTGTCAGTTTTATTGACACCCCTTCTAGCTTGAACACTCGCTTCAGATTTCACCTCTGCCCATAGCTCAGGTTCAAAGTCTTGAAGTGACTCAAAGCACCATTTCTCGCGCTTAAGTCCAGGTGCGATATTTGCAGCCATCATTGCAGCTTCAATTAATAGCGTTCCCGAACCACACATAGGGTCTAGCAATTGCTTAGAGGCATCCCAACCACTACGTAGAATGATTGCTGCAGCCAACGTTTCACGAAGTGGCGCTCGACCAGATTCCGGTCTGTAACCTCGGACATGTAAGCCACCACCAACCATGTCGATACCAAGCAGTGCTTTATCGTTATGTAAGCGAACATGAATGCGAAGATCCGCATGATCTTTACTGATCGACGGGCGTGGGAGATTTTTCTTTTCAAAACAATCAACTACGGCATCTTTAACTTTCATAGCACCGTATTGACTGTTACGGATCTCTCGGTTTGTACCGTTGAAGTCAACAACAAACTTTTTAGAACTGTGAAAATGATTGACCCAGTTCACTGACATTGCCGAAAGGTACAAGTCCATATCATTTTGACAATTGAATTCTGTAATAACGCGTACAAATCGTGAAGCAAGTCGGCTCCATAAACAACAACGGTAAATTTGCTCATTTGACGCCTTGAATTTCACCCCTGCTTGTACAGGTTTGGCGTCTGAAATCCCTAATTTTGTTAATTCTTCTACTAATAGGTTCTCAAGACCGTTTGAGGTTACCGCTAGATACTGATTCATACTGTTCTTTAGCTAATAAAAATGGTGTCAGATTATAACTGACAATGGACAGCTTGCCCAAATCTAAACACCCCAAATCCATAAAAACACAAAACATCCTTTCTATTACCCGAAAAAACGCCTTGTAAATGTTCGATCAGGCTAAAGCTAATAATTTAAGGCCTCATAGCGATAGTGAGTATTTATTCACAAACACATTGGACTATACCAGATGCATTTTTACACTGTAAATTAGTTACAAAATCAGCTAAAACGGGAATTTTTGCATGTCTGGAGCGTGATAATTGAGTGATTCAGATGTCACATTTGGGGGGAAATAAATGTAATTTATTTGTCAGAATCAAAAATGAGATAGCAGCAACGTAAGTTACCCTGCCTGTCGCTGAGAAATTTGAGGCAAAAAAAAAATCGGCTTTACGCCGATGGGAAATGAAACAAAGGAACGAAAATACTAGGGAAAATTAACCTACCATCGCCATAGGCTGAGGTAGCAAAATTTGATTTGCTGAAGCCATTCGATCATGCATGACTTTAATAACCTGTCCAAAGCGCAATTGCTTTGAACCGTTTAGAGCAAAATCTTCAAGGTCAACGAGTGCACAAAGACTTGCACTGTCACCCACTTCTAGGACGATGAAATAGCCTTGGCCATTACTGTTAACCAAGCTGACAATTTCACCCTCTTCTGGAGAATAACCACTGCTTTGATAGTCGAAGAACCAGCTCTTAGGTTGAACCGGTTTATGGAAGCGCTTAGCGGCTACACAATATAGAACGAGTTCTACTTTGCGCGGCTCAATCAGATTTAAGCAATCGATGCGCTCCTTATAGGTTTGATAGTCGGAAGCGTCATCAACGGTAAACTGATTAGATGCAAAAGCACAATCTACTAATAGATTGCTGCTAAGGTTGGTGCGAAACACCATATCCTCACCCAGTTCTAGCATCAGATAGCCTTCACTATCTGAGTAGTACCAATTCCATTTGTCACTCGGTTTAAGCATTGTCCTGACTCTCTATATATTTTTTATCAGACTATTTAGGTAAAACGCTTAATTACCCTTGCCAACTAACTGAAGTTCATTCTAAGAGAGGAAAAACAAAAAAAAAGAGGAAATGATTTGCTCATTCCCTCTCTACATTACCTTGTCACTTTTGCATAAATCTATACGCTGCGAGACTAACTAGATGTTTTTTACTATGTCCGCAACCAAACGTGGACCTTGGTAAATGAAACCACTGTAAACTTGAACAAGTTTTGCACCAGCCAACAATTTTTCTTTAGCAGCAACATATGAATCAATACCACCAACACCAATAATCGGAATTTGATCGCCTAGCTCACGGTATAAACATTTGATCACTTCAGTGCTGCGAGATTGAAGTGGTTTACCACTTAACCCACCCGCTTCATTGCCGTGTTTCATACCTTCAACCAAAGAACGGTCCAAAGTAGTGTTGGTAGCAATGACGCCATCGATTTGGTTCTTAAGTAATGATGCACAAATTTGCTTAATTTCGTCATCACTCAGATCTGGTGCAATTTTAAGAGCTAAAGGAACATACTTATCATGCTTGCTAGCAAGTTCAGCTTGTTTTTCCTTCAGCGCTGCTAATAGTTCATCGAGTGCTTCACCGTACTGTAAAGTGCGTAGTCCAGGTGTATTTGGCGAAGAGATGTTTACAGCAATGTAACCTGCATACTGATAAACCTTCTCCATACAGATCAAATAGTCATCCGCACCCTTTTCGATTGGTGTGTCTTTATTTTTACCGATATTGATACCGATAATCCCGTCGTAATTGGCTTTCTTTACATTCTCAACCAGGTTATCAACGCCTAGGTTATTAAAACCCATACGGTTGATGATCCCTTCTGCTGGAATGATACGGAAAAGACGCGGTTTGTCGTTTCCTGATTGAGGACGAGGAGTGACTGTCCCTACTTCTACGAATCCGAAACCCATAGCACCAAATGCATCAATACATTCGCCATTTTTATCAAGACCAGCCGCAAGGCCAACAGGGTTTTTGAATGTTAATCCCATACATTCAACTGGTCGATTAGGGAGATGTTGACGATAGAAGAGATCAAGAGGAGTGCCGGTAAAACGTTTGAAGTTTTGGATGGCAAGATCATGCGCCTTTTCAGCATCCAATTTGAAAAAGCCAGTTCTGGCTAAGCGGTAGAGCATTGTGCCTCCGATAGAAAAAAGCCCCGATTAAACGGGGCGTAATTATTGTCTTATTCGGCTAACAATTCAAACTTTATTCAACCGCTTGGCAGTTTAAGTTGAGCAGCATCAATTCTCTTAATGCAACAGAGAATTTCGCAAACTCATGGACTGTACCGACTTTGAACTCATTGAGGATGTTTTCCCAGCGGTGTAAAGAGACTGAGTTTGCTTCCATCCACTCTTCCAGCGCTTTGATAACATCCAACTCACCACTTGCACATTCACAGTTAAGTACTTGTGCAGTTAGTTGACGTTGCTGCCAATCCAGATCTTCTCTGAATGCTGCACGAGCCAGTACTTGCCAGTTATTGTCTGTCGCTTGGTTATTAATCTGTTTTAAGAACCAGTGCAGAGACAGACGGTCGCCAAGGTTGAAGTACAGTTTGGCTGTTTGCTCAACTGTTTTCTGTTTTTCCTTAGCCACTGTAGATATATCCAGTACTGAGTGTAAGCTAGACAAACGAGCGACATAGTTAGCCAGTTTAGGTTCGATACCTTTCTCGATCCAAGCCTTAGCCATAACGTTGTGCTCTTCTACTTCTTCAGCCACAAGCACATCATCAAGTTTGTTGGCGATAGCTTCTACATCTGCTTGGTACAACTCAATCAAGTCACGAACTGATTGTTTGCCCGGACGATTACGTAGCAACCAACGAGATAAACGGCGCAAAGTACGGCGAACATGGAACATCACTTCGTATTGCGTTAATGCATCAGCTTTATTATCCAGCTTACGAACTTCTTCAAGCACTGAACCTAACTTGTAGATTTCACGGGCAGCAGCGTATGCATTAGTAATATCGACAGCGTTTGAACCTGTTTCTTCCTGCAAACGAGTAACGAAGTTACAACCCATTTCGTTAACCATCTGATTCGCAAGCGCTGTTGCAATAATTTCAGCGCGTAGTGGATGGTTCTGCATGTGTTGTGAATAGTTACGACGTAACTCAGTTGGGAAGTATTGCATTAATTGCTGAGCATGGAACTCGTCATTCGCAATTTCTTCACAAGCCAATTCGTCTTTCAACACCATCTTGCCATAGGCAACCAGTACAGATAGCTCTGGACGCGTTAAACCTTGGCCAAGTTTTTCACGTTCAAGCAGTGTTTCGTCATCAGGAATATATTCCAGTGCACGATCCAAATGCCCTGCTTTCTCCAGTTGGTGAATAAAGCGAACCTGTTCTTTAACGACAGCGACACCTTGTTGCTCGGTCACTGAAATCGATTCTGACTGAACATACGCATCTTCAATTACGATTGCGCCAACTTCGTCTTCCATTGATTCAAGCACTTGGTTACGTTGCTTGATCGTCATGTCACCATTTGCAACCAGACCATTCAAGAAGATCTTAATGTTCACTTCGTTATCTGAACAATCCACACCACCAACGTTATCAACGAAATCGGTGTTCACTCGGCCGCCTTTCAGTGCGTATTCCACACGTCCAAGCTGAGTCATACCTAAGTTACCGCCTTCACCGACAATCTTAGCGTTGAGGTCACGACCATCGATACGCAGTGCATCGTTCGCACGATCACCTACATCGGTGTGCGTTTCACGCGAAGACTTAACGTAAGTACCGATACCGCCATTCCATAACAGATCAACTTCCATGCAAAGGATCATCTTAATCAGCTCATTAGGAGCAACAGATCCTTTTTTCGTCCCTAACATCTTCTGAATTTCAGGCGTTAAGGTAATAGATTTCGCCTTACGTGAGAAAATGCCACCGCCCTTAGAAATCAGTTTAGGGTTGTAGTCTTCCCAGCTAGAACGTGGAAGATTGAACAAGCGATTACGCTCTTCCCAACTGCTTGCTGCATCAGGTGTTGGATCAATGAAGATATGTAAGTGGTTAAATGCACACTGTAGACGGATGTGTTTTGATAGCAGCATACCGTTACCAAATACATCACCCGCCATATCACCGATACCAACAGCAGTGAAGTCTGTGGTTTGACAATCAATGCCTATTTCGCGGAAATGACGCTTAACAGATTCCCAGCCACCTTTCGCGGTAATACCCATCGCTTTGTGGTCATAACCATTCGAACCACCAGAAGCGAAAGCATCACCTAACCAGAAGTTGTATTCCGCAGAAACCGAGTTAGCAAGGTCAGAGAATGTTGCAGTACCTTTATCTGCCGCAACAACCAAATATGGATCGTCTTCATCGTGGCGAACGACATTCACAGGAGCAACAAGATCGCCTTCTACAATGTTGTCTGTAACGTCTAATAGCGCACGAATAAAGCGTTTATAACAACGCTGACCTTCAGCGAAAATTTCATCACGAGTGTTGTACAGGTACTGTTTCTTACAAACGAAGCCACCTTTTGCACCTACAGGTACAATCACTGTGTTCTTAACTTGCTGCGCTTTTACCAGACCAAGGATTTCAGTACGGAAATCTTCTTGACGATCAGACCAACGCAAGCCACCACGCGCTACCTTGCCGCCACGTAGATGCACACCCTCAATATCTGGTGCGTAGACGAAGATTTCAAAAGCAGGCACAGGTGCCGGAATCTCTGGGATCTCTTTTGGCTTCATCTTTAATGCTAACCAAGGTTTTGGTTGCTTATCTTCATCCAATTGGTAGTAGTTGGTACGGTACGTCGCTAGGATCATTTCCATGTAGCGACGAATGATACGGTCATCATCAAGACTTTCTACATGATCTAACTGTTCTGTGATCTTGTTAATCAGCTCAGTTTGACCTTTTTGAGCACCTTTGTATTTAGGATCAAAACGACGAACAAACAGATCCACCAGGCCTTTCGCCACATCAGGATAGTGACTCAATGTATCTTCGATGTATTGTTGGCTGAATGGGAAACCCACTTGACGCATATAACGAGCGTAAGCACGAAGAATCGAGACTTCTCTGCCTGTTAAAGAAGCGCCTAGAACTAAACGGTTGAAACCGTCGCTTTCCAGATCGCCATACCAAATAGCCGCAAATGCTTGTTGGAAACGATCACGAGCTTCACGAAGATCAACTTGGTTTTCACTCTTATGAAGCATTGAGAAATCTAGGATCCAATAAACCTGACCGTTTGATTTGATCACTTCGTATGGCGATTCACCAATTACGCGCAAGCCCAAGTTTTCGAGCATTGGCATCACATCAGAAAGATGGATAGGTTCATCACGGTGATACAATTTCAGACGTACCGCTTTAGAATCTTTGGTTTCTTCTTGCGGACGGTAGAACAGCATGCCCAGTTTGTTTTCTTCATTGAGTGCTTCAAGGCGCTCAATATCTGCAACTGCAGAAGCTGGCATTACATCTTCTTTATATGAACGAGGGAATGCATGAAGGTATTGTTTTGAAAGTGGTAAACCTTTGCTTTCGCCACAGTTCGCCACGATCGCTTCAGACAAACGATCATCCCAAGTTGTTGATGCTTCCATTAAGTTTTGCTCTATTTTCTTCACATTCACGTCCATATTGTTGTTATCAACACGAACGATGTAATGGGTTCTTGCAAGTGGGCTTTCAGAGAAATACGTTGTGAATTCAACTTCTTGTTCACAACCAAAATACTGTTTAAAAATGCGTTGAGTCTGACGACGCAACTCAGTGTTGTAACGCTCTTTTGTTACATACACCATACAGCTAAAGAAACGGCCAAACGGGTCTTTGCGTACAAACAGACGTAGAAGATCTCGGTCCTGCATTTGTACAACACCCATACCAACTTCTAGTAGTTCTTCTTCCGTCGCTTGAAGAAGTTCATCGCGTGGGTAGTTTTCTAGAATATTGTGCAGTGCTTTATAAGCGTATGAACCAACACGGTAGCGGCTAGCGCTGAGTATACGTTCCACTTTTTCACGGATCAGAGGAATGCTTTGTACGGCTTGGTTATATACCGCTGATGTGTACAGACCTGTAAAGCGGTGCTCGCCGACCACTTTTCCGTTTTCATCAAACTTTTTAATTCCGATGTAATCGGTATACGCCGGACGATGGATACGAGATTGCTTATTGCCTTTAGTTAGAATTAATAAGTAGGCTTTTTTCGCTTCTAGACGGGCTGAATCTGAAAACTCAGATAGTTTTACTGAACGAACGCGATCACTTTGTGAGAAAAGTCCAAGCCCTGCTTCCTCAGTAGGTTTCAGTGTTGTATCACCTTCAACCTCAACAAGATCGTATTCTTTGTAACCCATAAAGGTAAAATTATGATCACCCAACCAACGTAAGAACGCCATGGTTTCCTGGAAACGATCAGACTCTGGGAGACGATCTGCATTTGCTTCCAGTTGACTGATAACTTGATCCAGTTTGTTTACCATAGGTTTCCAGTCTTTAACGACCAGAGCGGTATCAAGCAGAATATCTAGCAGTTCATCCTGAAGAGTTTTCATCTCTGCTTTATTGCTCAAACGATCGACTTCAATATGGAACAGAGACTGAAGAGGCCCTTCTCCGTTATTGATACTCTTGATTGCGCCTTTATCATCACGATCAATTTGAGTAGGACCATTTAGCATTAGATGGGAGGTTAAATCTAGTCGGCTTAGCGCCATCTTAATAGAGTCAACATGGAAAGGACCATCAGGAACAACAATCTCGACAATAGTGTGGGTAGACTCCCAACCATGTCTGCTTACCGTTGGGTTGAAAACTCGAACAGAGTAATCATCGCTCTTCTTCTCACAGATATGATGCCAAAGGCTGACAACTGCACCGTATAAATCCGATTCATTTCGTTCAGCTAAATCATCTTGCGATACATTGCTAAATAAATGTTGAGCGAGTTGAGTAACCAAAGGTTGTTGTTTTTGCTCAAGTTTGTCTTGAATCAGTTGGTAAACTTTTTCAAGTAGAACCGGCATCAAAGTCTCACGCGCGGTCATAGGCGACTCCAGATTAGAATTATGTTTTGTAGGGGATGCAGTAAGGATATAACCTACCGCTGGTAATGCATGGTTTATTGTAAAAGTTTTAGGAATTAAACGTTAATATTTTTAACATTTCCACACAGCCAAATGTTTGAGAATGTGACTAAGATTCCTATTTAAACATCTGGCAATAACTTTCTTCATAGCATTTCTAACTTTATAAACTTGTTATTTTGGTCAGTTATCAGCCTAAATCGACCTTTTACTCCAATTTGGCTAAGAAATGGCCGAAATCTTGATGCTGGCAACTGCAAACGCAATCCCTGCTCTGTTGCAACTAAAATGGAACTTGCCGCTCCCGAATAATGTGCCAAATAAGCTTGATACGAGATGTTGAGTGAAAAATAGTATTGCTTCATAGACCAATCACCGCAGCGATGAATTGTGGTTTAGAAATAAAAAAGGTGGCATCGAAATGCCACCACTACCTGCTGTTAATCTTCTAGTGCTTTAGAGACTTTTTCAAAAAGATCTCGCGCTAAATTATCCATCGCTTTTAACGCTTCAAGTTCTTTCCTAATCAATCCTTGGCGCTCTTCATCGTATTTACGGAATTTAAGCAGAGGGTCAATTAAACGTGATGCCACTTGAGGGTTACTGTTGTTGAGCTCGCGAAGTATTTCGCCCGCAAAACGATAGCCTTCACCACTCTTCGCATGGAAGTTAACTGGGTTGTTATTTAAGAAAGCACCAATCAGGTTACGAGTACGGTTTGGGTTCTTCAAACTGAATGCTTCATGACTCATCGTTTTCTTAATCACTTCTAGTGCATCACTCGCCGGATTGCAGCCTTGCAGAGTAAACCACTTGTCCATCACTAAACCGTCGTGTTTCCACTTATTGCTGTAATCCGCCATTTGGGCTTCACGACATGCAAGCCCTGCACTGTTCGCCGCACTCATGGCTGCGATAGTATCAGTCATGTTGTTCGCTTCGTTGTATTGTTTCTCCACTAAAGCATTGCCTTGCTCGGTGTACGCTAGATAGGACAAACAGATATTACGCAACGCGCGTTTACCAATGGCTTCATGGCTAATGGTGTATTCATTTTGTTTTAGCGTTTGATATGTTGCACTTAGTTCATCTTCAAGTTCAGTCGCAAGAATAACTTTGAATGCTTTAAGCACCTTAGCAATTGCATCAACATCCACACACTTGTACCAACCAGACACTTCGTTATGGCTCGGAAGTGAGAGCATCTCGGCAACAAATGCAGGCTCTAAAGAGTCACTCAGTAAAACACCACGGAATGCATCGACAACAACAGCAGGTAATTCAACCTTTTGTCCTTGCTGCTCACGAGTTACATTGTCACGAATATACTTAGCCATTAATATTTGACCAGCATCCCAACGTGCAAATTCGTTAGTCGCATTGGACATTAAGAATACTAACTCTTCATCCGAATAGTCATATTCCAACTTCACTGGCGCAGAAAACTCTCTTAGTAACGATGGGATTGGTTTTTCTGTAACGCTCTCAAATACAAAAGTTTGCTCTGCTTGAGTTACATTAAGCACATTTGCAACCGGACTACCTTTGCTCTGTAAAGGAATCACACTTCCGTCTTTTGCATAAAGCTCAACGTCAAAAGGAATATGCAGAGGCTGCTTCTCTTTTTGATCGTGCGTTGGCTCTGTCGACTGACATACCGTTAGCGCATACGTTTTTGCTTCAGCATTGTATTCGCTGCTTACGGATACCGTTGGTGTACCCGACTGGCTGTACCATAAACGGAACTGCTTGAGATCAACACCGGATGCATCTTCCATCGCAGCGACAAAATCTTCACACGTTGCAGCTGTACCATCATGGCGCTCGAAGTATAACTTCATGCCTTTTTGGAAACCTTCCTCACCAAGCAAAGTATGCATCATTCGAATCACTTCGCTGCCCTTTTCATACACAGTCAAGGTGTAGAAGTTATTCATTTCTATCACTTTATCTGGACGAATTGGGTGCGACATTGGGCTTGCATCTTCAGCAAATTGAGGGCCACGAATAATGCGAACATTGTTGATACGGTTCACGGCACGAGAACCTAAATCGGAAGAGAATTCTTGATCGCGGAATACCGTTAAGCCTTCTTTCAGGCTTAGCTGGAACCAGTCACGACAAGTCACTCGGTTACCTGTCCAGTTATGGAAATATTCGTGACCAATCACAGCTTCAATACCAAGATAATCCGTGTCTGTTGCCGTTTGATCATTGGCCAATACAAACTTCGAGTTGAAAATGTTCAACCCTTTGTTTTCCATTGCACCCATGTTGAAGAAATCAACCGCAACGATCATGTAGATATCTAAATCGTACTCAAGACCAAAACGTTCTTCGTCCCACTTCATTGAGTTAATCAGAGAAACCATCGCGTGGTGCGCTCTGTCTAGGTTGCCTTTATCAACGAAGATTTCTAAATCTACATTGCGGCCAGACTGAGTAACAAATTTATCGCGCAGAACATCAAAATCACCGGCAACCAAAGCGAATAAGTAAGCTGGTTTTGGATGCGGATCTTGCCATTTCACCCAATGGCGACCGTTTTCTGCTTCACCTTGTTCAATTTTGTTACCGTTGCTGAGCAGGTATGGATATTGAGCTTTATCTGCAATGACCGTGGTTGTGTATTTCGCTAATACATCCGGGCGATCCAAATAGTAGGTAATTCTGCGGAAACCTTCAGCTTCACATTGCGTGCAGAACGCGCCGCCGGATTTATACAAACCTTCTAATGCAGTGTTTGCCTCTGGGTTGATCAGAGTAACAACCGTTAACTCAAACTCCGCCGGTAGCTGACGAATTTCTAAGCCAGCTTCCAGCTCAGTGTATTCGCTCCAATCAACGCCATTTACTTTCAGCGCTTGTAACTTAAGATCTTCACCATCCAAAACTAAGGTTGTGCTGTCCTTCATTTGTTTAATTTGTGAAACAGCAGTCACCGTCGTCTCTGTATCATACAGATCGAAAGTCAGTTCGATTTGAGAAATGGTATGGGATGGTTGAGTATAATCTTTACGATATTTGGCTTGAGGTGTGTGAGCCATTGCCGGAATCCTTTTGACATATTGATATGTGACAGTTACAGATCTTAGGCTTGTTATTGCCAATAACAACCCCTAAAAGAAAAAAAGAGATACCCATCACTGGCTATCTCTTATAAATAGATTTCAACTGGTTAATAAACATTCGAATGTCGCGGTTAGCGAATCCGATTTAAAACTGCGTACATAGAACCGCCTTCCATATCCAAAGTTAACTGATCCTGCTGTAGCGTATAGCGCGTATCTTGTTCACCGTCTTCATACAACAAAACAAGGTGATCCCCTTCCATGTAATAGACACCTTGATGAGTGGTTTCGTTTCCGTCACTACCACTGGCTTTAAACAGGAACACAAAGTCAGGCTGAAGAATGAGTAACACTTCCGTAAGCTTATCGGCATAAAAGTCTTGTCCGGAGAGTGAAGTGCTCGACCACATTCCTGCTAATGCATTAGGTAAAGCTTTAGTAAAGGTCACACCATTTAAAAACAGCAGGTTGTGGTTACTTTTGTACTCATATACCTGAGGATCATCGCTGTTTAAACCGAGAATCAGCGTATCACTGTTTGCCGTATACATACCTTCCCAATGGTCGACACTGTAATCCTTCTTCTGAATATCAATGCTAAAGGTATAGTCCGACTCAAAACTCAGCTTGATGGCGAGGAAGTTCTCCTCCGATTCCTCGGGAGCGGGATTTAACAGATACCAGTCCCCAAGCAGAAACGGCTGGTCAAACTGGGTTAAATCTTTAATTGGCCCATTCATTGAACCAAAGGACTGGCCTGTTATCGTCAAAGCAATACAGGCAAAAATAACGGTTATCCATCTCATAGCGATCTCCCTCACTTTTTTTAAGCTTAGGATCGCATGTTAGATTTCGCTAAATTATTTGATACACATCACATTAAGTTGCATATGGATTTTAGGCATGAAAAAAGCGAGCTAACCAGCTCGCCTTTTTTATTACTTTGAATTTTCTATTTTTTCGCTGACTTCAGCATATCAACCATGATGGCTACCGATTCGTTCAAATACGCATCAGGCACTTCATAATCTTTCGGCACGTCATCCAAACTCTTGTATTCTGCTTTTCCAGCATCAACTTGACGTTTGTTAATTCGAGCTAAGCGTTCTGCATCGGCTTCATCACTTTTCTTCTTACGAGCTTTTTCGTTTAAAGACAGAGCGTTGTCATCTTTTTCCGCTTTGTATTTCGCAATATCCTGTTGGATAAAACCAAACTCAAGATCAGAAGCAATGCGTTGCTGATGCTTTTGCGTCAATGAAGCTATAAGTGCTGAGAAATCGTGAAGTTTAGAATACTTCGCTTGATCAATGCTGTCCCAAGGAAGCGCATTTGGCTCGACGCTCTCTCCGGTTTCAGCAGCATCAATTGCAGCAGGGAACGCAATGTCAGGTACTACACCTTTGTTTTGCGTACTTCCGCCGTCAATACGATAAAACTTCTGAATCGTGTATTGCACATAACCCAGCTCTTTATCGAACATATCGTAGATATGATTCAAAGAGCGGTGTTGCTGTACCGTACCCTTACCGAATGAGTTCTCGCCAAGAATAATCGCACGACCATAATCTTGCATTGCCGCAGCAAAAATCTCAGATGCAGAGGCACTGTAGCTGTTGATCAATACCGTCATTGGACCTGAATAACTGATCTTTCCGTCGGTATCGCTGTTTACATTTACACGACCATAACTGTCACGAACTTGAACAACAGGGCCACTGGTAATAAACAAACCAGATAATGCCGTCGCTTCTGTTAAAGCACCGCCACCGTTATTTCGTAAATCAACGATGATACCGTCCACTTTGTCCGCTTTTAACTGAGTAATCAGTTTATCGGTATCTTGAGAAAGGCCAACATAAAAACTTGGTACTTCAAGAACACCAATCTTTTTACCGCCCTTTTCAATCACTTCTGATTTAACGGCTCTGTCTTCTAGACGAATCTTATCGCGAACAATTGTTACAACGTGACGTTTAACGTCCTTGCCATCAGGCAGAATTTCAAGATTAACCTTAGTGCCCTTCGGACCTTTGATTAACTGAACAACGTCATCCAATCGCCAGCCGATCACATCAACAATATCTTCACCATCCTGACCAACGCCGACAATACGATCACCTTCCGACAATTGCTTACTGCTTGCAGCTGGGCCACCAGTAACCAACGAAGAAATAACCGTGTAGTCATCCGTCATTTGTAAAACAGCACCGATCCCTTCCAAAGATAAGCTCATCTCAGACTGGAATTGTTCGGCATTGCGTGGTGATAGATAGCTGGTATGCGGATCAATTTGGCGAGCAAACGCATTCATGTAAAGTTGGAAAACATCTTCACTATGAGTTTGAGTTAGGCGTTTGATAGCATTGTTGTAGCGTTTTGACAGCGTGTCTTTGATTTCAGGCCACTCTTTACCTGTCAGCTTTAGACTCAAAGCGTCGTATTTTACGCGCTTGCGCCATAACTCATCAATTTCAGCTTTGTCTTTCGGCCAAGCCGCTTTAGAACGATCAATTTCGATAGTTTCATCAGTATTAAATTTGATTTCTTTATCGAGTAATGACAAAGCATATTTAAAACGTTCAAAACGCTTAATCATAGACAAGTTATAGATTTCAAACGCAATAGCGTTGCTACCTGCCTTGAGTTCATCATCTAATTGAACAGCTTTAGACTGGAAAGAATCGATGTCAGCTTGAGTGAAAAGACTGCGGTTGTAGTCAAGAAGCTCAACGTAACGTTCAAAAATCTCCTGAGAAAATTGATCGTCGAGATTGAAATGCTTGTAGTGAGAACGAGTAAAACGAGAAGTTACCCTTTTACTTGCTGTTTCATGTTGAGCTTCAGGAGCAAGAACTGGTAAATCTTTCTTTTGAATTTGGGCTTCAACAGCCTGAGCTGAAGCTGCTGCTAGCCAAACGCTAGCAGCAATCAGAGTCCATTTTGAACGGCATTTCATGCGTAGGAGTTTCTCCTTTAGGCGCGCAAGTGCTCCGCTTTTACAACCATTTGTAGGCCGTTACCAAGTTGAACACGCACGTCTTCCTTATTGATTTCAACAATGGTCGCTGCCATGTTGCCTTTACCCATGTTGATGTTCACTTCTTTACCGACAACGATTTCGTCAGTATTCAAAGCTCTTGTCTCAACAGGTTTACTTTCTGGTTTTGGCCCTTTATTTTGAGGACGGCGAGGCTGAGCTGCTTTTTTAGCTTTTGGCTTAGCTTTCGCTTCATCGCGAGCTTTTTTACCTTGTTCTTTACGGCGAGCGTCAACGCGAGCTTTGCTTTCTGCCAACGCTGCTTGTGCATGTTCTACGTGTTGCTCTTCAAGCTCTCCACAAGCGTTTCCGTCTAGGTCTACACGAACAGCACCAGGTTTTACGCCGTGTAGGTAACGCCATGAAGAAGTGTACTGTCTTAAAGCTGCACGAAGCTGAGTTTTACTAACTTTTGGATCTTCGCCAAGGCGTTCAGCAAGATCTTGAAAAATACCAATTTTAAGAGGCTTCGCTTCACCCTCTAAAGTAAAGCATTTAGGGAAACATTCAGCAATGTACGCAATAACTTCTTTGCTGTTTTTTAACTTTTCAGTGTTTTCCATGAGGATTCCTGGTTTATGCGGCTTGTCCGCGAGCATTAAGAGTAAATATGTTCGGTATTATAGTGACCTGAATACGAAAAACCACAGGCAAAAGACAATTTATGCCTTGTTAGCCTGTGAATTGAGCAGCTTTTCTACTTCTGTCATCAAAAATGTAAGACCTTCTTCATCAATTTCAGAGAAACGACCTACACTTGGGCTGTCAATATCAAGTACACCAGCTACCTCTCCATTAATTGAAAATGGAATAACAATCTCTGAATTGCTGGCAGCGTCACACGCGATATGTCCTTCAAACTCATGAACATCATAAACACGTTGTACACTATTAGAAGCAACTGCTGTACCGCATACACCGCGTCCTACCGGAATACGTACGCAAGCAGGTTTGCCTTGGAATGGACCTAATACCAACTCACCGTCTCTCATTAGATAAAAGCCGACCCAGTTAAGGTCTTCTAATTCCATGTTGAGTAGTGCGCTTAAATTAGACAAGTTCGCAATCAAATCCTTTTCTGATTCTAGTAATGCGACAGCTTGCTTTGTTAAGCGGTGGTAATGTTCTAATTTCATATAAACTAAACTTCCAATTGAAAAATAAAGACTTCACTTTAGGTTTTAAATGCCTTTAAGTTTTGATTACCTAAAGGTTTTACATATAATGCGCCAAAACTAAATAGGATTCATTCTCATAAAGATGGCAAATTCCACAAACACTATTAGCCGTTCTTGGCTAATAACACAAGCGAAAAAGCATCAATCCAAGCTATTGTTTGCCAATGTAATTGCGATTGTTGCAACGTTAATCAGTGTGCCTATCCCACTGCTTATGCCTCTCATGGTTGATGAAGTGCTGCTAAACCAGCCTTCAACCGGTATCGAGATGATGAATCGTGTTTTGCCGACGTCTTGGCAAACGGCAACAGGTTACATCATCCTCACTCTACTGCTTGTCGTTCTGATGCGAGCGGCGAGTCAGATGCTCAACATTCTACAAAGCCGACAGTTCACGCTTGTCTCTAAAACCATTACCTATCAGATGCGCAGCAAGATGATAGATAAGTTGGGGCGAATTAGCATAAAACAATACGAGACTCGTGGAAGCGGCGGAATAAATGCCCATTTGGTTACGGATATTGAAACCATAGACCAATTTATTGGTTCGACGTTAAGTAAATTTATTATTGGCCTGTTGACCGTCAGCGGAACCGCGATTGTTTTACTGTGGATTGAGTGGCGCTTAGGTCTCTTCATCTTATTGGTAAACCCTGTCGTGGTTTACTTTTCGCGTTTGCTTGGTAGTAAAGTCAAACACCTCAAAAAAAGAGAAAACCAAGCCTTTGAACGCTTTCAAAACAGATTGGTAGAAACCCTCGATGGCATTTATCAGCTTAGAGCAGCCAACAAAGAACGTGAATTTCTTACTGAGTTAAAACAACAGGCCAATGAAGTACGTTTAAGTGCTGACAAATATGCATGGCAATCAGAAGCGGCTGGCCGCTTATCATTCCTTCTGTTTTTGCTTGGCTTCGAGTTGTTCAGAGCGGCGGCGATGCTCATGGTGGTGTTCAGTGATCTTTCTATTGGACAGATGTTTGCAGTGTTTGGCTATTTGTGGTTCATGCTTTCACCTGTACAGGAACTGTTAAGCATTCAATTTTCTTGGTATAGCGCCAAAGCCGCGCTTGGACGAATCAACACTCTACTTGATTTGGAAGAAGAGCATCGCCCGCTGAGTAAAGTGAATCCTTTCACGGATGACAAAGAGGTTGAAGTGACCGTTTCGAACGTCAATTTCTCATATAACGGTGAGAACAATGTCCTCAATGATCTGTCTCTTAATATCCCAGCCGGTAAAAAAGTTGCACTGGTCGGAGCAAGTGGCGGAGGAAAATCGACTCTAATACAACTGCTGATAGGTGTTTATCGAGCGAATTCAGGGCAAATACGTTTCAATGGCGAGACATGTGACGACATTAGTTTCGATGTTATCCGTGGGGAAATTGCTGTTGTTCTACAACAACCTATACTCTTTAATGACACTTTAAGGCACAATTTGACCCTAGGCGGTGAACATGATGAAGCTGATCTGTGGCGCGCTCTTGAAATTGCGCAAATGCAGGATGTGATTAGTAAGCTGGATCATGGATTGGATTCTCAAATTGGCCGCAATGGTATTCGCCTTTCTGGTGGTCAGCGTCAGCGCTTAGCGATTGCACGCATGGTGTTAAGTAATCCCAAGTTCGTCATTTTAGACGAAGCGACATCAGCACTCGATACCGCAACAGAAAGTGCCTTACATAAGGCATTGAACGAGTTTTTAAAAGGACGAACCACTTTGATAGTCGCTCACAGACTTTCAGCAGTGAAACAAGCAGATTTGATTTATGTATTGGAAGATGGACGCGTTAGCCAAGCTGGCACACATAGAGAACTGGTTGAGCAAGAAGGACTATATCAAACACTCTATGGTTCAGTACAATCCTACGCCAATTAGTGACAATGTCACATTAAGTTCAAGGGGTATCTGATGAAAGTGAGAGCGATAGAAAGGCATCTATCCACTCCTTCTGGAATACGCCTTTGCCAAGGGTGTGAATTACCCGTCGACGTTATCAGCGTAGAAAAAGGGAAAAGTGCGTATTGCCCTCGTTGCGGTACGCAGCTTTACCGTGGTGGGCAACCTTCCCTTTCAGGTAACTTAGCGTTAGCCATAACCTGCCTTTTACTGTTTATACCCTCTCACTATTTCGATTTTATTCGTATTCGCCTGATTGGCGTCATGATTCCGGCAACACTCCCTTCCGGTATAGAAGCACTCTATAACGAAGGATATGCGGGCTTAGCACTGCTGGTGTTTTTCTGTGCTTCTTTAGCGCCATTTATACTTTGCTGCAGCGTGGTAGGTGCGCACATTGCGTTAAGACACAATAATTTTTCCCTGATGCGGTACTCCCTGCTGCTGATCTCCAAGCTTAAACCTTGGGTAATGATCGATGTATTTCTGGTGAGTATCGCTGTTTCATGTTTCAAACTGATTGATATCTCTGACGTATTCGTTGGTCCCGGACTCTATGGGCTGGTTTTGCTACAGATATTTACCGTGTTGCTTATCAGTCGTATCAGTGTGAGGCGTTATTGGGAAGCGTGGCGACCAGAAACAGACTATCCGTTAGAGATCAAACATGTACACTGCCACAACTGCCACCTCTCTCAACCAGAGAGTTCAAACTGTATCCGTTGTCATGAAAAGCTCTACCATAGAAAACCCAAGTCGATTGAAAGGACCTGGGCGTATTTATTGGCTGCGACAGTTTCAATTATTCCAGCCAACTTTTTACCAATTTCAGTATTGCTGACCAACGGCAAAAGACTCGAAGACACGATATTTTCAGGTGTAGCTTCGCTGATAAACAGTGGCATGGTTGGTATTGCAGTCATTATTTTTGTGGCAAGTATAGTGGTACCAGTCGCAAAAATACTTGGCTTAACTTATCTACTACTTGCCATAAAATTTAAGCGAAGCGTCTTTTTCCGCCAAAGAATGATCATATACTTTGTTATCAAATGGATAGGAAAATGGTCCGTAATGGACTTATTTGTTATTTCTATAATGTTGGCGGTAGTTGACCGTGGGCAGTTGCTCGATTTCACTCCCGGATACGGAGCGATTGCTTTTGGAATGGTGGTAGTACTGACGCTGTTAGCAGCAGAGAGCCTCGACCCAAGACTCATTTGGGATAATTACCGCGACGATAACAATAAACAAGAGTCAGTTGATGAATAAAAATATTACTCAGCAAACCTCCTACAAGCCAGATGTCAAAAGGAATAGAGGGATCTCCCCTTTATGGATTTTGCCGATCCTCACCGTCTTGCTAGCTGGTTGGTTAATAATGAAATCTATCCATGATGCTGGTGAACGGATTCAAATCTACTTCTCTAATGCACAAGGTCTGGTTGCAGGAAGAACGCCTGTTCGCTATCAAGGCTTAGAAGTCGGTATGGTCAGAGACATCAAACTGTCGCCGAACCTAGACAGCATATATGTCGACACCGACATATATCCAGACGCCAAAAGACTGCTTTCTGAAAAAACGCGGTTTTGGTTGGTGAAACCCACAGCGAGTTTGTCTGGTATTTCGGGGCTGGATGCTTTGGTATCGGGTAACTACATTGCCATTGACCCGGGCGATGAAATTATTGAAGACGATGATTACGATGCAGACGACCATCCTCAAAGCTATCGAGCACTCGACTCGGCGCCATCAGATTTGCTCGCCAATCAGGGCTTAACCATTACTCTAAAAGCTCGAGATCTGGGCGGAATTTCTGTTGGGTCGCAAATCGTCTACAAGAAAATCCCAATTGGTGAGGTGTACAACTATCAACTGGCTGATGACAATCAGTCAGTTATTATCGACGCATCCATTCAAGAGCAATATCGCAATGTCATAACGACAGAAAGCCGATTTTGGAACGTAAGTGGTATTGGCGCTAACTTAGGCTTAGGTGGCGTTGATATTCGTATGGAAAGTGTAGCTGCTTTGTTAGGTGGGGCTATCGCCGTTGACTCCCCTGACGAAGGAGAACCCGCTGAACAAAACGCGCAATTTAAACTTTATCCTGATCTCAGAACCGCCGGACGTGGTGTCGCCATTAAGATCGTTCTTCCCGATGACAACAACATCAGCCTCTCTGGTGCGCCAATTATGTATAGAGGGTTGGAAATCGGTCAAATCACCAACTTGCAATTGGACGAAGAACGTAAAGAAATCATTGCTTCTGCCGCTATTCAGCCAGCCTTTAGCGATATGTTGAACAGCGGCAGCAACTTCGTTCTTGAAGAAGCGAAAATAGCGCTGACAGGTGTCGAGAATCTAGGCAATCTTATCAAAGGTAACTACTTGACTCTGGTTCCCGGTGAAGGTGATCGTTCCCGTCATTTTGTGGCAGTACGTAAGCAAGAATTTAAGCGTACTCAAGCGAAATCCGTCGCATTAAAACTTATCGCCGACAGCTCATTTGGTCTGAGTGCTGGTACCGATATTTTGTATCGAGGCGTTGCAGTCGGTAGCGTTACAAAAGTCACCCTTAAGCCTGATAGCGTAGAGTTCGATACACTGATTGACGAAGAGTACGTTCCATTTATTGGCTCGAACAGCCGCTTCTATGTCACAGGCACAGCAACCGCCGAACTGACAGAATCAGGATTAAACGTTTCAATTCCTCCGGCAAAACAGCTACTGACGGGTTCTATTAGCTTTGTCAGTGAAGGCAGCAAACAAATTCAGTCTCAATACCGTCTCTACCAGAGCCAATCACTCGCTGAGTTGGCAAAGTACAATCAGTCTGGCACTCAGACTTTGACCTTAATGGCAGATGAACTTCCACCAGTCAGCGCGGGTAGCCCACTGCTCTATCGCAACCTGCGTGTGGGCAATGTGGCAGGCTATACGCTGACGTCCAAAGGGGTTGAGATTAAGGTAAAAATTGAAAATCAGTACAAGCACCTCATCACGAGTCAAACGGTGTTTTGGAACCGTTCAGGCGTCGAGATTGATGCTTCACTGGCAGGAATAAGTGTGAAAGCCGCACCGCTACAAACATTGATTCAAGGTGGTATCGCGTTTGACAACATCAGTGGTGTAGAAAACAAAGTCGACAGTAAATGGGTACTTTACCCAAGCTATCAACAAGCACAAAAGTACGGCAAAACTATCACGCTTACAGCATCAGGAGATGTGACGATTCCTGTTGGCACCAATATCAAATATCAAGGTGTTTCTGTCGGTGAAGTGGTCAGTGTTACCCCTAGCTTCACTGCGAATAAAATTGCGATTTCCGCTCGAATTAAACCTGAATACAGCAAAAATATCGCAACAAAAGGATCCGTATTTTGGATTGCTGAAGCCAAAGTCAGCTTGACTCATGGTATTGAAAATATAGAGAACCTGTTAAGCAAATCCATTGAGGTTAAGCCGGGAGATGGAGATCCAACCTATTCATTCCCGTTGTCAGAACTACCATATAAGAAAACCAGTATTTCGTTCACCCTACAAAGCGAAACTAAAGGCTCTGTTTCCGTTGGTACCCCTGTTTTATTCAGAGGTATGGATGTTGGCCGAGTGACTCGTGTGCAACTAGGTAACCTTGCTGACCGAGTGATTTCGACCATCGAAATTGAACCTGAGTACAGCTATCTCATTCGCCAAAACAGTGTCTTCTGGAATGTTTCAGGCGTGGATGTTTCTATCGGTTTATCAGGTGCAGACATCAAAGCAGGAACGTTCGACAGTATTGTTCGTGGCGGCATTACCTTCTCTACTCCGGAACAAAAGCAGCTCATGCCTGCTGCCAAAGCGGGACAATCTTTCTATTTGTACCCGCGCGCTGAAGAAGGTTGGAAACAATGGCGCACTGCTATACCGCAACCGAACTAATGTGCAACTAAACTAGCAACCTCGAAAGTAATAAGAATTAAGCGTGGAAACACGCTTTTTTCATTTCTCAGCTTAACAACGCATAATCCAGCAGTAAAACCACGACTTCAAATAAAACGGTGATGCCGCTATAATCTGCCGCCTACTACCCACTCTGTCCTCTAGCTAGCCGAGATTACGTTTTGCATCCAAATATTTCCTTCCCAGAGCTGTTCCTTTCTTCAATGGCCGAGATCCTTCCACCTGAGTTAAACATGGAAGATTTCATTGCAGCATGCCAAAGACCGTTACGTAAAAGTGTTCGCGTAAACACGTTGAAAATCTCTGTAGAGGAATTCAAAAAACGCGCTGAAGAAAAAGGCTGGGCTTTAGAACCGGTACCTTGGTGTGAGACTGGTTTCTGGATTGATGCTGACGAAAGTGACGTACCTCTGGGGAATACCGCTGAACATATGGCTGGCTTGTTTTATATCCAAGAAGCCAGTTCCATGATGCCTGTATCTGCACTGTTCACCGCTGAAGACAGCCCTTACCTGTCAGTGCTAGACACAGCGGCGGCTCCGGGCTCTAAAACAACGCAGATTGCAGCGTTAATGCAGAACAACGGTATTTTGGTAGCCAATGAGTTCTCAGCCAGCCGTGTAAAAGTCCTGCATGCCAACATAGAACGCTGCGGCATTCGTAACACTGCGCTGACCAACTTTGATGGCCGAGTGTTTGGCAGTTGGTTACCTGAACAATTTGATGCCGTGTTGTTGGACGCGCCATGCTCAGGCGAAGGAACCATTCGTAAAGATCCGGATTCTTTGAAAAACTGGAGCAAAGAATCCATTCAAAGCATTGCAGATACACAAAAAGAGCTGATCGAAAGCGCCTTTCAGGCCCTAAAAGTGGGTGGTGTGCTTGTTTATTCAACCTGTACATTAAGCCGTGAAGAGAACCAAGACGTGTGCCAGCATCTTCAACAGACATTCGGCGATGCAGTCAGTTTCGAATCCTTAGCTTCCCTATTCCCTGAAGCCAATAAAGCATTAACAGCAGAAGGTTTCCTGCATATATTCCCGCAAGTTTATGACTGCGAAGGCTTCTTCGTGGCTCGAATCCGCAAGAATAGCAGTGTTGATACGCCAGCAGTCAAAAAACGCTTAGGTAAATTCCCGTTTGAAAAAGCCAACGCGAAGATCTCAAACGATGTGAATCAAGAACTTCAAAAATGCTTAGGTATTTCGCTTCCAGAAAACAGTTCCGTCTGGCTTCGTGACAACGATGTATGGTTATTCCCTGATGCATTAGAGCCAATGCTGGGTGAGCTACGTTTCTCACGCATGGGGATTAAAATTGCTGAAACACACAAAAAAGGCTATCGCTGGCAACACCAAGTCGCAACCACTCTTGCAACGGGTAATGAAGCTTGTTGTATTGAACTCTCGATTGAAGACGCCAGAGAATGGTATATGGGGCGTGATGTTCGTCCGCAAGGACAAAGTGGTCAAGGTGAAGTCATCGTTCGCTTTGGTAACGATGTGATTGGATTAGGAAAATGGGTCGGTAACCGAGTAAAAAATGGTTTACCAAGAGAGCTTGTTAGAGACAAAAACCTATTCTAAAAAGCAAACTTCTCTTTTGTAAAATCAAACTATAGTATGAAATTCTAGTTAACCCTCGCTAAACGAGAAGCCTGTACTACACTTACAAGTAAGTGGAAATTAGCGCAGGCTCTTCGGAGCCATTCCCCTAGGCCCAAAAATGCAAAGCATTTCGGGCCTTTTTTTATTCTAGGGAAACAGGGTTATTCAGGAGGAACAAACACAGCTATAAAGCTTGGCATTTAAGCCAAACGGATGCCATCTTGCTCGATTACAATCTTGCCTTGTTTGTACAAAGTACCGATAGATTTCTTAAACGTCCCTTTACTGGTACGGAACTCAGCAAAGATAGCTTCAGGCGTTGATTTATCACTTAACGGCAGAGAACCGCCTTTCTTAGCCAGTGTTTCTAAAATCTTCTCGCTCAAGTCGTCCATCTTCTCAACACCGATCTTCTGTAAAGAAAGATCAATTTTGCCATCAGGGCGAATATTCTTGATGAAGCCTTTTAGCTTTTTACCGATGAATAACTTACCGAAAACGTCTGAAGGGAAAATCATTCCCCAATGCTCGCCATTCACTATCGCTTTGAAGCCCAAGTCTGAACGTTCAGCGATAATCAAATCAACCTGCTGGTTTTTGGTGTAGTTAGCTGGTGTTTTATCCAACCATTTATTGAACTTAGTGGTACCAACGATACGACCAGACGCTTTATCTGTGTAAACATAAACCAGTACGCTTTGTCCCGGTTTAAAGCGTGTACGTTGCTCGCTAAATGGAAGCAACAAATCTTTATTTTTGATACCCCAGCTTGCAAACGCGCCAGTGCTGTTAACACTTTCAATCGTCATTAAGCCCCATTCACCCACTTGAGCCACAGGCTTTTCAGTCGTAGCAGCCAGTTGGTTGTCTGAATCGAAATACAAAAATACGTCAACATAGTGTCCGAGTTCTACGCCCTCAGGAGCCATGCGTTTTGGCAACATTGTTGTGCCATATTCGCCCGCATCTAAAAACACGCCAAACTCAGCGATTTTTACCACTTCTAGACTGTTAATCTTGCCAACGTTAATCATTAATTACTGTCTCACCTCAAATTTGCAGAGATTATACGTTATCTCTGTTATGCTTTCGCCTGTTCATCAGAGAAAATTTCGTTATTTTTCGAAGATAGTTAGGAGTTATTGTTGATCACGGTAGATAAGCAAGATGCGGTTACGTTAAAAATCACCACAGAGATGTCAGAGAGCAAAAAACTGGACCTAGATATGTATATCTTTGTTCCAGGCGAACTAGGTCTAACCTCCGACGTCATGACTGAATCTGAATTTTTTTACAGCTCTATTCATCAAAAGCGCGCCTACTACAGTGACAAAATTCTTCTTCCGCTTGTGCACAGCCGACTCGCTCAACGTGGCCGGCTCTCACCTACACAATACCGCGTAAGTTTAAGTTTGTTTGCTTATCAATATGTTACCGCATTAGACAAAGCCGTTAACCAACTCAACCTTTCAAGTGACAGCGTCACTGAAGATGAAGTTGATACTGTTATTGAACTCTCTTTAGACATTCTAAAACGGCTACGCAGAAGCATTCCCTATGAAGAAGGTTTAAAGCGTTACTACGCAAATATCGACAACTACCTATCTTGGTATACCGAACAGAAATTCTTATCCATGGTGTCTCAACTGACTCGCGATAAAGAATACAAAACCATCAAAGAACGCCTGATTACTCTGGTTGAAAAAGAGCAAGCACACCGTACTTTGAACAACTATAACTCTGTCAAAGCCGATCAAGACATAACCCGCCTGAGTAACAAAATGCGTTTACTACGTCGCTTGATAGAGCATCCGATTATCCTTACTGAGAAAGTGACCTCTTTAGGCAAGAATATGAGGCGCGCGGTCAAAGGCTTCGCAACGGGTTTAGTGATGGTGTTTGTGACTATTACAGCGATTCTGGCGCGAGATTATTGGGGAGAAATCACCGCATCATTCATTATCGCCATGTCTTTTGTCTACGCATTACGCGAGATTTTTAAAGACGATTTGAAAGACATGATGTGGCGCTGGATTCGCAAAGGAAAACCGAAGTGGCGACGACGCTATTTCGATCCAACAACGGGCAAACAAGTCGGTCAAAAAATCGAATGGCTTGACTATAAGTCCTTATCCGATCTAGCTGATCGCATCAAAATCATCCGTAAAAAGCGCGTGGTTCAACGGGAAGAACAGATCCTTCACTACCGCTCAGAAACAGAAATGACAACGTCACGTTTTATGAGCGGTTATGAAGAAACACGAGATGTGATGCTGATCGATCTCCGAGCCCTAACCCGCTTGATGGATAAAGGTTCCAACCGCATTTATCGATTAAGCAATGGTCAGGTAAGCCGAGAATCCGTCGAAAAACGTCATCTAATCAACTTAATCATCAAGGAAGACGGACACAAGCAAAGCCCTCGTTACTATCGTTGGAAAGTGGTACTCAACCGAAGCAAAATCGTCGATATTGAGAAAACCGAAGTCCAACAGTAGTCGGGCTATGCCAGCCCCTTCACACTAAGCGCGTTTATTAATGCGCTTAAGCGACAAAGTTAACAAAAACTCCGCCATTGGCTCATCACCATGCAACGATGGGCAAGTGGCGACAATTTTTACGTCTTTATTAATTCGCTCACCTGTTGCAATGGTTTCGTCCAGCATTGCATCTATCAGTTCGCCATCATCACAATGAAAGTGCACATCCGCTTCGGGACGTTTAAAAAACTCCCCTTTGACCGCTTTAAAAGCCAGCGACACCTTTTCACCACGCTGCCCCGCTTTGTCCATAGCCATAAAGCCACCAGCTACGTCAGCACCAACAGCAAGCACACCAAAGTACATACTGTTCAAATGGTTTTTATTGCGTCGTTTTAAAGGAATACGGATTTCTATCGATTTCTCGTTAAGAGATAGTATTTGAGGACGGCATGCCCAAATCAATGGAACTTTAAAAAAACCAAATGACTTGAGATACCAATTTGCTTTAGTAAGAGTAGAGAGCATGTTTCTGACCTTTTAAGGTATGTTGTTTTATATTTATTCGGTCAGTTAAAGGGATGCTGGTGATCGTGTCAACATTTCGTTAACAAAATTAAGAGATCAGTGATGCTCTCACCAATCTCTTCATTGTTAAACAAGAACAGCGAGTTAAAAGTTAAAAATAGACTCTGGCTGAACGTTTTCTGCAAGATGCTCCTGCAGTTTCGGATAGTTTTCCAAACCACGAGTAACAACCACTACAGGCTTTTTAGCTGCGTTTGCAGCCGTTACCGCAAGGTTTACTAATTGACTTACCGCTTCGCTTTCTGGGTTATATAAGTAGCTAATCGCTTCATTATATTTATCCACCGCTAACGTAATCTGCGTCAGGTCATCCCAATCAATGACAACACCGTCAAAGTATTGCAGCAGCTTTTCTGCAACCAACGCAGCCGAAGGCACACTACAAACATACAGAACTTTAAGACCATTCAAACCACGTGGTAAACCCTGTTCAGCCAGACGATCAATAATGGTTGCCGCATCGCTTAATGCTCTAACAAACGGGACAACAATTTCTACGTTATGCCCTTTCTCTTGCAGCGCTTTGATCACCTTACACTCTAGAGCAAACGCCGGTGAATACTTGCTAGAAGCAAATCGGGACACACCGCGAACACCCATGGCTGGGTTAACTTCATCTTCTTCTATGCTTCCGCCAATTAATGCTTTAAACGCATAGCTGTCTGATGAGCTTAAACAGATTCGAATTGAGCGATGTTCAGCATTGATCGACTGCGTAATGCGTTCTACAAGAACTGAGACAAAATGTTCTTCGATCGACAGTCCGTTGAGCAGAGATTTCAATGAGTTTTGTTCTAACTCAGGAAGCAACTCTACTCCACCCGCAGCCAATGCAGGATGGTAGAACACACTCTCTGCAATCAATTCAGACAGCGATATAAATAAGGCATGGCTACTTTGCTGTGGCTCCGCATTTGGCAGGGTATTTCCCAACACCAATTCTTGATGGATGATTCCTTGTTGTTCAAAACTCATTACTGCTCCAATTACCGTTTTGTTGTTAGCTCGAAAATACCGAGTCAAAGAGAGAAAAACAAGCATATATCCAATAGTTATGGTGAAAAACTGAATATATTTTCACTTTACACTTTTTATGAGCGTCAAATGCTCGCAACTGTTTATTCTGACAGCCAAATTCGCTATCTTTAGCGCTTCGCAATAAAAGGACAGGCTATTCTCCTATGCCAACCAAAACAGATGAATTAAGAACCCAAGCGTTGGGACCTATGCCAACTCCGGCAGAACTTAGCCAAGCACATCCAATTACGGAAGAAGTTGCACAACGTATTGCTCACTCTCGCAGACAAATCGAACAGATTCTTACTGGCGAGGACGATCGCCTTTTGGTCATCGTAGGTCCATGTTCTGTGCACGATACAGAAGCAGCTTTAGATTACGGCCAGCGTTTAAGTGCAATTCAAGAACAATATAGCAATGAATTGTTTATTGTTATGCGAACTTACTTTGAAAAACCGCGCACAGTTATTGGTTGGAAAGGCCTAATTACCGATCCAAACTTAGACGGCTCTTATGCATTAGAAACCGGTCTAAATAAAGCTCGTAAACTTCTGTTAGATATCAATAAGCTTGCTCTTGCTACCGCGACTGAGTTTCTGGATATGATCACCGGTCAATATATCTCTGATTTGATCACCTGGGGAGCAATTGGCGCGCGTACGACAGAATCTCAAATTCACCGGGAAATGGCTTCTGCCCTGTCTTGTCCTGTTGGTTTCAAGAACGGTACCAATGGCAATGTGAAAATTGCTATTGATGCGATTCGTGCATCTCATGCTCAACACTACTTTTATTCGCCAGATAAAAATGGTCGCATGACGGTTTATCGCACTGCGGGCAACCCATTCGGTCACGTCATCCTGCGTGGTGGCGAATCTGGACCAAACTTTGACGCAGCTTCAATTGATGAAGCGTGTAAGCAACTAGCCCAATTTAATTTACCGGAACGTCTTGTGGTCGATTTCAGCCACGCGAACTGCGAAAAGCAGCATCGTAAACAATTAGACGTTGCTCAAAACATTTGTGAGCAAATCGAGTCCGGTAGTCATAAAATAGCGGGTATCATGGCTGAAAGTTTTATTGAGGAAGGAAACCAGTCTATGGTTGACCTTGATAATCTGACGTACGGCCAATCTATCACTGACCCTTGTTTGGGCTGGGAAGATACCAAGACAATGCTGGCAATGCTGGCTGAGTCAATAAAAGTACGCCGCTCTAATCAACAATAAGGAAACTTAACATGCCTTCTTTTGATATTGTTTCTGAAGTCGATACTGTAGAACTACGTAACTCAGTTGATAACGCTGTTCGTGATCTCGCGACACGCTTTGACTTCCGTAACGTTGAAGCCAGTTTTGAATTAAAAAATGAAACAGTAAAACTTACTGCTCCTGACGATTTCCAGATCACTCAGATGATGGACATCCTGCGTAACAACCTCGCGAAACGCGGTGTTGATCCACGTTCAATGGAATCGAAAAAATCTGTACCGTCAGGTAAAACTTGGTCTAAAGAGGTGGTTTTCAAACAAGGTATTGAGACCGATCTAGCGAAGAAAGTCGTTAAGATGATCAAAGATGAGAAGCTCAAAGTTCAGGCTTCAATTCAAGGCGACAAAGTACGCGTAACCGGTAAAAAGCGTGATGATTTGCAAGCAGTGATCGCGTTCCTACGTGGTTCAGATTTGGAACAACCATTCCAATACAACAACTTCCGCGATTAATCACAATTGTTGTCACACTAAGTTGATAAAAAAACCAGCCTCTTGGCTGGTTTTTTATTTGTTCATTTCGATTGAAACTTAAAGTCCGAGTTCTTCTGAAAGTGCTTTGATTTGCTCTAAGTCCATCTGATGAATTCTTAGCATTTGATCAATTTGGCTAATTCTCGAACTCGCAGCATCTTGTTTATCACAAGAGTCTGAGGTCGCATCCCATGACTTGCCTTCTAAATAAACATCACACTCTTTTTTCAGTGTTTTTAGCTTAGGAACCAACTCATCACGTTCTTTCTGCAAGGTTTCTACTTCTTGCTTAATTTTCAGCTCTTGCTGGAATAATTCACGCGAACGCTCAAGCATGGTTGTTTGCATATCTGACTGACGATTCAACTTGGCATTTTGCTGGGCAGTCTGCTCCAGCTGCGCTTTTTGTTCTGCGACTTGCGCTTCCAACGACATATTCACTTTTTCAAGCTCAGTCCGTTGAGATTCGACACTTGCCATAGCCTGTTGATGTTTCTGCTCTTGCTCTTCCATCGCGGCTGCAAGTTGCTTATCAAACTCTTCTTTAGCAGTCGTTTTATTCTGCTCTACAATCGCCGCTTGTTCTGTTTTGGTTTCTTGACTCTTCTGATATTGAGCCTCAAGCACTTGGTATGTTTTTTCCCACTTTGAAGCCGTGATTGAAGAACCAATCAGACCTCCGAGTGCCAAGCCCAGCACTGCTGCCACAGCTATGTATACAACACCCCTTTTATCACGCTGCTCGATGACAACAACATCATCATGATCATCATCTAAATCTGTTTGATTCATTTTTTACTCCTAGTTCAAACATCAGCGGATCAATTCGGTAATAACAACTGTCACAACATAGATAACAAACGCAGAAACCAAAGCGGTTACAATCCACTTTTGAAATTTCGCGTTAGTACCGTAACGGATTAACAGAAAAGCCAGCACCACCAATACAGCGATAGCAATTAACCTGTTCATGGATTCCTCCAATTTGTTGACTAGCTTATATCACGTATTATTGCCCATAAAGTCATGTGAAAGTATATAAATCCGTAACTTGAACCACAATGTTACATTAAATTGATCTAGCGCGTGACATCACATTTTGATTTCGCTAATATCGCCAACGCAAATTATCCATTCACATGGATAATTGTTCCGATGAAGACTGCAGGAGAGAGGTTATTAATCTAATAACAAATTGTTAGATTAGTGTTACCCGCCGAAGAAGTAAATCTTTCAGGTGCTTTATTCCGTATTTGGAATAAGCGAGGACTGTAGTTGGAGGAACCTCTGGAGAGAACCGTTAAATCGGTCGCCGAAGGAGCAAGTCCTGCGTTTAGCAGGGTGAAACTCTCAGGCAAAAGGACAGAGGAGTGAAAGGCCCTATTGTATTCGTTGCATCCAACGCAACGGATCTATTTATATTTTTTAGTACCCTTTCTCTCTTCTCCTTATATGTTATTTTTTAAGGGGAATTCATGACAAACCTTCAATCATTACTACAATCGATCGACAATTTTATTTGGGGTCCACCACTTCTGATATTACTTGTTGGTACAGGTATCTATTTCACATTTCGTTTAGGCTTACTTCAGTTTCGCCATCTACCCACGGCGTTAAAAATGGTCTTTTCCAAAGACAAAAACTCAAATAAAGAAGGTGATGTATCCAGTTTCGCTGCATTGTGTACCGCCCTATCTGCAACGATAGGTACAGGTAACATCGTTGGCGTAGCAACCGCTATCAAAGTCGGTGGTCCTGGTGCACTGTTCTGGATGTGGCTTGCGGCAGTATTTGGCATGGCGACTAAATACGCTGAATGTCTACTTGCTGTGAAATATCGTAAAACCGACGCAAACGGCCAAATGGTCGGCGGACCAATGTACTACTTACAATACGGTGTTGGTTCAAAAGCGCTTGCTGTGTTGTTTGCGATTTTTGCTCTGGGTGTCGCTTGTTTTGGTATCGGTACTTTTCCTCAAGTAAACGCGATTTTAGATGCAACACAGATTTCATTTGGTGTATCACGTGAAGTAACCGCAGTGGTGCTGACTCTGCTAGTGGCATTCGTCACTATCGGCGGTATTCAGTCGATTGCGAAAGTAGCGGGTAAAGTGGTACCGACAATGGCGGTGTTCTACATTGTTGCTTGTCTGAGTGTGATTATCACCAACTCAGATCAACTGCTGAATGCTATTGAATTGGTTCTTGTGTCTGCTTTCACTTCAACCGCAGCAACAGGTGGTTTCCTTGGCGCAAGCATTATGCTGGCTATCCAGTCTGGTATCGCACGCGGTGTATTCTCAAACGAATCTGGCCTAGGTAGTGCTCCAATGGCAGCAGCAGCAGCGAAAACGGACTCTTGTGTACGCCAAGGTTTAATCTCCATGACTGGTACATTCTTCGATACCATCATCATCTGTACCATGACGGGCTTAGCGTTGATTCTTACCGGCGCATGGCAAACAGATTTGGCTGGTGCAGCGATGACCACTCATGCATTCGCTGTTGGCTTAAATGCAAACACGTTGGGCCCAATGCTTGTCTCTATCGGCTTAATGTTCTTCGCATTTACCACCATCTTAGGTTGGAACTATTACGGTGAACGTTGTGTTGTGTACCTATTAGGGACAAAAGCGGTTCTGCCATATAAGCTAATCTTCATTGCTCTTGTAGCTTCAGGCGCTTTCTTGCATTTGGATATGATCTGGATTTTGGCAGATATCGTGAATGGTCTGATGGCAATTCCAAACCTGATTGGATTGATTGCGCTACGTCATGTGGTGATTGAAGAAACAAGACGCTACTTCGAAGCTCATGTCTCATATTCAAAGGCTGTTGCTTAACCAAGTAGCTTAACCAAGTATCATTCGACTGATAAAAAAATAGCGCCGCATTGGCGCTATTTTTTTTGCAAACAGAATATTTCTGACTAAACCGTTTCTTTTTCAAATAACAATTTAATGCCCAAAGTCACCAGAACCACACCCGTTGTGCCTTCCATCCAACGCATGAACGAAGCATTTTTAAGTAGGTTCTTAGCTGAACTTAACGCTGCTGCCAGACCACATTGCCAAATCATCGCAATCACAAAGTGAATCGCAGCCATCAATAGAGATTGAAGCAAAGGTGAATGCTCAGGATTAATAAACTGTGGCAAAAATGCTAGGTAAAACACTGCTGTTTTAGGGTTTAATACGTTCGATAAGAAACCTTCACGCAATGAACGTTTCAAATTCAAAGATGAATGCGTCGCCACGGCTACGTTAAGTCCTTGTCCTGAAGCCATAAGCGCTCGAAGACTCGATAAACCCAACCAAATTAAGTAAGCCGCACCAATCATTTTCACAAAATGAAACAGCTCTGCTGACTGAGCCAAGATCGCTGAAATACCGATTGCAGAAAAGGTAGCGTGGACAAATAGTCCCGTACAAATTCCCAAGCTCGTAGTACAACCATCCGCGAATCCCGCTCGTGAGGTGTTACGAATAACCAGTGCGGTATCCAATCCAGGAGTGAGAGTCAGAATGGTAATAGCAATAAGAAAAGCTTCGAAATTTTGAATGTACATTATCAATCCCTGATGAATTATGAGATCTTCGTTATACAACAAAGATCTCATACTGTCTCTATGACTTTTAAGTTAAAGAATAATTATTTAGAGAGCTGCGCTAAGCGCTTAGCTGCCGCTGAGTGACGCTCTAGCAGTTGAGCCATATCAACGCCCACTACTTCACCATCTAAAACTCGCCATTGACCAGCCACCATCACTTTATCAGCCTGCTGGGCACCACATAATAAAAGCGCAGCTAAAGGATCGTGACTCCCTGAGAAACGAATATCATCAAGCTTGAACATGGCAATATCGGCTTCTAAACCAACCTCTAACTCCCCGATATCACTGCGTCCCATTGCCGCTGCCGAACCTTTCGTCGCCCAACGTAATGCATCGAAATGGGTCACTTTGGCGGAACCGTATTGAAGTCGCTGTAAATACATCGCCATACGAACTTCAGCAATCATATTTGAACCGTCATTGGAAGCCGAACCATCTACACCCAGCCCTACTTTCACACCAGCAGATTCCAGTTCTAAGTTTTTACACATTCCAGAAGCCAGCATCATGTTCGATGTCGGGCAATGTGAAATACCCACCCCTGCTTTACCGAGCCTGATAATTTCTTCTGAATTGAAATGGATACCGTGCGCCAGCCAAGTTCTGTCATTAAGCCAACCTACATCTTCCAAATAATCTACCGGCCTCATTCCGAAGCGTTGAATGCAAAAATTCTCTTCATCGATGGTTTCACACAAGTGTGTATGCGTCATAACACCCTCACGCTCGGCAATACGTGCGGTTTCCTTCATTAAGTCTGTAGTGACCGAGAACGGTGAACACGGCGCCAACGCAATTTGTGTCATTGCTCCACCTTGAGTCTGATGATAATCACGGATTAATCGTTCGCTATCATCAATGATGGTTTGTTCTTTTTGTATGGTCTGCCTTGGCGGAAGACCACCTTCATCCTCGCCTAAACTCATTGATCCACGAGTGAAGATAGTACGAACACCAAGTTTACGTGCCGTTTCAACCTGTATATCAATGGCGTGTTCAAGTCCTGATGGCAGCAAATAATGGTGGTCTGATGCGGTTGTACAGCCTGACCGCATCAGTTCCACCAGCGCCAGTTCGGTCGCAACACTGTGCATTTCATCGTCAAGATTCGCCCATACCGGATATAAGCTCTTGAGCCAATGAAAAAGCTCTTTATTCAAAGCAGTTGGATAAGCGCGAGTTAATGTTTGATAAAAATGATGGTGAGCGTTGATGAGCCCAGGAGTGACGATGTGATGCGAAGCATCAACAGCATAGTCATAAGATATTGAAGGTGAAGCGTTTAACGCTACCAGTTCGATAATTTTATTTCCGCGAATTACCACACCACCACGAGCATCTTTGGTATTCCCTGTATAAATCGCGAGAGGATTTTTAATCCAGATAGTTTGCATTCATAAATGTCCTTAGCCGTTTCAACCATTTCAGGGGAATCGGACTTTATTTGTCACCATAAGCAGTTCCAACACTTATCTAGGGCAACGGTTTTATTGTTAATAAATAGCCAATGGAATTGGCCCGATATATTTAAACCTAAGAGGAGTATTCCTTGTTTCCTGTTGGCATTTTCCCTTTAGGTACAAATACCATAACCAATATTTCTGTTTTTAGGAACATTCTTACCGTTTAGCGTTCTGTGATAGTAATGAGAATGAAAAACACTTCAGAAAATGCGCGACAACGGCGACGTGTAACGATAAAGTATCGCTCTAACTCTGCTTTAAACTAAGTCACCTTTTACTATGCAAACCAACCCTTTGCTGGCAATTCCTGTCGGCGTACGTTTTATGTTTCTTTCTGCACTTGGCTTCTCCTTGATGACAGCCAGCGTAAAAGCGGTTCATGAATATGGCATTCCTGTCTTTGAAATCGTTGCGGCAAGGGCTCTGGTCTCTTTTGTCATTAGTTACGCTGACGTAAAACGCAAACGCATTTCGGTTTGGGGTAACAATCGCCCATTGCTATTACTTAGAGGCGCTGTAGGCACGTTTTCACTTATCTGTGTCTACTATTCAGTAACGTCACTACCGCTAGCAGAAGCAACGATTCTTCAATACACGCACCCTATTTTCACAGCGCTGCTAGCCGTATTCTTTTTGAAGGAACGCATTCAACCAGCAACCTTGATCTGTATTGTGCTGTGCATACTGGGTCTATATTGCATCTTATTACCAGAACTCGATGGTTCCAATGAAGTCAACCTACCCGCATTCAGCGTGATAGTTGCCCTCATTGGCGCTTTTGGTAGCTCTATCGCTTATGTCATTGTTCGTAAGCTAAGCCAAACGGAAGACAGTTCAGTCATCATTCTATACTTCCCTATGATTGCTACTCCCATTTCAATTCTGCTGGTATGGAATGATTTCATATGGCCAGATCTTCATTTGACCTTTATGTTGATTATGATTGGCGTGTTTACACAGATTGGGCAATATGGCTTAACCAAAGCAATGAAAACGCAAGAAGCGGGTAAAGCCTCAGCGTTCTCTTACGTTCAGATCGTATTCTCGATTGTTATCGGATTGGTGTATTTCGATGAAATTCCAGCTGTGTCTACCTATATCGGTGGCGCTCTTATTGTTGTCGGCGCTTTGTTCAACGTGTTTGGACAACGAATTGCTCTGCGTAAAGCCTAATCATTGATTGAGTCTATACAGATAAGAAAGTCGCCAAATTAGGCGACTTTTTTGTTGGTTTAACTTTAGGCTTACGCTTCAACGGGTTTTCGCCAATCGTCAGAGCCTGACGTACCTGCATTGACGTGGTCCCAAGTGATTTTGCGGTAAGACATCGAAACCGTTAGATTTTGCGTAAAATCTGATTTTGCCGGATCTTGGCAGTGAGGCATTTCACAATGAATATCAACAATCGAAGCATTCTCTAGCTTGGTGACGAAGAAGTTCTCTTGTTTACCTTCAATGGACGTGCGGTACCATTTCAATTCAACAGACTTCATTTTCTCACCTGATGCCAAAGCGTTATACAACAGAGGCACAGCTTTGTTTAACGCTACAGTGAATTTAAACGGTTTATGAACACGTTGGCCTGAAGGTTGACCCGACTGTGGATCCGTTGGAACAGTCACACTATGGTCAAATTGCTGCACCAGCATTTCATCTTCATGGCCTTCAACAAATGAATCACCAATTGAATCTGAAGTGCATGCTCCAGACGTAATCAAGCCCTGGGTTTGACCTTCTATCGAGATATAACATGGAGTTGGCATTTTACATTCCTCTTTATCGGTATAAATATCGCGTTATGCGCTAAGTCGCTGAATAAAGAGCAAGTCAAATGCCAAATAATTATCATCAACAAATCAATAAGTTAAATTAAACCGTTGAGACATAAAGCAATATCCTGCCTAAAAATAAGTAACTTTCTGCTCAATGAGCAACAAGATTACATCAACTTAATTTGGTGATTAGTTTTTCCCTTGATACACTTTCTGCAAATTTCTTTAAGGATAAAGGAACACTTTCTATGAGTGCATTCAACACCTTAGTTCAACACTTTAAAACCATTTCTCATTTCAGCCACCTATCTGCGATCTGTGGTTGGGACCAAGCTTCAATGATGCCAAATGGCGGCGCTCAGGCACGCTCTGAAGCGATGGCTGAACTCTCAGTTCATATTCATAGCCTAATGACGAAACCACAGCTTGAAGAGTGGTTTGCGTCCGCCGCTTCTGAATCTCTTAATCATCAACAACTATCTACATTAAGAGAGATGAAACGCCAATGGCAGCAAGCAAATGTGCTTCCGGAAAGCTTAGTTCAGGCAAAATCCCTTGCTGGTTCTAAATGTGAACACGCTTGGCGGACTCAACGTAAGGAGAACGACTGGGTTGGGTTTGAAAAGAATTGGGCAGAAGTTGTTAAGTTGTCACAAGAAGAAGCCGCAATCAGAGCAGACGCTACAGGCCTAACGCCATACGATGCGATGCTGGATATCTATGAACCGGGTACAACCACACAATCTTTGGACGTAGTATTTAATGATGTTAAAAGCTGGCTACCAGACTTAATTGATGCCGCGATAGAAAAGCAGAAATCTGAACAGATCATTATGCCTAATGGTCACTATGCGACTGAGACACAAAAAGCTCTCGGTTTAGATGTAATGAAGTTACTTCAGTTTGACTTCAACCACGGCAGACTCGACGAAAGTGTTCACCCTTTCTGTGGTGGTGTACCAAGTGACGTTCGTATTACCACTCGCTACAGCGAAGAAGAGTTTGTTCAGTCTCTGATGGGCATAGTGCACGAAACCGGACACGCACGATATGAACAAGGACTACCGAAATCACTAGCAGGAAACCCTGTGGGTGAAGCACGCTCAATGGGTATTCATGAATCTCAATCGCTATTTTTTGAAATGCAGATTGGACGAAACGAAAACTTTATTCACCATCTAGCAGGCTTAGCTGCGACTCATTTTAAGGATAGTGATAAATACGTTCTTGAAGTGGAGAACATGAAAAAGCTCTACACCCGCGTGAAAAGAGATTTTATTCGCGTTGATGCTGACGAACTCACCTATCCTAGCCATGTCATTTTGCGTTATGAAATTGAACGCGATTTAATGAATGGCAAGATCAAACACACTGATGTGCCGGAGCTTTGGGATACAAAAATGCAAGCCTACATCGGTCTAAGCACCAAAGACAACTACAGAAATGGCTGCATGCAAGATATCCACTGGACAGATGGGAGCTTCGGGTACTTCCCTAGCTACACTTTGGGAGCTATGTACGCGGCTCAGTTTATGGCAGCCATGAAGAAAACAGTGGATGTGGATACGGTTATCCGTAGTGGTGATCTAACGCCTATTTTCAATTGGTTATCAGATAACATCTGGAGTAAAGGCAGCTTATTCACTACTGACGAGTTGGTGACACAAGCCACTGGTGAAAGACTTAATCCTATGCATTTCAAACAGCATTTAACAAATCGCTACCTGTAATCTGTTTATTTCCTTGCGAACAGTTGCATAACTGTTCGCAGTTTACATCTATATTTTGTAGGAATGTCGCTAGATGATATGTACTACAAATAAAATAGATTAAATTTAGTCTTGATGATGGTTATAAGTGAAAATTTCTAACTTAAATTAATTTATCCATATATCAACAAAGACTAAAACCTAACCAAAATCGTCAAACATTGATAGACTGTATCGCTTGAAATACCTCACAACTCCATATTTTAGCTTCTTCCATCGCATCATAAACTTCACTTACCTGTATATCTAACTTAGAACACTGTTGTCCTATACCCTTCCAATTAGCCTGCTCGTAGTGCTCTGCCAATATTATAAGATCTCCTATTGGACCATTCTTCTGCAGAAGAGAGTTTTTAATATCGTCACTAAGTGGGATAGCCTCGAGGATTAATTCCAAGGTGTTGTCTAACATTGCATCTAATAATGATGACATCCCTATCATGAAAGCAAAGGTTTGATAGTCTCTAAAATGGCTATGCTTTGACATTTGCAAACAAAATTGTGCGCGTTGCATAGATAGTTTATATAACTCAAATGGCTTTCTATTTGACATATATGATGCCGCTATCATAGACACAAACATTTTTAATCTTTCTTCACCTAGATAAACTAAAGCCTGTTTAAATGAAGATATAGGTTGTTTGAGCCTGATTGATAGTGAATTAACGAAACTCAATAATTTAAAAGACATCGTAATATCTTGTTCTATAATTTTCTCTACTGTATTAAAATTAACTTGATTTTTACATATTTCAGCAAATAAATTTAATGCACTAACTTGTTCTGGCTCCATGTTTTCACTTTTATTCTTTTGGGATTTAGTGAAAAACTCGCCGTGAAAAAAACGACAGCCCACATTCTGAACTTGATCAAACTGCTCTTTATTTTCAATATTTTTTGCGAGTAATATACACTTCGAACCAATACTTCTTAGTTTCCGAATGAAGTTACAAGTATCTTTAATATTTCTATGTGCGACATCAATATTAACAATTTGTATATAAGGCTTAAATGCGGTCCATTTATTACTGAGAACAAATTCATCACAGGAAATTAGATACCCATTTCTATTTAAATGAATAATTGCAGATAAAAGTTCATCTGTTGGTATGCATGTTTCCAATATTTCTATAACAATTTTATCTTTTGGAAGGCTCATCGGTACAAGATGGATGAGGCTTTTATAAGAGAAGTGTATAAAGCATCTTGAAGAATGGTAATTAGTATTGATGTTAGAATTGATAAATTCATCTATACATTTATGACTACTGTAACTAGGTACATCTGACGAGTCAGGAAATGCATTATTCTCTCCTTCAGAAAATAAAAGTTCATAACCGACAGTATTTTGTTTACGGTTAAATATCGGTCTGCGGGCAATATATGTAAACGACATGTCGCATCCTGATTGCTGATATTGCATCAATCCCATTAGTTCCACTAATGGGATGCTGAGATTTAATTGCCGGATTATATGGAAGTAACATCACACTTTCAATGAAAATATAGCTTTGACGTATATTTAGTGATAGTAGTCATCATTGTTGGTGATTTACATCAAATTAAACCTGACGTTGAGTTTAGTGCTTTGTTATTTACTCGTCTTGAAGATCAGATTACTTCACGTTACTTAGGTTAATTTTTCTAATCGCAAACGTAAAAAAAGCCAGCCTTACTAGGCTGGCTTTTGCGTATCTGCACTATCAGACGTTTTTAAACTCTCAGACTTATAGGAAGTGGAAAGTCGCGTTTAGTGTGAACGAGTCAATATTGTCATTGTCCAATTCATAGTTGTTGTAGCTTGCGCCTACAGAGAATGGCCCCATGATGAAGTACTCAGCACCGAAACCGTACATTAGGTCGATACCGTCATCAATTTTACTGCCATTGATCTCTTTATCCCAAGAGTGAGCACCAGCACGTGCGTAAACATGCAGCGGACCAAAGTCGATGCTAGGTTTAAGTGCAAAGTATACAGAGCTTGCCGATAGTTCTTGGTTCGCAGCAATATCAAAATCACCGTGATCGGTATAACCCGCTTCAACACCGATAAACGGAAGAATACCTGTACCTGCATGCACAGTCATAGACGTAGATGTTTTACCATTAAGGTCAGACTGTCCAACAGACGCACCACCGTAGATCCATGAATCAGCGAAAGCTGTTGTAGACGCTCCGATAAGAGCGAGTGCTAATAGAGTCTTTTTCATAATAAACCTTCTTAAATAACGTGAGGCAACAGTCCCAAATTCGGTGATCCGTTGCCACGTGGCGCCAAATTATAGTGATTTCATTCAGCTATGCAAATCTTATACCGAACATGCATCAATAGCGTTCTTAACACGCTTATCCGAGACAGGATAAGGCGTGCCGAGTTGTTGTGCGAAGAAACTTACACGAAGTTCCTCAATCATCCAACGAACTTCTTTGATATTTTCCGGCAATGCCATTCCCTTAGGAACTTTATTTAACAGCTCTTTGTAGTCATTGCGAATCGATTCCACCTTAAGCATATGCAGACGATCTTTATTCGGATCGATCGGCAATTTCTCTAAGCGGCGTTCTATTGCCTTCATGTATCGCAAGATATCCGGCAGTCGTTTCCAGCCACATTCCGTTGCGAAGCCCTTAAATATCAAGCCTTCGATTTGCGCTTTCACATCGGATAATGCAAATGCCATCGTGAAGTCAACCTTACCTTTCAATCGTTTATTGATATTGAATGCCATTGTTAGAATCGCTTCAACTTGCTTTGCAATATCAACCACTGTGTCACCCAGTTCGGCTCTTACATACTCTTTCAGAGACTCAAACTCTTCTGGCGTCCACGCAAGTCCACCACGTTCTTCAAGTAGCTTATCGATACCACATGCAATGCAGTCATCAATTAAGTCCATCACTTTACCGAACGGGTTGAAATATAATCCAAGTTTAGACTTGTTCGGCAAGTTGGTGTGCAGATATTTAATCGGTGAAGGCACGTTCAGTAAAATCAAACGACGTTGACCTTCGCGCATCGCACTGATTTGCTCTTGCTCCGTTTCAAACAGCTTAATTTCAACGCTGTCTTTTTTGTCTACCAGCGCAGGGTATGCCTTAACGTCAAAACCACCACGTTTCTGCTGATACACTTTTGGCAGTTCACCAAACGACCACGTATGCAAACCCGATTGCTCGATGTCGTCATCAGAAACCTGAGAAAGGGTTTCTTGTACTTTCTCTTTTAAGCTCTCTTTCAGCTCGTAGAGATCTTTGTTCTCTTTAAGCTTACGGTTTCGGTGGTCTACCGCTCTAAAGGTGACTTTCAAGTGATCCGCCACCTGCGACAAATTCCAGTCATCACGCGATACTGTAACGCCCGTCATGCGTCGCAATTCTTTCTCTAAAGCGTCAAGCAGAGGCAGTTCCATCGCATTTACTCGCGCCAAGAATGCATCTGCATAGTTAGGTGCGGGTACGAAATTCTTACGCAAGGTTTTCGGTAGAGACTTAATCAAACTGACGATAAGTTCATGCCGTAGGCCCGGTATCTGCCATTCGAAACCTTGTGGTTCAACTTGGTTTAAGATCGGCAGAGGAATATGAACAGTGACACCGTCACTGTCCTCACCCGGTTCAAACTGATAACTGAGTTTTAGCTTGAGGCCATTTTGATACCAGAAGTTCGGGTAATCTAAATCGGTAATATGGCTGGCATCACCTTTGAAAAGCATCTCTTTTTCAAAGTTAAGCAACTCTGGCGACGCCTTGCTGGTCGCTTTCCACCAAGTGTCAAAATGACGACCAGAAACCACTTCTGTACCAACACGTTGGTCATAGAATTGGAACAAGTCTTCATCATCGACCAAGATGTCGCGACGACGTGACTTGTGCTCAAGCTCTTCAACCTCTTGCAGTAGCGAGCGGTTAAGTTTGAAGAAGCTGTGTTTGGTTTCCCATTCACCTTCAACAAGTGCACTGCGAATAAAGATTTCACGGCTCAATACCGGATCAATATTGCCGTAGTTCACTAAGCGCTTAGGTACAATCGCAATGCCGTAGATCATTACTTTCTCGTACGCCATTACCGCTGCACGTTTCTTCGACCAATGCGGCTCACTGTAGCTGCGTTTGATTAAGTGTTTCGCCAGCGGTTCAATCCATTCCGGCTGAATCTTCGCCACGATACGCGCCCAGAGTTTGGATGTTTCAACTAACTCAGCAGACATTACCCACTTAGGTTGCTTCTTAAACAAGCCAGAGGCTGGGAAAATATTGAAGCGAGCGTTGCGAGCACCTTGATACTCGTTCTTCTCTGGATCTTTGATACCAATGTGCGATAACAAACCAACAAGAATAGCGGTATGAACGCCTTCATAGCTGCCCGGTTCGTCGTTGAGCTTATAATCCATTTCGCGCATTGACTGATGCAACTGGAAGTAAACATCCTGCCACTCACGAATGCGCAAATAGTTAAGATAATCTTGCTTACACTGACGACGGAACTGGTTACCAGTGAGCGCTTTCTGCTGTTGCTTGATGTATTCCCAAAGATTGACGAAAGTAAGGAAATCAGACTCTTCATGCTGGAAACGGCGATGTTTATCATCTGAAGACTGCTGCTTATCACTTGGTCTCTCACGCGGATCTTGAATAGAGAGCGCAGAAGCAATGATCATCACTTCTTTTAAACAACCCATGCGTGGTGCTTCCAACACCATACGTGCTAAACGAGGGTCAATTGGCAAACGAGCCAGTTTACGCCCCACTTCGGTAAGTTGTTTATTACTGTTTTTCGATTCTTCCTTAACCGCTCCGAGTTCTTCAAGCAAACGCACGCCGTCTTGAATATTGCGTTTATCTGGCGCTTCCACGAATGGGAAGGCTTCAATATCACCCAGACCCAGTGCAGTCATTTGCAGAATAACCGACGCTAAGTTGGTGCGTAGAATTTCAGGATCGGTGAACTCCGGACGCGAGTTAAAATCTTCCTCGGAGTAAAGGCGGATACAGATACCCTCTTCCACACGACCACAACGGCCTTTACGCTGGTTGGCGCTCGCCTGAGAAATAGGTTCAATAGGAAGACGCTGAACTTTAGTTCGGTAGCTGTAACGACTGATACGCGCTGTACCTGGGTCGATCACATATTTGATACCCGGTACGGTAAGCGATGTTTCCGCCACGTTGGTCGCCAATACAATTCGACGACCAGCATGCGGTTGGAAAATCTTGTTTTGTTCACCGGCTGAAAGGCGAGCATACAAAGGAACAATTTCAGTATCACGAAGGTTTCGTTTCGACAACGCATCCGCCGTATCGCGAATTTCGCGCTCACCGTTCATAAAGATCAGAATATCGCCTAAACCTTCATCGCAAAGCTCGTCTACTGCTTCAAAAATGCCTTCAAGCTGATCACGTTCGCTATCTTCGTCGCTCGACAACGGGCGGTAACGAGTATCCACCGGATAGGTTCGTCCAGACACTTCAATGATAGGTGCATTGTTAAAGTGGTTTGAGAAACGCTCAGGGTCGATCGTTGCCGAAGTTATGATGACTTTCAGATCAGGGCGACGCGGCAACAACTGTTTCAAATAACCGAGGATAAAGTCGATATTTAAGCTGCGCTCGTGCGCTTCATCGATAATGATCGTGTCATATTGGTTGAGAAAACGGTCGTGCTGAATTTCAGCCAGCAAAATACCGTCTGTCATCAACTTGATTTGTGTTTGATCCGAAATTTGGTCGTTGAATCGAACTTTATAACCGACAAAATTGCCCAGTTCGGTTTCCATCTCTTCTGCAATACGGGTTGCAACTGAACGAGCAGCAAGACGACGCGGCTGAGTATGACCAATCAGACCATATTTACCTCGACCAAGCTCAGCACAGATCTTCGGTAGCTGAGTGGTTTTACCTGAACCTGTTTCACCAGCAACAATAACCACTTGGTTCTCTTGAATCGCTTTCGCAATGTCGTCGCGCTTTTGACTGACAGGAAGAAGCTCTGGGTATTCGATAGTGACTTTCTGGTTGATTCGCTGCTGCACGACCATCATAGATTGTGCGATATCTAAAGCGATTTCATCAAACACGGCATAACGAGCAGCATCTTTTTTGATTTTACTTGCGCCCGAAATACGCTTGCTTAATCGAAAGCGATCTTTCAGCAAACATTGCTTCAGTGCTTTCTTCAGAGATTCTGCACTGTTCGCTTTTGCTGAGTTATTCGTTTCTGTATTTGGCTGTGACTGAGTCAAAGCGTTTACCTATTCTTTTAATTAACAAAACTGCGCGGATTGTATCACAGAGTGCGGTCAGGATTAGCAATTCCTCTTATTCAATTTTTTTGAATGAGTCATGCAAATATTCCTGCTTCTTATGTGTCATAGCTCTCATTATGATGTAACCATCAATGTGATACCTCCAGTAAAGGAAAAATTATGTCTCAAGTACTTGCACTTAAATCCAGCATCCTTGGTGATTACTCTCAATCAAGTAAACTGATTGATGCTTACCTAACCAAATTCGATCAAGATAAACTCGTTGTTCGTGATCTGGCTGCTTCTCCTCTTCCAGTACTTGATTTATCAGTAGCAACAGCACTTCGCGCTACGGATGATCTGACTGCAGAACAAAAAGAAGTTGTTGAACTTTCAGATACTCTAATCGCTGAAATCAACGCGGCAGATACACTTGTTATCGCAGCACCTATGTACAACTTCACAATTCCAACTCAGCTTAAAAACTGGTTTGACTTGATTGCTCGCGCTGGTGTGACATTCAAGTACACAGAAACAGGCGTTCAAGGTCTAATAGAAGGCAAGAAAGCAGTTGTTATCACCACTCGCGGTGGTATCCACAAAGATTCTGCAACTGACAACGTGACGCCTTACCTAAAAACGATTCTAGGTTTTGTTGGTATTACAAACGTTGAGTTTGTATACGCAGAAGCCCTAAACATGGGCGAAGAACCAGCGGCTAAAGGGATTGAATCAGCACAATCTCAACTAGAAGCTATCGCACTGTAATCTCTAATCGTTGTATACCCAAACTACTTGGAGTTGCAGGTAGGCGGCAAGCGAGTGAATCCCCATGAGCATAGATAACTATGTGATTGGGGTGAACGAACGTAGCCAACACCGCTGCAGCTTCAAGTAGGAAGGGGATAAAGCTACAGCATAGCCAGTAGTCCATAACTCAGTGCATTCAAAGCAGTCCATCAAGGGCTGCTTTTTTATTGGCACTGCCTAAATTGGACAAATTTAGTGGCACGCCCCACATTTATTAAGAGAATGAGGTTAAGAATACTTAGTTTTCATGACGTTTGGCCGTTAATATACGCAGACTGGAATACCAATAAGACCACATTTTGAAAGCATCAGAACTTAAAGCATTACTAGACTCACTTCCGCAAGACTTTGACCCAGATATTGTGATGGGTGAAGATTGGCTGCCAGAACGCCTGATTAGTACGCATCTTAATGACGATTTCTTGTTTCTGGAATTCGACAATGCACCAGAAGAAGATCAAGGCGAAGAAGAAGGCCGAGGATTTGTCGAACATGAAATAGAGATGATTCGCAGCCAAATTGAAGGCCTTTTGCGTGAAGAAGACAAAGGCATCAAAACCAAAGCGGAAATGTTGCTGACCTTACTGGTGATGGCTCATGAGCGTACCAGCTCAGAATTTATTGAATTGATTGAACCTTTTGTCTCCGATGATGATTACTAGTCATCCCTTTCTCGCTGATATGGCTAAACCCGATTGAACTGTTTGGCTTAAAATCGGTCTTTAAAATTAATAGATGAAATATATAAGTGAGTGAGATTTCATTATGTTCAACGCAATTACCTCTTTGTTCAAACAGTTGCTCGATGGCCAAGACCTAAGCCAACAAAAACAGAGCCCAAACCTTGCGATCGCATGCTTATTGAGTGAAGTTGCGGGCGCTGACTACCAAACAGATAGCAAAGAGCAAGAAGCCAAACTGCATCTGGTTCAACGCTTATTAGGTTTAGATGAAGCCGAGGCTGAATCCTTAGTTAACAAAGCGGATGAACAAATTAAACAGTCTGCCTCACTGTACGATTTCACTTCTCAGTTGCGTGAGCTTTCACAAGAAACACGTTTTGAACTGATAAAAGCGATGTGGGAAGTTGCCCACGCTGACGGCGAAATTGACCCATTGGAAGATGCCGTCATTCGTAAAGCATCCGAACTGCTTTACGTAGACCATCAGCAGTTTATTCGCGCGAAACTGATGACGGCCAATAAGCAATAAACCGCGACAGATACAACAAAGGGCACTTCAGTGCCCTTTGTTTTGATAACCAGCGGTTTTGATGAGCGATTTTTAAAGCATAGTTAATGCGAGCTTCGCTAAGTTGTAAGCATCCACGTATCCTGAATGCTGGCGACCTTCCCACTCAATTCCTTTTCCTTCTTGAGCAGCTCGATGACCAATACGTTTATCTTTCAGACGATTCTGAATGCGGTATAGGGTGGCGAGATTAAGGAACTCTTTAAACGGCACATCAATCCCCTTTTGTTGGCACTCATTGATCAAGATTTGATCATCTCTTCCCCAAGACGCGTAAATCTTATGTGGACCACCAAAATTCTTCACCATCGACTTTAACACTTCAGCCAATGGGCGACCTTGCTTCTCTATTTTTTTCGGTGTGATACCCGTTAGCTCGGTACAAAACAGCGAAATTTCGTCATGTTCAGGTTTAACGTAATACTGAGCGCGTTTTACGATCTCTCCTGCCGATAAATCAATTTCAGCCAGCCCTATTTCAATGATCTCGCCAGTCGTGCCCACTCCGTTTTCATTCCAACAGCACATTTCTAAATCGAAGCAAACAACACGGTTATAGTTCATTGGTAAATCTGGTCCCTTTCTTTTAAAGCTGAAAATCTAAAATAGAAAAGCCGCTATGTTACCTGAACAAAAGTGAAAACTCGACGCTCAAACGTAATTTAGCCCGCGTCAGCCACGCACAGCGAACTCATTTGCCTACTTATTCTTCAACAGTGTTTAAAAGATAGTCTATTGAACGAGATTAATAGTGAGAAAACCGCATTTCTGTAAGCCTTAATCCTTGAATATGGTAAGATTCGCCCCTATTTTTTTGCTAACTTTTATCTAGTCGTGCAGTAATTTTGCTCAACATTTTCTGCATTCATCCATCTATAGAGAATTCATCATGAACTTCGATTTAAACGCCATTCCAACCACTTTCGATATCCTTCATGCTGGTTTAGCCGCGTCTAGCGTTCTGCTTCTACTTATTGCTGTATCTCGTAAATCCAAAGTAATCGAGAAAGTGGTTGAGAAACCAGTAGAAAAAATTGTGGAAGTGGAAAAACCGGTTGAAAAGATCGTTGAAGTGGAAAAAGTTGTCGAAGTCGAGAAAATCGTCGAGAAAGTGGTCGAAGTTGAATCAAAACTGGCAACAGCCAATACAGACTCTGCAATGCAATTGCTTTCTCTATTCCAACAAGAAGCGCGTCTCATTGATTTCCTAAAAGAAGACGTGGCTGGTTTTTCTGACGAAGAAGTCGGTGCCGCTGCTCGTGTAATCCACGCTGGTGGTCAAAAAGTGTTAAAAGAGTATGTTTCTCTTTCTCCTGTACGTAGTGAAGACGAAGAAAGTCGTATCACGTTGGAAGAAGGCTTCAATCCTCAGCAAGTTAGATTGGTAGGTAATGTTTCTGGCTCTGCGCCGTTCACAGGCACTCTGATTCATAAAGGTTGGAAAGCGGACTCTATGACGCTGCCAAAACTTGCTGAAAACTACGATGCTTCAATTATTGCTCCGGCAGAGGTTGAGCTGTAATGGAACAAAACGCAAAATTCAGTATTGGTATTGACCTAGGAACCACGCACAGCGTTCTCGCTTATGTTGATACGCAAGCGGAAAACCCAGCGGTTAAAGTCATGGGTATCGCTCAGATGACAGCACCGGGAACTGTTGAAACCCGCGAACAGCTCGGTTCATTTTTATACCAGCCTCATGAACATGAAATGTCAGAAGCTTCCAGAAAGCTTCCTTGGACAGATACACCACCAGCCTTGGTTGGCGCAATTGCGCGTAATCTTGGTGTGAAAACGCCGATTCGTCTGATTGCCAGCGCGAAGTCTTGGTTGTGCCATGGAGGCGTGAATCGTCGCGATGCGTTTCTCCCTCAAGGTAGTCCTGAAGATGTGGCAAAAGTTTCTCCACTGCGTGCGACTGAGCTTTACTTAGAGCACATTAAGCAAGCTTGGGACCATGAGCACCCTGCTCACCCAATTTCAGAACAAGATGTCACCATTACTGTACCTGCATCTTTCGACCCAGCAGCTCGTGATCTTACCGCTGAAGCGGCTCGTAATGTGGGGTTCACCCATTTAACTCTGTTAGAAGAGCCACAAGCAGCGCTTTATAGCTGGATTAACAACAGCAGTGATGCATGGCGCAATGAAGTGTCAGTTGGTGAAGTTATTCTGGTGGTTGATATCGGTGGCGGTACAACCGACTTATCTTTGGTGGAAGTCACGGAAGATCAGGGCAATCTTTCACTGAACCGTATTGCGGTTGGTGAACATATTTTGCTAGGCGGAGACAACATGGATCTTGCGCTTGCTTACCGTCTGAAAATGAAGCTTGCTCAAGAAGGCAAAGAGCTCCAACCGTGGCAAGTACAGGCAATGACGCACGCTTGTCGCGATGCTAAAGAAGCGCTTCTGAAAGACTCTGAACTACAATCTGTACCGATTGTGGTACCAAGCCGCGGTTCTAAACTATTGGGCGCGACGTTAAAAACAGAATTAACTAAAGAAGAAGTACAGCAGACACTGGTTGATGGTTTCTTCCCACAAGTTGCTATCACCGAACACCCTGTGCAAAAACCTCGTGGCGCTTTGACTCATATGGGTCTGCCGTATGCACAAGATGCCGGTATTACTCGTCACATCGCGGCTTTCTTGTCAAAGCAAGCCGATGCTCAAGCAAACGGCGAGAACAGCGGTCAGAGCTATGGTGAGCCTGCGCCATTCAATATGGCGGGAATTCCGGGTATGTCTGCGCCGGTGGCAAATTTCATCAAGCCAAACGCAGTTTTGTTTAACGGTGGTGTGCTTAAGTCTGATCTGTTAGCGAACAGACTGTTTACTACCATTAACCAATGGCTAAGTGGCGCACAAGCTCCTCAGGCGAAGCGCCTTACTGGCCTTGATCTAGATCTCGCTGTTGCAAGCGGTGCTGCGTACTATGGTAACGTGCGTCGTGGACAAGGTGTTCGAATTCGTGGTGGTATTGCTTCAGCTTATTACGTCGGTATTGAAAGTGCGATGCCTGCTATTCCGGGTATGGCTCCGCCAATGGAAGCTCTTTGTGTTGCACCATTTGGCATGGAAGAAGGTTCGCATGTTGAAGTTCCAAGCCAACAGTTTGGTCTTGTGATTGGTCAACCGGTTCACTTCCAGTTCTTTGGTTCAACCACTCGCCGAGATGATATTGCAGGTACTCACCTTGATTATTGGGCACCAGAGGAGCTGGAAGAATTGCCTGAAATTCAAGTTACACTGCCTGTTTCAAAAGGACGTCGTGAAGGAGAAGTGGTTCCTGTGACTCTTGCTTCACGAGTGACTGAGTTGGGAACTCTTTATCTCGAAGCGATTGCAGCGGACAACGGCCAAAAGTGGCATGTTGAATTCGATGTAAGAGAATCAGGCGAAGATTCTCAGCAGCAACATTAATCTTTAAACGGCATCCCTAGCGATGCCGTTTATCTATCTGAATATATAACGAGGTTTCTATGATTATGGCAGCACCGCGTTTTCTTGTCGGGATCGATTTAGGTACTACTAATACAGTGGTCGCATTCTGTGAACTGATGGATGATCTCGAACATGCCGCTGTAGAACTCTTTCCTATTGATCAGTTAATAGGCCCCGGTGAAGTGGTTCGTAAACCACTGTTACCTTCATTTAGATATCACCCTGCACCGGGTCAAATTGCGGCCAGCGATTTAACCCTGCCTTGGGATAACCACCCCGTCGAAGGCGACACCGAACTCGCTATTATTGGCCAGTGGGCACGAGATTTAGGAGCAAAGGTCGAAGGGCGACAAGTCTCAAGTGCAAAAAGCTGGTTGTCTCATCCAAGTGTGGATCGCTCTGAAGCCATTCTTCCTTGGGCTGGTGCAGCTGATGTCGAAAAAGTCTCCCCCGTAGTAGCAAGCGCCAGTTATCTCAACCATATCCGCCAAGCTTGGAACTACCGACATCCTAGTAATCCTCTGGAAGCTCAGGAAGTAGTCGTCACCGTTCCAGCTTCATTTGATGAAACCGCGCGAAACCTGACCTTAGAAGCGGCGAAGCTGGCTGGTTTAAACAACATAATTCTGTTAGAAGAGCCACAAGCGGTCTGCTATGACTGGTATTCACGCCATAAAGATTCTGCGAATGAACAACTGTCAGAAATTCCACTAATTTTGGTTTGTGATGTGGGCGGCGGCACCACCGACTTAAGTTTGATTGAAGCGAAGTTTGAAAGCGAAGAGCTGACTTTAAACCGTATTGGCGTTGGTGAACACCTAATGCTTGGCGGTGACAACCTCGACCTAGCGCTAGCTCATTTAGCAGAAAGCCGATTTAATCAAAGTAAGAAGCTCACTGCGGCGGGATTAACAAAGCTTATTCAGCAAACCCGACAAGCGAAAGAAAACTTGCTCTCAAGTAACGCACCAGAGACAGTGAAAATCACCATGTTGGGCAGCGGTTCAAAACTGCTTGGCGGAACAAAGAGCGTCAGCTTAACCAAACAGGAAGTTCACCAGATTGCATTAGATGGTTTCTTCCCTATGTCTGATTTCTCTGAACTGCCAAATAAACGTCGTAGCGCGATGATGGAGTTTGGTCTGCCTTATGTCGCCGACCCTGCTGTCAGTAAACACGTAGCAGAGTTTCTTACTCAGCATCAGCAAGTGTCCAAAGCGGCACTAAACCAAACTGAGCTTAGCACCCCTTCAATCCCTGTTGGCCTGTTGCTAAACGGGGGTGTTTTTAACAGTGACTTAATCACAGAACGCATGCTGAACCTGCTGGGTCACTGGCGTGGTGAAGCCATTACACAGTTGGACAACCCTCATCCAGACTGGTCGGTAGCTTTGGGCGCGGTGGCTTTTGCCAAAGCACGCCGTGGCGCACAACTGAAAATCGGTGGTGGCTCTGCCCGTTCTTATTTCCTTCATTTGAAAGAAAAAAACAGCATGGGCAAAGCGTTGTGCCTGTTGGCGAAAGGAACGGAAGAAGGTCAAGAAATTCGTCTAAGCAGTCGTCGTTTCTCGCTAACGCTAGGTATGCCCGTTCGTTTTAACCTGCTTACCTCAACGCACGATCAAATCGCTGACAACACCAAAATACAAAATGGTGTACTCGTTGAGATTGATGCAGATAAGTTCCAGCCTTTGCCACCTTACATCACTACGTTACAGGGTGATGAAAATATTCAATTACAGGCAAACCAAAAGCAACGCGAAGAGGTATTTATTGCTTGCCAGTTGACCGAAGTCGGCACACTGAAAATGGAGTGTGTATCCACCAGCGATGAGAACAAACGCTGGCTAATGGAGTTTGAAGTACGTAACAGCAGCCAAGCCCAGAACAATGAAGAATCAGAGAAGCCGAATCCTAAACTTGAACAGGCGAAAACACTGGTGACGCAAATATACAGCGGTAATAAGAACAGTGCTGATAGCAAAGCCGTGAAAACCTTGAACAAAGATCTGGAGAAACTACTAGGTAAACGCGACGAGTGGGATTTTTCCGTTTTGCGTTCCCTATTTGATACTTTGGCACAGGGAAGAAAACGTCGTCGTCGCTCTGAACAACATGAAAAGAGCTGGTTACGATTAGCGGGTTTTGCATTGCGTCCAGGTTTTGGTGATGCCACTGACAGTTGGCGAATCGAACAGATTTGGGGCTTATACCAACAAGGCATTCAGTTCCAAAACCATCAAGGCTGGAGCGACTGGTGGGTATTCTGGCGTCGTATCGCGGGCGGGTTAAACCAAGAACAACAAGAGACACTGCTGGCGGATATTGCTAAGCATCTGCACCCCGGTGCTTCACGAAATCCGAAATCTCAGCAAGAAGCGCAAGATAAAGGTTACGAAGCCATGGTTCGCTTAGCCGCTTCGTTAGAACATCTGGACGTGGAAGATAAAGTTCTACTGGCAACTTGGTTTATTAATAAAGCCCTGAACCAAACTCAGTTTGAGCAAGCTCATTGGTGGGCTGTCGGTCGTCTGTTATCTCGTACGCCTCTGTATGGCAGTGCACACAATGTCGTTGCTCGTGAGCAAGTTCAGCAATGGTTACCAAAACTGCTAGACAAAGACTGGCAGAAAGAACCAATGATCGCGTTTGCAGCAGTGATGATTTGCCGTAAAACTGGCGATAGAACGCTGGATATCTCAGACGATTTTAGAACTTTGGTTCTTGAGAAACTCAAGCAAAGCCGAGCGCCTGAAGCTTGGATACAGTTGGTCGAAAATGTCAGTGAACTGAGTGAAACAGAGTCTAAGCGTATTTTTGGTGATGCCTTACCCCATGGTTTAACGCTCATTTCTCACTAAGGAAATCTAAACTGAAGCCATCTTAAACGTCTCGTTAAGCGGCTTCAGTTTTTCTCAAAATCCCATCTTTGCTTAAGCAAGCCTTACTTAAACTCTCTTTCATCGTTCATTTCTATATATATTTTCTTTCAATTAGATGAAAAAATGCGCATTTTTAGACTCGCATTCGAACTATGAACCGTTGTAGAATGTGCGCCCTCGCAGCCCGAGTGGTTAACTCACTGTAAGCGGCGAGAAATTCTCTGCTCGATTTGAATTTGCAAACCATAGAGAAGTTGCTGAATTAAATTACTTAGCGAATGTGATTTGCCTAAGTGAATACCATCAACCTTATTGCAGATTCAGTTGAGAAGAGTATAAGTTGATTTACACTCAAATGAGTTCAACCCAAGGTGTAGATCGTTTTCGATACCTTATATTCGAAATGGCAATAACTTTCGTATTAACTTCTTACAGCATTACTTAAAGATCGTGAAAGCCAATGAATCAAGATAAGTTTACTAACGTTTATCGTCTGCCGGGTTCTATTCAGGTTCGTATTGCTAAATGGCAAGCGACGTTTCGTGGCACCTCGGATATTGTGTTGCACAATGCACTCATCGTTCGAAACAAGCAATTCCAAAAACCAGATTTTCTACCCAGAGGCTGGTGCCTGACACCTTTCTCTGAAGACGATATTTCTATCACTCATCATGGCAAATACATTCAAACAACGATGCTCACCATGATTGATAAGAAAGTGTCGTACAAACGTGTTTATTTGTCTCGAGTACCCCTTGAGCAAGCAGAGCCCGCTTTACGTCAGTACAAAATAGAGTGGATGCGTAAGTACAACGATATCGTTAACAAATACAATAAGATAAAGAAAAAAGAGTTAATGGTTTATGCTTGGGAAGAAGTTGAAACCCTTTACCCCGCTATTCCTAAAGCACAATTTGATAAGAATTTATGGAATAAGTTAGTGGTTTCTCAATTTGGACCAGAGCGTAAATACTCTAACCCTTACTATGTAAAGAAAGCCGATTTTTAGTTCTTGTTTATCAGCAAACAAAACTTAGCTCTAAAATATTTAAGGCTCATGTGAATTCACATGAGCCTTTTTACTTTCAACTAATTACACGTTCAATCTTTTGTTTGATCAGTGTTGAACGCCAGATGGATTAGAGCCGAAATCGGATTGTTGATAGATATCGGCAAGGGATTTGTTTTTGTGCTTTGTGGTATGACGTCGAGATCGTTTCGGTTCAAATTCTTGCTCGACATGTTTGAGTGTAGCTTCGTGTTCCTTAGCCATTTCTATAAATTCAGGGTTAGACATCGCCTCTTGGCGTAGGCGGTTAATGCGTTCTAATGTTTCTAACAACATACGTTACCTCCTCTAGCACTGTTTATGTGTACAGTATAGATAAGGTTACACAATTGTCAATAAAACACTGGTTATTAACACAGTAACTGTGCTTTGGCTCTTACTTCATGATCTTTAACCATTCATGCAGTAAATATTTGTTTTCAAAACATTAGTTGATATCAGGATGTCGATAGAAGTACGGCGTAGTTTTGGCGATCACTGTAAAACCGTATCGCTCTACAATAGGTCGACTCATTTCAGAGGCATCAATATATAAATAGTGTTTACCCGCAAGGATTGAATCTCTGATGCGTTGCTTGAGCAATGCTTGATAATGCCCTCGCCCACGGTGAGTTTGAACCGTACTCCCACCCCAAATTCCAGCAAATGGAGAATTAACACTGTTGAAGATCACCCACGCAGAAGAAACAGGCTGCTCACCATCATAGATAACATAAATACGGATGTTCTCAGGGCATGTTTGTTTGAGATTTAACAGATGCAAAAAATAACCACTGCAATCTTCCACCGTTTGAGACTGCTTCACTGCAATTGCATCACGGATTCCACGTTCATCAAACGCCTCAACGCACTGGGGCTGAAGTTCTGGGACTGAATTATAATCACGAAGATTCAAAACCATAAAGGACTCTGGATCTTGTTCGTAAAAACCTTTGTTGAGAAGCATACTGTCGATATCGCTTGGCTTATCGAAATCGTAAACCTTCCATTCAAAGTTTTTACCTAAGCGGTAGAAATACTCCATTTGCTGATCAATGACTTCAGACGCCTTTGAGCTATCTAAATTGAAATAGGCAATAAAGCTCCCATCTTCATCAGGAGACACTACCCTGACAAGCGTAGTGTCCGAATAGATCTCCCAACCGGGTATTTCAATATGCATACGCTCATAGCAGTTAAACTGAGTCATGATTTCAGCTGCGTTCAAGGTATTCCCTCTCGAAAACAAAAAATAAAGACGTCTAAGATCGATTGACCTGATATGGTGTTCGGCATTATCTACTTAGTTTTTAAATAGTGTTAGTAATTTCGAACTTTTACGTATTTCTTGTTTTAAGTTAGCTGGTTAGCTCTGATTTTGTCCTGCAAACGCAACTTATTTGGAGTGAATTTCGGCGCATTTCACAGATTATTATCTGGCAAAAATAACGAATTGAGAGCCTCTTTCCAGAAGCTTATAGTTGTGGGGGTTTCCAGCAACTCAGCTTACAGTGCTTGCAATGCTCAATATTTACACCGCGATTCTTTTCTTCTCATTCTTCGTTTTTAACCCTCTCAGCCAAGCGAGTGAAAGAGCTGAATGGGAAGCGGTGGTTAATAAAGCCCTGAGTCGTAATCCCGACTCTGTGCTGTACCTTCTCAAAGACAGGTATACCTCACTCCCGCCGAGCGCAGAAAAACTCTATATTGCCAGTCGTATTCATGAATACATGACCAAGCTTGGACAAGATTATTTTGCTAGTGACAATTCTAATCAACTTTCATACAACGAAGAAGAAAAGCGATTTATACAAGCGCTCAATGAAGAGAAGAACAAGCAATACATTAACGCTAGCGGGCTGTACCAAGAGCTCTATTCGCGAATGAAACAACGACAAGATAGTGATGGCATTTTCTTGTTTGAATACCATTTGTGCCGCTTGGTAAATCTGCAAGCAAACAATTTGCACAGCCAAAAATTCTGTAACCAGCTTCAGAGCTCGCTTGAGCAAAGCAATAATCCCGTGGTTCCTCGCTATCTTGCTTTCATGGTTATTGCAAAAAATCTCGAACTTATCGGTGACTACAAAGGTGCTCTAGACAACTACAAGCGTTTGCTGGATGAGCTTCCAGAAGGAACCAACACCGCAGCAATTTTCAATGATATCGGCCTGTTACTTTGTACCTTGGGACAACATCAACAGGCTCTTGAATACCTCTACCGTGCTCTGACACTTCACATAGAAAACCGAAACGACGATGGCATCGCACAAACAGAGCACAATTTAGGTGAGGCCTATCATCACAAAGATGAGTTTCACCAAAGCATCGCCCATTTTAATAAAGCCCGTCTTATCCACCTTAAAAAAAACAATCTTAGAGGGTTGGCTTATGTTCATCTTGGTTTAGGTAAGTCACATACTGAATTAGGCTCGTTTCACAAAGGCATAAATGAACTATTAAAAGGTCTCGACTATGCCATTCAATACAACGAGATTAGTCTGAAAAGCGATGTCATACTTGCCCTGTCTAACTCCTATGTTCAGAAGAAGTATTACAGACAAGCTGAATATTACGCATTAAAGGCAAAAGCCCTTGCTGAAGAGTCACAAAACACCCGTACGCTAACCCAGTCGTTGCGTCAGTTAGCAAAGATTGCGGACAAGAGTGGTAAGTATGAAATGGCACTCTCGTATTACCGCGAGTACGTTGAAAATGAGATTACAATTCGCGACCGTGAACACTTCCAAGCTTTGGAAGCGTTAGATCAATCAACCTCTTCTCTCGAACAGAAAAACATTAGGTCAGAACTGCTAGCGCAGAATGAACAGCTTAATATCCATGTAGATTCAATGAGGCAGGAACGACGTTACTTGCTGCTACTTATTGTATTTCTGCTGCTCTCCATCGCCTATCTTGTTCACAAATCGGTTCATTTAAACAGTAACCAGAAAATGGACTGCCTGACTGACGCTCTCCATCGAGCAGTCTTCATTAATCATTTGAAAACAATAGAGCAGCCTCAATCCATGGAAACCAGACACCTAGTAGTTCTTTTTGATATCGACAATCTTAAATTGATTAACGACAAGTACGGTTACGAAGTTGGCAACAAGGCACTGAGAACCATCTCCGATGGGATGAAGCAGTGTTTGAAGACGGATGATTTCTGGGGACGTTTAGGTGGTGATGAATTTATCACCGTATTAACCAATGTAGATCAGTACGAAGTGCAGCATAGGGTTGAATCGTTACACAAGGCACTAACCTCTAAGCCTTATTGGTATCACACTAACGAGGCGGGTAATAACAAGCCGCTGTATTTATCCACCAGCTTTGCATTTATAGCAACTGCGGGGCAAATCAGCGACTTTAATCAGCTCTACTCCGTTTTAGATCAGGCGTTATTCAAAACCAAACAAAAAGGACAAAACTGTATTTTCGATGCTTGCAGCGATTCTATTGATTGTTCTTTTGCTTTAAAGACTCAATAACAGCGGCGCGGTTATCCAAGTAATCGTTCAGCCCTGCCTTACGTAAATGACAGGCAGGACAATCACCACATCCGTCACCGATGATGCCGTTGTAACACGTCAGTGTTTCATTGCGCACAAGATCAAGCGACTGGTATTGATCAGCCAATGCCCACGTTTCAGCTTTATTTAACCACATAAGCGGAGTGCGGATTTCTAGCTCACGATCCATCCCTTTGACGAGGGCACTGTTCATCGCTTGGATGAAATCGTTTCGGCAGTCCGGATAACCTGAAAAATCGGTTTCACAAACACCCGTAATGACCGTATGCGCGCCAATCTGGTATGCGTAAATACCTGCTAGCGTTAGAAACAGGATGTTTCGACCAGGTACAAATGAGTTTGGAAGACCGTTTTCCTGAAGTTCATGAGAAACAGGAATATCGTCGCGAGTGAGTGAACTGATAGCGAGTTCATTAAGCAGACCAACGTCTAGCACTTTGTGTGCAGTTACGCCTAACTTCTTGGTTAACGCTTGAGCCACTTCTATTTCAAGTTTGTGTCTTTGCCCATAATCGAAGGTAATGGCATGAACTTCATCAAACTCTTGTAGCGCTTGGACCAAACATGTCGTTGAATCCTGACCACCACTAAATACAACAACCGCTTTTTTCATGGGTAAATCCTTTAGGCAATACTGAGGTACTTATGTGTTTGAATAGACAGACGCCAGTTACGCGCCACGCAAGTATCTATACACAATTGTGTTGCTCTGGGCTTTTGACTAATAGGCTGCAGAGCAATCACGGTTGACTCGGGAACATTGGCAGACTGGAGCAACTGATCCAAGTTCTCAATATCTTTGTCTGTCGCAACTGGATGTTTAATCTCGTTCGCACGTAACAATGCCGATTCAATAACCGGTAACTTACCTTTCATTGCCACTTTTGGTGACACTGTCACCCATGTATCTTTAGTTGCTCTAACTTCAAAGGTTCCGCTGGTTTCGATTTGGCATTGGCAGCCAATCTCGTCAAACGCCTGGGTAAGAGGAACTAAATCATAGATACAAGGCTCACCACCAGTAATAACAATATGCTTCGCTGTGTATCCTTGCGACTGATACATCGCAATGATCTGTTGTGCGGAAGCAGAGCACCAGTTTGGCGAGTCTCCAGTCTTTACAATAATCTGGTCGAAAGACAGCTGGTCTTGCTCATTGGCTTCCCACGTCTGCTTAGTGTCACACCAAGCGCAACCCACAGGGCATTCTTGTAGACGAACGAATACGGCAGGAACGCCTGTAAATACGCCCTCACCCTGTATCGTTTCAAACATTTCGTTAACTTTGTACAAAGTATTTTGCCTAATTCAAATTTCCGAAAAATCGCAGCCGCAGACCTTAATAGAAGGTCTGCTTCAGGTCAATTTAAAACCTCGCCTGAATCACAAAAATCATCATTGAACTAAATGAATTATCCGCATTCCGGCTCAAACTAATCATGCAATTTGTTTTGCTCTTTGCATCACAAACGAGCAAACTGTCATAAATTATAGATATTCTTTTCCGAATTAATTTAAGCATTCTAGGTATCACATGTACAAAATCATCGCCCTTGATATGGATGGCACTCTTCTTAATAGCCAAAAACAAATTACGCCACGCACAAAACAAGCTATTGCTCTGGCAAAAGAGCAAGGTGTAAGAGTGGTTCTTGCTTCAGGTCGCCCAATTGATGGTATGCGTAGCAAACTTGAAGAGCTGGAATTAACCTCAGATCAAGATTATGTCCTTCACTACAATGGCTCTATGGTGCAAAACGTCGCGACTGGTGAAGTTATCTATAAACAAATCATTGACGGCAAAGCCGCGAAAACCATCGCCAAACTGGCCGCTGAGCTAGGTGTAAATACGCACGCATTCAGTCAGATCCATGGGCTTATCACACCGCGCGTCAGTGAGTTCACAGAACTTGAGTCGAAAATAAACGACGGCTTAAAGATCACTGAGATGGATTTTTCAGAGCTAGACGACGATCACCCTATCATCAAAACCATGATTGTCGCTGAACCAAGCCTGCTCTCTGAAGCAATCAAGAAAATCCCTGCACATTTGCATCAAGAATTTACTGTGGTGCAAAGTGCCCCGCACTTTCTAGAGTTTTTGAACACACAAAGTAACAAAGGTGTGGGTGTTAAAGCGATTGCAGACCACCTTGGCGTGCCAGCAAGCCAAGTGATGTGTATGGGTGATGCTGAGAATGATCACCATATGATTGAGTATGCAGGAATGGGTATTGCGATGGCTAACGCAATGGAAGAAACCAAACGCATCGCAGATTACATCACTCTCAGCAACGATGAAGATGGTGTTGCAGCGGCTATCGAGAAGTTTGTTCTGTAACCATTTCGGCTAACAATCCGCAATAAGATCTAAAAGGGCTGATTTCTATATATGAAGTCAGCCCTTTTGATTGATAACAGTTTGAATTAAATAAGCTTATCCGTGCCTACTCGGCTATTTCTTTTCGCTGCCCGGCTTTATCACTCTTTGTTGACTGTGTAACAAAGAAAACTCTTGGGTTAGCTGAGAGACTAAGACACAAATTCGTTGTCTGTCCTGTTTCGCCTGTTTTAAACGCTCGCCCAATTGAGCGGGGCTTGGAAACTCTTCCCTTTCTGCATCTCGGCGACAAAGATCAATCACATCATATGAACAGCCTTTCTCAAACAACACCAACTCAGCCTGTTGCATATATCGCATCGCTTTCATTGGCAGAAGTTCAACGTCGGAACCGTATTCTATCCATGTGACGTCACCGAGGTTTTCGACATCTTTTTCCAAAGCTGTGCGGTATAAAACTTCCAACTGCTCACGCGAAGTTGCGTCTTTCACTTCTCTGATAGCAAAAAACATTTCCCAAAACTTGCGACGTAGATCAACTGTTGGCAGACGCTCTTTAATCGAAGTTCGTTTAGAAGCACCAAACTCTGCGAGTAGACCTAAATTTTGCGGCAATACCGACTCCAAAGTTTCACGAACATTGCGCACAAGCACGGGTGACGCGCCTCCGCTCGAAATTGCTATTTGAATTCGACCTCGATTTATCATCGAAGGGGTGATGAAATCGCAATAGGGTAAATCGTCCACCACATTGACTAAAACACCAATATTTTTTGCATCTTTATGCACCTGATGGTTGAGGTCGGGGTTATCTGTGGTCGCCCATACCTGCACGAAGCGATTGCTTAAAACACTGGGTGAGTAGAAGTTCTGTATCCACTCGCATTTGCCTTGTTCTACAAGCGTATACAGGTACTGTTCGATCTGAGGGGAAACGATAGTAACACGAGCACCAGCGCGTAAAAGTGCATCAATTTTACGGCATGCAACCTCGCCTCCGCCAACGACTAAAACAGCTTTATTTGATAGATCCAGAAACAGAGGAAAATATTGCATTTAAATTTCATCACAATGTAAATAACTATTCGGTAATGCTAACAAAAAAGGTGCAAGAAAATCACTAGCCAATACTCATCAAATAATTAATGACTAAATTTTAATCCTTTTTTAGATGATCATGTAAGTTTCATTCGTTAACAGCATGTTAATATATTAAACATTCAGTCAATTATCCCGAAGACATCCTGTTGCACCAAGGCTGAGCCTAGTTGCACTATTTACATTGGAACAACATTTAGCCATTCTAAACGAAGCTTAGGTATGTGATTTCCCTCGAAAGTCTATTTAAATTATGTATTTGAGAAATCCAGAATTTATATCTACGCTTTAAAAGCCTGATGAGTAAGCACCTAAAAAGTGCAAGCCTGTTAGGCTACTAACTATAAAACACAACATATATAAAGCTTGTATCAGGTGTCACCTGGTCAAACATGGATCATACAGGAAGGATACAAATGGCGAATAAACTCACACTTCTTGCCACAGTTGTAGCGGCATCTTCTGCCTTTGCAGCGACTTCAGCTTCAGCAGCAGAAAGTACTTTAGATAAAGTTATGGCTGCTGGTGTTTTGTCATGTGGTGTAAGTACAGGTCTACCTGGCTTTTCTAACCCTAACTCAAAAGGCGAATGGGAAGGGATTGACGTAGAATACTGTCAAGCAGTTGCTGCTGCAGTTCTTGGCGACAAAACTAAAGTTAAATACGTACCGCTTACTGCTAAAGAACGTTTCACAGCTCTACAATCTGGTGAAATTGATGTTTTGTCTCGCAACACAACATGGACGTTACAACGTGATACAGCACTTGGTTTGAACTTCGTTGGTGTGAACTACTACGATGGCCAAGGCTTCATGGTTAAGAAAGACCTAGGCATTTCAAGCGCTAAAGAACTTGACGGTGCTTCAGTATGTGTTCAGTCAGGTACAACAACTGAACTAAACCTAGCTGACTACTTCCGTGCAAGCGGCATGAGCTACAAGCCAGTTGTATTCGATACAGCGGCACAAACATCAAAAGGTTTCGACTCTGGTCGTTGTGACGTTCTAACTACTGACCAATCAGGTCTATACGCACTACGTCTGAACTTAACCGATCCAAATTCAGCAGTCGTACTTCCAGAAATCATCTCTAAAGAGCCTCTAGGCCCAGTTGTTCGTCAAGACGACGACAAATGGTTCAACATTGCTAAATGGACTTTAAACGCGATGATCAACGCTGAAGAGTATGGCATCACGTCTAAAAATGCAGACGAAATGCTGAAGTCTGACAACCCAGAAATCAAACGTATTCTTGGTGTTGACGGTCCAAAAGGTTCAGGTCTAGGCATTCGTGATGACTGGAGCTACCAAGTTGTTAAACAAGTTGGTAACTACGGTGAAAGCTTTGAACGTACAGTAGGTAAAGGCTCTCCACTACAAATTGCACGTGGTGTAAACGCATTATGGAATGCGGGTGGCTTTATGTACGCTCCACCTATCCGTTAATAGATATCTCATTGAAATGGGCGGTCTAGGCCGCCCTTTGTCTAAATGGATAAAGAGGTTATCGCTGTATGAAGCCTACAACTAATTCAGTGCAAATGTCAGAGTCAGCTCCGACTAAAAGCACAAATCTTCTTTATAATCCCACTTTCCGCTCTATCGTTTTTCAGTTCGTAGCACTTGCTGCTCTCGCTTTATTCTTTTATACGATAATAAACAACGCACTGAACAACCTTAGCGCCCGCGGTATCGCAACTGGTTTTGATTTTCTTAGCCAACCTGCTGGTTTTGGGATTGGTTTGAGCTTGATTGAGTATAACGAAACCTTTTCGTACGGTCGTACGTTCGTGGTGGGTTTGCTTAACACAGCTCTTGTTTCATTCTTGGGTATTATCTTTGCAACCGTTATCGGTTTCATTTTGGGTATCGCCCGTCTCTCCTCAAACTGGCTAGTGAGTCGTCTAGCGGCCGTTTATATCGAGACTTTCCGAAATATTCCTCTACTTCTACAGATCTTTTTCTGGTACGTAGCAGTGCTTCAAGCACTACCGTCCGCGAGAGATAGTATGAGTCTGGGCGAAGCTATATTTCTGAACGTTCGAGGTCTTTATTTCCCAGCGCCCGTTTTTGAAGCTGGAAGCGGCATTGTTGTTGCCTGCTTCATCATTGGTGTCATTGCGACAATTAGCGTGGGAATTTGGGCTAAAAATAAACAGCGGTTGACGGGTCAACAAACACCTATGTTCCGTATTGGCCTAGGCTTGAGTGTTGGTTTTCCGCTGGTTGTGTATTTCATTATGGGCATGCCGATTTCTGCGGAATACCCAGTATTGAAAGGATTCAACTTCAAAGGTGGTATCAGTATTATTCCTGAACTCGCGGCATTGCTGTTAGCTCTCAGTATCTATACAGCTTCCTTTATTGCTGAAATTGTTCGTTCTGGTATCAATGCAGTTAGCCATGGTCAAACTGAAGCGGCGATGTCTTTGGGACTTCCTCGTTCTAAAACTTTGAAACTGGTGGTTATTCCTCAAGCATTGCGAATCATCATTCCGCCTCTAACCAGCCAATTCTTGAACTTAACCAAAAACTCATCACTTGCAATGGCGATTGGTTATCCAGACTTAGTTTCTGTGTTTGCTGGTACAACGTTGAACCAGACTGGTCAGGCAATCGAAATCATTGCAATGACCATGGGTGTTTACTTAACACTTAGCTTGCTCACATCACTATTTATGAACATTTACAACCACAAAGTAGCATTGGTGGAGAGATAAGATGAAAGTACATCAATTTCAACCAAGTCTCCCGCCGCCAGAAAATACCACTGGTGTCGTTGGCTGGTTTAAAAAGAACCTGTTTAACAGTCCGGCAAACTCCATAGTTACTGTCATTCTGGCCTATTTCGCCTTTATGGGACTTTGGAACGTTCTCGATTGGGCGTTTATTAACGCTGACTGGGTGGGAACCACTCGTGATGCTTGTAGCCGTGAAGGGGCTTGTTGGGTATTTATCAGTGTACGTTGGCAACAATACATGTACGGTTTCTACCCAGAAGCGGAGCTTTGGCGCCCTCGCCTGTTCTTCATTACCTTGGCCATGTTTGTCGCTGCGATTGCTTACGATAAAACACCGAAAAGAACTTGGATCTGGCTGTTTTTCGTCAACATCTATCCATTCCTAATCGCTGGTTTGTTATACGGTGGTGTGTTTGGTTTAGAAGTCGTAGAGACACACAAATGGGGTGGCTTGTTAGTTACGCTGATCATTGCGCTAGTCGGTATTGTTGTATCTCTGCCAATCGGTGTGGTTCTGGCTTTGGGGCGTCGTTCCAACATGCCAATCATCCGCAGCCTATGTACTGTATACATCGAGGTTTGGCGTGGTGTTCCACTCATCACCGTTCTGTTCATGGCTTCGGTAATGTTACCTCTGTTCTTATCTGAAGGTTCAGAAACAGACAAGCTTATCCGAGCGCTTATCGGTGTGGTGATGTTCAGCTCAGCCTACATGGCAGAAGTTATTCGTGGTGGTTTGCAGGCGATTCCTAAAGGTCAGTATGAAGCGGCTGACGCACTAGGTCTTTCGTACTGGAAGAAAATGGGTTTAATCATTCTTCCTCAAGCACTCAAAATCACTATTCCATCGATCGTAAACACATTTATTGGCCTGTTTAAAGATACCAGTCTGGTTCTGATTATCGGTATGTTTGACGTACTTGGTATTGGTCAATCAGCAAACACCGACCCTGAATGGTTAGGTTTTGCTACAGAAAGTTACGTATTTGTCGCGTTAGTGTTCTGGGTGTTCTGTTTCAGCATGTCGAGATATTCGATTTGGCTAGAAAACAAACTCCATACCGGTCACAAACGATAAACAATAATTCAGGGAACGTATTATGACGCAACAAACTGCAGAAGATTTCATGATTCAAATTAAGAACATGAACAAATGGTATGGTGAGTTTCACGTACTAAAAAACATCAACCTGGATGTTAAAAAAGGCGAAAAAATCGTTATTTGTGGCCCTTCAGGCTCGGGCAAATCAACCATGATTCGTTGTATTAACCACTTGGAAGAACACCAGAAAGGTCAGATTCTAGTGGCAGGTACAGAGCTTACTGAAGACTTAAAGAACATCGAAGCGGTGCGCCGCGAAGTCGGTATGTGTTTCCAGCACTTTAACCTCTTCCCTCACCTAACGGTTTTAGAGAACTGTACGCTTGCTCCTATTTGGGTAAAGAAAATGCCTAAAGACGAAGCTGAAGCGATTGCAATGAAGTATTTGAAGCGCGTTAAGATTCCAGACCAAGCAGACAAATACCCAGGTCAGCTTTCTGGTGGTCAACAACAACGTGTAGCTATTGCTCGTTCTCTTTGTATGAACCCACAAGTGATGTTGTTCGATGAACCAACATCAGCACTTGACCCAGAAATGGTTCGCGAAGTACTAGACGTAATGGTTGAACTTGCTGGTGAAGGTATGACCATGCTTTGTGTAACTCACGAAATGGGTTTTGCAAAAGAGGTCGCTGACCGAGTGATCTTCATGGATGCCGGTGAAATCATTGAGGAAAACAATCCGAAAGATTTCTTTGAAAATCCTCAATCTGATCGCACACAGAACTTCTTAGCGCAGATTCTTCATCACTAATGTTGTATCGGTAAACCGTGTGAATCATGCATAATTTGAAGAGGCGATATCATCGCCTCTTTTTCTTTTGTAACTAATGGTTTATTTCAACAATAACTTACAAAAATATGAATGATTTAGTGTTAGTATTGACCCAGATATAAACTTAGATGAACGGAAATATTGTGTTACAACTTGTCACGCTTATTTAAACCGTTTTTGTTTATTATTTTTAATGTCAGTACAAGGCAGAGGCTTGAAAAACGGAACTATTAGCCTCATTAATGTCTATATAAACAAGAAACACCTTTCAATGAGGAAGAGTAAAAGTATGAACACTCCAATGTATTCTCGTTCTGCAAGTGGATTAAGCACACTTGAGATAAACAAAACGCTGAAGAACACTTATTTCCTACTGTCGATGACGCTAGTGACAAGTGCTATCGCAGCTGTAGTGACAATGGCGATGGGTATCTCACCAATCATGGCGCTTGTAATGCAAGTAGCAGCAATCGGTGTTCTATTCTTCGCTCTACCTAAAGCAATCAACTCATCTATGGGTATTGTTTGGACATTCGTGTTCACAACTCTAATGGGTGGTGCTCTGGGCCCGATGCTTAACTACTACGCAGCAATTCCAAACGGTCCATCTATTATTGCTCAAGCTCTTGGTTTGACAGGTATGGTGTTCCTAGGTCTTTCTGCATATACAGTAAGCACTAAAAAAGACTTCTCATTCATGCGCAACTTCCTAGTTGCTGGCCTAATCATTGTTATCGTTGCAGCAATCATCAACATCTTTGTTGGTTCTACAATGGGTCAACTAGCAATTAGCAGCATGTCAGCACTCGTGTTCTCTGGTTTCATTCTGTTCGATACTAGCCGTATTGTGCGCGGTGAAGAGACTAACTACGTTAGCGCAACAATCTCTATGTACCTGAACATTCTGAACCTGTTCACTAGCCTACTAAGCATCCTAGGCATCATGAATGACGACTAATAAGTCTTCAAACTGATTGATTATAAGAGCCCGAGATTTTCTCGGGCTTTTTTCTTCTTGAGCAAAGCCACGCCCTTCGCTACCCTATGCGCAATTAGTTAAGCAACTCACTGTTAAACGCAATGTTTGAATACAACGGAAACACAATCGAAACCGACGCACAAGGCTATCTGCTTAATTCAACGGAATGGGTTGAAGGCATGATGGACATTTTGGCTGAGCAAGAAGGCATTCAACTAACTGATGCACATATTGAAGTGGTACTTTTTGTTCGCAAGTTCTATGAAGAGTTCAACACATCCCCAGCGATTCGCATGCTGGTAAAAGCGATGGAAAAAGAACACGGCCCTGAAAAAGGCAGCAGTAAGTATCTTTTTAAACTGTTCCCTAAAGGTCCGGCAAAACAGGCAACAAAAATAGCAGGTTTACCAAAACCGGCTAAGTGTCTTTAATCTTTCATTGAGTATCTCTTTCTGTAGGTCTCGCTTATCAGACTAAGCATATATAGGCCTACAGAATTTCAAATCCGCGGTAACTTTTCTCAATCGTACAGGTTGTGCGCACGATTTTATCGACTGACGCCGTTCTTGGCCCCTCTTTTAGCCATTCGTAAAATTCATCAACGTGCTCAACTGGGCCACACGCGATTACCTCTACATCCCCATTGTTCAAATTTTTAGCGTAACCCGTTAATCCAAGCTTTAATCCCTGATGAGAAGTGTGATAGCGAAACCCTACCCCTTGAACTACACCGGAAACAATAAATTTGTCGCACTTTGTCGTCATTCGAAATCATCCCTATTTATCGACTTACTTTAAGGATAGCCAATAGTTAGCTCATTGTTTTATCTAGCACTCACTATTGGATAATGATCTTATTTTCGAAACCAAGTTCATTTGAAATTAGACGCCGCTCACTCGATAACGAACATCATCAAGTCGAGTTGCTTTTCAAGCTCAGTTCCACGACAATACCCGACCTTTTCTATCATTCTTCAGAGTAGAGCAATGACTTCTGCAATCTATTTGGTCAAAGGCCGCGATAAATCATTACGTCGTAAACACCCATGGGTTTTCTCCCGTGGCATTCAACGCATCGAAGGTGAACCAAGTTTAGGTGAAACCGTAGATGTCTATTCAAACGACGGTCAGTGGTTAGCTAAAGCCGCCTACTCTCCGCATTCGCAAATTCGTGCTCGTGTTTGGAGCGTCGAGAAAGAAGAGATTGATAGCGCATTTTTCGTCAAACGAATTCAACAAGCGCAAATGCTTCGTGACGATTTCATCGAGCGTGACGGCCTAACTGGCTATCGCTTAATTGCAGCGGAATCAGATGGCCTACCTGGTATCACTATCGACAAATACGATAACTACCTTGTATGCCAGCTTCTGAGCGCAGGAGCCGAGTACCAGAAAGAAACGTTAGTTGAAGCCCTGAACACCTGTTTCCCTGAATGCCATATTTATGAGCGTTCTGACGTTGCTGTGCGTAAAAAAGAAGGCTTGGAAGAACGTGTTGGTATTCTTCATGGTGAATTACCACCGAAGTCTGTTGTGATCGAAGAAAACGGCATCAAAATTAATGTCGATATCGTTAACGGCCATAAGACGGGTTTCTACCTTGACCAACGTGATAGCCGCTTCCAGTCAATGAAATATGTGAAAGACAAAGAAGTTCTTAACTGCTTCTCTTACACCGGTGGATTTGGCTTATACGCACTGAAAGGTGGAGCAAAACGCGTCATCAATGCCGATGTTTCTCAGCCTGCTCTTGATACAGCCAAATTTAATGCAGAGCTAAACGAATTTGATATCTCGAAAAAACGTGCCGTATTCCTAAACGCAGACGTGTTCAAGTTGCTTCGCGAATATCGCGATCAAGGTACTCTGTTTGATGTGGTTATCATGGATCCACCAAAGTTCGCCGAGTCAAAAGCGCAACTGAACGGTGCATGTCGTGGTTACAAAGACATCAACATGCTAGCGATGCAAATTCTAAAGCCGGGCGGTACTCTGCTGACTTACTCATGCTCAGGTTTAATGGATCAAGCCCTGTTCCAAAAGATCATTGCAGATGCCGCTTTGGATGCTGGTCGTGATGTGAAGTTCGTAGAGCGTTTCGAACAAGCCGCAGACCACCCGACAGATACTGCGTATCCAGAAGGTTTCTATCTTAAAGGGTTTGCTTGTAAGGTTTTCTAATAACGCTAAACAAATAAGACTCCATGTAAAACGGTCGCTAATTGTGACCGTTTCTATTTCTTTAAACGCTTATTCTCTCAACTTTGTTTCGACCATTTCGTTTTGCTTTCAGTAACGCATGATCCGCGAGTTTCAGCAGGTCTTCGTAATCTGAAAGATATTCACTACTTGAAACTCCGATACTCACGGTGATTTTTAACTGCGAAGCCACGTTGTCAAAACTGTGCGCTTCGATTGCCGAACGTAAACGTTCTAAATAGTCGTCTGATTGATGAGTATCACTGACAAACAAGAGGGTAAACTCTTCCCCACCCCATCTGGCCAGCAATGTATCTGACTCAATATGACGTTTCAGAACATCAACCACTTCAACAATGGCGTGATCACCCACTAAATGTGAATATTTGTCATTGATATGTTTAAAGTGGTCGATATCCAGTACAGCCAGTTGCAATATATCGCCGCTTTCTCTCGCCTTATCGAACAGTTCTTTAAGCTTTAAGTCAAATGCTCTTCGGTTAGCTAAGCCTGTTAAGTCATCTTCATGGGACAGTTTTTCAAACATGGTCGCCTGAGACCGCAGCTCATGCGTTTGCAGTTCAACCTGCTGCTTCAGACGAAGCTCACTGCGCTTCAAACTCTGAATACGCCAGAATACGCCGGACCCGATCAGCGCCAGTAACGAAAGAATGATAAAAACGATCACTTCTTTTCGCTGCCAGAAAAGAGGCTCAACATCAAACTCATAAAGCGCTCTGGCTTCAGTCCAGTTACCATAAGGATAACGAGCGCTGACCAAAAACTTGTAATGACCGGGACGTAAATTAGTGAACTCTGCGCTACGAGAATTTCTGCGCTCAGACCACGTGTTATCGAAACCTTCTAACTTAGTACGATATTGTATCCGTTCAGACATAACATAACCCAAACCGACATAGTTAATTGACACTCTGCTCGTTCCGGCTGGCACAATAGGTGTCGCTTCTGGGTTGATAAAATTCGAATCAAAACGCACAGACTGCAACACCAACGGCAGCGGATTGCTACTTAAAGTGTGAAGCCTATTGGGATGGATAGAAGCCACACCTTTCGCTGTCGCGATATAGATTGAACCACTGCTGAGTTTTGCAGAAGCAGGGTTTGAACCACCATTGGCCTGGCTACTGGCCATACCGTCAGTTTCATCAAAGTGCTCGAAAACAATGCTTGATTCATTACCGTCGGCTACTTCATGAGCTCTAGCTGCATTGATCTTCCAGATACCTCTATTGCTCGACAGCCAAAAGTAACCATCGTCATCCTTTTGAATCTGAAAAAACTTATCGATTGGCAATCCTTGAGGACGCCCAACAAGCGCTGTAGATTGGTCAGACAAACGATAGCGGACGATACCCCTGTCTGTCGCAACCCACACATATCCGGGTTCAATATAAAAACCAAAGGCATATTGAGCCTGTTCTAGTTGGTCTAACTCCAAATTTTCGAACTTGTCGTTATCCCAATAGCCAACGCCCACTCCGGTACCAACCCAAGTATGCCCCAACTCATCTTCAGCCAGTGCCATGACATAATCGTCACTCAGGCCATTCTGCTGAGTAAAGTGTTGCATTGCACCGTCAGGTTGTTTCTTCACCACGCCAAACGGAGTTCCGATCCAAAGGTTGTGTTTGCTGTCTTCTAAAATTGCTCTAACTTCGTTAGTCGGCAAACCGTCTTTATCAGTCAGAATCGGCTCAATCGCACCGTTATTCCATTTCATCAGACCATTCTGATAAGTACCAACCCAAGCACCACCATCTGACGCGTTGGCCAAACTCAATACCGATAAGGACACATCACCATTTATTGCAGGTGCTGCATAACTTTGCTTGAGAATACTTAAACCATTGCTTGAACCGACTAATAGCGTATCGTCGGCAATAGGTAAAACAGTACGGACATAATTGCCGACTAAACCTTTATCTTGAGTAATCGACATAAAGGGTGCATTACGAAGGCGAATCAAACCTCCGTTTGTCCCAACCCAGATGCTGTTCTCAATATCCTGATACCAAGAGAGCACACGGTTGTTCGGTAAGCCTTTACTGGCATCCAAAAACTCAAGAGTATTATCCGATAAACGCGCTAAGCCTTTATTGATGGTTCCCAACCAGATGTTTCCAGCAGAATCCTGCTCCACAACTGTGACAACCGTCACATCAATTCTCGGATCAATCAGAGAGAGTTCTTTTCCGTCATAGCGCCAAGCACCACGGTTTGTTCCTAGAAGAAGATCACCGTTATGAGCCAACGAAAGGTAATACACTTTATCAAACTGAGTAGTTTCAATTCTCGTAGAGGAATGCTCAGAAAATTGGTACAAGCCTTTCTCAGTACCAGCAAAAACCTCATTCGCACTGTTTTTGATCAGTCTGTAAGCGCTGATATTTTCTAGTATCCAGACACTCTCTCCATAGGAACCGTCTGCATTTTTTTGCCTGCGTACAACGCCCTGACCTTCTATTGCCAGCCATTGATTGCCAGAGTGATCAATCAGTACATGGTTGACCATGCTCGGAGCCGCTGGCTGAGAATGCCAAGTAAAGCCCGTTCTGAAGCTTAAGCTTCCTCTCGCGCCTCCCACCCATAACGAGTTGTTTTGGTCGGAAACTAAGGCTCGAGTGCCAGAATCAAGCATATGTGTAATAGGGCCACGGTCGAAAAGTCTAAACTCCAAACCGTTATATCTTGCAACACCTTCCCATGTAGCAAACCAAAGATATCCATCCTGAGTTTGAGCAATTGCATTAATACTGTTATGAGGTAAACCGTCTGTAGAGGTCCAAGTATCAACGTAGTAATCAGAGAGTGAGTTGGGCGTCATAAGGCTCGCTTTTGCCCAAGCAAAGACAGGCAAAAACATTGGTAAAACAATGTAGATAACAAAGCGGCTGACAGAAAAATATTGGGAAGAGATCATTTAACGTTTTACTTCCTTGTCTAGTAACGTTAATCACATCACAATTAATAATGATTCACTCACTAAATATCACCATGCTTAATAAAAAATGTCTATGAGAAGATACTGATACAGTTGCGAATCTCACGAATGTACTGGTCAGGAATCAGCCATATACGCATCAATACCGCATTTCCCTCTCTCGAACCTTAATAAAGAGGTCAAAAACGATATCGGTATTTCTACCGAATAGGTTGTGTTACCCAAATTACGAACCCTGATACTTATAAGAAGCTAAGGTAAACCACAAATTATTTACGAGTTACTTCACATATATTTGCTCAAACTGTATATTTCATTCACACCAAAAATATTTTTTGGTCAGTAATTGATGCATTTATATAAATAGAACTATAAATATATTTGTAGCCTAAAAGTTATTTTTGCTACTTGGTCGTTTTCGTTCGACGACGTATGCATAAAAGATAAGTTACTCAGCTGTTCAATACTCTGGATACATAACTACGTGTCATATAACAAGAAAACAGATTTCATTTTTGCCTTAATTTCCATTGCTTTTTTTGCAATTGCCACGCCAATTTCAATAGCGATAAAAAACCATTATGTCGGTTTAGAATCAAAAAAAGTGGAAATGGTTGTTGCTAGCAACATATCTCTGGTGCGCTCCAACTTTGAAGCATCCATTTTTATGGATACTTTTCTCGCAGACAGTTTGGCAACCTTAGTCACCATGGATCCGGAAACTGCGTTTAAGAAGTGGCACATTGTCGCCAACCAGCTTTTGAGTAAATCTCAGTACGTGCGAAATGTAACAGCGTCACCAAACAACATTATTACCTATATCTATCCGCTGGAAGGGAACGAGTCTGCATTAGGGGTTGATTTGTCACGCATTCCGGAACAATACAAAGCCATACAAATAGCAAAGCAAAATCAACACGTTTATATCGATGGCCCAGTCAATCTTGTCCAAGGTGGTCAAGGGCTGATAGCCCGCTATCCCATTTATTCGGATTTCCCATACAACAAAGCCTACTGGGGCACAGTAAGTGTGGTGATTGATTACGATAAGTTGATGACATTTAGCGGCTTATACGACCTTGACAACGCTGAAGTTGCAATTAGAAACGTTACCAATACCCCAAAGTTGTTATATGGCAAGATAGAAACCTTTGATAAGCCAGACATTCAACACTTCATCAACTTACCCTACGGGCGCTGGCAGCTAGTAGCCAAATATAAGCTGAGTGACAGTGCTCATCTTACATTCATCGAACGTGCGATCATCTCAATTGAGATTTTCGCTGTAATGCTTATTTACGCACTGTTTTTCTTAATATATAGAAACTATAAAACCATTCAAAAGGCCGCTATGCAGGATGAGTTAACTCATCTTCCAAACCGACGTTACGTGAATAAGTTACTAAAAAAAATGTCTGTTCGAAGGGAGAGCAACCACTTTTTTACCCTGTTAAGCGTCGATGTTAATGACTTTAAATTAGTGAACGACAATTTTGGACATGACGTTGGGGACAGGTTTTTGCAGTTCATCAGCATGCAGTTGAAGGAAAATGTTCGCACTACAGACACTGTAGCTAGAATCGGCGGTGATGAGTTCCTTATCATTTTGGACAACATCTACCTGCCTGAAAAAGTGCACAAGGTCACTCAATCGATTAAAGACAAAATCGAAAATGAACCTTTCATCCACAACAACAAGCAAATTAACCCAAGTTTGAGTATTGGTTACGCGATCTATAACGATAAAAACATCGATATTGATACGCTAATAACCAAAGCTGACCACGCTATGTATCTCAACAAAAACGCCAATGCGTTTACTAAAACAAGCCTTTAACACACATATAAAACCGGCTTATCTTTTCAGATAAGCCGTTACACCAGTCTACTTCCACGAAGACGTTTTTATTGGCACTCTTGCCACAGCACCACGTGATTACGTTTCAACTGCAGCACTTCTCCACGCTCAACAAACGACTGGATCTCTTCAAGATCAATTCGTGTCGAGTCATATAACACCGCGCAAACTTTGTCTTTTGCACCAAGTTGATGGCTTTCACCGAATGGTGTGTAGCGAGAAGAGCCAAGTGATACCAAAATACGTTCGGGATAACCCGCCTGATCTAATAACTCTTGAATAGAATGCAAAGCACCTTCGTTTTTCTGTGCATTGCTCTGACTGACTAGCCACGCGATCAACTGCTCATAACTGTAGCTGTAATCACCCAATGAAACATCATTACAGCACAGGTTCCACTGTTCATTTCTGCCAAGAAAGCTGCAAAAGCGATACTTATCCAAGTCAGCATTTTTACTGAAGTCTGCAAGTGGAATAACTTTACTTGCAATACCTTTAGACGCGGCGCCCCAGTTCTTCTTCTGAGCCAACTTATCTACCACAGCATTGCGGTGAGTTGCATCATTAAACAAAGTCATCCCTTCCGCTTCAAAGCCAAGAACTGAGGTGCCCAAATATTGTACCTTGGCAATAAGCGCAATTTCAGGTTCCATTTGTACTTTCGCTGAGGGATCGCTAGGTAACATCAGAACGTCAAATGAATACGGATTCACGTTCAGATACGCATCACTAGCACCAGCAACATAAAACGGAAATAGCGCCTGCGGGCTTTGTGTATCAACGCTTCCCTGTAAGCCCTTTTCTTCACCTGTTTGTTGCAGATGTCCTGCAAAATTTCCTGCTATTCCAATACCAAAGATAGGTATTTCAAACATTGGCTGACTCAAGTTTCCCTCACTTCCTTATGACGTTGTTACCGCTAAACCGCGGATAATGATGTTGACCAAAAAATTCTCTGCATCTTCAAATTCGCTTTCTGACATAGATGAACCTTTGATCAACTGAATCTCAGTATCAAAATCTGCATAGAATTGGGTTGAACTCCAAATCATAAACAGCAGATACAATGGCTCGACTGGTCGAATCAATCCTTTGTATACCCATGTCTGAATTACTGATGCTTTACCTGCGGCCCACTCCACGACAGGGAACTGGATTTCGTCCCGAATATTCGGCGCTCCTTGAATGATCTCCTGTGCAAAGATCTTCGACTCCTGCGGATGTGTGCGGCTGTAACGCATCTTGCCAACAATATAATTGCGCAAAACCACCTCTGGCGGCATATTGGCAGCGTCTTCTGAAAACCCCTCATTCCATAAATTCAAAATGTCTCGCAGCAACGCCTTATACAGTCCTGTTTTCGACTTAAAGTAATACAGAATGTTCGCTTTGGGTAAGTTGACTCTGTCCGCTATTGCCTGAACCGACGTTCCTTTATATCCGTGTTTTACAAATTCATCTGCTGCCGCTTGCAGGATTAGCGTTTCGTTACGCCTGCGTATTTCCCCAGAAATAGAACGCTTGTGATGCGCAAGTTCAGTATCCAAAAGAACTCCTTTCGATTTAGGCTTATATTTAAAGTAATCAATGGATAGCCCGTTGTTGTCAAGTGTCTATTTTTTGCACCATTTTCAACACTCTGCACCAATATAAAGCGACACAAAGGTGAGCTCTCAATGCTAAGCCTTACGCTTGTTGATGTTGAACACTTGGTCAGGTTTTTGCATTTGGCTTTTATAAATTCAATAGAAGAACAAATAATTAAACAAAAATAGCCGTAAAAATAATTGGAAAGGAATCTGCTCAACATGGACACACCACTACTCGAGCTGTGGAACATCAGTAAGTTCTTCCCCGGCGTCGTGGCGAATGACAAAGTGAATTTGAAACTCCATCAAGGAGAGATCCTTGCTCTGTTAGGGGAAAACGGCGCAGGAAAATCAACGCTGGTAAAAATGATCTATGGCGTTAATAGCCCAAGTGAAGGGGCGATTTTGTGGAATAACCACGAAGTCACTATCGGCTCGCCAAACCAAGCAAGAGCAATGGGTATCGGCATGGTGTTTCAACACTTTTCCGTTTTCGAAACACTCACCGTACTGGAAAACATTCAACTGGGTTTGGACAAGGAATTTCTCGACTCAGTTTCGGATTTACGCAAACTTATCATCGTCAAAAGTGAACAATACAAACTGCATGTAGACCCAGACAGATATGTGCACAGTCTGAGTATCGGAGAGCGGCAGCGTGTTGAAATACTTCGTTGTTTAATTCAGGACGTCAAACTACTGATCCTCGATGAGCCTACTTCAGTGCTTGCTCCTCAAGAAATCGAAGGCTTATTTGAAGTGCTGAACCAACTTTCTAGCGAAGGTTGCGCCATTTTATTCATCAGCCACAAGCTGAAAGAAGTCACCTCTTTATGCCATCGTGCTGTGATTTTGCGTGGCGGAAAAGTTACGGGTGAATGCGACCCGAGCCAAGAGACGCCAAACTCAATTGCACGAATGATGGTGGGTGATGAAACCCAATTATCGGAAATCTACCCAAAAACCGAAACCAGCGATGTCATTTTGCAAACAAACAATCTGACACTCTCTCCTTCTCACCCTTTCGGTTGTGGTCTAGAGAAAGTAAATCTGCAACTTCGCGCTGGCGAAATCTTCGGTCTCGCAGGTGTTGCTGGTAACGGTCAGGAAGATTTGCTTGCGGTACTCAGTGGTGAAGACACGCGTAGCAACGCAGACAGCATTCAGTGGCGGGAGATCAACATTGGTGATTGGGACGCAGGTAAACGACGCGAGCTTGGCCTTGCCTACGTGCCAGCAAACCGACTTGGTCAGGGAGCCGTTCCCGAAATGAGTTTGGAAGAAAACACCCTACTCACTCACTCTCGTGCTCTAAGCTCTCGCGGTGTCATTAACTTTCCTAAGCTCAAACAACTTTCCAAGCAGCTTATCAGCAACAACCAAGTGAAATGCCGCAATGAAAACTCTCAAGCGAAAAGCCTTTCAGGCGGTAATTTACAGAAGTTTATTATGGGACGTGAAGTCGCTCAGCAACCCAAAGTTATTATTTGTGCACATCCAACATGGGGCGTGGACATCGGTGCTGCGAGTGCCATTCACCGTCAGCTTATCGCATTGCGCGATGCTGGCACAGCGGTTCTGGTTGTCTCTGAAGATATCGACGAACTGTTTATTTTGTGTGACCGCCTAGCCGCGATTTATGAAGGCCAAGTCTCAGACGCAGTCAAAACCAGCAATACCTCTATCGATCAAATTGGGGAATGGATAGCCGGTGGTTTCGTTTCTCATGTGGAGGTCGCAAATGCTTAAGGTCCAACCTCGTTTAGAAAGCTCTAAGATGATGTCTTGGCTTTCTCCATTCATCGCTGTAGCACTGACTATGGCGGTATCCAGCCTGATGTTTGTCTGGTTGGATGTTGATCCAATCAAAGCCTTCCAAGTATTTGTTCTGATGCCATTTTCAGACAGCTACAACTTAGGCGAACTACTGGTGAAGTCCGCACCACTGATGTTGTGTGCGATCGGTTTGGCACTATGTTACAGAGCGAACATGTGGAACATTGGTGCTGAAGGCCAACTCTTAATCGGTGCAGTAGCCAGTAGTGCCGTAGCGGTAACTGCTACTGACGATTCCGGCTTTGGTACTTTCCTGCTGACCGTTGGTGCGGGTGTTATCGCAGGTGCATTATGGGCAGGTATTCCCACTTGGCTAAACCGCCGTTTTCATACCAATATCATTCTTACCACCATCATGCTTAACTACATTGGCTTGTATATCCTTCTTTGGGCGGTACATGGCCCTCTGCGTGATCCTTCTGGCTTTGGTTTCCCAGAATCAGTCGTTTTTGTTGATGCGGTAATCATGTCACCATTGATGGAATCTGGGCGCGCAACAATGTCGATTGTGATTGCTGTCATTGTGGCAATAGCTTCAGGCTGGATGCTGTTCAAAACACTGCCAGGTTTTAAACTTCGCGTAATGGGTTCAGAGCGTGCCGCTGCAAAATACGCGGGCTTTTCCGAAAACAAATTGGTCTGGGGCGTAATGTTGTTCGCGGGTGCAATGGCAGGATTTGCTGGCGCTGCTGAAGTGATGGGACCAATTGGTCAGCTTGTTCCTTCGGTGTCACCCGGTTATGGCTATGCTGCGATTATTGTTGCTTATCTTGGTCGCTTGAATCCAATAGGCGTAATTATCGCTGCCCTGTTTATGGGTGCCCTTTACATGGGAAGCGACCTAGCACAGATTGAACTGAATTTGCCTACTGCCGTCACTGGTTTGTTCCAAGGCACTTTGCTCTTCTTCTTATTAGCGTGTGATTTTTTAATCTACTACCGATTCGTGCCGAATCGTGCTTTAAGCAAGAAAACCGCTAGTTCACTGGTTAATGAGAAAGGAGCCGCATAATGGATGCAATGCTAATTCAGTCGCTGTTTATCGCGGCACTAAAAACAGGTACCCCTTTGCTTATCATCGCTTTGGGCGAGTTAATTTGTGAGAAGACTGGGGTACTTAACCTTGGTCAGGAAGGCATGATGCTGATGGGCGCAATGGCCGGTTTTGCTGGCGCTATGGTTTCGGGCAGCTTGCTGGTTGGCGTCTTGGTTGCCATGTTCGCAGGCATGATGATGGCTTGGTTATTTGGTGTATTAACGCTCACACTTAGCTCAAATCAGGTGGCTACAGGTTTAGCACTGACCATCTTTGGCACAGGGCTTAGTGCGTTCTTAGGCGGAAGCTTAGTCGGCAGCACCATTCAAGGGTTTAAGCCTATCGCGATTCCCTTACTCAGTGATATTCCATTCTTTGGTCCGTTGCTGTTTAACCATGACATCTTGGTGTACGCGAGTTTTATTCTTGTCGGCACAGCTTGGTGGACACTGCACAAAACACGTATTGGTCTTGTTATTCGCGCCGTAGGTGAAAACCCGCACTCAGCGAACGCATTAGGTATTAAAGTGATTAAAGTTCGTTACATGGTCACATTGCTTGGCGGAGCCTTAGCAGGTCTTGCAGGAGCTTACATGTCGTTATCGTATACACCGATGTGGATGGAAAACATGACCGCGGGGCGCGGATGGATCGCGTTAGCACTGGTTGTGTTTGCTTCCTGGCGCATTGGTTATCTGGTGTTGGGTGCATACTTATTCGGTTTTACTTCCATCATGCATTTGATGATGCAGGGAGCAGGAATCGACATCTCTCCTAACCTGCTCGCGATGACCCCATATGTAGCAACGGTCGTTGTCATGGTTTTACTGAGCTCGAATGAGTTGCGCCAGAAACTGGCAACACCAATGAGTTTAGGCAAACCGTTCGACCCTAAACGTCAATAACAACAGATACAATTAAGCCCGCTTTTGCGGGCTTTTTGTTTGCTATATCTCTGCATTTGTCAGAAAAGGCTTCTCTATTTAGCTGTATTTCCCCAAGCTTTTCAGTCCACGCTTGCGCATCAAAATGGTGCATTTTGTATACATGTAAGCACCATTGTAAAACATCCACTTAAAGTTAATTTCCCATCAGTGTCTATACTGACTGTATACAATATATCTAACCCCTTTGTGCACAATGCTTACAAGCCCATTCGAAAATAATTATTCAAAACACGACCAGTTGGTCAACTTTTTGCTAACAATCTCGTATCACGATTTTTTTGCAAGCAACTCCCTATCAACACACTTTTGCGAGCAAAAATGGACAACCAAATAGCTATCTTAAAATAGCGATATCTTTGAAATGGAGAATTTCATGAAAATAAATCAGTGGATGACGGTTGCAGCACTTTCAGTGTCTGCAGTGTTTTCAACTTCTACCCTTGCGGAAGATCCGATGAAAGTCGGTTTTGTATACGTGGGTCCTGTGGGCGATCACGGTTGGAGCTATGAGCACGACCAAGGCCGTCTGGAAATGGAAAAACACTTCAACGGCAAAGTGCAAACTACATTCGTGGAAAACGTACCGGAAGGTGCGGATGCAGAGCGCGTTATCACTCAGCTCGCTAAGTCAGGCAATGAAGTTATCTTCACAACGTCATTCGGCTTTATGAACCCAACAGCGAAAGCAGCTAAACGCTTCCCTAAAGTAACGTTTGAACACGCGACGGGTTACAAAATGGATAAAAACCTAGGTACTTACGTACTTCGTACTTACGAAGGTCGTTATGTATCTGGCGTTGCAGCGGGTATGGCTACAAAATCAAACACGCTTGGCTACATTGCAACTTTCCCAATCCCTGAAGTTATTCGTGATATCAACGCGGTTTATCTTGGCGCGAAAAGCGTAAACCCAGATATCAAACTAAAAATCGTTTGGGTGAACACTTGGTACGATCCAGGTAAAGAATCGGATGCTGCAAACGCGCTTATGGATCAAGGCGCAGACATTATTCTTCAACACACTGACAGCCCAGCTCCACTTATCGCAGCAGAAAAACGCGGCATGATGGGTATCGGTCAAGCATCTGATATGAGCCACTTTGCTCCTAAAGCACACATGTTCTCTGTACGTGACCACTGGGCACCACACTACATCAAGAGCGTGCAAGCAGTTATGGATGGCACTTGGAAATCTGAAGATTACTGGGGTGGTCTAAAGGATGAGTTGCTACAAATTGTTGCTATCAACCCTAGCCTTCCTGAAGAGATTAAGACTGCGATTTCTGACACAGAAGCGAAGATCATTTCAGGCGAAATCGTTCCATTTACTGGGCCTATGAAAGACAACCAAGGCAAGGAAGTTATACCAGCAGGCCACTCTCTAACTGACCAAGAGTTGGCATCAGTAATGTGGTACGTTGAAGGTATCGACGCAAAAATTCCTAACTAATAAAGCCCGACTCGCGTATCCGCTCAAGATACGCGAGTCTTTTTTTACCCAAATAGTTGACCAGTTGGACAAGTTTAATAACAAAAACCCGTACTCATTGAAGCAAGGAAGCGCAGATAGACAAGGCTGCAGCTACAATTAGAAAGGGAGAGAGGAAGTTATGTTAGAGCTAATGATTAATAGCGAAGTGGTCAAAGTGGAGTCTGCCAAAGCCGATACCATGCTATTGAACTACCTACGCGAACAGAAACAAATGACAGGCTCTAAAGAGGGATGCGCAAGCGGAGACTGCGGAGCTTGTACTGTCGTTTTAGTCAGCTTAGATGGTGATAACGTCAATTATCGCCAAATAAACGCCTGTATCACGCCAATCCACTCACTGCATGGCAAGCAGGTCGTTACGGTAGAACACCTGAAACAGGGCAACCAACTCCACCCTGTTCAACAAATAGTGGTAGATAAACACGGCACTCAATGTGGCTTCTGCACACCGGGTTTTGTCATGTCTCTTTATGCTTTATCCAAACAGACCGAAAAACCACAACACCCAGCGGATTTCTTAGCGGGTAACTTATGCCGTTGTACCGGTTATGGTCCGCTGATTGAAGCAGCCAACACCATTGCAACCACTGAAATTGAAGATCCACTTAGCGCTGAAATCGAAAGCGTAAAAGCATGGATGAAATCTGTTCAGCCTCTCGAAAGTGCTCAATATATCAAGCCAACCACTCGTCAAGCTCTGGCAAAAGCACGTGCTGAACATCCGAATGCAAAACTGATTGCTGGCGGTACCGATTTATCGCTGGAAGTCACGCAACAACTGAAATCCATTCCAGAACTGATTGATATTTCTAGCGTGGATGACCTGCTTGGTATCACGGAAACCACATCAGGTTGGCGTGTTGGCGCAGCAGTGCCAATGAACATTGTTCATGAATTTATGAAGAAACACTTCCCAACCACGGATGAAGTGATTGAACGTTTGGGCAGTTTGACCATTCGCCACCGAGCAACACTTGGCGGAAGCCTTGGTCACGCCTCGCCTATTGGTGATATTGCACCACTGCTGATGAGCCTTCAGGGCAAAATTGAACTGGATGATGGCGTAAACAAAACCCTTTATGCACCAGAAGATTACATTACTGGCTATCGCGAAACCTTAATTAAACCGAACCAGTGGATCAGTGCAATTCACCTACCGCGTTTAGCACCAAACCAGCTTCATGCCATCTACAAAGTCAGTAAGCGTTACGAGGACGACATTGCTACCGTAACTCTGGCTATCAACATGACAATCGGTTCAGACAAACGCGTTAAGAGCTGCATTATTTCAGCAGGCGGTGTGGCCGCTAAATCTGTACGTTTATTTGAACTGGAAAAAGTCTTTGTCGGTCATTCACTCACCCAACCTATCGTCAACAAAGCACGTCAAAAGGTTACTCAGGTGATTCATCCGTTAAGTGACGTTCGCGGCTCTGCGGAGTATCGGGTAAAGCTGGTACAAAACCTGCTGCAACGCTTTTACCTAGAATCACAGCAAGTTGAAACAAGGTTGGTGCAACATGCGTAAATTAACTTCTGTTGATAAACAAACTGCTGTTGATACACAAACACCTGCTCAACAACCTGTCACTGAGGTTGTCGGCAAACCGCACAAACATGAAAGTGCGGATAAACAAGTCAGTGGCGAAGCCCTGTTTGTTGATGATTATGTAACTCCAAGAAACTGCCTTCATGCTGCGGTTGTCATTTCATCCATAGCCAAAGGTAAAATTACTAACTTGGATCTTTCTTCTGTTGAAAGTGCTGACGGTGTGGTGAAAGTCTTTACAGCGGACGCCATTCCCGGCGAGAAAGACATTGGCACCATTTTCAAAGGCGACCCGCTTCTGGCTCTAGATAATGAAATCCGCTATTACGGTCAGCCTATCGCTTTAGTATTGGCAACTACACATGATCAGGCATGGAAAGCTGCTCGTTTAGCGAATATTGAATACCAACAAGATGCGGTTGTACTTAGCCACGAAAACGCCAGTGATTTACTTCCTTCTCACCAGATGGGCAAACATATCGAACAAGCTGTGTTTGCTGGCGCTGATATCGCGATTGACAGCGATATGCACGTCGGCGGTCAGGAGCATTTCTATCTGGAAGGACAAGTGAGCCTTGCAGAAATCACCGAAGATGGCGGAATTTTTGTACGTTCATCAACTCAAAACCCTTCTGAAATTCAAAAACTGATTGCTGAAGTTCTGCATGTAGATTTCAACCGAGTCACCGTTGATATGCGACGCATGGGTGGTGGCTTTGGTGGTAAAGAAAGCCAAGCGGCGCAATGGGCATGTTTAGCCTCATTAGGGGCTTATCACACAAAACGAGCCGTTAAAATGCGTCTGCCTCGCGGTATTGATATGACGGCGACAGGTAAACGTCACCCGTTCTACAACCGCTACCAAATCGCGGCGAACAAACAAGGTGAAATCATCGCAGCGGATATCCAAGTAAACGGTATTTGTGGTCACTCCCCTGACTTGTCTGATGCGATTGTCGATCGCGCGATGTTCCATGCCGATAACGCTTATTTTCTGGGAAATGCCTGTATTGAAGGCAACCGCTTAAAAACAGACATGGTTTCTCATACTGCTTATCGCGGTTTCGGTGGTCCTCAAGGGATGATCGTGATCGAAAAAGCGATGGAAGAGCTGGCGCTAACCGTCAGACAAGACCCACTCGATATTCGCCTCAAAAATCTCTACCGTGCTGGTAAAAATGTAACTCCTTATGGCATGCAGGTGGACCAATACGACGCCATGCTTGAAATCATGAAGCAGCTTGAACAAAGCAGTGATTATCGTGCTCGTCGTGGACATATAAATCAATGGAACAAAACCCATTCTGTATTGAAGAAAGGCTTGTCTCTGACACCGATTAAATTCGGCATTTCATTTACCGCAACACACCTTAACCAAGCGGGTGCGCTTATCCACGTCTACACCGACGGCACTATGCAGGTTTCTCATGGTGGTACCGAAATGGGTCAAGGTCTGCATACCAAGATTGCACAAATCGTGGCACAAACTTTTGGCGTGAGCTTAGACAAAGTGCTCGTCACCTCTACCCGTACCGACAAAGTGCCAAACACCTCTCCTACAGCCGCCTCTTCCGGCGCTGATTTGAATGGTATGGCAGCGCACAAAGCAGCGTTAGAAATTAAACAACGGCTGCTAGAATTTGCACGTAACCACTACAAGGTTGAAGACGTCGATATCGTTAACGGCGAGCTTGTAGGTGTGAATGAAACCGTCACTTGGGCTCAGTTGGTACAAAAAGCTTATATGGGTCGAGTCTCTCTCTCAGCTACCGGTTTTTACCAAACACCGAAGATTGGCTACGACAGAAAGACAGCGACAGGTCATCCATTCTTCTACTTCTCTTTGGGCGCTTCGTGCTCAGAAGTTACTATCGACACATTAACCGGCGAGATGCGCGTTGATCGCGTAGATATTCTGCACGATGTGGGCAACAGCTTAAACCCAGCCATCGACCGAGGTCAGATTGAAGGCGCGTTTGTACAAGGTTTGGGATGGCTGACAACCGAAGAGCTTGTATGGCATGAAGACGGTCGCCTACTAAGCAACAGTCCAATGAACTACAAGATCCCGACGATTGGTGATTATCCAAAACAGATGCACATCGATTTGTATGAGAAAGCCAACCCAGAGCACAGCATTTATCGCTCGAAAGCGGTGGGCGAACCACCTTTTATGCATGCAATCAGCGTTTGGTGTGCAACCTATGATGCAGTGGCTTCTATCAGTGGTCACAGACATGCGCCGCAGTTGCATGCCCCTGCTACCGGCGAAACCATTTTGAGAGCGTGTGAAGAGCAGCTTCAATGGCTTGAACACAATGTTGTGGAGGATACTGAAGATGCCGTCACACCATAATCCTCAAGGTTTTGAGCAGTTCAATGTTGATCAGTTCAATAAGAATGGACTACTCAACAACCCAGGTATGCACTGGCTGAAAGCGTGCCAGATGCTTGAACAACAAGGCGAAGCTTATTGCATCGCAACTGTGGTTGCTTACGTTGGCTCGGTACCGAGATCAAGCGGCGCAAAAATGGTGATTACACCAGCGTGCCAGTTCGACACGCTGGGTGGTGGCAACCTTGAGTTTCAAGTTATTGCTCAGGCTCGTGAAGGATTAGCTTCTCATCAAAGCCAAGTTTCCATTGAACGTTTCTCCCTTTCAGCGGATCTCGGTCAATGTTGCGGCGGCGCAGTACAAGTGATGTTTGAGTATTTCCATACTCAAACACCTCAGGTGGTTATCTTTGGCGCTGGGCACGTATGCCAAGCATTAACCACAGTGTTAAATGAGTTGCCTTGTCAATTGACAGTGGTTGATAGCCGCCACGAATGGCTTGCGCCTCTACAGGACAAAGGTATCAAGGTTGAACTGCTGGAAAATCCAATTGAAGCGTTGGGCCAACTACCTAACAACGCGTATGTCATTGTGATGACTCAAGATCATGGGCTCGACTTTGAAATTACGCGTTTGGCACTGGAAGAAAACCGCTTCGCGTTTGTCGGTCTTATCGGCTCACAAGGTAAAAAGCAGCGCTTTGAATTCCGTTTGAAAGAACAGCTCACTGACGCTGATCTCATTCATAACCTCACCTGTCCTATTGGCCATCCGGATGTGAAAGGCAAATTGCCAATGCAGGTTGCTATTTCAGTAGCGGCTCAATTGATTGGCTTGTTCAGTGAACAAGAAGCAAACACCATTAACCGTGATACCAACAGCGAAGAAGTGCAATGGAAGCACGCAAATGAAGCTCGTAAGGTTTTAAAGGAAGAAAAGCAATGACAGCAGTACGAACGAGCTTGGAACTCGACGATCAAGCACTGAACAAAATCTGCACCAGTCAGAAATGGGTATCGTTGGTGAAAGCACAAATGCCTTTTGGTAGTCCTTCAGAGCTCAAAAACGCGGCAGAGGAAGCGTTTGCAGAACTTGAAGAACAAGATTGGCTGGAGGCGTTCGCTGGTCACCCGATGATTGGTGATATCTCTACACTGCAAAAGAAATACGCGCAGGGAAAATCGTTAAGTGAAAAAGAGCAAGGTGGCGTAAAAGGCGCCTCCGATGAAACCTTGCAGCAACTGCTTTCACTCAACAAAGAATACGCAGAGAAATTCGGTTTTATCTTCATCGTATGCGCTACCAACAAAAGCGCAGATGAAATGCTCAGCATGTTAAAAGCACGCATTAACCGCACTCGAGAACAAGAGTTGCAACAAGCCGCAATAGAACAACAAAAAATCAGTCAGATAAGAATGGAAGCTTATTTATGAACAAACTCAGTTGCCATGTACTGGACACCGCCAACGGTCATCCCGCTGCAAATATCGTTGTAAAACTTTATCGCTTGGGCAGTTTCGATTGCCTTGCTGAGGAAACCACAAACGAAGATGGTCGTGCCGTTTTTGAAGGCATTACGCTTGATAAACATAACTTTACTTTGCGCTTTCTCGTTCAGCCTTACTGTGAAGAACAATTCGGAGCGTCTTTCTTCCCAATGATCGATGTGCATTTCACCGTGAGCGACGACAGAAATTACCACATACCGCTACTTCTTTCGCCTTACTCATATTCCAGCTATCGAGGTAGTTAGTATGACGTTAAAGGTACATAGAGGAAGCTTGCTCCACTTCCCAAAAGTGACATCGTCACCGTCTGAGAACTATCAGTATTGGAATGACGGCGTGCTCGTGGTGGAAAAAGGGCGTATTACCCATGTAGGAGATGCCAAAGAGTTCTTTTCAATCTCAGCGAATAAAGCGTTGTTGATTCAAGGACATGTAACTCAGCATCACGGGCTGCTTATTCCGGGTATGATTGATGCCCATGTGCATTTCCCTCAAATAGAGATGATTGCCAGCTATGGTAAGCAACTGTTGGATTGGTTAAACACATATACTTTTCCGACAGAGCTAATGTTCGCTAATCAAGACTACTGCAATGCTCAGGCAGAGTTCTTCATTAAGCAACTTTTTGCTCATGGCACAACCACAGCCAGCGTGTTTGCCACCGTGCATCCGCAGTCGGTTAACGCGTTTTTTACCGCAGCGCAACGACATGATGCGCGGATGATTTGCGGCAAAATCATGATGGATCGTTTCTGTCCTGACGAGCTGCAAGATACGCCGGAATCCGGCTATCGAGACAGCAAAGAGCTGATTGAACGCTGGCACAAACATGGGCGTGCACTGTACGCGATTACCCCTCGCTTTGCGCCAACCAGCACACCAGAGCAACTAGCTAAAACCGGACAACTTGCCAAAGAACATCCGGACACTTTCATTCAGACCCATTTGAGTGAAAACCACGGTGAAATAGCGTGGGTAAAAGATCTTTTCCCTGAAGACGACGATTACCTAGCTGTGTATGAGCGCTACAACCTTGTGCGCGACCGCGCCCTGTTTGGACATGCTCTGCATCTCAATGACCGTGAGTTCAAGTCTTTAGCTGCAAACGGCGCTTCTATTGCGTTCTGCCCTTCATCGAATCTGTTTTTAGGTAGTGGTCTGTTTGACTATCAAAAAGCAAAAGAGGCAGGAATTCCAATCGCTATCGCCAGTGATGTCGGTGCTGGCACCAGTTTGAGTCTGCTGCGTAACCAAAGTGATGCTTATAAAGTATGTCAGTTACAAGGAGTGAGCTTAGATGCGTTTGAATCTCTCTATCTCTGCACTCAGGGAGCTGCGGCAGCCATGGGGCTCGACCACCTCATCGGCAATTTTAATATCGGCACTGAAGCCGATTTCGTAGAACTCGATCTCACAGCATTTCCGATGCTCAAACAGCGCATTTTGCGTTGTCAGGAATTGTCAGAGCAACTTTTCGCTTTGGTCACACTGGGTGACGAGCGAGTGATCGAGAAAACCTATGTTCATGGAAATTTAGTTTATCAAAAGGATGTTATGTTATGTGGCCACAACTCTACGAATGGATTGCGTTATTTATCAAATGGTTCCATGTAATCTGCGGTGTTGCATGGATTGGCGCAAGTTTCTATTTCACTTGGTTAGATAACTCTTTAGAAACGCCGCCAAAGTGGAAGCAGGACAAAGGAATCAAAGGCGATCTTTGGGCGATCCACGGTGGTGGCTTCTATGAAGTCGCCAAATACCAAGTTGGCCCAGAACAAATGCCTGAAAAGCTGCACTGGTTTAAATGGGAAGCCTACTCCACTTGGCTGACAGGTACTGCGTTGTTAATTTGGATGTATTACTTCAACGCGCAAGCTTACCTTATTGACCCTCGTGTTATGGAACTGAGCACGCTTCAAGCTGTGAGTTTAGGAATAGGAACTATCTTCCTTGGCGTGGTTGTGTACGAAGGATTAATGCGTTCTCCATTGAACCGTTCAACACCGCTGTTTATTGCCGTGTTAGTGCTATTCGGCGCGCTATTCTTCTATGCTTTCGCCCATCTGTTCAGTGGCCGTGGAGCTTTCATTCACATGGGAGCGTTGATCGGTTCGATAATGGTGAACAACGTTTTCCATAAGATCATCCCAGGTCAACGGAAGATGGTAAAACAAGTGGCCGCCGGTGAACCTGTAGATCCAGCTCCTGGCTTAGAAGGCAAACGCCGTTCTATCCACAACAACTACTTCACGCTGCCTATCATCTTTTTGATGATCAGTAACCACTATCCTATGATTTACCAGCATGCTCAAAGCTGGCTAATTGGGCTTTTAATTATGCTTATCAGTGCTTACATTCGCCATTACTTCAACCTCAAGCACTCTGGTCAGTCAAAACCGAGTGTGATGTATGTTGGTGCTGGCGCTATGTTTGCTCTGGCAGTTGCCATTAGTTGGCAAGCAACATCACAGCTACACGCACCAAAAGTGGTTGCGGCGCAAGGTTCTGAGTCTGCATTGACAGAATCAGTGGCAACCGCTTCCGTAGAAGCTGAGCCTCAACTCACAGAACAGCAGCACTCAGCGTTAGGCATTATTGAAGCTCGCTGCGGCCAGTGCCACAGTTCAACACCTACAGATGATGTGTTTAAAGTGGCACCAAGTGGCGCAGTATTCGATACATGGCAAGATGTGGAACGTTGGAAATCCCGCATTATCGCCCGCGCTGTCGTCAGTGGCGATATGCCCTTCCTCAATAAAACTGAAATGACCGACGCTGAACGCCAAGAGCTGAATAAAATACTCAGCGCCAGCGAGTAACCGAAAGACCACCAGCACAATGCTGGTGGTCTTTTATTACTTCTGAAAATGTAGAAATCACCGCAACACCTATTCCCGTTTTCACAAAGCTGATCAAATTTGCGCATATGCAACGGTGAACTACACTAAATCTTAACGAAAAGTGCCACTTTAGTGTGGTCAACATTTATTTCTTTAAGAGGTTAGTATGAGACTTCATTCGATTCGATTAAAAATGATGTTGCCCATTATTTTGCTCACTGTGCTAGTGATTTCAATTTTTGTCTTTATGCAAGTCATCATCAAGATAGAAGATCGGGCGATGGAGAAACAAACCAAGTCCTACTTCGAAGCCATAGCAGTCGTGCTCAATGCTGATCGGGATATCTATCAAGCGCGTTTAGCTCAGGCAGAAATGCTCTCTGACTACGGAGACAAACAACAGCAACAAAAAGACTTCGATGATAATGCGCAACAAGTCTATGATCGCTTTCAAAATTTCCGCAAGTATCTGGTCGATGAACCAGAACTAGTAGAACCTTTTAATAACTTTGACGCCCTCTACAATGACTGGCTCCAAAGCAGCAAGAGTGTTTCTTCTATCTATGTTGCAAGTCAGTTCGTGAATGATCGTTTGGCTGATATCGATAAAGACTTCTTTACCATGCGTAATATGCTCGATGAGGCTGAGGCGAAGCTTCGCACCCATGCGTCAGACTGGAGTAAAGATAATACCGACCGCCAAATACTCAAACGCTATCTCGATGCGCTGGCAGAAGTGCTCAATGCTGACCGCGATTTATATCAAGCACGTTTAGCTCAGCAAAAGTTTGTAACTGGTATTGGTGATGCAGAGAAAAACCTCAACGATTTCCAGGAAAACGCTCTCCAAGCAAACAACCGTTTTCAATCTTACAAAACCTTGATGTCTCCCGAACCCGAGTTTGTTACTCCCTATGAACAATTTGACGGCCTTTTCTCGGGCTGGTTTAAAGAGAGTTCCGATCTCATGGATTCTGATGAAATAAAAATCGCTGGCAGTCAGAAAGACATTTTATCCGCTACCGACGAGAAGTTTGAGCGCATTAGAGACGTGCTCGATAAAGCCGGAGAAGCGGTAAAGAATCAAGGGCGGATAAAAGAACAGGAGACGGCTCAGGAGATTCAACGTTATCAACAAATCACCATTGGTATAGTCGTCATTGGTTTTCTGATTGCGTTCTTGATCAGCTACTACATACCGAAAAACATTACGCAAAATGTAAACAATATCTCGCAGCGAATTCGTGAAATCTCAGAAGGTGATGGTGATTTGACAGCGCGAATCAACTCTAGCGCAAAAGATGAGTTGGGAGATTTGGCGCAAGAGTTCGATACCTTCGTTGGAAATCTGCAAACGATAATGAAGACTATCCAATCAAAAAGTTCAGCATTGGGTGACTCGACTCATCGATTGGAGGCTGTGGCTAACTCAGTCAGCAATATCACGCAAAAATTAGTGGAATCGAGCGATTCCATTGTTAGTGCTGCCAGCGAAATGTCGATGGCGAATGCGCAGATGGCGGATGTCGCAGCCAATACGTCTGATGAATCCACATCCGCAGCCGAGCACATTGACCGTGGCCGAGATGTAGTGACGTCTTCTCACGCCAGTATTGATTCACTTGTCGACAATATTGATGTGACGATGACCAAAGCCGAAGAGCTAGAGAAAAACTCAGAGGCTATATCGTCCGTGCTCGAAGTCATTCGTGGTATTGCAGAGCAGACTAACCTACTCGCCTTGAATGCTGCAATTGAAGCTGCACGTGCAGGTGAATTTGGACGAGGCTTTGCAGTTGTTGCCGATGAAGTTCGCAAACTTGCAACTCAGACAGGTGAAAGTACCAACCAGATTGAGAAGATGATTAGTCAATTGACCGACAGCGTTTCTGACGCGTTTACCGCAATTAAGCTCAGTAAAGACAACGCCAACAGCGCAGTGAGTAATTTTGACAGCGTTATTCAGGTATTCGATGCACTGAACAACTCTCTCGGTTCAGTACGAGATTTGTCCGAACAGACCGCACTGGCTACACAGGAACAATCCAGCGTCTCAAATGAGATCAATCAAAATCTCATCTCAATGAAAGACCAAACTGACGGAGTTGACCGAGCTTCTAAAGAGATTCGCCAACAGTTTAACGATCTCAATAGTGTATACATTGAACTCAATAACCAAGTGTCGAAGTTTAGAGTTTGAGTACGTTCCATCAAGCAAAACAATCGAAATTTGGCAGATTAACTACTCGGCACATATACACGTCTTTTAATGTCTCATTACTGGTCTCTGTCGCTGCTTAGCAAAAAGTGACCGTCAAGGAACGTTTAGGTGGAAAATAAACCACCTAAACGATTCTTCTAACGACAATGAATTTCCTTTCCGCTTTTTGCAATCCGAACAATATCAAGCCATATCAAACATTTAAAACATTTCCTTTGATTTCATATTGTTAGATACCATTTTAGGTTCAGAAACTCAGGAACTGTGACTGCACTAATGATTAAACACTCAACAGTTGACTAATTGGTCACTTTTTGTGCTATAAAGGTGCCGACGTTACTTCCATCGGGTATGCGGAAGTAAAAAGGAGTAGATTTATGTTTAAACAGTTCGGCTTTTTGTGTGTAAGTATTGTAGCTATTGCTGGGTGTAATCCTGTCAGTTCAGTCGATACACCTGTTAATACAGCAAGCACTGCCCAGCAAGAGAGCTATCCTGCAATGGCAGTCCCTTTACAGCCGAATGCATTGGCAGAAAACAATATCGCAGAGCTAACCCAACTCCTGTCAGGAGACAAAGTTAAGGCTGCAGATAGAGCCCAGATATACCTAGATCGTGGTCGTTCTTACGACAGTATGGGCCTAAGAGACCTAGCCAGAATGGATTATTTTAAATCATTAGAAATTAATCCAAGACAAGCCGATGTATATAACTTACTTGGTATGTACTACACGCAAATCGGTAAGTTTGATACGGCCTATCAAGCTTTCGATTCAACCATCGAACTTGACCCTTCAAATTTAAGCGCCGTATTTAACCGAGCTGTTGCTCAGTACTATGGTAAAAGACCAGATCTCGCGTTAGAAGACATGAGAACTTATTATGAAAGTAATCCAAGTGACCCTTTCAGCGCATTGTGGCTCTATATCATTGAATCTGAGTTGGATAAAAATGCCGCTCTTACCCGACTAAAATCAACTTATGAAAACAAAACAGACCAATGGGAATGGAAGTTAGTAGGCATTATATTAAATGAGGTAAGTGAAGAAGATGTCTCAAATTATATTGTCAACAGCACAGCAAACAATACTGTAATGGCACAAAAATTCACCGAAGCTTACTTTTATTTAGGTAAGAATTATATGGCTAATGGTGATATTAAAAGAGCGCTATGCGTTTATAAACTTGCTTTATCCTTAAATGTATTCAACTTTAGTGAACACAGTTATGCGTTATTAGAATTGGACAGAATTTCTGATAAGTTTAAATCTGCTAGTAAAAATGGCAAGCAAGACAAATTTGTTTACCGTTAAGAGTTTACTGTTAATATAAGCCAATAAAAATATAGACAACAAATACTGAAAAGGTGATTATTAATAATCACCTTTTATTTCAGCATAGCAATCAACTAAGTATGCGTTCACTATAATGAACTTCTCGATATAGATAATGACTATATATTCACTGTATTAAACAGAGCTGAGATTTAAGTTTAATTAATTATCTGAAATTGCTTTGTAGTTGTAATCGACTTCTACAATCGCACGATACTGCATAGTATCTCTGCTTGCCGGGAACTCCTCTATTTTGACTTGTGCACTTTCAACAACCATAGTGCCGCCAATTACTGTATCTCCAGTTGTGTTTAGTTTCCATCGTAAATCGCTGTCGCTGGCGGTTTCTAGAGCCTCATACATGTTGAAGCCAGCATCAATTGCTTCTTGTTTGGAAGCAAACGCATCGGAATACAGAGTTGCATCTCTATGAATAGTTTCACGGGGTCCTGCTGTAGCGGTAAACGCAACTAGCATAGAACATGCTAAGGTGATTAACGCTTTCATAATATTTCCTTACAATGAACTAACCAATGAAAGTATCGTAAGTAGTATTGGTACTTGCTTTACCTTCCCATTACCAAGAAATTTAGCAACTTACAGATTATATAAATAAATTCCTATGGCAAATGTAAGCCAAGGTATTGTTGGTCATACACCTATACTTTAGTAGTAAAATGATTTAGATCAAGTTTAACAAATGTAATTTTTCGTAAAACGAAGTAAATTGATAATTGATTTATTCATATATCATATTACCTATTATTATAATGAAAAATAAAACAATTGATAAACATGAAGTTATATATAAAAATATATAAACACGCCATTAGACAAGATGAGAAACATATAACAAACAGACACATACATCCATAAATAAATTTCCTTTTATTATTATATGGTTGCATAAAATCATCAAATTAATATTTATTACATTTCTGAATTAAATAAATATTCTTTAATAATCAACAAGTAATTTATATTCAAAATTCATTCTTAAAGTTCTGTCATTTTCATCGCCACTGTATGTTACTGCTAATAACTGAATAACATATAAGTAGCCGTCGACAAGAACAGCTACTTTTCTACATAGCCGAGGTTAGAAGTTTAACTATAGGCAATTGATTTAAAATTAATTTTTACTATAGGAAGGTTCAGGTAGGCTTGTTCTCACTTCAATCCGCCACTCTGCAAAGGTCTGCCTGTATTGATACTTGTTGATTCCAGCAAGATTCAGTTTGTGAGTTTTATCTTTCGATATTATGACTGTACAAAAACACAGTATCAGTACACTATTGAAGCCTAACATATGAAAAAAGTTGGTGGCTTAGATGACAAATCAATTAGAAGTAGGAATAAGAGAGCTTGTTGAAACGTTTATAGCAGACGGAAGAGCTTACCCCTCTGTATATGACATTGAAAATCGCAGAGCTGGCTACCTTTCCAGTACGATTCTATCGGGTAGCAGCCCTGAGATGTTTGACGAGTTCGTCGATCAACTCAATGGTATCACTTTGAAAGTTTACAAACCGAGCAACGATGAAGGATTGCCTATTACCATCTATTTTCATGGAGGTTGTTTTATCAGTGGAGGATTCAAAACACACGAACAACAACTCAGACAGATAGCCAAGTTGTCAAACAGTATCGTAATTTGTATTCAATATCGTTTAGCGCCTGAAAACGTTTATCCAGCTGCACACGATGATGTTTACAATGCAGTAGTGGCGATAAAAGAGTTAGCAACTCAGTACGGTGGCAATACCAGTAACATCGTCTTTGTTGGTGATAGTGCCGGAGGACAATTAGCATTAACCACGACTTTACGCTTAAAGCAAAATCAAAAATGGCTACCGAAGAAACAAATTTTGCTTTACCCGATGCTTGATCCCTTCGGCAAGTCACAGAGCTATATTCAAAACGGTACTGACTACATCATCACAGCAAATATGCTGCTTTCTGGTTTCTCTATGTACACGGGTGAAATGGATGAAGGTTCAATCTACACCAATCCAGATCTCAATCCTTTAGCGTGCGCCGAGTTAAATGGATTACCGCCAACGTATATCATCACCGCAGAATTCGATCCATTGCGGGATGAAGGTGAACAACTGTATAAGCAGTTGTTGGATTCCGGAGTTGAGGCATATTGTGAAAGATACTTAGGTGTGATTCATGGTTTTCATCAGTTGTCGGGCGTAAGTGAGAGTGCCAAACGTTGCTTACGTCGTATTTCCGAAGACATTAGGGCTACATGCGATTAATACCAAACTCATCATTTCAACGATCTCAGCAGTGTGTACATTGAACGGAACAACAAGAGCGGAACAACCAAGTACAAAAATTTAAGCCCTGAGTGAGCACGTAGATTGGATAAGAAAAATACTGATTCATATAAACACATAAAGCTCCTAACCGGAGCTTTATGTGTAGGCAACTAATGCTTAATGATAACGAGACAACACCAGCGCGGTTCCCATACCGCCACCAATACATAAGGATGCAAGCCCAAACTGAGATTGGGAACGTAGCATTTCATAGATCAAGCTTGTGACGATACGCCCACCGGATGCGCCAATAGGGTGACCCAGTGCAATAGCACCGCCGTTCACATTTACGTGTTCATCAAACCAAGATTGGTCCAGATGGTGCTGCTCTGAAAGGCTCTTCATCACACCAATTGCTTGCGCTGCGAAAGCTTCGTTGAGTTCCACCTTATCAATATCAGAAAGGTTCAATTTGGCGCGAGTTAACGCCTGTTTAATCGCTGGAACTGGACCTAAACCCATGACTTCTGGAGCGACACCACCCTGTCCTGTCGATACCACTTCCACTAACGGTTTCAAGCCATGCTGCTTGACTGCGATCTCACTAGCAATCACAAGTGCAAACGCACCGTCATTGATACCTGAAGCATTACCTGCGGTCACTGTTCCTTCTTTTTCAAATGCGGGACGAAGCTGAGAAAGCGCTTCAAGCGTCGCGCCAAAGCGAGGATGTTCGTCAGTTTCTACCATGACAGAACCTTTACGAGTATTGATTTCTAGCGGGACTATCTCTTGGTTAAAGCGCCCTGCTTTAATTGCAGCTTCCGCTTTATGTTGGCTGGCTAAAGCAAACTTATCCTGATCTTCGCGACTAATAGAAAACTGCTTAGCAATGTTTTCGGCTGTAATGCCCATATGAATGCCGCTGAACGCATCCGTTAATCCATCTTTTAAAATGGTATCGGTGACAGAGAAGTCGCCCATTTTATTACCTGAACGGAGGTTGCCATTCATGACAAACGGCGCATTACTCATGCTCTCCATTCCTGTAGCGACGACAATCTCTGCGTCGCCAGATCGAATAGCGTTCACCGCATTCAAAATGGACTTCATACCGCTGCCACAAATCATGTTGAGTGTGTATGCAGGTGTTTCGGCAGGGATACCTGCGTGCATTGCTGCTTGTCGCCCTACCCCCTGTCCTTGCCCAGCACTAAGCACATTTGCCGCAATTACTTCATCCACAATTTCAGGTTGTATACCCGATTGTTCCAATGCTGCTTTAATTGTGGCACTGCCGAGTTCTACCGCTGATAGTGGCGACAAACTACCCATAAAAGTGCCGATTGCGGTGCGTTTCGCTGCAACGATATAAACTTTATTAGCCATAATTTTATTTCCCCAATTAGAGCACCAATCCACCGTCAATTTTTAGTACTTGTCCGGTAATAAAACTCGACTTATCACTTGCCAAGAACTCTACGCCATTGGCGATATCCTCGGTGGTTCCCATGCGCCCTAACGGTGTTTTCTCTTTCATCATGTTGAGAACTTTTTCAGGAAGATCCGCCGTCATTGGTGTTTCGATAAAGCCCGGAGCAACGCAATTTGATCTCACTTGCGCACCTTTACGTGCAAACTCTTTAGCCCAGCTTTTGCTCATTGCAATCACTCCACCTTTAGTTGCTGCGTAATTGCTTTGACCAATATTGCCATCAGTACCAACAACAGAAGACATAGTGACGATAGAGCCATAGTTGTTTTCCATCATTAAAGGGGCAACCGCTTGGGTAACGTTAAACACACCCTTCAAATTGACATCAATGACTAAATCCCAGTCTGCTTCCGTCATCTTATCGATCAGAGCATCACGCGTGACACCGGCGTTGTTAACAAGTACATCCACTCGTCCGAATTGCGCTTGAATACTGGCGACAAGCTCTGCAATCGCAGCTCTGTCGCAGATATTGATAGTGACAGGTACGACTCGCTCAATATGGGAATAAGCTTCCATCAGCGCCTTATCATTCATGTCCAATGCATAGACCATTTCAGCGCCTTGAGAATAAAAACGCTCAACCACTGCTTTACCGATTCCTTGTGCGGCACCTGTGACAATACATATCTTGTTTTGAAACATATTTGCTGACCTTTTGTTTTATCTTTTTTATTTAACTGTAGGGTTTTAATCCACTTCTGATATCTAGTCAGAGTGCAGATTTATAGAAAATTGGGGTTGGAAAATGGCGCTATCCATTGTTGTTAACTCAGGGCTAATCAAAGGCTTAAACGCCATGTGATGGAGTATGTCGCGGTCAACATCAATACCCGGAGCAACTTCTATCAGCTCTATACCTTGCGCTACCATTCGAAATACCGCCCTTTCAGTGATGTAAAGCACTGGCTTATTCGCTTTTAATGCCTGATGAGCACTGAAGGTGATTTGCTCTACTTTAGAGATGAACTTACTTTGGCTACCTTCAGTAGTGATTTGCAGTTGCCCACCTTCGACCTGAACATCCAAACCTTTGGCGGTGAAAGTGCCACAGAAATACACCTCTTTGGCGTTTTGCGTAATATTGATAAATCCGCCACATCCGGCGATTTTGGTACCGAATCGGGAGACATTGATATCACCTTTGGCATCACATTGAGCAAGCCCCAAAAACGCTTGATCGACACCACCACCATCATAGAAGTCGAACATTTGATCTTGTCCGATAATGGCGTCAGGAAATGCGGAAGCACCAAAATCTAATCCACTGGCTGGAGAACCACCCACGGCGCCCGGTTCCACCGTCAGAGTGAATTTATCCAGAATGCCCGCTTGCTGAGCGACTTTCGCAATATATTCAGGCGCACCAATGCCAAGATTAAGTACTGAGTTCGCTTTGAGTTCCAACGCTGCACGTCGGGCAATAATGGTTTTCGCATCGATGACAGCTTCAACCGTCGGTTCAACATTCGAGGCGTCAATGTTGTTGTGAGATGGTTTGTTGCCACGTCCGATAAACTCAGGATTCATATGGGTCGCGAACGTCTGCATGTGCTCGCTTAAATCTTCACACACCACAACCGCATCAACGAATATGCCCGGAATTTTGACCAGATGTGGGTCTAGCGTACCTGCGGGTACGATTTGCTTAACCTGAACGATCACTTTGCCATTGTTGTTGGTCGCAGCCTGCGCCGCGGCGAGGCTCTCAACAATCAGACACTCATCTTCCATAGTGATATTGCCGTTTTCATCGGCGGTTGTGCCGCGTAAAATCGCCACATCAATTGGAAGCTTTTTGTAAAACAGATACTCTTCACCATCAATTTCCGTCACTCGAACCCAGTCTTGTGACGTAATGGAATTGAGCTTTCCACCTTCAATACGCGGGTCGACGAAAGTGCCTAATCCAACTTTGGTAAACAAACCCGGCTTGCCTGCCGCGCTATCACGCAACAAATGAGAAATTACGCCTTGAGGCAGGTTGTACCCTTCGATCAGATTATCAACCACCAGCTGTTGCAGTTTAGGTACAAGTCCCCAGTGTCCACCAATGGCTCTTTTCACCAGACCTTGTTGTGCCAGATGGTTAATAGCTCGTGATTTACCATCGCCCTGACCAGCAGCGAAAACCAGAGTGAGATCTTTCGGCAAACCTGACTGTTGAAACCGTTCGCCAATGGCACGTTCGATGGCTTCAGGTACTACACTACCAATAAAGCCTCCGAGCATGACTGACTGCCCGTTTTCAATCCATTGCGCTGCTTGCTCTGCTGTAAGTTGTTTAACCACAATTCACCTTCCTTGATTTGATGAATTTCAGGTTAGACGCAGAGAGTCTGTTTGATAATTGCACATATAGAGATTGTGAATTTCGAATTTGCAACAATCATCCGCGCTAAATAATCCCTTCGCTGCGCATAGTACTCACTCGATCTAACAAGTACTGTTTGAAGCGAGCACAACGTTCGGGCATCGGCGAACGAGGACGATATAAAAGGTCAATATCAAAGCTGGCACAACGATAATCGGGCAAGATCTGAATCAAATCGCCACTTTCAATACACTTGTGCACCAGTGAATGAGGTAGATAAGCAATTCCCGCGTGTTCCATCGCGAAATCGAGTAGCATTTCACTGTTATCACATTCTAGTGTGTCCTGAATGGTCACGAATTCTTGCTTGCCATTCAGTTCAAAGCTCCAGCGATTTCCTCCCAATAGAGTTCTCGCGTACAGGCAACGATGCTGTGTTAAAAACTCAGGGGTTTCAGGCACACCATGTTCCTGCAAATAGTGTTTTGAAGCGCAGAGATAAAGTGGTTCCGTAAGAACGCGCTTTCGCACAATCAAAGAATCTGGAGAGATGTCGCCGTCATAATTGGCTGTGGCTCTGAATGCAAAATCGATAGTGAGAGGATCAAAATCTCCCGCCTCAATAAAGATGCGGAAATGCACTTGAGGATGCATTTCCATGTATTCGGCCACGATTTTCGTCAGGTACTGGCGCGCAAACAAAGGCGTTGAAGATATCTTGATTTCGCCTTGCTGCTCCGCCGCAAGGTTCTGAACCTCTTCACACAGATTATTGATGTCCGGCAGCAGCGGAGAGAAGCGTTCGTAAAGAAGCTGCCCTGCCTGAGTCGCCACCAATTGTCGTGTGCTTCTTTTGATAAGTTCAACGGACATTGCCTCTTCGAGCTCTTTCACCCAGCGGCTTCCCGCTGCAGGAGATAGCCCTTGTTGAAGAGCCGCTTCGCGAAATGAGCCCGTTCTCAGTACCGCACAGAAAAAGACAATCTTATCCAAGATTGGCTGGCGGCTGGAGAGCAATTTCCCTGTCATCAGCTTACCAACCCTTTATCTAACGCAAGTTTAACCAGCGCAGCGGTAGAGGTAGCACCAAGCTTTTTCTTTATTCTCAACCGATGTGTTTCAACGGTTCTCACACTGATGTGTAGCGTATCAGCTATCTCTTTGTTCCCTGCTCCATTGACAATAAGTTTGAGAACATCAAACTCGCGCTTGGAGAGTTCATCATCTTTCGGTTCTGGTTTATCGTTGATTTGTTCAAGCAAACGGTCAGATGCTTGAGGACAAAGATAAGAACGCCCCTGAGCTACCTGATTAATCGCCATCACCAACTCTTCAGAACCTACATCTTTCAACACATAGCCCTTTGCTCCCGCTTTTACCGAGCGAACCACGTAGTCTTTACTGTCGTGCATCGACAGCATAATCACTGCGGTTTCTGACTTAGATTGGGAAAGCTTTTCAAGCATCTCAATGCCGTTCATGTTGGGCATATTAATGTCCAGCAAAAGCACATCCGGTTTGAGTGTAAGTGTCGCTTTGAGTGCATCAGCACCCGTACCGACACAAGACAGAATCTCAAGATTGTCTTCCCTCTCTAAACGGGATTTCAAACCGTCCTGCATTAAGCGATGATCATCAGCAAGTACCAACTTAATCATACAAACTCCATATTTAAGCTGACGCGAATTTCCGTACCTTCGCCCGGTATGCTTGATACGGCGAACGTTCCGCCAATGGCGTGAATACGATCCTTCATATTCTGTAACCCCATATGTTCCAAATTTGGTTTATTACGTTTCCCCGGTTTTGCTATGGTCGGTGCGATACCGATTCCGTCATCGCTCACCGTTAAAATCAGTAGTTGCCCTTCTCGCTGCATAATGATGTCAACACCCTGAGCCTGAGCATGTTTTTCGACGTTATGTACTGCTTCCTGAATCACGCGATATAAGGTTGTTTCAACCTCTTGAACCATCTCTACACCATCAATGTCGTGTTCAAACACCAACTCCAATTCGGTACGTTGACGCATGTCGTTAATATAGGCTTCAATACCTGCAACCAATCCCAAGTCATCCAACTGAGGTGGTCTTAAATCTCGGGAGATCCTACGTAGTTCAACAATCGCTTGTTCCATTACACGCTTGCTGGCGTCTAGCTCTCTCACTTGTTGTTCTTGATGCAACTCTTTCCCAACGTTGTCCAAACGATATTTCGCTGCGACTAAAAGCTGATTAACACCGTCATGCAACTCACGGGATACTCGCTGACGTTCATTTTCTTGAGAATCGATGATCTGCTGGTTCAAAACACTGAGTTGCTCATTTGCCAAACGGCGTATGTTTAAGTTCAAGGAAGCCCCTAAAGCGGCAATAACAGAGATGGATATCAACATGACAAAGAACAGTGCGCTGCTAGTTCGACCGACATTTTGGTCGTAGCCGTTTTGCATATGAGAGACTTGACGCTCGATATCATCCAGATAGACGCCGGTTCCTACCATCCACTGCCATTTGTCTAATGAAATTGCGTAACTGAGCTTTGGAAGCGGCTCTTTTGTTGAGGGTTTGTGCCATAAATAATCGACAAAACCGCCGCCCGCCCTGCCTACGCGAATCAACTCTTGCAGCAGCTTTTTGCCTTTTACATCCTCAACTTCCCACCAGTTAACGCCAATACGTTCTGGCTGATAAGGCAGTACTATGGCATCACCTTTCCAGTTATAAACAAAGAAGTAACCATCAACGCCATATGTTAACTGGCTCAATTTTTCGGCAACAATCTGCTTGGCGTGTTCATCACTTAACGACTCATCATGGTAGTAAGGCATGATACTTTTTACTGCCATTTCTACGTACTGCTGCAACTCTTGTTTTTTGGCGGCCAGAATATTGTTTCTAGTGAGCTGAACTTGATCTTCAACTAATTGTTTTGCTTGGCTAAAAAGAATCGCAGCGACAATCGCCACCACAATGATCAAGGGAACAATCGACAGTAAAATGATGTTAACGGTTAGCTTTCTGTTCCTGACAAAGCCCATATTTGCTTCCAATTCTTATACGTAGTTTTACGGATTCTCTGTATCAAAAACTGCCCAAACTACTCACTCAATTTGCGCAATTTCACCAATAGAGCATCCGTTTACCCCTGCTTATACTCAGCTCAAATGTAACATTAAATTAACATCGTTAAATACGAAATGTTCACATTTATTCGCACATAAAAACCAAACAAGGACTATGTTATGAATTTGAAAAAAGCTGCCATTGCAACTGCTATTGCTTTAACGTCAGTTGGACTTTCACTTAGTGCACATGCTGAAGACAAAAAGATCCTCCTGAAAACTCCGATTGCTTTTGGCAGCCACTTACCAGCATTGGGTACGCCAATTCAATGGTACGCAGACCACATCGGTCAAACGTCTGGTGGCACAGTCAAAATGAAAATTTATGAGCCGGGTAAACTGGTTAACCCTGCTGAAATTTTAGATGCGGTTTCTACCGGCAAAGTAAACTCTGGCTATTCAACCGCTGGCTACTGGCAAGGTACACTGCCGGCATCTGCACTGTTTTCTGCGGTTCCTTTCGGCCCTGAAGCTGGTGAATACATGGCTTGGATGTACTTCGGTAACGGTCTGAAGCTGTATCAAGAAATGTATGACCAAGGCGGTTACAACGTAAAAGTTTTGCCTTGTGCGATCATCTCTCCTGAATCTTCAGGCTGGTTTAGAAAACCAATTGAAAAGCCAGAAGATTTGAAAGGTCTGAACATGCGTTTCTTCGGTTTAGGTGCGTCAGTAATGGAAAAACTGGGTGCTGGCACCGTGCAAATTCCGGGGGGCGAAATCTTTGGCGCACTTGAAAAAGGTGCTATTGACGCCTCTGAGTTCTCTCAACCAGCCATCGATGAGCGTTTAGGCTTCCACAAAGTCGCCAAATACAACTACTTCCCAGGTTGGCACCAACAATCCACCATCTTTGAACTGTTGATCAATAAAGATACGTGGAACGAAATGAGCCAAAACCAACATGACGCTATTGAAACAACTTGTATGGCATCAATGACTTATTCGATTGCAGAGGGTGAAGCTATTCAGTTCACGGCAATGGAAAAAGCGAAGCAGAATGGCGTAGAAATTCGCTACTGGAACAAAGAGATGTTGGATTTGTTCAAGAAGACTTGGCTAGAAGTGGTTGAAGAGAAAAAATCTGCCGATCCTTTCTTCGATAAAGTTTGGACTGACCTAAGCACATTCCGTCAGGGATACGCATTGTGGCAAGCGAACGGTTTCCTACCTCGCGCAACGCTAGAGTAATCCTTACATACATCGGAAACATGGGCTGGATTTGATCATCCAGCCCTAATCAGGCAAGGAGAAAGCAATGAGTAAGGTGTTATGCTCAACCCCACCTATCCCCGTTTACTACCACATCGAAAGATTCGTTAAATCGGCAAGCAAGTTTATTGCTTGGACCAACGTCATTCTTATCGGTGTCATCGTTCTTCAAGTCATTCTGCGCAAAGTTTTTTCTAACGGTCAAATTACGTTAGAGGAGTTGCAATGGCATTTGTATGCGACCGCCGTTATGTTCGGCACTGCGTACGCGCAAATAAGCGATATGCATGTACGAGTCGATCTTTTCTATCACAAATTCAGTGAACGTAAAAAAGCGATGATTGACCTTTTAGGCCTGCTACTTTTAGCTGCACCCTTTGTGATTGTGGTGATTATCCATTCCTACGACTTCACCTATGAATCTTGGCGTGCCAATGAAAGCTCTGCTTCCCCTTCTGGTTTGCCTTATCGCTGGCTAATCAAAAGTGTTATCCCAATCAGTTTCTCACTGCTGCTGCTTTCCATGCTGGCAAAAGTGCTGCGCAATTTAGAAATCATTTACAAAGGAAATAGCCATGGAACCAAATGAGTGGATTGTAATTGCGATGTTCGGCTCGTTTATCCTGCTTCTATTTACTGGGATTCCTGTAGCCTATGTTTTAGGTGGTATTGGCGTATTCTTTGCGGGTGTCGGGTACCTCGCGGATATTTATCTCGATACTTTTACCGGATTGAACTTCACCAGCCTTGGCTTAGTGGTAAACCGCATTTACAAAATCATGGATAACTGGATTTTGGTCGCGCTTCCAATGTTCATTTTCATGGGCAATATGCTGGATAAATCGGGAATTGCCGAAAAACTGATGGCATCCATGCAAGCTCTGTTCGGTAAAGTACATGGTGGACTTGCGGTCACGGTAATGGCGATAGGGATTATTCTCGCAGCGTCAACGGGCATCATTGGTGCGTCGGTTGTGCTTCTGGCGGTGATGTCACTGCCTACCATGATGCGCCAAGGCTACCACTTGCCCCTTGCTCTTGGCACAGTGGCATCCGCAGGCACTCTGGGAATCCTTCTTCCACCTTCAATCATGCTGGTGATCATGGCTGACCAACTTGGATTGTCTGTAGGCGATCTGTTTATGGGCGCTGTAATACCAGGCTTGTTGTTAGGTCTGTTTTACATTCTCTACATTTTGTTGGTTGGCAAAATGAATCCAGTTAAGGCTCCGATTCCAGAAGACATTGAACCTGTTGAATGGCATCTGATTCTGCAAGTATTCAAAGACATTACACCAACCGTGTTGCTGATCTTCGTTGTGCTTGGCTCTATTTTTGCGGGTATAGCCACTCCAACCGAAGCCTCTGGTATTGGTGCACTTGGTGCAACCTTGCTTGCAGTCTACAACAAGAAACTCAATCTCAAAGTCGTTAAAGAGGTGGTATTGGCATCCTACGGAACAACGGCTTACATCTTTATGATTTTCTTAGGTGCTTCTTGTTTTGCGTTAGTACTGCGCGAATTGGGAGGCGACGAACTGATTGAGAGTTTCCTAAGTGGGTTACCGTTTGGTCCGTACGGCATTATTGCGTTTATATTGATGATCGTTTTCTTCCTAGGTTTTTTCCTAGACTGGATTGAGATCGCTCTAATCGCCCTGCCATTACTTGCACCTGTGGTGAGAAGTTTAGGTATCGAACTGGATGGACACGGCGTGGTTGATGACCCGTCATTGGTTTGGTTTGTGATGTTAGTGGCTATGGCGCTTCAAACCAGCTTCCTAACACCACCAGTGGGATTTGCGCTGTTTTATCTCAAAGGTGTTTGCCCAGAAGGCGTAACCTTGAAAGATATCTACCGTGGCGTAGTACCTTTCATTGTGATTCAACTGTTTGCTCTGGTTTGCCTCGTCGCTTGGCCACAACTGGTACTGTGGTTCCCAAGTGTGGCTTATGGGTAATAGCCCCTAATAAATTGAAATCAATAAAGAAAAAGCCAGCGGTAATCGCTGGCTTTCTGTGTTCTCTTCTAACTACATGATTGAATTAAGCAATCTTAGTTAGCCAGTTGTGTGTGTCTGGTGCTTTACCCCACTGAATGTCGTTCAGTGCTTGACGAAGTTTCTGTGCAATAGGGCCAACTTCACCGCTGCCTACTTTCACATCTTCACCGTTGTGAATGAAGGTACCTACAGACGTTAGTACCGCAGCTGTACCTGAAAGCATTGCTTCTACACCCGGTTTTGCAGCACGCTCTAGAAGTTCTTCTACAGACACTTCACGCTCGCTTACTGTCATGCCAAGATCTTTAGCAATCGTCAGGATACTTGAGCGAGTTACACCGTGTAGGAAGCTCGAATCCAATGCTTTAGTAATGATTTCGTTGCCATCAACCAACAGGAAGTTTGCCGCACCTGTTTCTGTAATGTAGCCGTTTGGACAGAACAGAACTTGGTCAGCTTTGTATTTTGCTTTCGCTTCTAGCGTTGGAGAAAGAGCACTTGCGTAGTTACCACCACTCTTAATCATACCCATGTGTGGCGCACAACGTTGACCTGTTTCGTCTAGCAGAAGACGCAGCGCACTTGCACCACCCGCAAAGTAGTCACCCACTGGAGAAAGCAGTACATACATCATAGATGATAGAGATGGAGCCGCTGCTTTACCAACAGCCGCTTCAGTACCAATGTGAGTTGGGCGAATGTACATAGAACCCGGAGGCGCAGGTACTTCTGAAGCGAACTCAGCAACAACATCAACGATCATCTTTGAAAGTTGTTCTTTATTCACTTCTGGTAGAGAAAGCAGTTTGCTGCTTTGTGCGAAACGGTTGACGTTTTGGTCCATTCGAAAGACATGCACGCTACCGTCTTCGTGACGGAAAGCTTTTAAACCTTCAAAACACGTACTTGAATAATGCAAGACGTGAGCACCCGGATGAAGCGAGATGCTGTCAGAAGCTACGATTTCTGCGTCTGACCATTGATTATTTTCGAATGTTGCTAATGCCATCTTAGGCATAAATACAGTACCAAAAGCCGCCATATGTTTTCCTACAAATAAATTACTACTAAAGATAAGTCCGTTAAGTCTGGGCTGGCGATGTGAGATGCATGTCCAATACTTAGTGTTCTGATACTAAAACAAGTTGAACCTGTAAGAAAAGAGGTTTGTTGGATTAAATACTCTTTAACAGCAATTAATAGTTTTTTTACAAACCAAGCCATGTCTAAAATGGTTTTAATTAGGATGGATATAAAACTAATCGTATTTTATGCGGTCAGTAATATACTGAAATTAAAGATACCCTTACTCAATCTCTGAAAGTAGGTGTAGCGTTTTGTCATCAAAAGGAAGATGCCGTGTTTAGTTCTTTTTTTCCAAAACCCAAATTGTTTTTCTTAAGCTTTGTTCTTTGGGCACTCGTTTGTGTAATCGGTTGGTATACCGTGATTGAGGATCTCGGCCCTCACCTCAGTCTGGCTCATATTTTCGGTGTCGATTACCCACCAGCATTAGCTGAAGGTGCGAGTGAGGCAGCTACGGCAGAATTTCAAGCGGCGACACAGTCTGCAATCAATGCTTGGCTGTATCAGTTTATGACGGTGTGTTACGCCCTTTTCATTGGCGGCTGGATGATACTCGGCGGACAGAAATGGGCAAAATGGTCGGTACTTGGCTCTGGCTTAATTGTGTTTATCACTTGGTTCCAAGTAGAAGTCAGTGTAATGCTTAATGAGTGGTATGGTGATTTTTATAACTTGATCCAAAAAGCACTGACAGCACCTAACAGCATTACCCTCGCAGAGTTTTACTCTGAGCTTTCAACGGTGATGGTGCTGCTGATGATCGCCATTATGGTGGCAGTGGGTAACGCCTTCTTCGTCAGCCATTTTGTGTTTCGTTGGCGCACGGCTATGACTGAACATTACACCGCAAGATGGGAACATGTTCGTCACATTGAAGGTGCCGCTCAACGTATTCAAGAAGACACCATGCGTTTTGCCAGCATTATGGAAAGTTTAGGCGTTCGCTTACTTAACTCAGTAATGACCTTGATCGCCTTCCTGCCAATTCTTTGGGGATTATCGGGCTATGTCACAACGCTACCGTTCGTTGGTGAAGTGCCACAAGCCTTAGTGTTCGTTGCTATCATTTGGTCGATTTTTGGTACAGTGCTGCTTGCTTTTGCAGGTATCAAACTACCAGGTCTAGAGTTTAACAACCAGAAAGTTGAAGCGGCGTATCGTAAAGAACTGGTTTACGGTGAAGACTACGAAGACCGCGCACATCCACTCACATTAGAAGAACTGTTTGGAAACGTTCGTCAAAACTACTTCAAACTGTACATGCACTATGTGTACTTCAACGTGGTTCGCTATGGCTACTTACAGTTCGGTGCATTTATCCCGTTCATTGCTCTTGCACCATCGATTGTTGCTGGTGCGTTTACGCTTGGCGTGATGCAACGAATCATGAACGCGTTCAACCAAGTTGAAAACTCATTCCAATACTTAGTCAACTCTTGGACTACGATTGTTGAACTGCTGTCTATCTACAAACGTCTTAAAGCGTTTGAGCATGCCTATGAAGAGAAAACAGCCAACCTTGTTGAAGCAGAAGAGCTGAACTAAAACGATAAAGAACCCCACGATTGTGGGGTTCTTTATTTAATCTTACGAAGTTTCTAAAAGCAGATCTCATCAAGCGTTAAAGCTTCGAATCATCTCAATAAAACACGCCAAACCAATCTCAACATCAGAGGTTAACACCTGCTCTTTAGGGTTGTGGCTGATGCCTTTTTCACAGCGAATAAACAGCATAGCCGTATCAGTCAAGTCAGCCATTACCATAGCGTCATGCCCAGCGCCACTTGGCAGAAAACGGGCAGATGAATTGGTGACTTTTTCAATAGCAGAAGCCCACTTCTGTTGCAGCTTGTTGTTACATTGAACCGCTTTTGCTTTGTAGATGTTCTCATACTCAAAAGAGAGTTTACGTTGCTGCGCAATATGTTTGAGTTGCTCCAGCATCTCATAGGTCGCATTCTCTAGTGCTGATTGAGAAGCGCTACGGATATCAATCGTAAATCTCACTCTGCCAGCAATTACGTTTACCGCGCCGGATACGATTTCACACTTGCCAACGGTTGCAACAACGCCCTCATCTTTCGCCAATTTCTCAATGGACAAAATCATTTCAGCACCGCCAGTCATCGCATCTTGGCGTAAATGCACAGGTACTGTTCCCGCATGCCCTGCCATACCCGTCACTTCACATTGAAAACGCTTGGCTCCAGCGATGCCAGTAACCACACCAACGGCTAAGTTCTCGGCTTCTAACACCGGGCCTTGTTCAATATGCGCTTCTAAGTAAGCCTGAACATCCTGCGCCTGACGTGCATCACTGCCCGCTTTTGCAGGATCAAGACCAAACTCTCGCATCGCCTGTGCCATGGTGACACCGTTCGCATCAGTCACCTCTAACCAATTGGAATCAAAACAGCCAGCAACTGAACTTGAACCAATTAAAGTGGTGTTAAATCGCGTGCCTTCTTCGTCAGCAAAGGCGACAACGTCGATATGAAAAGGAAAGGTTTCCCCACGCAGCGCCGCCAGTGTTTCAATGGCGAGTAACACACCTAAGTTACCGTCATATTTGCCAGCGTTTACCACCGTGTCGCTATGAGATCCTAAAATCAACGTTGGCTTGATCGGGTTGGGTGATACTTTCCTTCCCCACTGATTACCAACGCTGTCTTGCCAAGTTTGTAAACCTGCTTGTTGCATCCAGAGCGAGATCTGATCATGAGCCGCGCGATGTTGTGGTGTTAAATACGCACGCGTTAAGCCCGTTTCACTCTCGCTGAATGAAGCAAGTACATCTGCTTGCTCCATAAGTCGTGCAGCGCGACTTTGTCCTTCCATCTCATTAAGAACAGTCATAACACTCCTACTACTGATAAAATGCCATTGCCGCAGCAACAGCTTGACCCGGATCGATTTTCGCTTTGTGCTTAATCAGCAGCGCTTCTAACGCAGCCAAAGTTGAAAGTACACACTCTTGGCGGGCGTTATACCCCATAGTGCCAATACGCCAAATCTTGCCATGTAACGGGCCGAATGAAGTACCAATTTCGATACCAAAGCGGTTTAGCAGTTCGAGTCGAACCGCATCGCCATTCACGTTTGCAGGGATATAAACACCGACAACGTTGTTCATCTTGTATGTTTGATTACCGAACAGCTCAAGCCCCATTGCACGCAAACCTGCGGCCATCGCATCACCCGCCTGTTTGTGGCGCGCAATCACCTTGTCTGGGCCTTCTTCAAGGAAGAGTCGCGCACATTCACGAGCGGCATAAAGCATACTGGTCGCTTCTGTATGGTGGTTAAGACGTTCTGGGCCCCAGTAATCCATGATCATTGCTAAGTCGAAATAGTTCGACTGAATCATCGCATCTTCACCTTGAGTGTGGTGATCGGCACGAATACCAGCTTCAACGTGTTTGCGTCGGTTAATCAATTCAGCACATCGATCACTTAAGGTAATAGGTGCCGAGCCAGAAGGACCACCGAGACATTTTTGTAAACCCGCCGATACTGCATCCAAATGCCATTCATCAACTTTGAGAGCATTACCCGCAATCGATGCTGTGGCATCACAGTAGAACAGAACACCGTGACGTTGACAAATTTCACCCATCTCTTGCAACGGCTGATTCATGGTCGTAGATGTATCACCCTGAACGGTGGCAAGTAGCTTAGGCTTGAAGGCTTTAATTGCTTGCTCGACTTTCTCCGCGGGGCACACTTCCCCCCATTCAATATCAATTGTTTGAACAACAGCACCTACACGTTGTGCTATTTCACATAGCAGATGACCAAAACGGCCAATCACCGGAACCAACACTTTGTCACCCGGCTGAAGAACCGACACTAATACCGCTTCAATACCAGAGCGCGCAGTGCCATCCACCAACATGGTTTGTTGGTTATTAGTGAAAAACACGCCGCGATACAGCGACTGAACTTGGTTCATATAACCTGTCATTACAGGGTCGTACTGACCAATCAGGGATTGCGAAATCGCTTGATGTACGCGTGGATACGCATTGATTGGCCCAGGCCCCATAAGCAGACGTTGTGGCGGGTTAAGCGTTTCAAATAAGTTGCCAGTTGAATGCAATTCATTATGGGCTGTCATTTTATTCTCCAAGTAAATAAGTTCCATCGCTACGAGGATCACTGGTCGCCGAGGCTTTTCCATGCGTATCAATAATGATTGCGCCAGCGTGTCCCATTAATTCGTTGTTATCCGCCACGTAAGTAACATCGTGGCCTCTTTGTTTCAGTTGTTCGCCATATTGCTGATAGAGAGATTCTTCAAGGCGTAAGTTGTTGGTTGAATCCCCCCAAGTGCGTCCTAACAACCATCTCGGAAGCGCAACTGCTTCATCCAACCCATAGCCCTGATAGTGATATCGGCTAAACAAACATGCCTGTGTTTGTGGTTGGCCTTCGCCTCCCATAGTTCCGTAAACCATACGTCGATCATCACCTAACTCTGCGTAAGCTGGGTTTAATGTGTGGAATGGTTTCTTACCACCCGCCAGCACGTTGTGATGTTTGGCATCCAAAGAGAAGCTTTTCGAACGGATGTTCCACAATATGCCGGTACTTGGCAGCACAAGACCTGAGCCGAACTCCCAGTAAATACTTTGAATGAAGCTCACCATAGTGCCGTACTGATCGGTAGCACCCATCCAGATGGTGTCTCCCGGCTGTGCTTGGTGTGGCCAAGGTAGCGCCTGTTCCATAGACACTTGCTCAGCGCAACGATCAATCACCGATTCATTGAGCCACTCTTGTAAAGGCTGAGTCAGATACTCTTCATCACATACTTCTTTATCGCGAATGATGAAGGCTTGCTTGGTTGCTTCCACTAACAGGTGAATATGATCAACGTCGCTATGTGCTTGTGAAGCGAGACGATCATAAATCGCCAGAATCAACAACGAAGCCACTCCCTGAGTCGGAGCACCAAAGTTGTACAGTTTACCTTTCGAGGTATTGACACTCAGTGGAGCCATTACCTTGGCTTGGTGGTGATGAAAATCTTTTAAAGTAATCGGGCTGCCTGCCTGCTGAAGTTCTTCAGCCGCACTTTTGGCTATTTCGCCACGATAAAAATCATCCAGCCCGTTTTCAGCTAGAGTTCTGAGCGTTTCGGCTAATGCCTGATTAGTGACAATGTCACCTACTGTAAGTGTTTTTCCTTCCTTTAGGAAATGTTCAGCGAACGTTTTGAGCTGAGCTAATCTACCGAAGGTTTTTTCGCTGGCATTAACTAAGCTTTGAGTCACTTCGACGCCTTGCTGAGCAGCTTCAATGGCTGGTTCTAGTAGCGTGTGTAAACTGATATCGCTTGAGTCCAGTTCTAGCGCCTTTTGCCACGCAGCAACAGTGCCTGCCATGGTAATCGCCGCTTCACCACCAAATTCAGGAAGTTCTTCACCTTGACTGCGATAGTGTTCAACATCAACCTCCAACGCAGCAGCACCGCAACCATCAATGGCGACGGGAGTCTGCCCTTTTTTGGCGATCAACCAAAAGCTGTCACCACCGATGCTGTTCATATGTGGATACTGCACAGCGATCATTGCAGCTGCTGCAACCATAGCTTCGCTCGCTGTTCCACCTTGGTCGAGAATCTTCTGACCTACTTGAGCGGCCTTGTAATGCGGAGCTGTGAAAGCGGTTTGATATTTCATTTACTTTCTCCTTGAATCAGCGTTTCGCCCGTAGTAATCAGATCTTCTTCACGATTCGTTAAGCCCATAACGGAAATGCCGCATGGTCCTTCTTGCAATCCTTGCATGGGTAAATGCAATTGAGGTAAGCCACTTAAGCCCGCAATACTGGTTAATCCCATAAGCTGAGTTCGGTAATTGGCTAATGCCTCACCAGACATAGTGAGTGCAGGTGGTCCCGATGGTGTAGTCGGAATCGCCCAAACCAGTGCGTATTCAGTCAGGTGATAAGTAATGAGTTCTTTGAACTTCGCTTGCTTATCCAAGGCTTGTAAGTAATCTTGCTCGGAAATGGTACGTGACCATTTCACTCTCTCTAAAATGGTTGGGTCTAAACTCTCGCCATGCTGCTCAAGCCATAAGCCGTGCTTTTGGATAATCTCAAAACCTTGAATGGTTCTGAACAGCAAGCTTAGGTCAGCCAGTTGCCAGCCATTCTCATGCAACAGGTCGCCACATATCAACTCAATTTGAGCTTGTTTACACCAGTGTTTCAGGCGAGCTAATCGCTCTTCGCTGAGCACGTGAGCGCACTGATTGTCCAAATACAGATGTGTGGCACTGCGACTTTCTGATTTTGACCCAGACAACACACGCCAAACTTTGCGTAGTAATGGTAATTCGCGACTGAAAATGCCTGCGGTATCGAAACTTTTCGACAGTTCAAAACAAGCGTGAAGATCAAGCGAACCGAGTGTTGGACGAAGACCAAACAAACCACAATAACTGGCGGGAACGCGAACCGAACCTCCGGTATCTGTTCCGATTGAGAAGTCACATTCGCCGTTTGCTACTGTGACTGCGCTACCACTAGACGAACCACCCGGAATACAATCGGGAGCGACAGGGTTAACTGGCGTACCGTAATGGATGTTCTGTCCGTTTAGGCTGTATGCCAGTTCGTCTGTCTGCACACGACCGACACATTCAGCACCATTGTTCAGCAACTTTGATATCAATGAAGATGTGGTTGGCGCACAGGGATGAGTCGCCAACCATTGTGGATTTCCTGCGCCTGTTTTAAAGCCTTTAACATCAAACAAGTCTTTAAATACAAACTGTATGCCGCTTAGGCTTCCTCGTTCTTTGGCAGGTAACTGTTCTGGCCCTTGAGAGCAATAGACTCGACTATCCTTAGTCATTTCGCTTCCTTACTTTTTAATTGTTTTAGTTTGTTACTGCTGCACCTTCTGTTTGGCGAGCATAGCGATTCGCTAATATTGCACAGTAGAAAATCTGAATTGGGTGGTAAAGCATGATAGGTAGCAAGATCATGCCAAGTGTAGGATCGGTTCCAAATATCACTTTCGCCATAGGGATACCCGCTGCCAGCGTTTTTTTGGTTCCGCAGAACACCGCCGCCACTTCATCCGGCAGATTCATGTTCACACGACGTGCACCCCATTGAATGAAATGCACCATAAACAAAAGAACCACTAAACAAATAGCAATAGAGCTTGCCAGCAGACCAATAGAGAATTCATGCCAGATGCCGTTCTCTACTGAATCACAGAATGCGTTATAGACGATTGCCAGAATTACATACTTATCAACTTTACCCACCGCACCTTTGTGTTTAGCAATCCAGTCAACAAGGTATGGACGTAGGATTTGTCCAACAATCATTGGCAACAGCAGCAACTTAGCGATTGAAAGAACAGAAACCATCAGATCAAGCTCTACCCCTTCCACGCCCATAAATAGCTGAATAAGGAACGGTGTGATAACGACACCAATAATACTTGAAAGTGAAGCGTTGAAAATCGCGCCCGGAACGTTACCTTTACCGACACTGGTCATCGCAACAGAAGAAGAAATTGTGCTTGGTAGCACCAGCAGATAGCAAAAACCGAAAGCCAAAGCCGCTGGCATATACGCCATAAACGCTTCACCAAAGATGACCCACAATAGTGGATAAACAACAAAGGTCGCTGCTTGAATGTACAAGTGCAGACGCCAGTTGGTCATGCCCGCTTTGATTGCCTGAGGAGAAAGCCCCAAACCGTGTAGAAAGAAGACAATGGCCACACCAATGCCCGTCAGTTGATCTAGGTGAATCCATCCTCCAGATTTACCTACATCTGAACTCACTGTTGCCAATGCAATAGCGACCACCATGCCAACAAGAAACCATTCCTTTTTCAACTTTTCTAATACTTTCATATATCGTGTCTGCTCTTTAATTATTCCCTACATTCCCATGTAAGCTTTTATTCGCATCAATTGTATACAATTATAAATACAAGTAGTGTGCCAAACTCACAAGCTACCATATCACTAGCTTACCGAATATTGTACACACAGTTTTGTGCACCAGAGTCGAACAAATGCTGCATCTTAGTGCAAGAAGTTGGAAGGTTGGCAGCGAGAGATTGACTGGTGCTTACGGAAAACAATAAAAGTCTGTTTGGTATACATATTGCACTACCGCTTTGTATACAAACGTAATTAGAGAGTTCCGCATGTCTAACGACGAAATCATTTATCAAAAAATGCTAAAGGCCATTGTTGAACACCAAATTCCACCGGGTGAACGTCTGCCAGAAGACAAACTGTCTGAAGCTTTTGGCGTTAGCCGCACTGGTATTCGTAAAGTTCTACAAAGGTTAGCGTTGGAACGATTTGTCGTTATTCAGCCAAACAAAGGTGCACAAGTTAACCGCCCGAGTCGCAGAGAAGCTTCTGAAGTCTGGGATAGCCGAATCATGCTAGAGCCTCTGCTCATTCCTTCAATCAGTGAAAACTGGAGCGACAAGCTGTCACAGCAGTTTCGGTCAATGGTAGAGCTGGAAAAGCGAGCCAATAATAACGGCGATATGGCGCAAGCTATTCAGCTTACCGCTAAGTTCCATTATGAGCTTGCACGTGTCGGTCACAACTTGGTTCTCGCTGAGTTTGTCGAGCAGTTGTGTTACCGCTCATCTCTGGTTATTGCCGCTTATGGTACTCGCGAAAGTGTGAATTGCGACTGTGGTGACCATTCGAACTTAATAGATTTACTCGATAGAAATTTGATCAGCGAAGCTCAAAATTGGATGCGCCATCATCTGGAACAGCTTAAGGCCTCTATTTCTTTAACCAGCAAGCAAGAAACGCATGTTGATTTCAGCAAACTCTTCACCTAGCAAATAACATAAAAACGTGGACGATTAGATAAGGAATTCGAATGAAAGATTTTAATCCTCGCGATTATATCGGTTACGGACGCGATAATGTCCCAGACGCCAACTGGCCAAACAAAGCAAAAATAGCCGTTCAGTTTGTTCTTAACTATGAAGAAGGTGGCGAGAACTGCGTGTTGCACGGCGATTCACACTCTGAGATTTTCTTGTCTGAGATAGCAGGCGCAGAGGCTTACCCTACCCGCCACATGAGCATGGAATCACTGTATGAGTATGGCTCTCGTGCAGGGGTTTGGCGCATTCTAAACGAGTTTAAAAAACGCGAACTGCCATTAACCATTTTTGGTGTGGCAACAGCATTAGAGCGTAATCCAGAAGTCACCAAAGCGATCATGGAAGATGGACATGAAATCGCCTGCCACGGACTAAAGTGGATTCACTACCAGAACATGCCCGTTAAGAAAGAACGCAAACACATGAAACAGGCACTGGACATCATCGAGCGCCTGACAGGTAAACGCCCTATTGGCTGGTATACAGGAAGAGATTCACCCAATACGCGCGAGTTAGTCGCAGAACAGGATGGGCTCTTGTATGACTCAGACTACTACGGTGATGACCTGCCTTTCTGGACTCAAGTACCCAATAGCCAGAAACCCGGAGAAACTCGGCCACACCTAGTGATCCCTTACACGTTAGATACCAATGATATGCGTTTTTCCTCGCCCTACGGATTTAGCCACGGTGAAGAGTTTTTTCAGTATCTTAAAGAGAACTTTGATTGCTTATATGAAGAAGGCAAAGATAAGCCAAAAATGATGTCGATTGGCTTACACTGCCGAATCATAGGTAAACCAAGCAGGTTTATGGCACTGAAGAAGTTTCTTGATTATGTGCAATCTCACGAAGGTGTTTGGGTTGCAACCCGCGAACAAATTGCCCGCCATTGGATCGAGCACCATCCGCCTAAGTAACCATTAAATAGTGATATATAGGTTCTATCGCCGCTGAGCATCACCTTATTCTCAGCGGCTTGTTTTTCTTGCTTCCAATACTACGAGCTTGAGTCGTTATAAGCTTCAACAGTTACACCGTTAATCAGATAACCCGCTTGCCCCAAATCAGACTCAACCATCTCCACGTTCAACTTACCCACGATGTAAACCACATCCCAAAGCCCCTGAATAGGCACGCCCTTATCGAATTTTACGTAAAGAATTTGATTCGGTGGCGGAGGCGGAACATGAATACAAGCACCAAAATAAGGAACCAAAAGCAATTCTGTTACCACTTTATCGTCCCCTTCCAACGGAATAACAAAACCCGGAATACGCACTTGTTTTCCATCTAAGTCATCACGAAATCCTCCAGCCATATTCTGAGGTGGAGTATCACTATCGTGATTTAGCGGTGCTTTATTTGGTAACGGCGCAACATTGCGCTCAGCTTCTGGAATCAAGTCGATCCAATCCAAAGTGACGACATCAGAACTTGCGGTGTTGATGTCTTCTTGAGCGTAAGTACCAGAAGCACAACCAAGTGCCAGTAATATTCCTAACGCGCTAATGCGGTCAAAACGTTTTAACAAAGTCAGTTTCATAAGTTGTAATTTCTATTGATATCAAAAAGATACGTTATTCATTGTTACCAACAAAAGTACCCGCAGCATAAGACAGTAATATGACAATAATAAAAACTTCATCCATCAGTAACGCATTATTCATAAAGATGTTGGGTAATTAGACCCCGTTAAGCCTTTGAGCAACATGGAAATTCGAGAAAACAATTGGAGCCTATGCCCGTGAAAAGTAAAAAACTTCTATTAGTCAGTGGTATTTTGACAGCCCTAGCTGGCTGTTCTACACAGAGCCAAACCGCTGGTGTTGACGCGCCACAGAAAGATGACGTGTGGTTCAAACAAGCTCAGGCAGATATCGCAAAAGCAAAAGCGAACATGCCTATCGATAAACCCGCTAAGAACGTGATCTTATTTGTTGGTGACGGTATGAGCGTAGGTACGATTACTGCAGCACGTATTTTTGAAGGCCAGCGTCGCGGTTTAATGGGCGAAGAATACCGCCTGAATATGGAAACTATGCCTAACATGGCTTTGTCAAAAACATACAATACCGATGCACAAACGCCAGATTCAGCAGGTACTGCTTCTGCAATGGTAACGGGTGTGAAAACTAAGCAAGGTGTAATCAGTGTTGATGACAACGTTAAACGTGGCTTCTGTAACACGGTAAAAGGCAACGAAGCGAAAACAGCTTGGGAAATGGCCGCTGAAAAAGGACTGTCTGTTGGTGTTGTGTCTACTGCACGTATCACTCATGCAACACCTGCAACCGCTTATGCTCACTCTGCTGATCGTAACTGGGAAAATGACGCAACCCTTCCAAACATCGCCAAGAATCAAGGTTGTGTTGATATCGCACAGCAGTTGATTAGCTTCAACGAAGGCAAAGGTATGGATGTGGTATTTGGTGGTGGACGCCGCGAATTCCTGCCTGTCGATGTCGTCGACCCTGAAGGTAAAAAAGGCAAACGTAAAGACGGTCAAAACCTCGTTGAAAAATGGCAAACTCAGCACCCAGATGGTCAGTATGTTTACGATCAAAAAGGTTTCGAAAGCATTCCAGCAGATGCAAAGAAAGTGTTTGGTCTGTTTGAGAGCAGCCACATGAAGTATGAAGCGGATCGCCGTGGTGACGAGCCTTCACTTGCTGAGATGACTTCAAAAGCAATCGACCTATTATCGAATAACAAAGATGGCTATTTGTTGTTGGTTGAAGCAGGACGTATTGACCACGCGCACCACGATGGTAATGCAGCTCGCGCACTTTGGGATGCTGTTGCCTATGATGAAGCAGTAAAAGCAGCACTAGATAAAACAAACCCAGAAGATACGTTGATCATTGTAACCGCTGACCATGCGCACACACTGATTTCAAATGGTTACTCAGAGCGCGGCAATCCAATTCTTGGTCTGTCTAAATCAAACGGTAAATTGAGTGTCGATGCTTACGGCAAACACTACACCACATTGAGCTACGGTAATGGTCCTGGCGCGGTTGAAAAAGGCGGTGCAGATCGTCCTAACCCAACTGAAGAAGAAGTGATGAACATTGATTACCGTCAACAATCTCTAATCAAACTTGATTCAGAAACTCACTCAGGTGAAGACGTCGCTATCTTCGCTCGTGGTCCTCAGGCTTACTTGTTCCAAGGTGCAGTTGAGCAAAACTACATCTTCCACGTAATGAATGAAGCCTTAGGGTTAACGAAGTAATACCCCTATTCTTCATCTGAAAAGTTACATCAAGCCACCTTCTTGAAACCAAGAAGGTGGCTTTTTTGTTTTAAAAGATAACTGCGACTAAAACGGGTTCTCCATTTGAATAACCTCACCGTTAACAAAGAGACTCCTTCATAAGCTCAGTAGCCCTCAAAACCACATCAAATTTGAATTTAAAATGTGTTTTTGATTTTTTAACAACAGTCAATTCATAGCAAAAATTAGAGATCAGCTATATTTTTTGAAACACCCTTTCATTTTTATTTGTTGAAGAGTTTTTTTCTTGTTATATTCCTTGTCATGATGTTCAGGGCGTTCCTGTTCATATTTAATTAGGTACGTTGAGGAAAAAGTAATGATTCTTGATTCATTTGATGTGAAGGGTAAAGTTGCAATCGTAACCGGTTGTGATACTGGTCTAGGTCAAGGTATGGCTTTAGGTCTTGCACAAGCAGGTTGTGACATCGTTGGCGTAAACATTGTTGAACCAACTGAAACCATCGAACTTATCAAAGCAACTGGACAAAAGTTCATCGACATTCGCGCGAACCTAATGAAGCTGGACGACATTCCTTCTATCGTTAGCCGCGCTGTTGAAGAGTGTGGTCGCGTTGATATCCTAGTAAACAATGCTGGCATCATCCGTCGTAACGACGCAATCGACTTCTCTGAGCAAGACTGGGATGATGTTATGAACATCAACATCAAGTCTGTATTCTTTATGTCTCAAGCAGTCGCTAAGCAATTCATGGCTCAAGGCAACGGCGGCAAGATCATCAACATCGCTTCTATGCTTTCTTACCAAGGCGGTATCCGTGTTCCTTCATACACGGCTTCTAAGAGCGGCGTAATGGGTATCACTCGCCTGATGGCGAACGAATGGGCTAAGCACAACATCAACGTTAACGCTATCGCACCTGGTTACATGGCTACTAACAACACTGCCGCTCTACGTGCAGACGCAGACCGCAACCAAGCTATCCTTGAGCGCATCCCTGCAGACCGTTGGGGTACGCCAGAAGACCTAGCGGGTCCATGTGTGTTCCTCGCTTCTAAAGCTTC